>JAMPFJ010000018.1 GCA_023664535.1 Bacteroidales bacterium
TATTTTAGAAAAACATGACTTGATAAAGGAAATTTCAAACAAGCAGAGGTACAGGGTCTATTGTTATGAGCGGTACATTAGGGAGATTCTAAAATAAAGAACTATTAAAATTTTTTTGTCCTTTACTTGACATGAGCCGACGGAAATGGCAGAACTGGGCGTTTGATTTTAAACCTTGAGCTTATCCGCAACGGATACCCTGCAATTAATGTTAAGTTTACAGACCGCAGACGCTACTACGATGCTTTCGACGCATTTTATCGTGACGGCAAAGCTGACGGTATGGTTTTGCTTGTCGCTGAATATGTAGGTGAACGGCTTGACAGATATTTGGAGATTGTAAAAGAATAAAATTACAATCTTCATGGCACCACCCCATTCTTTTGGAATGGGGCAGCGCACCCTGTACATGATTGTTCCATATAATAATTGTAGGGGGGAACACTTAAATAATATAGGTCATACAGACATATATCCTGTCAGAAATGCTTTCTGGTTAATTTCCACGGTTTTTGGCGGCACGGTGTCGGCAATAACCTTCAGCCAGTCCTCTTTGGCAAAATCCATATGCTTAGCGGCAACGCCCAGTACAATATTGTTAAACACTCTGGAATTGCCGAGCTTCAAGGCTTCTGCGGCAGCGTCTACAGCATAAACCTTATAGCTTTTGCTTAAATCCTCAATAATATTTTCCGGGTATTCGGCAACGCCGGTCACCACGGTAATCGGGTCGATGCGCTGGTTATTTATCACCAGTGCCCCCTCCGGTTTTAAGAAGTGGGCATAGCGGAGAGCCTCCAAACGCTCAAAGGCGATTAAAACGTCTGCCTGTCCCTCCTCCACAATAGGTTCGGCAACCTGTTTGCCGTACCGGACAAAGGTAACCACGGAACCGCCGCGCTGCGCCATGCCGTGTACCTCAGACAACTTTACATCATATCCTGCGGTTAAAATAATACCGCCGAGAATCCGGCTGGTAAGCAGGGTTCCCTGCCCGCCTACACCGACAATCATAATATTCTTTGTTTCCGTCATGATTTTGCCACCTCCTTAATTGCGTCAAATGGACATAAGTTCCGGCAGAGCCCGCAGCCGTTGCACATGGTTGCATCAATGGAAATGAATCCGTCCTCATTTTTGGTCAAAGCGGGGCAGCCCGGTTTTAAGCACAATCCGCATTTTTTGCATTTTTCCGGAACAGGAACGCATTTATTCGGGAAATGGACTTCCTTAAGTAATGCACAGGGCGATTTCGTAATAATCACGGAAACGGCATCTCTCGCCACCTCTTCCTTGATTATCTTTTCAAGCTCCTTGATATCGAAGGCGTTGACCTCCGTTACATGCTCAATGCCCATCGCCTTGCATAAGTGGTAAATATTGATGGCGGGGACTTCTTTTCCCTGCAGGGTTTTACCGGTTGCAGCGTGGTCCTGATGTCCGGTCATTCCGGTGGTAGAGTTATCCAGAATGATGACGGTTCCGGTGCCCTGGTTATAAACCATATTCATTAGCGAATTAACGCCGGTATGCATAAAGGTGGAATCTCCGATTACGGCAACCCAGTTTTTAATATAATCCTTGCCTTTCGCCATTTCCATTCCGTGTAAAGAGGAAATGGAGGCGCCCATGCAGATGGTGGTATCGACTACGCTTAGGGGAGCAACGGCGCCTAACGTATAGCATCCGATATCTCCGGCAGCGTGGATTTTCAGTTTGTTCAGTACCGTGTATACGCTTCTGTGTGGACAGCCCGGACAAAGAAGCGGCGGTCTGGCGGGAACCGTGGCGGGAGGATTTAATGCCAAATCCTCGTTTAAGACAATTCGGCGAATCATATTTGCGCTGTACTCGCCCTGTACGGTAAATACCTCTTTACCGATGCATTCGATTCCCCATGCACGAACCTGCTCTTCGATGACCGGTTCTAATTCTTCAAAGATATAGAGGGTATCCACCTTGGAAGCAAATTCCCTGATGAGCTTTTCCGGAAGAGGATGCACCAGACCGAGCTTTAAAACGGAAGCATCGGGGCAGGCCTCCTTAACATAGGTGTAAGGAATACCGCTGGTGATAAATCCGATTTTGGTATCCTTGATTTCCATGCGGTTTAGCGGGATATCCTTTGCAAAGCCGGAATCGGCAACAGTAAGGGTGTTTGCGTCCTCCGCCATTTTGGTTAAGCGCTCTTCTACAAAAATATGGCGTTTGATGGCATTTGCCGGCATCATTACATTTTTGGCGGTATTGCGCTCATAGGGCTTATCCTCCGGATTCATACGCTCCTCTAAGACGACTACTCCCTGTGAATGTGCAAGACGGGTAGTGGTGCGGAGTACCACCGGAGTATCATATTTTTCGGAAAGTGCAAACGCCGCTTTTATAAAATCCTTTGCTTCCTGGGAATCGGAGGGCTCCAAAACCGGAACCTGTGCAGCGCGGCAGATTTGCCGTGTATCCTGTTCATTTTGCGAGCTGTACATTCCGGGGTCGTCGGCAACCACCGCAGCAAGACCGCCGTTAGCGCCGATATAAGCGGCGGTATACATAGGGTCGGCGGCAACATTGAAGCCCACATGCTTCATGGACGCCATGGCACGGACGCCGCTGATGGAAGCGCCGATGGCAACCTCCATGGCAACCTTTTCGTTTGGCGACCATTCGCAGTAAATTTCAGGGTATTGGACTAAGTTTTCACTAATCTCGGTACTTGGCGTCCCCGGGTATGCGGCGGATACCTTAACTCCCGCTTCGTATGCACCGCGGGCAATCGCCTCGTTGCCGAGCATAACTTTTTTCTCTGACATGAGAATCCTCCTTTTGTAACGTAACTTGAGTTGTGCGTATAACAACGATATACACAGTTGGGTTTATTATAACGGAAACAGGAGAATTTGTCATTAAGGAAAATATTCCTCTGAGGGGAGCCGTTTCCGGATTCAGCAGGTTTATAAAGCCCAGAACTGGTACATGTCCCAGTAAAAAATAGCGGCAACAGAAACAAGCAGGAAAAATCCAGTGAAAACAAGCTTTAGCTTTTGGGAAAATTTCAGGCTGCCGGATTTCCGATGCATCAACAGTGAGAAAAAAGTAACAATCATAAGGATTCCCAGTATTCCGGTCAGGGCGAACTGCCATTGGTAGGTGTAGCATGGTGCGTTGGAATAGAGCCGGTAAATGATGATGCCAAGGTTAACGTACCATAGCCCCATAAGTATACAGGCAGTGCGTTCCCGCCTGATTAGCAGGATATCGGATGCCGAAACGGTTTTTCGCTGAAGCTTTCGGAGACAGAGTGCAATCCCTCCTCCGACTCCCCGGATAATTATCAGATAAAAAAGGGAAATGAGAAACAGTAAAACCAGTATGGTACTGGCATAATACCTTTGCGGGGAAATAACAACCCAGTCAACGGCTTCAGTAAACTGAAATTTTGCCACGCCGTCATTTGAGGAATAGCTCCAGGGGATATCGTTATCCGGTCTGGTATATCCGGTTCCAAAGGCGCTAAGGATGGAAAGGGGTCCCTCTAAAAAGGTTCTCGTCTGCGTGACATATTGCTGCTCTGTGCTTTGGGGTACGGGTATACTGTCTGCTGAAGCCGGACTGCCATAAATAAGGGGGAGCATGTCCTCGGTATAAATGCTTTCCGTATATTGGTTTGTCATAACCACGGTTCCGATACCGGAATCCGTATCGATTGCCATTATGGCAGAGCAGCCATAGGAATTTCCGCCATGGGTGATAACGGGAACGGAATAGTATTTTACCGGAAAGCCGTGGCAGAAGCGGGCATATTCACTGTCTCCGAGAAAAGAAGAGGGGGACAGAAGCAACTGCAAGGTATCCGTTTTTTGGAATAGAGGACTGGCCTGGCCATCAGCGGGCATTAAAGCCTGTGCATAGAGAATTAAGTCGTCAAGCGTACCTGCACACATACCGCAGGGATACAGGGGAATATGGTAAAAGGAACGTGGAAGCCTTGTACCGCTGGCAGTATAACATTTTGTTTCCAGCCGTCTTTCCAGAACACCTTTTTGGTCGGACAAATCCGGTCGGATAGCGGTGTTGTTCATGCCCAGTGGGGTAAAGATATGTTCCCGCACATAGTCATCGTAGGATTGGCGGCTGATTTGTTCAATGACATAGGCAGCCAGAGCAGAACCCCAATTAGAATAAGAAGTGACGGTGCCGGGCTCGTAGACCTGCGCTGGTTGATGCTTTAGCAGCTGTTCGCCGAGAGGGTGAACGTTTTTCGTGTCAGAAACATACATATCCGCATAGCTTTCCTGAAATCCTCCTTGATGATTCATTAAATCCAGCATGGTAACAGGAGTATCATGGCTTAAATTGGTGAGATATCCGTCAGGAAGGTATTGCCGGATGTCCGCATCTAAATCCAGCAGGCCGGCTTCCCATAACTGCATTGCGCTTACCCAGATTAGGGTTTTGCTGATAGACCCCCAGTCCAGTATGCTGTCGGGGCTAAGCTCAAGCTTTTCCTCTTTATTGATATATCCGTACTCTTTGTGAAAAAGAATGCTGTCTTTGGTAAAAACGGCAGTCTCCATGCCTGCGGTTGTCTCTCTGTGTTCTTCAACATAAGCATCAATCTGCTGTGCAAGTTCATCGTAGGCGATACCGGAGGGAAGTACCCCGGATGCTGCCAGGGCGGAGCAGGGACTGTTGCAGAAAATGAGGATGAAAATGAAAAGCAGGGACAAAAATAAGCGGTATAGTTTTTTCATAATGGTTACTCCTATCGTTTGGTTGAATGTTTAATTTTTTCCATGGTTTACAAAAAATTATTACAGCGGTTTTTGATGGGCTGCTGATGAAGCTGCAAAGCAACGGCAGGGATATCCGGACGGTCTGACCGGGTAACCCTGCCGTGTAAACTTGCTTTAGCAAAATTATTTTTCCATCTGTGTTAAAGATTTTGTCCGGATTTCCTCGCAAATTTTCTGGATAAAGGCAGTCAGCTCCATTGCGCCGAGGTCGCCGTCCTCGCCCCGCCGGCGCACGGAAACCGTTTTGCTTTCTTCCTCATTTGCACCGACTACCAGCATATAAGGAAGCTTTTGCAGTCTGGCTTCACGGATTTTATATCCAATCTTTTCGGCGCGGTCATCCATGGTGGCGAGAATGCCGTTTTTCTTAAGCTCGGCAAGAATCGTATTTCCGTACTCATGGAATTTCTCGGAGATAGGAAGAATGCGAACCTGCTCCGGAGCCAGCCAGGTGGGAAATGCGCCGGCATATTTCTCAATCAGCCATGCCAGTGTTCTCTCATAGCATCCCATGGAGGTTCTGTGGATAATGTAGGGACGTTTCTTTTCACCGTCTTTATCCACATAGTACATGTCGAAACGTTCGGCAAGTAATGCGTCCCACTGGATGGTAATCATCGTATCCTCTTTACCGTATACATTTTTGGCATTGATATCAATCTTCGGTCCGTAGAAAGCGGCTTCCCCCACTTCCTCGGTAAACTGAATATTTAACTCGTTCATAATATCCCGCATATGCTGCTGGGTTTCTTCCCAGACCTCCGGCTCGCCCAGATATTTATCTGGATTATCGGGGTCCCATTTTGACAGGTGGTAGGTGACGTCCTCCTCCACGCCAAGGGTAGTCAGACAGTGCTTCGCCAAAGCCATACAATTTTTAAATTCCTCCACCATCTGCTCGGGGGTGCAGATTAAATGTCCCTCGGAAATGGTGAACTGGCGCACACGGGTTAAACCGTGCATTTCTCCGGAATCCTCGTTGCGGAACAACGTGGAGGTTTCCCCCATACGGTAAGGAAGGTCACGGTAGCTGTGCTGCTTTGCCTTATAGACAAAATACTGGAACGGGCAGGTCATCGGACGGAGGGCAATAACCTCTTTTCCGGATTTGGCTGCGGAAGCATTTTCCGCTGCCGCCTGCTCTTCTTCAGCACTGTCGTAGTCGGCGTTATCATCATTCATGACAAACATACCCTCTTTGTAGTGATACCAGTGGTCCGACAGCTTATACAAATCGGATTTTGCCATCAGGGGAGTTTTGGTTCTCACATAACCCCATTCATTGTCCTCCAAGTCTTCAATCCACCGCTGCAGGGTCTGGATGATTTTGGCGCCCTTCGGCATCATCAGCGGAAGTCCCTGCCCGATGATATCCACGGTGGTAAATAATTCCAGCTCACGACCCAGTTTATTGTGGTCCCGGTTTTTGATATTTTCCAAAAATTCGAGACGGGCGGTTAACTCCTCTTTTTTCGTATAGGCGGTACCGTAAATGCGGGTCAGCATTTTGTTGTCGGAATTGCCTCTCCAGTATGCACCGGAGGAGGAGGTAAGCTTAAAAAATTTAACCGGCTTGGTGCTCATTAAATGCGGTCCGGCGCAAAGGTCGGTAAAATCTCCCTGCTCATAAAAGCTTAACTCGGCGTCCTCCGGGAGGTCGTTTATCAGCTCCACCTTGTAGGGCTCGTTTTTGTCCTCCATCAGTTTAAGCGCCTCGGCGCGGGGGAGAATATAACTGGTAATCGGAATATTTTCCTTTACAATCTTTTTCATTTCCGCTTCAATCTTATCCAAATCTTCTCTGGTGAGGGAGGGCATGTCAAAGTCGTAATAAAAGCCCTCGTCAATCGCCGGTCCGATGGTGCATTTTGCGTCCGGGTAAAGCCGTTTTACCGCCTGTGCCAAAATGTGGGCTGCCGTATGGCGGAATGCTTTTTTGCCGGCATCGTCATCAAAGGTCAAAATGTTAAGCTGGCAGTCCTTATCCACCAAGGTTCGAAGGTCGACAACCCTGCCGTCGATTTCTCCGGCACATGCCGCTCTGGCAAGTCCCTCGCTAATGTCTTTTGCAATATCCAAAACGCACATTGCGCTTTCGTACTCCTTACAGGAGCCGTCTTTCAATGTAATTTTCATTATCTATCTCCTTTGCTGTTCAGGTAATTGCGAAACTTAAGCTTTTCAAGACGTCCGTTGTACAATATAGACAAATCAATACAGGCACGCTTGCGCTGCTTGTCGCTCGCAACAGTGCTAAGCTCGAAAAAACCAGCTAAAGCATACCTTTCTACTAAGCTCAGCTCAGCTTCGCTAAGTATTCAGGCATCGCTAAGCACTGGCGGCTCCAAAGCGCCTTGTTTATGATATTGTCTATATTGCACAACTGGATTTTGGAAATTGGGAGTTTCGCAATTACCTATTATAACGGTTTTGTGATTAAGGCGGTAAGCTATTTGTCGTCTTCCTCGCGCATATTGCCGTTGTTTGCAATGTTAATATAAATCCCCTTTTTAATCGGGGAAAGGACAAATCCCCAGACAATGCCGACCAGTGCGCAGACTGCGCCAACGGTCATAAGAGATTTTCTGGTTACCGATATCTCATCCGTAAAAAAATCCTCAACGGAGGTACAGATATCGGAGATGGTGTCTTTCACAGTTTCTAAAATATTCATGGTAAAACTCCTTTCGTTATAAAATATAAAAATCCCCGACATGATATCATCATGTCAGGGACGATTTCTCGCGGTTCCACCCTGATTCCTATTCCTGCATCAATCCACGGCAGTTTGCCTTGTGTATCGACAGCCATAGGCGGCTTCATTGACGGTAACGGTGTCACCGGCCTTTATTGGAGGCAGCTCAGAGGTGGTGTTCAATAAGGCTCTAAATGGGCTTGTTCCAGCATAATAAGCCCTCTCTGGAAATAGAATCCTAATCTACTGTCCTCGTCATTGCATTTCATATAACTGAATTGTAGACTAATCAATGCAGAAAGTCAACTACCATTCTTTATTATTAGTATATCTTTTTTTAGCCGTTTGATTCCCGCATAAAGCAAAATCTTAAATCAGCTTCAGATAAGGAGAGGAAATCCAGCCCGTATAAACCTTCTTATTTTTAGTAAAGGTAACTTTATACCAGAGCACGCCGTTTTTGGTCTTGACAGAGGTTACCGTAACCTTTTTCCCCCGTGCCAATGTGGTGAGAACCGAAGAGCCGGTGCTGTAAGATTTTCTTACATTTACCTTTGCGGTGCCAGCCACCTTTCCGGTCATGGTAACGGAAACCCTGCCTGCCGGGACGTAGCCTTTACTTTTTTTGTCCCCGGTTTGGCAAGTGACGTAATACCAGATGTTTCCGTCCTCATCCTGTGTGCTGTAGGTGACGGAGGCTTTGGCGCCCTTCGGCAGAGTAAGAACAGCCGTATCCTCATCTGAAGCGGAGGGGTAAAGTGCGGTTTTCCGTCTTGCCGTCGCCGTCCGGGTATAACCGGTTTTGGTATAAAGCGCTTTTACCGGTGAAAATGCACCGAAATAGTTAGCGCCGTCAACGGTTTTATAGGCACGGATTTTATAATAGCAGCAGGTGCCGGCCTGCAGCTTTGCATGCTGAAATGTCGTCGTTTTATTTGCCGAAATGGTTGCCGCTTTTTTATAAGCGCCGTTCAGGGAAGAAGAGCAGTATATCTGGTAGCCGGTAACGGAGGAATCCCTTTCCCAGGAAAGCGTGATGGCGTTTGCCGTGCGTTTCTTTGCTTTCACGCTGCCCATGGTTTTCGGAAGAATCTTAAAGGTGACCGTCCGGACGTTCCGGTATTCGTTTGTTCCGGCAATGGTGACGGCTGCCGTACCGATTTTTTTATTATCCGAATAAATCACGGTGTAGTCTTCCCCCTCCTTCAGTGTCTTCCCGTCATGGGTCAGTTTAAGCGCCGGGGTTATCTTTTTGCCGGTGTATATCTGGTTGGGAATCCGGGCAACGGTAACGGAGGAAATGCTGTTGGCATTTTGCGCAAAGCTGTCCCCCAGCTGCTCGTAATAAAAATTCATATCAACATTTCCGCTGATGCCCTTTACTGAACCGGAGCTGGAATACTGCCAGAAATCAAAGGTTTTACCGTAGGTGGTCGCTGTAGTGTAATTGGCAAGCCAGATGCGGTAATCCTTGCTTATGGTATCTGCATTTAACTGGGTTTCCAGCATACTCTTGTTGGCATAGACCATAGGGGTATAGCCGGCATTGGCAATCGTCTGGCAGAAAGCAAGGCAGATATTGGTCGCCTGCTTTTTGGTGAGATTGGCGTTGTAGAGGCGTCCGCCAAGCCCTGTTTCGGTGGATGCATATTCGTAATCCAGAATTAGCGGCATGGAAATCTCATAATTTCCGATACGGTTCAGAATATAATTTGCTTCCGCAATCGCTTCTTTTTTTGTGACAGCCTGGGAAAATACATAAACGCCTACCTTAATACCGGCGGCAATGGCATTTTTCATATTTGTTTCATAATAAGTATCCATTGTGGAGTCGTCCAGGAGGCCGGAGCCGTATCCGCGGTAGCCTACCCGGATAAAGGCGAAATCAATTCCTGCTTTTTTAACCTGTTTCCAGTTAATGGTTCCCTGCCACTGGCTGACATCAATGCCGTTTACGAGAGTGCGGTCGGTAAAGGTGTCCTGATGGGAATAGGTGTTTCCAGTGTAGGGGCTTACGCTGGTAAAACTGCCGTACCGTCCAAATTCTGACAGGGCGGCAGGATTTTCTTCGGGAACCGTAGAAAAGGCTTCCGGGTCGTCGTCATAAAATCCGGAGGAAATAGAACTGCCGGACAGTCTCCCGGAACCGGGGTCCTCGTTTGCGGCAAGAGCAGTATTTCCGATAACAAAAAGCAGTAACAGCGTAAGGACGCTTGTGAGTACGGTTTTTTTCTTCATGAAAGGCTCCTTTCCTAATCGGTAGAATCAGACATTTATTATAATATAGGATTAGATAAAATGCCACTGTCAAATCATGTCTATGGGATAAAAGATACTGTAAAACAGGAATATGAAAAAAATATGAATTTTTTTTGAAAAAGTACTTGCATTTTATTTAGCTATCATATATAATCATCACTGTTGTTACGAAAAACAACGATATATTTCGGGCCGCTAGCTCATTTGGTAGAGCACCTGACTCTTAATCAGGGTGTGCGGGGTTCGAGCCCCCGGCGGCCCACTGTAAAGGAATCGATTTGATGTCTTTGTACATTGGGTTGGTTCTTTTTTTGTGTCTAAATCCCATGCAGCTTCATATGTTCCCGAAACAATTCTCTATACAGTTCTTCTGCACTCCATGAAATGTTGTGGGGAGTAAGGACGGCTTTTAAGCTGACAGGGGCAATGCCGGTTTCCTTATATTGAGAAAGAAATCTATCTACCCGCTGGGAGTCCATGCCGGAAAATACCAGCATTTCTGAAGGAAACTCGACGCTTTGGCAGGGGATGTTTTCCCGGGTAAAGCCGGTAATACCGGCGAGATAGCCCAGCTTCTGCCCATAGGCGGCGGGCTTGATTTTAACCGGTTTAAGCTTAAGGCTCCGGCAGATGCCTTCAATCTGTGCCGCCTTTTTCGGCTCAATATGGAACATGAGAATTTTTGCCTGATTTGCCATGGATAAGTCGTCCTTTCGTTTATCTGATTTTTATACAATATTACCATATAAAATTGCCGTTTTCACGAAAAACTTTTCATTGTGTACAAAGGAATAAATTGATATAATAAAAATAGTGTATTTTGCGGTAACGCACGGCAGAGAATGTGCGTTGGAATGAAAATTAAGAAACTATCGGATTAGCAAACAGGGTGTGTAAAGGAGGATGGAAAAGAATGGCAAAGGGAAAACGGAGATTAGGTAAACGGATTGCGGCATGGCTGCTGGCGTTTATCATGGCTGCCGGACTGGCAGCGGTACCGGCGAAGGATGCTAAGGCGGCGGACAAGGTAACGGTGACGGGAGCGGATGATACGTCCAAGCCGATACATGTCAAGCTGAGCGTAGATGAGACGAAGAGAGTTCCGGCAGGTAAATGGGGGGCAAATTCTCCCGCCGAAGATTTGGACCAATACGCAGTGGAGATTGTAAACGGTTCTGCCGGGACAATCAGCGACTGGGAGCTGACGATTACCTGTAATAGTTTAAGCACATATAATGCAGGCTGGAACGGGGTTTCCAAGAGCGGAAATAATATTATAGTAGGTACATATAAAGGAACCGGTGACGATGGCTTGTGGACAAATGCAACCATCAGTGCGGGAGAAAGCGCCAACGGCGCAGGCTTTCAGATAGCGTCAAGGGAAATGGCAAATGCAACCTATACGCTGACCTACCAGCTTGGTGAATCCTCCGGTTCGCCCAGCGTGGATGATACGGCAACAGACCCGTCGGCGATTGGAGAAACATCGGATAAGGTTAAGGTAACCTTTACAGAGAGCAATGTAGCGGGAGAATATCATGAATATTACCTGCAAATTGATAATCAGACCGGAACCAGCATTGGGGACTGGATAGTTGCCGTCCCGATAAAAGGGGTGACCAAGGTAGAGGACTGGAGCTCATGGGCACAGATAAAGACTGCTTATACCAGTGATTATCTGTATATTTCCCCTGTCGCAAGTGCGGTAATCCCGGCGGGAGCTTCCTTTGGCTCCACAAATACGGAGACGATTAAGTTTAATTATTTTGCAAACAGCAAGCCGGATAATGCGGTGGTATACTATAAGACGGGAACATCCTCCAGTAATGCATTCGATTCCGTTATCAACAATGCAACCGGCGGTTCTCCTGTCGGCGGTGGCGGAGGCACCAGCGGTTCCGGCGGGGTACAGGGAGATACCACTACGGATTTGGGACTGGATGTGGAATACAATTTTGCGAAGCTGTTACAGGAATCCCTTTATTTCTACGACGCCAACATGTGCGGCGAGCTGGAAGGCAAATGTGCACTGGATTGGAGAGGGAACTGCCATTTGCGGGATAAAACGGTGACCTATAAGGGAAAGACGGTAGACGTATCCGGCGGTTTCCATGATGCCGGCGACCATGATAAATTTGGACTGCCGCAGGGATATACGGCATCCATACTGGGGCTTGGTTTCTATGAATTTAAAGACGCTTATGAGGAAACGGGGCAGACAGCGCATTTTAAGACGATTTTGGATTATTTTTGCGATTATTTTGTGCGGTGTACGGTGCTGGACAGCAGTGGCAATGCAGAGGCGTTCTGTTACCAGGTGGGGGATGGTGCGTCCCATAACTCGTGGGTATCGGCAGAGAAGGAGAACCTTGACCGTCCCGCCTATTTTGCAGACAGCTCAACTCCGGCAACGGACCAGGTAAGTGAGGCAGCGGCAGCGCTGGCAATCCACTACGTCAATTTTGGCAATGAAACCTATCTGGAGTATGCGGAAAAACTGTTTGCCATGGCGCAGAGAAACAGCAAGCAGAAGCAGACCGATGCACAAGGCGGTGCATATTACGGCTCAAGCTCCTGGGCGGATGATTATTGTCTGGCGGCGGCGTGGCTCTATAAAGCAACGAAAAAGGAAAGTTATTTAAACGAGTATAAACGATACGAAAGCCAGATTGATACTGGTGCAGACCCGGCATGGGATCAGGTGGGACCGTATGCGGCAGCCTACGGCGGAAATTTATCACCGCTGGCAGCAAATGCATCCCAAAAGATTAACAGTGCGACAAAGGTCAGCAACGGATATGCATGGCTGAGTGAATGGGGTTCGGCAAGATATAACTGTAATGTTCAGCTTGAGGGACTGATTTATGATAAAAACAGCGGGAAAGAGCAGCAGTATACCGAGTGGGCAACCGGGCAGATGAAATTCCTGCTGGGAAACAGTGCAGATAAGCGGTGTTATGTGGTGGGTTATAATGCTAATTCCAGCAAGTATCCGCATCACCGTTCCGCTTCCGGTTATTCAGACTGGCCAAACAACGGAAATAACCATACCGTTCAGGCGCATGTGCTGGTAGGGGCACTGGTAGGCGGAATTGAGAATACAGCCGGTGTATATCATGACGATTCCAATGATTATAGGTGTAATGAGGTGGCAATCGACTATAATGCCGCTTTTACCGGTGCGGCGGCCGGCTTATACCTTGCGAATAAGAAGAATCCGGATATTGCACAGGAACTGGCGACGAAGAAGGAGCTTACCGCAGTCGGCGTTACCAAATATTATGAGATGCCTTCCGGGGTAAAGGTTCCGGTGGAGAGCGTTTCCCTTGATGAAGAGGAGATTACGCTGGAGGTTAAGGGAACAAAGCAATTAACGGCATCGGTTTCTCCTGCCGAGGCAACAAATAGGGCGGTAACCTGGTCGTCCTCCGATGCCACGGTAGCTGCGGTATCCAGCAGTGGTATGGTAACCGCAGTAGCGCCGGGAGAAGCGGTTATTACGGCAACCACAAGGGACGGGGAGAAAACCGCTTCCTGCAGGGTAACGGTAAACAAGAAGAAAATTACGTCCGTAACCTTCCCGGCGGTATCCGGTACGGTGACGGCAGGGACGGCTTTGGAGCAGGTAAGGCTTTCCAAAACCTCGGATGAATACGGAACCTTTGCCTGGAAAAATCCGAAGCAGACGGTTACTGCGGATATGACTGGGGCAGAGGTAATCTATACGCTGTCGGAGACGGCGAAGAAAACGGCAGAGCTGGCGGCTGGCATAGAAGGGGTCAGCGAGGATAAAACGCAGGTGACGAGGACGGTTACGTTTACGGTGGAGAAGCAGAAGCCGGTAGTTACTGTGCCGCCGGTGATTGCGGTACAGGCGGGGACGAAGCTTAGCGGAGTGCCGGTGACGGAATGCACGTCTTCCGTGGAGGGAACATTTAGCTGGAAAGAAGAGGATAGGGTATTAACCATAGACGATGACGGAGAGGAATTTACCCTGGTATTTGAGCCGGAGGATAAGGTGAATTACACAGCTGTAGAAAAAACGGCAGCCTTGAAAGTCACAAGGAAGCAATATGAAAAAACACCGGAAGCGCCGGAGCTTCTGTCGAAAACAGCGGACTGCGTTGTGCTGAAAGAGTATGCGGGAGAAGAAACGGTACAATACGGAATAAAAACAGGCACCGGGGATTATGTCTGGGGAGACAGCAGCGAATTTACCGGTTTGGAAGCTTATACCGGTTACCGCTTTGCCCTGCGCTATGCGGAGACCAGGATTTATGAAGCAAGCGGGGCGGGAGCACCCCTTGACGTGACAACGTACATGACGGAGAAAGACTGCTATTACGTGGATTTGTCAAAGGTGGAGGACGCCGGATATATTGAGGCGCATAACGGTAAGCTTACCTATGATGCGGATACAAAGACGGTAATCCTGCCGGCAGGAGATTATACGGTAACCGGAGAAAATGCCAAAGTAACGGTATCTGTGGAAGGAGCCGGAACGCTTACCTTGAACAGCGCTGCAATGAAACGCCTGAATGTCACGGCGGATGTTGTGATTAAACTGGTTGGCGATAATGTGATAAGCGAGGGGATTCACGGCGGCAGAAATACGGTAACCATTCAAAACGGAAAGGAAACGGGAAAAGCCGGAAGCCTGGAGGTATCCGGAAGTGAGAATGCAGCGGTTGAAGCGGGAACAATTATTTTGGAAAGCGGAAAGGTAACCGCTGCCGGAAGCGGGGATGCAGCAGCGCTGAAAGCAGACGAGATACGGTTATTAGGCGGTATTCTCATTGCGAATGCGGCAGAGGGAATTACGCCGATTCAAGCGGAAAAAATAGTGATTGAGGGCTGTCAGATACAATCCGATGCGGAAAAGATTTATTCGGTTGAGCCGGTGGATGCAGAGGGCAACCGGATTACGTTCTGCAAGGTGGTCTATCAGAATGCAGACGGAGAAACCATAGCAGAGGTAGAGGTAAAGCGAGGGGGCACGATTACTCTTGACAATCTGAAAAAGCTTTCCGGATACAAGGCGTTAGGCTGGAAGAAGGACGGCAGCAAAGAGGTGCTGGCTGTCGGTACGGAAGAAATCGTTTCGGGAGATGTCGTCTATGTAGCGGAATACATAGAAATCAGCGGTGAGCTGGAGGTTAAGGTGTATGCCGGGGATGCCGAGGAGTTAAAGGCAGGGTATACATCGGATGATGGCGTACTTGTCGAGGTAATCAATAAAACCAATGTCACCATTGATGAGTTGACCTTTACCCATGATAATACGGAGGAGTTTACGCTGAGCGTGAAGGACGCACAGAATCTTGAGCCGTTAAATGAGGAGGAAAGCAATGCAGAAGCGGCAACGGCGAAGCTTTATGTACGGTTAAAGAAAGGAATGGGCGTCAATACGGAGGGATACAGCACTATCCTTACCATCAGCTGTGAGGAACTGACGCCGGATATACAAAAAGAGATTAAGCGGGTGGTGAAAAAAGCAGCGACAGCAAAGCCGGCAAAACCGCAGTTGAAAAGCAAAACCGCAAGCAGCGTAATCCTGCAGACCGTAAGCGGCGCAGAATATGGAATAAAGCAGAATGGCACGGTTGAATGGCAGGAAAGCGCAATGTTTACCGGTCTTGAGGCTTATACGGGATATACTTTTGTGATTCGTATTAAGGAGACTGCCGATAAGGAGGCGAGCCCGGCAAGCGATGAGCTGGAAGTAATTACTTATATGACAGAGGAAGAGCAGTTTAAAGTAGATGTATCAAGGGTTACGATTGCCGGATATATCGAAGCGCACGGCGGTACGGTTTCCCTGGAGGAAAATGTACTGACCCTTGAGGAAGCGGGAACCTATATCATTACCGGCAGCAACGAAAATCTGATTATACGGGCAGAGAAAGATGTTACGGTAATACTGGATAATGCGGTAATCAAAGCGATAGAGGCTGTGGGAGACTGCACGGAGCTGAATATTCTGCTGAAAGGAAACTCCGAGATTGTTTCAGAGAAAACAGCGGCGGTTAAGGGTGGTGCCGGGTGCACGGTAACCATTTCCAATGCAGACGAAGAGAAGCCGGGCAGCGTAATAATTGCCGGAGGAAACGGAAATGCGGGAATTACCGCAGGAAATGTGACTATTTCGGACGGAACCGTGACGGTTACCGGAAACGGAGCTGCAGCGGGAATTACCGCTTCAGGAACGGTAACGATTGAAGGCGGAAAGCTAACCGTTACCGGCGGAGAAAACGGCGCGGCTATTAAAGCGGAAACCGTTATCATTACAGGCGGTACGGTCAGTGTGACCGGACAGGGTGACAAACCTGCTATTGAGGCAGAGAATAAAGATATTAAAGTAGAGATTCAGCAAAAGAACGGTAACAGCTATAAAGAACCCGAAAAGGGTGATGACGACAAGGATGACGATAAGGAAGAGGAAGACAAGAAGGATGACGACGATGACGACGGCGATGAAGAGAGTGATGATGAAATCGAAGCTACCGGGTTGAAGGTGGTTGCGAAGGTAAAGGGCGCCGGGGCGCTGCCGGTTCAGAAGGTATATAAGCTTGCACCGAAAAAGAGCATGACCCTTCAGGTGGCATTTTTACCGGCAAATGCCGAAAAGGAGAAGCTGACCTATAGTTCAAGTAATCCGAAGCTTGTCAAGGTTAACAAGAGCGGTAAGATTACAGCAGGGAAGAAAGCGGGAACAGCGACCATTACCGTGAAGTCAGAGAACGGCTTAAAGAAGACCTTTAAGGTGAAGGTCATGAAGAAGCCGGTGACGAAGATAAAGATTAAAGCTGCCAAAAAGGTACTTAAGGTGAAAAAGACGTTGAAATTAAAGGCAGTCACAACTCCGGGAAAGGCAAGCGCCAGCAATGAGGTAGTCTGGAAGTCCAATAAGACAAAGGTTGCCACGGTTTCCGCCAAAGGAGTAGTGAAGGCATGTAAAAAGGGAACCGTTAAGATTACGGCTTACGCAACTGACGGAAGCGGAAAGAAGGCAGTAATTACGCTTAAAGTAAAATAACAGAAAAAGTTCAAAGGACATCAGGAGCAGAAAGAGGGCAGTTTATCCGCAAGGGTAATAAAGGCGGATGAGCTGCCCTTTGCATGAGAAAGGAGGCACGGTATAAATGAAGTGCAGGAGTAAGATGGGAAGAATCGGTATGCTGGCGGTATTAGGCGTCTGCCTTTTATTTTGTATGAACCGGAATGCTCTGGCGGCAGGTACGGACGGAGAGGTGAATTTAACAGGCGATACGCTGTTGAATCTTGAAAACCCGGAGGCAGCGTTGTCTGCGGTAAACGGAAGCACTGTGTCCACCGGGACGGCGGGAAAACCCAAGGTTTTAGTTTTTTATAAGCAGGGCTGCGGATATTGTATGGCGATGCTGAGGGAGTTACATGACAGCAGCAGGACATTTTCCGATGTGGATATTCTTGCCGTGGATATTTTGTCTACGGAAATAAAGGATGTAGAGGAATACAGTAATACTTATGGAAGAGGGGATATTACCTTTTGCAGTAATGCCGGGTATGTTTCCAATAAATATTTGCGTGTATTGGGAATTACCGGTTCATTTTATACGCCGCTGGTCGTCTATATCAATGCGGAAAATAAGATTGTGCGGTATACAAACGGATATGTGGAAAACTTTATAGAGGAGATTTACCGCTGTCTGGATACGGCGCCGAAAACCCATAAAGCGGTTTACCGGCTTAACGGCGGGAAGCAAAATGAGAATCCGGCAGAATTTGAAGAGGGAAAGGATTATCCGTTAAGCGCTCCGGTAAAAAAGGGCTATACCTTTTCCGGGTGGTATACCGATGCCGCCGGGAAGAACAAAATAACCAATTTGGATTCCTGTAAGGAAGATGTAACACTGTATGCCAGATGGAAGAAAGTGAAATATAAGATTACCTATGTGATGCGCAAAGGGAAAAACCATAAGAAAAATCCGAAAAATTATACCGTTACCACAAAGACGATTATCCTGAAAAAACCGGCAAGGAAGGGATATGTATTTAAGGGCTGGTATCGGGATAAAAAATATAAACAGAAAATCACCAGAATAAAAAAGGGAAGTACCGGAAATTTGAAGCTTTATGCAAAGTGGGTACGCCGATAGGTGAAAGAAGAAGGAGGATAATTTGATGAAAAGAAGACGATGGACGAGGCTTTCGCTCGTGCTGTTTGCCCTGCTGCTTCTGGCAGGAACCGGCATGACGGCAAAAGCGGCAGACAAGGTTACAGGGAAAGTGTATGTTGACGCTTACCAGAATGCCAAGGGAAACTGGCAGAGCACAAAGAAAAAGAGGGTAGCAGTGTACAGCTTGACCAGCTTTAAGGTGGATTATGGGTATGGCGACAGCATTTCCAAATTAAAGGCAAATAAAAAGGGTCTGGATTTACGTGTGACCCGTTCCTATGAACGACATGACGACGAAAACAGATACGGTTATTCAACGGTGACGATGATGGCACAAAAAGCGGGAACCTATAAGGTATCCTTTGATGTGGTGGACAGTCAGAAGAAGAAAAAGGGACATTATACAATGACGGTTTTGGCGACAGCGGGAACTACAGATGCGATATCCAAGGTAACCTTTGGAAAGCAGACCGTGTTTTCGTATACCGGGGCAATAAAGAAGGGCACGTATACGACTACGGAGGTGAACGCAATGAAGGTAAGCGGAACCGCCGACCGGTTAAAGGTGACCCCCAACAGTCAGTACAAGGTTACCGGAGTTCTTGTGGTATCGGTAGGAGCAAACGGTAAATACGCTTATAAAAAGGTGAAAAACGGAGGCACGGTTACGCTTTCCAAAGACTATGAATCCGTTTCCCGTTATGCAGACGGTGATTACAGCCATTCGACGAGAAAGTACACCTATGTGTATGTATCCTATAAAGATAAATTTCTAGGCGACAGCTTAACATATTCCGTTACGAATAAGCGGGGCAGAAAAGAGATAAAAACGATAAGAAAAAATGGAAAAACCGGAGAGAAAAGTGTGAGCTACAGTAAAATTCCTACGGCTACGGTTACCCTGTGGCAGTACTAAAGAGAGGGGAGGTAAAAATTAATGGATTATTTAGCAAAGTTAAAGACAGCGGTGCTGGCGGCGGCATTTGCGCTTGTTCTGCTTCCGTCAGTGGGCGTTGAGGCAAAGATTATCAGTAAAAAGGCGGAGCCGGAAAAGAGGCTGGCAGAAGTTGGGTCGACATATACCCCGGAATATGGCAGTATGAACCTGGCAGTTAAATCGGGAAAGAAAAAGGCAACGGCAAAACAGGTCAAAAAGGCATTGACGGGGAATAGTGCAGATTATTTTTCCTGGCGGACAAAGGCATATTTTTCCGACAGCAAGGCATATAAGACTTCTGCGGAATATACGGAAGCTAATTCCGGAGCAGTGAAATATTTGTCCAGGAGCAGCTATAACCTCTGTTTTTTACGGTCGGGAACCTATACAGTTACCTATGACTTATATACAAAACAGGATTTGGAGATGAAGGAGGATACGCAGGCAGATACAGAGCAGTATTATCTCTATGATAATGACGAAAGCAAAAAATATTCGGAAGAGCCCTTTGTGAAAAAAACGCTGAACGGGGTGACCTATTTTGAGGGAGTTACGAGCCATCAGATATACAGCAAAGGCAGTGAAAACTGGAATAGTACGGATGTTGTGCCGGCGGCAATAAAGAAAGGGGCAGACGGAGAACTGCATTTATTTTATCAGCCAGTAAACGTGATTAAAACGACGCATCAGATTGTGTATAAGATAGTAAAAACGACGAGTCCTATAGCATCGGTCAAGCTGGGAAAAGCTAAGTCGACAAGGGCGGTAAAAGCAAATGGTTATAGTACCACGACTACTGTTTCCAGGAATCAGTTCCTTACCGGGAAAAAAGGCAGATTAACCGTAAAGTCGTCGGATAAGAATTTCACTGTTACCAGTATTATCGTGCGTACATATAATAAAGACGGAAAACCGGTTTATCAAAAGGTGAAAAATAAATCGATGATTACTTATGGAACGCAGAGAGAAACGTCTCAGTATGAGTATAATTCATCGATATCAGATTACGGCTATAAGGATTCCTCGGCCTCTATGTATAAGCCGACGTCCGTCTATATCGGGTACCGGAATAAATTTACCGGTGAATTTGCAGCATATGATGTGATTACGGATGCAAAAACAGGAGAACAGAAGATAAAATCTACCTGGCGGAATGCGGGAGCCACGGAAGATAGTGAATATACAGGAAGCACCTTCCGGGGTAACAGCTACAGCAGATATGATTTTTATAAGAAATAACCGGAATATCCGGTTTTAGCAGGAAAAGACAAATTTTCCGAATAAAAAACCTGTACAGGCATACCTGATAATTACGGTATGCTGTACAGGTTTTTTTATCCTTTATCGGAAGCCTTTCGTTAAAGAGAAGCGAATAAAGCGGCAATCTCATCAGCGGAAAGCTTTTTGTTCGGGTCGTCGGAAACCGGTGCGGCAGGCTCGGGAACCGCAGCGGGTGCAGGCTCCTCCTTTTGAGGGGCGGGCTCTGCCGAGGCAAATAAAGCGGCAATTTCGTCAGCGGAAAGCTGTTTATTGCTGTCCTCGGGTGCAGGAGCAGCCGGCTCGCTTTTCTTTTTATCGGCAGCCTTTTTTTCCGGTTTCTTTGGTGCCGGGTCTGCCGAAGCAAACAGGGCGGCAATTTCATCGGCAGAGAGGGTACTGTCCGGAGATTTATCGGATGCCGTGTTCTGGATTTCCGTAACCGGTGCCTCTGCTGCTGTCTTTTCGGAAGCATCCGGTAACTCTGCGGTCAGTGTGTCAATATAGGAATCATCCGATATGGGGATATCCGCATCGCCAAGGGAATCCACGGGCGTATCTGTATCAGATGGAGTAATCGAAGCTTCATCCGGCATGGAAATATCCGCATCGGTGAGGGAATCTACAGGCGTATCCGCATCAGATGGAGTAATCGAAGCTTCATCCGGCATGAGAATATCCGCATCGGTGAGGGAATCCACAGGCATATCCGTATCGGATGGAGTAATCAAAGCTTCATCCGGCATGGGAATATCCGCATCGTCAAGGGAATCCACAGGCGTATCCGTATCAGATGGAGTAATCGAAGCTTCATCCGGCATGAGAATATCCGCATCGGTGAGGGAATCCACAGGCATATCCGTATCAGATGGAGTAATCGGGATTTCTTCCGGCACAAAACCGGCTTCTTTTGCCGGAGGCGACTGGATAATGGCCGGCGCCGGAATCTCTATCTGCCGGATATCGTCGGAAATATCCCGAAGCTCCTGTGCGATAGTATCCAGATGCTCGCTGAGCGCTTCGTCCATTCCCTCCGGGCGGGATTTTAAATAGGTGGTGATATCTTCCAGAATAGCGATAATGTCGGAGCTGTCCGCCGGTTGAATCTGGTCAAAACCATGGTTCATGGTTTCATTTAACTGGCTGTGCATATCTTTAATGGAAGAAACCAGCTTTGTCGTATTGTTCTGGTTATATTTTATAATCAATCCGGTTGCTTTATTTTGCAGACTGGATAAAGAGGCGAGATTCTTGTATAACGCCATCTGGCTTTCCGCATAGTTGTCCTCCAGCCGGGTGATAACATTTGCCGTCTGTTTGGTGTAAATGTAGGTTGCCTTTCCCAGCTGAGTCTGTGCGCCGCCCAGTATCTCCAGCTGGGAGGAAATATCATCAATACCGCTTTTCACTATGGTCTGGATAGATTTATTATGCATTGCGGAAAACGCAATCAGATTTTTTGTCAGAATAAATGCAGTTAGTAAAAATAATAAGCTTATCCCTGCAACGGCATAAACCATATCGCGATACATCATCAGTGTATAAATCAGTGCAAGTGTAGTGGTAAGTGCAGCAAGCACCGACAGTGCCAGTTTCGAGTCCTGTTTTTTCATTATCCCATACCTCCGTGTTGTAGCTTCCCCTTATCTTAATGCGGATGCGATGTCGAATAGATGATAAATCAACGCATTACTTATTTATTATACATGAAAAAACACAATTCGTAAAGAAATTACTATAACCTGCCGGGGTAAATTCCATTGACAAAGGCAGGGAGGAAGCGGTATACTGAAAACAAGTTAGCAATGACTAACAAACGAGCGCAGCTTTGATTAAAATCATCGGTTGGCTTGTGCTAATCAATAGCAAAAAAGCAACGGAGGGTGTTTTATGGTTAAGATTACATTAGGTATAGAAGGCATGGCGTGCGGCATGTGCGAGGCGCACATCAATGAGGCGGTAAGGAATACGTTTCGGGTAAAAAAGGTAACCAGCTCGCATACGAAAAAGCAGACGGTTATTCTTGCGGAACAGGATATTCCGGAAGAGGAATTGAAAAATGCGGTGGTAAAAGCGGGATATGAGATGGTATCCGTAAACAGTGAGCCTTATGAGAAGAAAGGGCTGCTTTCCGCATTCCGGGGGTGATATCATGCAGACACAGGTATTTTGGGGCATTCTGATACCGTTTGCCGGTACGGCGCTTGGGTCTGCCTGCGTGCTGTTGATGAGGCGTGAAATGAATCCTCTTTTGCAGCGGGCATTGACCGGATTTGCAGCAGGGGTTATGGTTGCGGCTTCTGTCTGGAGCCTGCTGGTTCCCGCTATGGAGCAGTCTGCATCCATGGGGAAATGGGCGTTTGTTCCCGCAGTAGCCGGTTTCTGGATAGGCATTCTGTTTTTACTGCTGCTGGACAAAACGGTTCCCCATCTGCATATGAACAGCAGTAAGGCGGAGGGTTTGGAAAGCGGTCTGCAAAGGACTACGATGCTGGTGCTGGCAGTGACGCTTCATAACCTGCCGGAGGGTATGGCGGTAGGCGTGGTTTATGCCGGGTGGCTCTCCGGAGACGCCGGAATTACGGCAATGGGCGCATTGGCGCTTTCTCTGGGAATAGCGATACAAAACTTTCCGGAGGGGGCGATTATTTCCATGCCCTTGCAGGCGGAGGGGGTCAGTAAGGGAAAAGCGTTTTTCTATGGTGCGCTTTCCGGAGCCGTGGAGCCGATAGGAGCCGTTCTGACCGTTTTGGCAGCAGGCTTAGTGGTACCGCTTCTGCCTTATCTTTTGAGCTTTGCGGCAGGGGCGATGATTTACGTGGTAGTGGAGGAATTGATTCCGGAAATGTCAGAGGGAAAACATTCCAATGTGGGGACGGTTTTGTTTGCGGCAGGCTTTACGGTGATGATGGCGCTGGATGTGGCGTTGGGGTAAGAGCATTTATCTTTTGTTGACAGGCGCAGGGCAAAGGTGCTATACTTGGTTTTGGTTAGTGGCGGCTAACAAAAAGACGCCACATATATTCGCACTATGAGTTAGTTAAAACTAACATGAGAAATAATAACGGTTGGCAGGGGTAAAGCGCACTGTTTCCAAAATACGGCTGCGCCCATGGCGGCAACAGGAAAAAGGAGGTTAATATGCTGGTTGAATTTAAAGACGTGGTAAAAACTTACGGGACGGGTGAAGGTATGCAGAGAGCGGCGGACCATATCAGCTTTTCCGTAAACGAGGGGGAATTTGCGGTTATTTTAGGACAGTCCGGGGCGGGAAAATCCACGGTGCTGAATATGCTTGGCGGTATGGATGTTCCTACAGAGGGAAAGGTGGTTGTGGCGGAGCGTGAGGTGTCGGCGATGAACGATAAGGAGCTGGGTTGCTACCGTGCGGATGTTATTGGATTTGTATTTCAGTTTTATAATCTTATTCCCAGCCTTACCGCATATGAGAATATTGCGCTGATTAAAAGCATTGTTAAGGATGCCAGGGATGCAGATGAACTTTTGGAGCTGGTGGGGCTTTCTCACTGTCGGGATAAATTTCCGTCGCAGATGAGCGGCGGGGAACAGCAGAGGGTGTCCATTGCCAGAGCGCTGGCAAAAAATCCCCGGATACTTCTGGGAGATGAGCCCACGGGCGCCCTGGATTCGGAAACGGGAGTGGTGGTTCTGGAGCTTTTACAAAAGCTGTGCCGAGAGGAAGGGAAAACGGTAATTCTGGTAACCCATAATTCCGATATCGCCAGATGTGCAGATAAAATCATAAGGATGAAAAACGGGAAAATCCGGGAAATCAAGATAAATGAAAATCCGATTCCTGTCAGGGAGGTGGAGTGGTAATGCTGTTTAAGAAAATGCTGCGGGAAACAAAAAAGGACTGGGTGCAGGCATTCTCCGTGTTCCTGCTTTCCGCTCTTGCCGTCATGATGTTTTGTACCTTTGAGGGTCATGTATTTGCGCAGAATAAGGCGCGTACCACATTTCATGAGAAGTGCCGCCTTGCCGAGCTCTGGGTATATGGAGAGGGCTTTGATAAAGAAAATCTGGAAGCGGTGCGTAATCTGGATTTTGTAGAGGAGGCGCAGCTCCGTATGTCGGTGACCGGCTCCGCTCCGGATTGTGACGGCGCCCAGGTGGATTTGTTTTTGGAGAGGGAAAACCTTGTCAATGTGCCCTATCGTATAGACGGGGAAGACTTTAACCCGCAGGATACGGAGGGAGTCTGGCTTACCAATGCCTTTGCCAAGCTGAGAAATATTAAGGTGGGGGACGATTTTACCATTGAATATAACGGAATTACGTTTACCCGCAGAGTAAAAGGATTGATTGAAAGCGCAGAATACGAATACCGTCAGGCGGAGGGCGATGCGGACATGTATATAGAAAATATCGCCTTTGTTTACCTGTCCTATGATGCTTTCCCTGTTCGGGAATATGTAACCCATTTGATTGAGCAGGGTAAGATTACGGCGGAGGATATTACGGAAAATACGGATGCTTTGGACGAACAGCTCGAACTGCTGCGGCAAAACGGAATGGACGTTTCGGATATCACGAAGGAAACGCTGCTTGAATTTGCGGAAAAAATCGACGACGAACAGCTGGCAAAAATTATGCCTTATACGCAGATGATTATTAAGACCAAAGACGGTTCGGCACTTTCCAGGGAGGAGGAAATCGGGAAAGCGCTTAACCATGAATATGCGGTAATGGTGGATAAATCCTCTATTGCCGGAATTGCAAGGCTTGACAGCGAGCTCTCCCAGCATGAATCCTTTTCCTATGTATTTGTCATTATTTTTGTGGGAATTGCCGTCCTGGTCATTTCCACCTCCGTAAGCCGTATGGTGGAGCGGCAGCGCACGCAAATCGGAACCCTTAACGCTTTGGGCATGAAAAAGGTTAAGGTGTTTTTTCACTATATCAGCAGCAGCTTTTTCTTTTCTCTTCTGGGGGTAACGGCAGGTGCGCTTGTGGGCAGCTTTTTATTAAGTCCCGTGATGGTAAATATGTTTTCACAATGGTATATTGTGCCGGGATTAGAGGCGGGATTTGATGTTCACTGCATCCTGATTGGGGGGGCGGTGGTTGTCATATGCGCGCTGTCCTCGTATTTGAGCTGCCGTAAGATACTCCGCATAAAACCGGCGGAGGCATTAAGACCTGCTCCACCAAAAAACGGGAAACATTGTATTTTTGAAAAGCTTCCTTTTTGGGGACGTCTGGGATTTATTTCACAGTATAATCTGCGGGATATTTCCAGGGCGAAGCTGCGGGCGGCAATGTGCGTATGCGGTACGGCGGTAGGGATGATGCTTATGCTCTACGGAACAGGCTGCAGCGTACTGGTTGATGATATGGTCAATATGATATTTAAGGTTCAGTCCGCCGAATGGCAGGTTAAGCTTTCTGAAGATGCAGTGGTTGAAGAGCTGGATTCCTTTGCAGATGACCTTTCTGGGGAATTGATTATGGTAAATCAGATTGAGGTGGCAAAGGCAAAAAACGCCCCGTCAGCAGACCGGGAAAAGGAAACGCTGACCGTTGTGGAGGGAAAAGGGCTTTATCATATTTTGGATGAAGATAAAAATGTCCTGTCGCTGGAATCCGGAAATATCGGCGTCAGCCGGAAGCTTGCACAGGATATGGACATTAAGGCGGGAGATGAAATTTACTGGCATCTGTATATGGAAAACGACTGGCATAAATCAAAGGTCGGTTTGATTTATCAGAGCAACGAGACACAGGGGATTACACTTCTCCGGAAGGATTATGAAAAAACCGGCGAGAAATATATGCCGACATGGATGTTCAGTAATTCATATCCCGAGGGGCTTGCGGACAAAAGCTATGTGGTATCTGTAAATGGCAGACAGGAAATTGAGGACGCATACCGGAACAGCATGGAGGTAATCAGCATACTGGTCTGGGCAATGCTGATTTTTTCGGTAATCCTCATTGTTGTAGTGCTTTACAATTCGGGGAATCTTTCCTTTAATGAACGAATCCGGGAGTTTGCTACCCTTAAGGTTATGGGAATGCAGTCGGGAAAAATCCGGCGTATTTTGAGTGTACAGAATTTATGGCTGTCTCTGCTGGGTATTATACTCGGTGCGCCTTTGGGGAAGCTGAGCCTGAATGCAATGATGAACAGCAATGGGGATAATTTTGACTATAATCTGACGCTTAAACTGTGGTGCTATATAATATCCGGGATACTGGTGCTGGCGGTTTCCGTGCTCATCAGCTTTTTCTTCTCAAAGCGAATCCGGAAAATCGACATGGTAGACGTGCTGAAAGGAGTGGAGTAAAAAGGGACGCATCCGGAATACCTGTAGATGGAAGATTTCCGGAAACCTATTATGAGAAGATTAAGCAGGATAAGCAGAAGCATATGACCTATGAGATAATCTGGCAGATTGGCGATATGTGGGATACTGGATTTGATTATATGAAAGGGGATGCGAATCGGGCACAGGAATTGTTGGATGATTTTGCGGAGTATTGGAGAATGGGTGCAGCAGAAGGTGGCTGACTTGGCAGGTAGTGATGAAGGAGGTGCGAGAGTGCCTCCTTTTGTGATGAAACTAAAGTATATCGGAAATATCGACAGGAAAAATTAAAGCCACAGGAACTCGCAAGGTTGTGCGAAAGTTTCTTGAAGATGAATAAGGATTGTGTTATAATATTTTGCGGAATTTTATAAGTTTTGGATGCATGGTGGAGGGTACATTATGGCTGTATCATACAACAGATTATGGAAATTATTAGTGGATAGGAAAATGAGCAAAGCAGATTTGAGAAAACAGGCTGAAATTGCACCAAATACCATGACTAAACTTCGAAGAGATGAAGAAGTTACGTTGGGCGTGCTGGGAAAGATTTGTAAGACCCTTGATGTGGACTATGGCGATATTATGGAGTATGTGAAAGATTAAGTTCAAAATATTGGACGCAAATCGATTTAAAATGATAAGGAGTGTAAATAATGCCTAAGACTTTTGACCTTTCACAATTTGATGAATACAGAGAAGACAACAGAAGAGAAGTGAAAAAAGCAGAAGGTGGCTTGCCAGTTTCATTGTGGGATACCTATTCTTCCTTTGCTAACTGCTATGGTGGAGTTATTATTCTGGGTGTCAAAGAAAATAAAGACGGCAGTTGGAGAACTACCGGGCTTCGGAACGCATCGAAGCTTCGTAAGGAACTTTGGGATAATATGAACAATCTTAAAAAGGTAAGTATTAACCTTCTGTCGGAAGATGATGTTCAGACATATGAAGTTGGTGACAATAAAGATGTAATTATGGTTATTTATGTGCCTATGGCAAAGCGTGAGCAGAAGCCGGTGTACATCAATAATGATATTTTCAATGGCACTTTCCGTCGCAATTACGAGGGTGATTATCATTGTACCAGACTGCAGGTAAAGACTATGCTTCGCGACCAGACCGAGAGAACTATGGACATGGAAGTGCTTGATAAGGTGCCTATGGAAGATTTGAATTATGATACTATTCATGGATATCGTAATAGCCATCGTTCATTGAAAGAGGGACATCCTTTTGAACGATTGAACGACCATGAGTATCTGAGAAGTATAGGCGCGGCTGCAATTTCTGATGAAGATGGACAATTACATCCTACGGTAGCGGGTATGTTGATGTTTGGTGACGAGTACAATATTGTCCGTCATTTCCCTGAGTATTTCTTGGATTACAGAGAAGAATTAGACCCTACTACACGTTGGAGTGACAGATTGCAGTCCAGTTCTGGTGAATGGTCTGGAAATGTGTGTGATTTTTATTTCAGAGTTTACAATAAAATCATTAAGGATGTTAAGGTGCCATTCAAAATGTCCGGTGGCGAGCGTGTGGATGATACTCCAGTACATAAGGCACTTCGTGAAGCATTGGCAAACTGCCTGATTAATGCAGATTATCATGGATTGCGTGGCGTTGTTATTCGTAAAGAACCAGATAAGCTGATTTTTGCAAATCCCGGATACGTCAGAACCGGTAAAAAGCAGATGCGCCTTGGCGGTGAATCCGACCCACGAAATAAGGCACTTATGAAAATGTTTAATCTTATTAATATTGGCGAACGTGCTGGAAGTGGTGTGCCGAATATCTTTAATGTTTGGGAAGATGAAGGCTGGGAAGAACCAGTGATTGAGGAGAGATTTGATCCAGATAGAACGGTACTGACGCTTTCTTTCAAAAAAAGCGGCGATAAAAAAGCGGCGATAAAAAGCGGCGATAAAAAAGCGGCGATAAAAAACGGCGATAAAAAAGTGACGAAAAAAACTCAAATGCAGTATGATAAAATTCTTGCTTTTATGGAAGAAGGAAAGGAATATGGAATTAGGGATTTCTGCAAATTGTTGGGGTTAAAAGAAAGTCGCACAAAGGATATTTTGAAAGGGATTTCTGATTATATTGAACCAGTTGGAAGGAATCGTGACAGACGTTACAGGAAAAGGTAAGGAGCTTGAGAAAGGGTTTACCTTTTAGGACTGGAATAATTGAAGTTTCTTGCGTATTGTTGGCGGGTATGATAAGATGAAGCAGGAATAATAAACAGTGAGGAGAGAGCTTATGCAATATCGCAATGACCGCAACGGAAACCCGATTTCCCTTCTTGGCTATGGATGCATGCGTTTTACGAAAAAAGGTGGAAGCATTGACCTTGACAAGGCGGAGAAAGAAATTATGGAGGCAGTCCGCTTAGGCGTCAACTATTTTGACACCGCTTACATATATGGCGGAAGCGAGGTGGCGCTGGGCGAAATTCTGGCACGCAATAATTGCCGCGGGGATATTGCCATAGCGACGAAGCTGCCGCAATATCTGATTAAATCGGAGGCATCTATCGAAAAATATTTTCATGAGCAGTGTGAGCGGCTTAAAACGGACTATATCGACTATTATCTGATGCATATGCTGACGGATATCGGGGCATGGGAGAAGCTTAAGCGTCTCGGCATTGAAGAATGGATTGACGGGAAAAAGAAAGAAGGGAAGATACGGAACCTTGGCTTTTCTTTCCATGGGAATACCGAGAAATTTTTGGAGATTCTGAACGCCTATGACTGGGATTTCTGTCAGATTCAATATAATTATTTGGACGAGCACAGCCAGGCAGGCAGAAAGGGACTGCAGGCGGCAGCCGAAAAAGGTATACCGGTGATTATCATGGAGCCTCTCCGGGGGGGCAAGCTGGTTGATTTACTGCCGGAGAAAGCAAAAAAACGGATTGCCGGTTATCGGGTGAAACGGACTCCGGCGGAATGGGCGTTTCGCTGGCTTTATAATCAGCCTGAGGTCACCTGTGTGCTTTCAGGAATGAATACGCTGGAAATGGTTCGGGAAAACTGTGCCGTCGCATCGGACGCTGTGGCAGACAGTTTTACCGAGGAGGATTTCGCCCTGATTGAGCAGGTTAAGGAGGAGATTAACCGGAATATGAAGGTTGGATGTACCGGCTGCGGATACTGTATGCCCTGTCCCAGGGGAATTGATATTCCGACTGCATTCCGCTGTTACAATCAGATGTATACGGAGCATAAACGCTCCGGAAGATTTGAATACCTGCAGTGCCTTGCGTATAACAAAGACAGAGCAGATATTAAGGAATGCGTAGAGTGCGGAAAGTGTGAGAGCCATTGCCCGCAGCACCTGGAGATTCGCAGGGAGCTGAAAAATGCGAGAAAGGCTCTGCTTCCCGTCCATTATAATCTGGTGACAAAGCTTATGCGGCTGTTTAAGTTCTGGTAGGGGTATCTCTTATCTGGAATAGTGGTGTCTTGGAAAATGAGATGGAAGAAGAGGACGGGCATGTGGAACAGCGCTGCTGGATTTAGTTATAGTACAGAATAAATTAAATTTAGAAAATCTCATTTTAAGAGTTGGAGATGGCTCAGCAACCGTGTATAAATTGAAATGAATCGAGTGATTTATTTGTTTGCACTCGATTATGAAGTGCTATAAACGCTGGAAATATGAGAAATTGATAATTTGATCGAGTTTCTAATCGAGTGCTAATCGATTAGCACTCGATTGAAAGACTGATGTTTACATAAATAAATATAAGCTTTGTTAAGCAATACTATATTAGCATAGGTGGAAATATTATATTGAAGCTTATTAGTTTGTTTAGATGAAATTATATGAATAAGAATATTTACTTCAAGTTAGCTCAAGAATAGTCTAAGTTAGTCTAAGATTATTAGTGCAATTCAAAGCCGATTATTTGAAAAATTGAAATAACCAATAGGGTAAAAAGTAATCAGCAAGGAAATAACTAAAGTGATTTTTAAGGCGTTCAAAATTAATGTGATACGTGTAATAGATTCAAGTAAAGGATGAAAAAGCCCGGATGACCATTTTATAAGGTTTTCCGGCTTTCTTTATGGCAGGATATGTGATAGCATAGAATAAACAGCTCATAGCTGAAAAATGGTTGATACGGAGGTATGGGATGAATCGAGCCGCAGGTGTGTTATTGGCAATTAGCAGTTTGCCGTCAAAATACGGAATAGGATGTTTTTCAAAGGAGGCTTACCGGTTTGTGGACTGGCTTAGCGGGGCAGGGCAGAGCTGCTGGCAGATACTGCCTCTGGGACCGACGGGATATGGTGATTCTCCCTATCAGTCCTTTTCCACCTATGCCGGAAATCCCTATTTTATCGATTTGGAGGCGCTGATTGCGGAGGGAGTGTTAACAAAAGAGGAGTGCGACAGCATGGATTTCGGGAAACGTGCCGGGGCAATTAACTATAAAAAACTTTATGAGGGCAGATACGTTCTGCTCCGCAGGGCATATGAGAGGAGCAATATCAGCAGGAATGCTGCGTATCAGGCGTTTGTGGAGGAAAATGGATGGTGGCTTCACGACTATGCACTTTATATGGCGGTAAAGGGCAGGTTTGGCGGAAAGGCGTGGACAGAATGGGCGGAGGATATCCGGATAAGAAGGGAAAATGCGCTGGATTATTACCGGAGGGAGCTTTATTTTGATATCGAGTTTCAGCAGTATATGCAGTTTGTGTTTTTTCAGCAGTGGAATGCGTTGAAGGCATATGCGAATGAAAAGGGAATCCGGATTATCGGGGATATTCCGATTTATGTGGCAATGGACAGTGCGGATACGTGGGCGCATCCGGAATTATTTTATTTGGACGAGGAAAATATTCCCATAGCCGTGGCAGGATGCCCGCCGGACGGATTTTCAGCGACGGGTCAATTATGGGGAAATCCATTGTACCGCTGGGATTATCACCGTAAAACCGGATATCAGTGGTGGATTCGACGTATGGAATACTGTTTTCGTCTGTATGATGTGGTCAGAATCGACCATTTCCGGGGCTTTGACGAATATTTTTCCATTCCTTATGGAGAAGAGACGGCGGTAAATGGACACTGGGAAAAGGGACCGGGGATAGAATTATTTCGGAGGATTGAAGAGGCTATCGGCTGGAAACAGGTTATTGCGGAGGATTTAGGCTATGTGACGGATTCCGTAAGGCAGATGGTGTGGGAGAGCGGATTTCCCGGGATGAAGGTGTTGGAATTTGCCTTTGATTCCAGGGATACAGGCTGCGCCGGAGATTATCTGCCGCACAATTATCCCGAAAATTCCGTGGCGTATACGGGAACCCATGATAATGAAACCGTAACCGGCTGGATTGCTGCCCTTCCCGATGAGGAGCGGAACCTGGTACGGGACTATATGTGTGACTGGCATACGCCGGAAAATAAACTGTATCTTCCGTTTATTGCCTTAATTATGCGGAGCAGGGCGAAGCTTTGCATCGTACCGATGCAGGACTATCTGGGTTACGGAAATAATGCCCGCATGAATACGCCCTCTACGGTGGGGAAGAATTGGAAGTGGAGGCTAAAGGGGACGGAGCTGACGGAAAAGCTGCAGGAGCTGCTTATCGGTATGGCGAAACGGTATGACAGGATGGATTGGTAAAAGACAGCAGAAAATCCGTTTTGCTGAAATAAAAGAGATGAAAAATAGAAACAACCATGTTATAATGTACCCACAATAAGCAAGCCGTTATGGTGGGATATGGCATGCTGCATGGATGCAGTTTTTGTCCGGGCGGATTACCATGCTGTACCGGTAAAAGGGGTTGACGGCGGAAATGGAGGAGATTATGCAAAAAGAAAATTTATCTGCGGCAGAGGCATTGCAGAGGTTAAAGGAAGGAAATCAGCGCTATTTATCTGCGGCAGCCAATCCGGGAGATATATCGCCACAGATTAGGCAGACTACCTGCGACGAGGGACAGACGCCGTATGCAATTATTGTAACCTGCTCGGATTCCCGGGTGATTCCCGAGAGTATTTTTATGGCAGGAATCGGTGAATTGTTTGTTATCCGTGTAGCCGGCAATGTGATGGACAAGCATCAGCTGGGAAGCGTGGAATATGCAGCGGACCATCTCGGAACGAATCTGGTTGTTGTATTAGGGCATGAACATTGCGGCGCTGTGGGAGCGGCAATGCATGATAATCCGGGCGGATATATCAAATACATAACGGACGAGATTCGCAAGGCGATTGGAGAGGAAAAGGATGAGTTTCGTGCGTGCTGCTTAAATGTGGAAAGAAGCGTAGCAGCCATTAAGGACAGCCTGGACGTTAAGGAAGACGGGAAGCTGAAGGTATGCGGGGCGTTTTATCATATTGGCAGCGGTAAGGTTGAATTTCTGGATTGATGTGTCGATGGGGCACATTTAAACGCAGGTCCGCAGCTTACGGTTTGTCCCGGCGGCAGAAAGTATGAGCAGCACTGATAAAAGCAAGGAGGAAATGATAAATGGAGGATAGGGAACGGCTTCAGCGCGAGGTATTAAAGGAGCTAATCGCATACAGTGATAATCTGATACCGGCACTTCAGATGATTATTGAGGAAATGCGGGAAGGAGAGCGGGAAGATACGGCGGATTTCCTCAATGAGGTCATTTCCGGAATTAACTGGGAAATAGAGGTGTACAATCAATGTGCGGCGTTAATTAACGAGAAGAGTAGTTATATTGATAAGAAAGCAATGATTTTTGCCGTTAAGAATCTGGGAAACGTATTGAACGGCGGGGAAACCCGCCGCATAGCGGACTGCCTGGAAGCGGATTTTCTTCCGTTTCTGAATAAGCTTGCACTGGCATCCCGGATGGTGCTGGAGTAGCTGGTGCACAAAATAAACCAGGGGCTGTTTTGCCGATGAATGAACGGGTTCATCCTCGGCGAAACAGCCCCTTTTATGCCTTATGCGTAATCGTTGAACAGCAGTCCGGAATATTTGGAAGGATGGTAAGGATTCGGGTAAGCCTTGCCTGTATTGGGATAGGTTACCACAACCTTATCAATATAATCCAGCGGGTTTAATGTCATTTTTTCTGTGGTTCGCTTGATATCCCTGCGGAAAGAGGATAATTCTTCGTTAAACAGGGAATGAATCCGGTCGCTGTCAATATCATCTGTCTGTTGCAGATAACCGTCTTCGTCTATGGTTATTCCTGCCTCCTGTAACGCTTCCTGATGCCGGCGGCTGATATTGGTGATATCCTTCAATAGCCGGCTGGCTCCCTTTTGTCCGGCGCCGTTTTTAGCGATATCCACCAGCTGATTATAGGAGGTGATAAAATCGGCTAACCGGTTGGATAATTTATTCTCGTCCGGAACAAGGCGGACGGTAACCGGCGCATCATTGGTGGACAGTAAATCAATGTCAATAGAGTGATTCAGTGAAATCCGATTGCTGATGGACTGGTGCAGGGAATCGTTAATATAAAACTCTGCATTGGACGGCGAGGATTCCACATGTTCAATTCCAAGAGCGGAGGCAATATCATTTTCCAGATAGGTTTCATCAAAGCGGAAAATGGTTTCGTCATGCTCATCGGTAATCCCCATGGCATCCGAGCGGATGACCAGAGCGCTGGTGCCGTCTGTCCGGTTGCTGCGAATGCTGGCGCGGACGCCAATCTGGTTATTGTTGATGGAATTTGCCAGACGGCTTTGTATCGCTAAGTTAGTATCGTTATCGTGTACGGTAAGACCAAAGGTATACTGGTTTCTTCTGACCGTAATACCGAAAGAATATTCTCCCGGAGTAAATGAAGCCTCGCCGGATGGCAGATAACTGCCGACATTGACCTGTCCGGTGGCTAAGGATTTTACCTGGATAGATAATTCCTCAGGAAGATTCTCTGAAGGGTAATCATTCAGATTGGCAAAAACAACGCTTTCGTTATCGGAAACAGCCATCATTTCTTCCAGTGCGCCGGTATTGCGGCTGCTTAAGGACTGGCTTTCGGCCTCTAAAGCCATGGCGGCTTCTTTAATTCCAATCGTATATGCCTGTGTCTGACCGGAGAAGGTAAATTTATAAAACGGCGAAGAAATATTCTGCTTAACCATATTCTGATATACGGTTTTCAAATCGTCTTTTTTATGAGAGTTAAATCTGGCATTACTCTTATGTGAAACAATCTGCGTACTGTAATAATTGTAAACGTTGTTCAGATTCAGCATATAATCGCCCTCCTTCCCTGGATGAGTCTGCCTGCTTCGCCCGGCATAATCATATTACTGGCGGTTTCCGAAGTGAAATCAGAAACCGTATGGTAGAATCATGGGAACAGCCCCAATCCGTTGAGGCTACTTTCCCATGATTAGATAATAATTAATATTATTATAATATAGAAATATGGTAATGTCTAGTAAAAAATTACGAAATTCGGCTATTTTCCGCTTATTTTACCGGTATATCCTGCCGCTTTTAATAATTTTTTGTATTTGGATTTTTTCTTCTTTGGCACGGAAACGGACGCTTTTTGGCTAATGGAAGTAAAGGCTCCTTTTCCAATACGTTTAAGCCTGGAAGATTTTATCGTTATCTTTTTCAGCTTTTTGCAGGATTTGCATGCATTTTTTCCGATAACCGTTACATTTTTTCCGATAGTCAGTGTTTTCAGCTTTCCGGCGGATTTAAATGCGTTGTTCTCGATTTTGGTTACCTTAAAGGTGTATCCGTTAATGTTAACGGTATTGGGAACGGATACCTTGGTCAGCGTCTTCTTATTTTTTTTGCGTATGTCCACACAGGATACGGTTCCTCCAATGTCTGAGGATTTGGTTACCTTATAAATGAGTTTGCCTGCTGTAACCCGGCTGTTTTTTTCCGGAAGCTCCTGTATTTTTTCCCCTACTGTTACCTGGCAGACCGCCGTCACAGTCCCCCGGTCGGCAGCCGTTGCCGTAATCAGGGCGGTATCGCCGACCTTTGCCTTTTTGGAAACGGTGATTATTCCCTCCTGGTCAACCTGTACTACGGAGGGTTTATCGGATTTCCATGTTAACTGCGGATTTTCTATGGTTTCGGGGATAACCGAGGGGAACAGCATATAGGTGTCTCCGGCGGGGATTTCCACCCATTCCTCCATAAAAATTGCCGCTACATAAGGCTTTGTTGTTAACGTAACCGCTAACCCTGACGGATAATTGGCGGCGAGCCCTGTGTATGCGTATTGCTTGTTTTTGCCGGGGGTAACCTTTTTTCCTGCCACGGTAAATTCATCCACGAAGTAATCCTCCATGGCAATGGCGGTAAAGGCCATGGTGTCGCAGGGGAGATAGTATTCTTTTATGTTCTCAATATACCCCCACTCATCACAGTCAGTCTTTACCGGAATGCACCCGTTTGACACCGGAATGCTGTAGGTATTGGTTATCTCGCAGCCGTCGGCATCGACAGCCGCCGTCATAATATAGAATTTGTTTTGCAGGGTAGTGGCATTATAGGCTTTATCCCCGGTAAGGGAAGTGTCGAGCATATAACCGGAAAACTGGTATTTATCCGTATTTGCCTGATAGGTGTAAATGCTGCCTAACCCGTCTGCACTATTGCCTTCATAAATAATGCCGTCTTTTGTCATGCCGAGATGCGCAGTATAATATGGCAGCTCAGCAGGCATGCCGTCGTTGCCCTCGTATAAATAGGAAGCATTTGTATCCGCCTGAGGCAGCGGTGCATGGGAAGTTGTCCATGCAGTTCCGTTAAAAATCAGGTTAGCCGGATATGTGCCGGTATTATCCCGGCAGCCGAGGGTGACAATCATATTATTCTGAACCTGAAGCACCTGTGAGAAAGCACGGCCCTCGGGCAGCTCTTTATCCTGTGTCCATGCCTTTTTGCTCAAATCAAAATTCCACATCTGCGTACCGAAGGTTCCGGTTTCTGCGTCAAAACCGCCCATCAGATATAGTTTTCCCTTATAGGCGCCCAACAGCATATGGGAATATCCGTCAAACTGTCCGGGAATATCCGCTATCTTGCTCCAATCCCAGTTTTCCGGCTCGCCGGCAGGGGAAATCGCACGGGCAAGGATACTCTTTTTGGTGAAACCGACGTCAATGGTTAATACAGCGTAAATGCTTCCGTTGAGGCATACAAATTCCGAATCATTATAGATGACGTAATCAGTGTAAGTATGAAACTCTTTGCCAAATGTGGCTTTGTCAAAAAAATTGGTGACCGGATTCCAGGAATACTGGTTTTCAGTAACTTCGGCATAAATATCGCCGCCTGTTTCCTGGGACATGGCATAAACGGTTCCGTTCTCCGTAATCTGATAAATCGTGGTACCGTCGGATACCAGCTTTCCGATTCCGCCGAATTCGGGATTACCCGTTATGGAACGGTCCGAAGCGGCAGGCTTGCCATCCGGGAAATAACAGTCCTCTTCATAGCTGTCGTCCCCTTTTATGACAGTCAGATGGAATTTCTGGTTAAGCAGACCGGTTCCGCTAAGGGTAATGCAGTTTGCTTCAGCCTTGGCAGGAGTGACATCCTTGCCGTTAATATTTATCTTTGCACCCTGTAGATAATGTCCCTGTATCTCAATATTTTTTGATGCGTTTAGCCGGATGCCGGTAACGGACATTCTTGGATTATCCAGCATTTCAAAATCCAGTATTCCGCCGGAGCTGACTTTTCCTGTCAGGTCACCTGTTTTTTTACTGCATCCCAGTATAATGGCCTTCCGCTCTGCCGGAGTCTGATTTGGATATGCCTGTGCCGCCGCTGCCACGGCGCCGGTTACATAAGGGGTCGCCATGGAGGTTCCGTTGTAGTAATCATATTTTCCGAAAGAGGAAGAATCCGCATTGCCTTTGCTTATGCCTATATTGTCAAGATAAACCGAATAATTACCTTTGGAAGCCGCCTGCAGCTGGAGGACAATCACCCGCCGTCCGGCAGTGGTGATTTTGTCCGCATAGATACCGGATATATGGTTCCAGCAGTTGCCGGATGAGGCAATGCCGACGGTGTTTAACTCATCCTCTGCCATATGTCCGTTTTCATCCAGCACACCCTCGTCCAGGGATAAAATACTGCCACCGTAGATTGTAGCCAACATCCCTTCCCCTAAGGGGTTGGTATCAATCAGCCTTGTCATGGCGCTGGCGTAAACCGGTGTATCGGAGGGAAGCGCATCATAGGGGATAACCAGCGAATAGGTTTCGTCCTCTTCGGCATTTTGGATATTCCAGTAAAGGGATTGTCCTGCCGTTTCTTTCCCAAAATATTCAGTGGCAGTAATTTCTAACGTTGCGGTGGCAGAGCCGCTTAGTTTCATGGAGTAAAGGAAAGAATCGTCTGTTGTGGTGTTTAAGTTATCCGCCGCCGTCAGCTTATCGGAAGTAAGCTGTTCAAAATCCAGGTAGGTTCCACAAAGCTCCTCACGTTTTGCCGTACTGTAAATTCCCGGGTTAAAGGTGTCATAGGATACCGTAGAAAGAATATCCGTTCCGGGGGCGGCGATATCGACGGTGTTTTGTCCGTAATTGGAAAAGTCCGCCAGTTCTCCCTTTTCATTGACTGCCGCTACCGAAATAATATAGGGACTGTCAAGATTAGCCGGAAAAGTATTTACCATATCGTTATCGGAGCTGTCGTTGCCCGCTGCACAGACAGAGACGGCACCTGCCTTGCCGATTAAATCTACCAGCTCAGAGAAGATGGCGCTTTCCTCTTCTTCGCCTCCGCCGCCCCATGAATTATTTACCGCAACAATGTTGATTCCCAGCTGCTGGGCGTGGTAAATATAATTGTAGGCACCGACCGTTTCCATTCCGTAACAGGAGCCGTCACTGTCCAAAATTTTTACCGGCATAATTTTAACGGTGGAGGACTGGGCAATACCGGAGATACCGGACTGGTCGTTTGCCGCCGCTGCCATGATGCCTGCGCAGTGTGTCCCGTGACCGTTGTCGTCCATCGGGTCCGTGTCCTGATTGACGATATCATAACCGTGGGCGCCCTTTAACTGGCTTTGCTTTAATGGGTTGTTCCATACGCAGGCGGCTAAATCCGGGTGGGTATAGTCCATTCCGGTATCTACCAGGGCGATTACCTTTTCGCTTAAATCTTCGGAAGTAAGAGTATTGATTTTTTCTGCGTTCACGTCAATACCCGCTGTTCCTGCATTTTGCCCGATATTATTCAGCGCCCATTGAAAAGCGGTGTAATCCTCATCCAGTATGTGGTATTTGTAGTTTGGCTCGGCGATGCGGATATCGCTTCTGGCATTTAACATAGTTACCAGCTGTTTTGTCGTATATTTGTCCGATTTGACAAGGGATACGCACAGACTGCCGGAAACCGTGGCTTTCGCAGAATTACCCGATTTTGTACCGGCGGAAGAATCCGGGATATCGAAGGTATAGGTTTCGTCAATGCTCAGCCCTTCCCCCAGACTGCCGCTGCGCAGTGCGGAGTTTTTTGCATTTCCTGTTTCATACAAAATCAATGCCTGTCCCTCGGCATAGGGGAGAGCGGCTTTTTGCCGTTCCTCTGCTGCCGTTGTTTTTTGCCGGATAATACCGGTTGATGCCTGTGTGGTAAGCCCTGTTGCCAGCATACAGGTGCCCAGCCAGACGGCTATTCCGATTTTCCACCATTTTCTTTTCATAAAATATACTCCTCCCTGTGTAATCAATAAGTAGATAATTGCGAAACTTTCTATTTTCAAAATCTAGTTGTGCAATTACCTGTAATCAATAAGCTCAGACAATGCGGAAACAATCGTAAAAGCGGCGGTTTCCGGCAGGTTCTGACCTTTATTTTCCTATGTCTATAATACACACAAACAGAGAGGAAAAATTCTTAAAATTTTCTTAATTTTTTGAATTGATTTTTTGAAAATGAGAAAAAATTCTTGACACCGGAGAAGCTGTATGCTAGAGTGGTTAGCGATGAACTGCCGAAGACAGTAGGTACCAGATTGGTGTAAGCAAAGCGCCTACCGAGGAAGAATCGTAAGAATGACGTTTCACTCTGTGTCTTTGGACATGGAGTTTTTTTATGTAAACAGTCGGGCGGAGGTTCGATATCGCGCAGTCATTAGTATGATAAGGAGGCGCATAAACGATGGCAAAGATTGAATTAAAACAGCCAATCATTGAAGAAATCAAGGCTCAGCTTCAGGATGCACAATCCGCTGTAATTGTTGACTATCGTGGACTTACTGTAGAGCAGGATACCAGACTTCGTAAGGAACTTAGAGAAGCCGGCGTTATCTACAAGGTATATAAGAACACGATGGTAAGATTTGCGATTGAGGGTACGGAATTTGAAGCCTTAAAGGATGATTTGGAAGGTCCTAACGCAATCGCTATCTCTAAGACAGATGCAACTGCTCCGGCAAGAATCCTTGCAAAGTTTGCCAAGGAAGCAGAAGCATTGGAGATTAAGTCGGGCATTGTAGAGGGAACCTACTATGACCAGGCAGGAATTAAAGCAATTTCCAGCATTCCGTCAAGAGAAGAGCTGCTTTCCAAGTTCCTTGGAAGCATCCAGTCACCGATTGCCAACTTTGCAAGAGTGCTTAAGCAGATTGCAGAGCAGCAGGACGGTGCAGCAGAGGCATAGGAAAAACAAAAGCTGCATAGCGGCGGAAGGCTTCGTGACAGGAGCGTTACATGCCGCATAGCGGAATGAAACATGATGATAAGCATCAAATATTTTATATGGAGGAATGAAAATAATGACTACTCAGGAATTTATCGAAGAGATTAAGAAGTTAAGCGTTTTAGAGTTAAATGAATTGGTTAAAGCTTGTGAGGAAGAGTTTGGCGTATCTGCGGCAGCAGGTGTTGCCGTTGTAGCAGCAGGCGGTGCAGCAGGCGGAGAGGCAGCGGCAGAGAAGGACGAGTTTGATGTAGAGTTAACAGAGGTTGGCGCTAACAAGGTTAAGGTAATCAAGGTTGTTCGTGAAGTAACCGGTTTAGGACTTAAGGAAGCTAAGGAAGTTGTTGACGGTGCACCTAAGGTAGTTAAAGAGGGCGCTTCCAAGGCAGAGGCTGAGGATATTAAGGCTAAGTTAGAAGCTGAAGGCGCTAAGGTTACCTTAAAATAATTTAGATTCTTGTTTATGCTTCACAGCATTAAAGGCTGGGAACGGAAAACAGAATATAAAAGTGAGAAAAACAGATGTTGAGACGGATAAGCGTTATCCGTTTCAGGGTCTGTTTTTTTGTGCGTAAAAACAGATTGGACGGATTTTGTATCAGAATAAAATGTGATTCTATGTAAAATAGAATGATTGGAGAAAATATTACGGATGTAAAGATGGATAAAATGTCGTATTTATTAGGGTGGCAACCAGAAGTTGCCAACAAGAAATAAAAAAGTGCTGGAAAAATTAAACTAAGTTTGTTATATTTTAAAAAGGCATATAAAAGATTGAGAAAGGTAGAGCGCATAAATGACAGAAGTAGAGAATTTATCCGTTGGTGAAAGGTTATTGTTGCTTCGGGACAAGCATAATATGACACAGGAGGATTTGGCAAAAAAACTTGTAGTCAGCCGGCAATCTGTTTCAAAATGGGAATTGAATAAAGCACTGCCGGATATGGATAAGCTGATTCAGCTGGCAAAACTTTATCAGGTTAGTATAGATTATCTGGTTATGGGGAATGAACCGGCGGAACGTCAAATAAAAGAAGATATTTTGCTGAAGCAGGAGACGGTGATTACACAGGAGCAGGATATCGTAGAGAAAGAGGAAGGCAATCAGGTACAGAGCGGATATCAACAGCATGAAACAGAGCAAAATACAATAGAGGGTGACGATGGGATAATAGGCAAGGGTAAGGATGAAAGGAGAATCAGAGGACAGGATATTCTTGTAAGAAAGTATATTTTGCTGATTTGCATCCTGTTTAGTGGAATATTATGTTTTATGACGTTGATTATTGCCGGGAAAATCTTATCGGGGTATGGCAACGATGTCCGCGATAAAGAACAGGAGATGGTTCAGGTTGACAGGATATATGAACAATATACCAAAGCAGAGGTAAAAGGCAGCACGGAGGATGGGAGAACCTTTAGGAAAATTGTTGTATTGGATGTGCCGGGAGTAAAAGAGGATGATACCATCCAGTGCTATATAAATTCAGGGAATCCCCTTTTTGAATACTATGCAAAAACAGTATGGATGATAATTGGGTTTGGAATAGTCATATTTTTGTTTTTTCTTGTATTTTTGCTGGAATTTATAAGATTAAAGCCAGACAGATATTGAAGGAGAAGGAGGAACGAGTGTGAGGTGAGAGGCGGGATAACGAGATAAACGGCATATTTACAAAAACTAAAGAAGAAAGCGAATGAGGATGATGGAAAATGAAAAAACGGATTAGCGTGTATTTAAGCATAGTTATGTTAATGGTATTCTTTTCGACCGGAATAACCGTTATGGCAGATGAAAATTATACGGAGAAGAATAAGGACAGTATTGTCCAGGTCGTTGTGCAGTATGCGGTAGACGGAGGAGAAACTATTGTATTGCAGAGCGGGAGCGGGATTGTTGTTGACAGCAATACGGTTCTGACCAATTACCATTTAGTACATTTAACGAAAAGAATCAGAAAAAAGACCAGGGAGTATATATTAGGAAAAACCGGTGCAGATGTGGATTTAAAAAATGACAACGGGGTCAGCATTTCTGTTGTAAATAAGGGGGATAAGCTGATTAGTGCGGAAATTGTGGACGAGAGCCAGGAGGATGATTTTTGCATGCTCACCCTGTCGGAGGAGATAGAGCGTTCGGCGGCAGCACTGGGTGACAGCGATACGGTTTCTGTCCCTGCAAATGTAATTGCTATCGGTTATCCGACAATGGATGCATTTAAAGAAAATGTGACATTTTTTAAACCGTCGGATGTGAATCTTGTTACCGGAGTTGTTTCAGAGGTGACCAATGAAAATATCCGGGTTGGCACCAAAATTTCAAAGGGTAATTCCGGCGGAGCGTTGATTGACGCATCCTCGGGGGCTGTAGTGGGAATGCTGGTTTTTGATTCTGCGGATAACAAGAAAGAGTGTTTTCGTGCCTTGCCCATCAATCATTTGAAGGAATATATGCAAAATATTGCCTATACGGATGTGAGTGCAGCTGAGAAGACTACCCAGGAGGAAGTGTCAACAGAGGAAGTGGTTGTTCCCACGGACAGAACGAAGCTGGATGCAGCTATTGCCGAAGCAGAGCAAAAGGACAAAGCATTATATACGGAAGAAAGTTATACGATGATGACCAGCTGCCTGGAGCAGGCAAAAATAATCCAGCAAAAGAAAGAGGCAGTGCAGGATGAAATAGATGCGGCGGAAAAATTGTTAAATGACGGGATAGGCAATCTGGAAGAGGTTAGTACATTTAACTGGACAATAGTAATTATCGGTGCCTCGGTGGTTTTGGTCATCCTTATTATTATCATTATTGTCATTGTATGTGTGACAAGCGCAAAACAGAAAAAGAAAAATGAGTTTACCACGATTCCGGGAAATGCAGCCGGCGCTTATTCGGGACAAAACAATATGCAGATGCCGAATACGCCGGGAGGTACGCCGCCGATGAACGGTGCAGGAGGCAGTGATGCGGGAAAGGTCGGTGCAACAACGGTACTAAAGCCGTCTGAAAGCAACAAATCCCAGGGAACTACGGTGTTAAACAGCGGACCAATGCAAATGAGCGCATATTTTGTCAGAACAAAGACAAATGAGAGAAATATGATTACTTCCCAGGAATATATAGTGGGAAAAGATGCGGCAGTGGTTCATTATTGCATTGCCGACAATGCTGCCGTCAGCCGGTGCCATATGAAAATTGTGAAACGTGGGATGAATTATTTTTTGATAGATTTAAATTCCACAAATAATACTTATTTAAATGGAAAACGGGTCATGCCGAATAAGGAGCAGGTATTAAACAGCGGGGATGTGATTTCGGTAGCAGACGAGGAATTTGTGTTTGAGATAAAGTAGCAGAAAATGTGGTGGGTGGAGAATTGCTGCGCATTGCAGCGGAATGGAGTTCAGAATGAAATGTATTTCCGGTATATATTCTGATGTAGGGATTGAAAAAAAAGTTAATCAGGATGCTGCGCTTGTGCGGCAGGCGGCTACAAAAAGAGGAAAGGTGCTGTTTGCGGTGGTTTGTGACGGGATGGGGGGATTGGAACAGGGAGAGGTCGCAAGCGCTACCGTGATTGCCGGAATGTCTGACTGGTTTGAGCAGGTCTTTCCTAAGATGCTGGGACATGACTTTGCACCGGAAATAATAGAGAAAAGTCTGCGGGAAGAGATTAAACGGTTGAATAACTGCATAAATATATATGGAAGAGAGAAAGGAATCAGCCTGGGGACAACCCTGGTCAGCCTGCTTTTAATCGGGGATTACTATTATGTCTGTAACGTGGGGGATTCACGGATATATTATTTGAAAGATGGAATTGAACAAATGACGCATGACCAGTCGTACATCCAAAAAGAGATTGATTTGGGAAGGATTACGGTGGAAGAGGCAGAGAACAGTCCAAAACGCAATATGCTGTTACAGTGCATTGGAGCGAGTACGGAGGTGGTTCCCGATTTTTACCGGGGGGAATATCGAAAACCGGCATCCTTTTTGTTGTGCAGCGACGGGTTCCGGCATGTCATTACTTCTCAGGAGATGTGGGAGGCATTTCGACCGGAATTGTTAGACGGAGAGGATAGTATAAAAGAGAGAATCCGCAAATTGATTGAGACGGCAAAAAGGCGTCAGGAGAGGGATAATATTACAGCAGTCCTGGTATGTACGAAAGAGGAGAAGCCATGTTAGAAATAGGAACGGTGGTAGACGGAAAATATAAGATACTGAATGAAATCGGGCATGGTGGGATGAGCGTTGTTTATCTTGCGGTAAACGAAAGGGCAAACAAACCGTGGGCAATTAAAGAAGTACGAAAAGATGGTGTGGATAATTTTGAGGTGATTAAGCAGAGTCAGATTGTAGAGACAAATATGCTGAAAAAATTTAATCACCCCAATCTTCCCAGTATTATTGATGTCATTGACCAGACGGATTCTTTCCTGATTGTTATGGATTATATTGAGGGAAAACCGTTAAGTGAAAAGCTGGAGGAACAGGGTGCTCTTCCCTGTGAGGATGTAGTGGAATGGGCTAAGCAGTTATGTGATGTTTTGGGATACCTGCATTCCAGAAAACCACCGGTAATATACAGAGATATGAAGCCGTCGAATGTTATGCTGAAACCGGACGGCTCGGTTATGCTGATTGATTTTGGTACCGCCCGGGAATTTAAGGAGAAAAATGTAGAAGATACAACCTGCCTGGGTACGCAGGGATATGCAGCGCCGGAACAGTTTGGCGGGCAGGGACAGACTGATGCAAGAACGGATATATATTGTCTGGGCGCAACGATTTATCATCTGGTGACCGGGCATAATCCCAGCGAACCTCCATATGAAATGTATCCGATTCGGCAATGGAACCCTGCACTTTCATCGGGATTGGAAAAGATTATTATAAAGTGTACGCAGAGAAATCCGAATGACCGTTATCAGTCCTGTGCGGAACTTCTATATGCACTGGAGCATTATAAGGAAGAAGAGGAAGAGTATAAAAAATTACAAAATATCAAATGGTATCTTTTTCTGACATCGGCGGTGCTTACTCTTTTTATGGGAGCGCTGACGCTGGGATGCCATGTAATGATTAGTAAAAAAACAAAAAGCACATATGATGAATATATTAATACTGCGCTGCTGGCAGTAAGTGCGGAGGAAAAAATTAAATATTATGAGGATGCAATTCAATTATCGCCCCAAAGAGAGGAAGCATATATAGAATTACTGGAAACTATGGGACAGGATGGTATATTTACGGAGGAGGAAAGTCAGATTATCCGGAGAATTATGCCACAGTATATCGGGAAGCTGGAAACGGAGCAGGAAGCGTATATAAAGATAGCATACGAACTGGGAATGATGTATTTTTACTACTATGAAAATTCAGAAGATATGCAAAATGCAGCCAGATGGCTTGATATAGCGATTGGAAATACAATGGAGGGAATAACGGAGGAACAAATTAACATGATTTTAAGTCAGAAAAAAGCGTTCCGCGCAAGACAACTCCATAGTATCGTTCAATATTACCAGGATTTAAATGTGACCAATAAGGAGGGTGATGCCGAAGGAAGTTATTTTCAGCTGTGGGAGGATTTATCCTCTGTTGTTACAGCAGATATTGCAAAAGAGGACAACAATGTTACGGCATTGGTCATGTACAATTTCATGGCAAATCAGTTAATTGTACATGCACAGGATTATATGGAGGCGGGCGTTTCGCAGGATGCCATGGCGGATATGTTAAATATGATGGATTTGTGCGGTAGATATGATGAGAAAAATGATTACCAGCGTGAACTATATGACAAGCTTCGGAATAATCTGCAACAGGCAAAAAAAGCAGTGGAACTGGCATTTTCTACGGTGGATTAGTTTATTTGGAGGAGAATAGATGGATATAGCCACATATCGAACATTGTTTACGGTGTTTCTGATTCTGACAATAATTTTTGCTGTTCTAACGGCGGTTTTGTTTTTTTTGTTTGATATAAAAAAAATAATCAGTGTGAAAACGGGATATGCCGTAAGAAAGAGCGTTAAACAGGTAAATGCGCTGAATCAGAAGGAGAATGAAGAACAAAAGATAAAGAAAAAAGCAGCATTAAATCAGAGAAAAACAGTGTCTTCTGAAGCGACAGCCGTGTTGGAGAATGAAAGAGAACGAGACGGGAAACGTGTTGTGGAAGAGCGTCATTTGCCAATTTCTGATGAGCCAAATACAGAGGAAGGATTTGAGATTATTGAAACGAAACAGATAAGGACATCGGAAGTCATTATTGACGGGCATGGCAAGATTAAAAGGATTGTGTAATTGCAGGTGATGGAATTAAAAAATAGGCAGGAGGAAGTGTAATGAAGAAAAAAAGTGTAAAAGGATTTCGGACAGGAAAGAGGATTTTAATATGGGGAATGATGGCGGTAATGGCATTATCGGCAAAGCTTCCGGCAGCGGCGGCGGTGACCGGTGCGGATTTAGCGAATCCTGTGGTGGATGAAAGCACGCATATAATGTATGGGAGCCATGAGGTAAACTATAAGTATATTTATTTTGGTTTATTTCCGCAGAAAGAAATCTGGGGAGATGAGCTGACGGATGCAATCCGGAATGCTGCTTATGACAAAAATGGTGTCGGCTGGGTAAATGGGAGAAAATATCAGCGAATGTCTTATGATATGATTCCGGAAGATATTAATATAACGAGAGAGAGATGGAACCATTATTGTCCGGAGGGATATCTGTACTTTCTATATGAGCCGGTTAAATGGAGGATATTGGAAAACAATAACGGAACATTATTTTTGCTGTCGGATAAGGCATTGGACGCAAGAAGGTATGATTCAGGCTATTCCGCTACATGGGAAACCAGCGAATTGAGAAAATGGTTAAATGATGACGGAAGCAAAGAGGTAACGTATATCAGCTCAAAGCATTATGATACTCCGGGAATTTTATTGCGGGGATTTACCGCAGAAGAACGGAGTCGAATAAAGATTACGCATCTGCAACAGGACGTTAATCCGGAATATGGGACCAGTAATGGAGCGGATACGGAGGATAAGGTATTTATATTAAATTATACGGAATCAACAAATATCAAATACGGATTTTGTGATGTTAAGAGAAGCAGCCGGAACTGTTCCTCCAGAGATATAGCGAATACGGATTATGCAATGCGTATGCATCCGTACGGTTATTTTGGAAGAGAGGATTTTGCGGAGTTTGTAGCAACACCTAACGGCTCATGGCTTCGTACAAAGGGAGAGGATTCTTTTACAGAAATGAGAATGATTAAGGAGATGGATAAAGGGTGGCAGGTAAATACTACCCAGACAGTAGTTCCGGCGATGAAGATAAGCTGTGCGCCGGCAGAATGTATACGTATTTCTTTTGTGACCAATACCAATACCGGGGTAGAGGAGCAGATTATGCTTGGAAGTAATTATGCAAAGGAGCCGGAAGCATTAACAAAGACCGGTTACAAATTTACGGGATGGTATACGGATGCAGCATGTACCCAAACCTATGCGTTTAATGAAAAGCTGACAAAGGATACTGTTTTATATGCCGGATGGGAAAAGGAGCCGCTGCCCGAAGATTCGACAATAAAGGATGCGGGAGCAGTGTATAGTGTCATATCCTCTGAACACAGGACGGTGGAATATAGAGGAACAGCAAAGGGAAAACAAGCAAAAAAGGCCACTATTCCGGCAACGATAACTTATGACGGGATTACTTATCAGGTGGCGGCAGTTGGGGAAAAGGCATTTAAGAATAACAAAAAACTGAAAACGGTGACTATTGGAAAAAATGTAACGCAGATAAAGGCGGAAGCGTTTAGAGGCTGCACAAAGCTGAAGAACGTGACTATCGGAAAAAATGTAACGCAGATAAGAGCCAAAGCATTTATGGGTTGTAAGAGCCTTGAGACAATAGCTGTAGGCAGAAAAATGAAAACAATAGGTGCAGAGGCATTCCGGGGATGTAAAAAGCTTCGTCTGATTACATTTAAGACAACAAAATTAAAAGCAGTAGGGAAAAATGCATTTTATCAGGTAAACAATAAAGCAAAATTCAAAGTGCCAAAGAAGAAATATAAGGCATATAAGAAGCTGCTGGCAAAAAAGAAAACGGGTTATGCAAAAACAATGAAAATAAAAAAATACTAATATCAAAAGTCAGGTAAGAGGTACAAAAGATGAAAAAATACTTGCATACAGCATGGAAAAAATGGATAGCGTTTTTATTAACAATATGTATAGTGATATCTAATATGAATACAGGAAGTTTAGTATGGGCGGCAGAGGAATCGGCAGAATACACCGTTCAGTGTACAATTATGCAGAATAATCAGGCTGCGATTTCAATTCCTGACAATATGGTATCAATAATGGAGGGAGATAATCGGATTACCGGAATCCAGGGAAAATATTTCTTAAAAAAGAATACAAAGTATACTTATAAAATTTCAGGAAAAGAAATTGATGCAGAAGGAACGATTACGACCGGTGAAGAAGAAGTTATTGCTATTGGGATTGATAAAGATAAATTAAAAGTTATCTATCCGGATAGGATTTATGTAGGGCAAAAAGCAGTACCGGAATCGGATAATCTGGTATCCGGCTGTACATGGTCGCTTTCTGATGCTTCTGAACCGTATGCGGATATTGTGGAAGAAACAGGAGAAATAACAGGGAAAGCTGCGGGTACCATAAAGGTCGTGAAGACCTATGGCGCAACGGGTATTACAGTTACGCAAACGCTAAATGTAGAGGAAAAGAGTAAGCAGTTTTCCCTGAAGTATAAAGTAAATGATGAAGTATGGGAAAATGAGATAGCCGACAAAGATGTGCAGATTATGGCGGATGGAAAACCGATTGACATAACAGAAGGAAAATGCATGCTGATATGTGGGAGGAAATATACTTACTCCATAAAAAAGAATGGATTTACAGAGGAGGAGCAAATCTTTACTGCGCCTGCAGAGGGAACTGATAATGTGGTAAATCTCAGCTTCAAATTAGTGCTGCCTGAGCTTACAGCGGACGGAAAAGATTTAGGGGATGTAAATACAAAAATAAAGACAGGTGCGAAAAACCTTCCGATACAGTGTTCAAATAGTAATGCCCTGTATGGAAATATCAAAAACTGGAGTGTACAGATTGGTGCAAATTCGCTGGAAATAAATGCTGCCATGAAGATTGCTGAGGTAAAGAAAAACCAGGAAATCCGATTTTTATACTTGGATAAGGATGTAGGTGGGGTTACTCTCAATACCTTTGATAATTACGAAATAGAAATGCAGTATGCAAAAGGTGGGACAACGATTAGCATAAGCGGTAATCCAACGCTGAAAGACAGTAAAGGAACGGCATGTACGTTAAATGACCTGAAAGCAGGATGTGCCTATACGGTTGACCAGACTAATGTTACAGGATGTACCTATACAGATGATGAGAAGAAAAAGGTTAAATTTGTACCGACTTTCTATGATGAAAAAATTACCCTCGCTTTAAATGAATCAAATTTTTCGATAACTAAACCGGAAATACAGGTGGGAACAGGCAATGGTGCTGACTATATTGGAACATATGGTGATAAAGTAAGTTTAAAGGTTAAAAATGAAGATAAATTATTTAAGGGGAATAGGGGAGGCTGGTCATGGGAACCCATTGGCGAAATTAAAAATCAGTTAAATATTGCAAATAATAAATTAACCCTTGGAGGTATAGGCAAGGCGCAACTAAAATATGTTTATAAAGTGGATAATAAAGTAATTTGTGAAAGCAATGAGATTAACATAGAAGTAGAGAAAATTAAATTGAATTTTCAAAAAAACGCTACGCTGAAAGCGGAAAAAAGAACCTATGATTTTACAAACATTTTTAAAATAGAATGTAATGCAGGGGATAATGCTCTGTTTTATGTGGAGAGGTTAAATAATAACGACTTTGTCATGGACGATACACTGGTTATAACCGGACAGGTGGAAAGCGAAAATGTAAAATATACCCAGGCGGCTCCAGACAAAGAGCTTGATTCCTATAAAGAGCTTACAATAGTAAGCGTAGAGCGAAAAGGTGTTTCCTCAGAAGATATTTATGATTTCACCAATCTGGAAGGGAAGAAAATCAAGGTTAAAGATGCAATTATTACACCGGTAACATTGTATACAAAGATAGGCACGAAGAAAAACTTGATTTCTGTACAGTACAATACAAAAAAAATAGATGATGAGAAAACAAAATTGGCTATTCAGTTTTTTGAAAAGAATGACAGTACTGAAGAAATGGGTTTGGATATAGAGCTAAAAACAAAGTTTAAAGAAGATATATATGGCAGAATAGGGGAATTTAAGATTGAGAATGAAGCTGACAGAATTGGTTCTTTTTCTAAGATAACTGAGCCCGGTAAAAGTATCAAAGATGAAAATGGTAATGTTGAATATATTTTTTCTTCCGTACAATTTAAATTTAATTATATACCGGAAATTATTGATTATTTAGCTTATGAGGATTTGGAGGTTGAATTACGTCAAAATAATGAAGAAAAAATAAACGGAAGCTGGATTAACAGCACAGATATTGAAGCCGTTATTCACAGAAAAGACTATCAACAAGCATATTCACAGATAAATTTTCAAAAGATATCCGAGGCTGAACTGAAACAGGGAAAAATTGCGTGTCAAGCTGAAATAAGCGAGGCTTTGCCGGAGCTGCGGGTGGACACAAATGTGCAGGAACAGTATTATAGAATGATTTTCTCCTTGCAGGGCAAGTATGCAACGGTAGCCGCCGTTATCCGTATAATCAGCCAGAGCGCAGAAGAAGATAAAAGTTATCCGGAGAAACTAGAAGCCTCGGATGGTAATACCTATAAAGTAATCAACCTGTTTTTGTCGGAGAAAGCGGGGAAAGTCACCTTGGAAAACTCCGAAGGCATAGAAATGCATGAAGTCACCGGAATGAATGCGAATGAGATGATAAAGGAGATAAAGCAGAGCGGGGCTGGCAAAGACGGGAAAAAGGAGCTTGCCTTCAGGGTGGAAAATGAAGGAGCAGAGCTTAGGGAAGTTTCCTATGCATACATACCATATGAAGAGGTTAAAAAGTTGGATGTGCCAACGGTACAGCAGTGGAGCATAGTAACTGAGCCGTGGATAGGCGTCCACACGGTTTCGCTGCCTAATGATGAAAAGGATTATATTCTGCTGGTCAAGACCGTCAATGAAGCGAATGTGAAATCGGTTTACGCTTCGGATGTTTTTGTTATCGATTGGACAAGGCCGAAAATCAGAGCCACATACAAGGAGACGCTTCCCAATAGGAGTACTGCGCCCGGATTCAGTGAGGCGGAACGGGATTACCGGAGTACCGGAACAGATGAAGAGGGTAAAAGCAAAGGGCTGGTCCTGAAGATAGAAATTGAGGAAAAGCATCTGAAAGAGGCGAATATCGAGCTGACGGCGACGGATTTTCATGGAGAGACAATTGAAGAGGCACTACTGAAAGAAGAGAAAGAAAAGTTCGAGAATGAACTGCTGAAAAACCAAAAGGATGGAATCTGTACGGCGGAATTGTGTTTTTTTACCGATGCAAATTATACATTAAGGATTACAGCCAAGGATGTATCGGGAAACAAAGGTATCCGGCATACAGAAGAGGAAAACGGCGCAGAGGAAGAGGCGGTGTACTATTTTACCCTGGACAATGGGGCGCCGGAAGAGGGAGAAATCCGGGTAAAGGGGAGAAAGCGGGAAGTAGAGGAAAACGAAGGAAAGAAAAAGGGAATCATTACTACAATCCGGAAAGCTGTGGAAGGCATATGGAGCCTGGCAGCCGGAGATGCGGCGGAAATGCTGTTTACCCGGAACAGGGCGGTCATCACGATGAGCGGAGAGGACCGGATTTCGCCGGTAACGCTCTCCTATTTTATCACAGACCATGAGATGGGGGTGCAAGAGCTTGGCAAAGCGGCATGGACAGCCTATGACAGGGCAGCTCCGCCGAAAACGGAGCTGAACCGGAACAGCAGGGTATATGCCCGGGTGGAGGATGAGGCGGGAAACATCAGCTATTTCGGTTCGGAGGGGATTATCTCGGACAACGAGGAGCCGGAGATAGAGGTGGAGTTCAAGAAAAAGCCAAACGAAAAGGGCTTTTACCACGGAGACGTGCAGTTTACAGTGGAAGTGACAGAAAAAACGGCAGCCGTGAACGGCGCAGCATCCGGACTGAAGCTGGTGAGCTGGCGGACAGAGAACGGGAAAGAGGTAACGAAGGCAGAGACGGTGTATGAGGGAAACGAAACCGATGCATCGGTAAAACGGAAAAGCTTTACGGGAAAAGCAGGGGCAGAGGAAAACAACAGCAACAGCGTTACGCTGTATGTGACGGCAGTGGACAATGCGGGAAACCGGACGGAATACAAAAAAGAACTGAAAATAGACAGGGTAAGACCGGAAATCACGGTGAGCTATGACAATAACCGGATGGAAAACGGAAGGTACTATAACGAACCGCGGACAGCGACGGTGCGGATAAAGGAAAGGAATCTGGATACGGGGAAAGTAAGGCTTACGGCAGAGGGAAGCGGAGGAGGAAAGGCATTTATTGGAGCGTGGAGCAGCCCTGCGGAAGCAGGGAAGTCAGATGAGGCAGAGTATACCTGCCAGGTAAGCTTTACGGAGGATGACGATTATGTGTTTACCGTTTCCTGTGAGGATGAGGCGGGAAACCGAAGCACCGGGGATTACCATGAAGAGTTCACGCTGGATACAACAAAGCCGGAAATCAGGGTGAGTTATAACGGAAGAGAGCCGGAAGAGGATGCATATTATAACGAGGAGATAACGGCGGAGATAACGATAACGGAGCATAACTTTGATGCGGCAAAGGTAAGGGTGCGGACTGAAGGAGGAAGCGGACAGGGAGGGGAAGCCCTTGTAACGGGATTCCGGAGCAGCGGGGACGTACATACGGCAGAGGTAAGGTATGACCGGGACGGGGAGTACCGTTTGACGGCTGCTTATACAGACGAGGCAGGAAATGCGGCAGAGGAGTATGCAGGGAAGCGGTTTGTGGTGGACATGACAGAGCCGGAAATAGAGATAATCAATGTGGGAAACCGTTCGGCGAATGCCGGGGAGGTAAAGCCGGTAGTTATCTGCCGGGACGAAAATTATGAGGAAAGCCTGGTGGACATCACGCTGTCTGGAGCCAACAGCGGGGAGCTGAAGCTTGCAGAGGCAGGTTATGCCAAAGAGAAAACGGAAGAAGGGGGCAGGTTTGCTTTTGATTTCCCGAAAACGGAGAAAATGGATGATGTGTATGTGTTAAAGGCGGAGATAAAGGATAAGGCAGGAAACGGGAAGAAAGCGGAAGTGGAGTTTTCGGTGAACCGCTACGGCTCAGTGTACACATTGGGGACGGAAACGGGAGAATGGCTGGAGAGCGGAGTATGCGCCTATGTGCGGGATGCCAGGGAAGTGGAGATAATCGAGACGAACGTAAATGAAATCGTGGAGAGTAAAATTACCTGCAGCCATGGAGGAGTCGGTGGAGACACGGCGGAGATAAAGGAAATTGGAGAATGCAGTGGAGAAGAGAGGGAAGCAGGGCGGTACTACGAGAAATGGGACGTACCGGAGGAAAGAGGCTGGAAGAGGAAGAGTTATACTATAGCAGCAGCAAATTTCGGAGAGGAAGGAACGTACCGGATAAACATTTATTCCCGGGATGAAGCAGGAAATGAGACGAGCAGTGTAAGCAACCGGCATGCAGGAGGAAAGCTTTCGGTGGAGTTTGCAGTGGACAGGACAGCGCCGAGCATTGTGTTTTCAGGAGCTGAGGATGGAGGGATGTACAATGAAGCGGAGCATACGGTGCTGGTAGATGTACAGGACAATATCGCCCTGTCAGAGTTTACGGTGTATGTGGACGGAGAGGAATACGGAAGATATACGGAAAAGGAGCTGAAGGAGTACGGAGATGGCCTTGTGCCGGTAAAGGTGGAGCAGTCCCTGGCAAGACAGAGGATTCAGGTGAAGGCGGAAGACAGGGCAGGGAACCGTACCGGAGAAGAGGAAGGGAAAGAACCGGAGGGAATCAGCATACTGGTTACGACCAATGGTTTTGTGCGCTTTATGAACCGGTCATGGCTGCTTGTAGTGGTACTATTGCTGCTTGCCGTAGCAGCAGTTAGCTACATCGTCTACAGAAGGAAGAGGGAAAGCATAAAATAGAAAACAGGAGAGGAAAAAATGGACAAAATCTCAACAATACTGATATCAAATCAAGCAATCTGTTTTTATGAGGCGGTTATTTTATGTATCGTATTTATATACTGGCTTCGGCTTCGGAAAGAAAAAAAGCGCAAAAAAGAAATGAATACCTTGAAGAAAGAAAAAGCAAGAAATGAGAATCTTGACCAGATGCTTAAGAATAATTTATATCAGGGTGACCAGAATAAAATTCTGCAAAATAATATACCCTATGAGATAGATTTTCATGAAGAGGTTTCTCTGCAAAATATTGACGCAGATGCAGTAAAAATACAAATTGTTGAACAAAGCAGGCTGTCTACAAGAAAATATATTATTTTTGTTTCGGGGGAAATGGTGATAGGCAGGGGAAGAGAATGCGCGCTGATTTTAAATGATTCGTCGATAGCTGAAAAGCAGTGCAAGCTGTTTTGTTATCAAAAAGGCTTGTATCTGCAGGCATTGGAAACCGGTCACGCTGTAAAAATTAAAAGAAAAAAGAGCAATATGCACCTGGGGCAGGATGCAGTGAACCTTATAGACGGAGATTGCATTGAATTAGGAGAAACAAGCTTAAATATTCATTTTATATGATAGATAAACAGTAAGATAAATGATATTGCGCAACACGGATTCGGAAATGTGGTGTTGTGCAAATATCCAATATACTATACAAAAGGAGAAGGTCTATGGTAACAGTTCTGTCAGTTTTTACAAATTCAGCATTTAAAGAGATTCGATTACCAAATTTAGTCAATACAGATTATTCATTTATTTTATACAAAAAAATATTTGATTTGTCTGAGGACTTTGAGATTGAATTAGAAAACATAAACGGTAACTGGTGTTTTGTGGAAAATACAAAATATGTTGTGATGAAGAACACAGAAAAATACGAGGGGAAGACTATTCAGAATCAGGATATTTTACATGTGTTTACGGAAAAATCCGAAAATATAACCATAATTGTACAGCACCAGAAGTATTCCATATCGGTGTTTGATAAATATGATATTTCTCAGATAAATGAGATTACTATTGGTAAAAACGAAGACATGGACATCTGTTTCGATTTTGAAGGTCTGGTTTCCAGATATCATGCCAGATTATACCGTGTTAACGACAATCAATGGATGTTGGAAAATAAAAGTGTAAACGGAATTTATGTAAATTCGGTTTTTATTCAGGAGAATACAGTACTGAATTTTGGTGATTTTATTAGTTTTACGAATCTGCAAATTATGTTTCTTGGAAAATGTATTGCTATCAACCAGGCAAATACGAAAGTGATGGTGAATAAGGAAAAGCTGGCGCCTATTTGCTATGAAACATTTATTGAAGAGCAGGAATCCATATTAAATACCGGTGTCAATGATGAAAAATTTCAGAAAGATGGTATGGTGTTATTGCGCCGGTCGCCGCGTAATATAGAAAAAATAGATACAGAGCCGGTGCAGATTGAGGCGCCGCCGGATTTGGGACGGGTAAAAAAGCAATCTATTTTTCTGACCATCGGACCTTCTTTTACGATGGTATTACCGATGCTGTTGGGAAGTCTGCTTATGGTATATTCGTCACAGGCTTCCGGAGGTTCATCGGGATTATATATGTATTCCGGTTTAATTATGTCGGTGGCTTCTGCGGTAATTGGTGTTGTCTGGGCAGTGGTCAATCTGTATGTCCAGAATAAATCGGAAAAAGAAGATGCTTTGCATCGGTTTGAAGCGTATAGTAATTATCTGGTGAAGCGGACCGAACTGATAAAAGAGAAATATGAGCGGAATATCCAAGCCATGAACCTGATGTATCAGAGTGCAGATGTTTGTGCAGATTATGATGAGCATAGCAGTGTATTGTGGAACAGAAATTTTCGTCATCATGATTTTATGTTTTACCGGCTCGGACTTGGAAATATTCCGTTTCAGGTACAGATTGATGTGCCAAGGGAACAGTTTAAGCTGTATGAAGACAGTCTTGCGGAAAAACCGAAGTTTATTAAGGAAAACTATAAAACCTTATACAATGTTCCGGTGGGGATTGATTTATTAAAAAATCGGCTGGTGGGACTGATAGGCGGTGAGAATCTGGAGGGCGCGGAAAATATTGTAAAGCTGCTGGCTTCCCAGATTGCAGCAAATAACTGTTATACGGATGTGAAGATGGTATTTGTATATGATGATAAGGATTCTTCCAATCTGGATAAGTGGGAGTACGTGAAATGGTTTCCGCATGTCTGGTCGGAGGATAAAAAGCTTCGGTTTATCGCATCCAATAAACAGGAAGCAGGCGACGTATTTTATAATATGGCAAAGATTTTCCGGCAGCGGGAGGAGCTGGGGGAAACAAAGAAAAAAGAAGTGATTCAGAAACCGTATTTTATTATGTTTTTGATTAATCCGGAAATGATTGAGGGCGAACTGATTGCAAAATATGTTTTTGATACCAATGCCAATTACGGGTTATCCACGGTTATTGTAGCGGATTCTTATACTAAGCTGCCGAATGAATGTGAGTATATTGTAGAAAATGATTCCAATTTCCAAGGGGTATATGATGTTAAGGATAGTATGGAAGAAAGGCTTCAGATACAGTTTGACAACATTACGGACGGAAAGATTGGGCAGTTTGCCAAGCGGCTGTCGAATATCTATGTAAGGGAAACGGAATCCGGAGGCGATATTCCTTCTGCGGTTACTTTCTTTGAAATGTATGGGGTGAACAGACTGCAGGATTTAAACGTATTAGACCGGTGGAGAAAAAACCGTACCTATGACAATATTCGGGGAATGACGGGAGTAAAGGCAGGAGGAAATCCAAGCTATCTGGATGTTCATGAAAAATACCATGGACCTCACGGCCTGGTTGCCGGTACAACAGGCTCCGGAAAGAGTGAAACCTTGCAGACCTATATGCTGTCCCTTGCGGTAAATTACAGTCCGGATGATATCGGTTTCTTTATTATTGATTACAAGGGTGGCGGAATGGCGAATCTGTTTAACGGACTGCCGCATATGATTGGCCAGATTTCCAATCTGTCCGGAAATCAGGTGCATCGGGCAATGGTTTCCATTAAGAGCGAAAACCGCCGCCGGCAAAGGATTTTCAGTGAAAACGGAGTGAACAATATAAATCTCTATACAAAATTATACAAAAACAATGAAGTAAGCGTTCCTGTCCCCCATTTATTTATCATTATTGACGAGTTCGCAGAATTGAAAAGAGAGGAACCGGATTTCATGAAGGAGCTTGTCAGTGTGGCACAGGTAGGACGAAGCCTGGGTGTTCATTTAATTTTGGCAACGCAGAAGCCGAGTGGCACCGTAGACGATAATATCTGGAGTAATTCCAAGTTCCGTCTGTGTCTGCGTGTTCAGGACAGGCAGGATAGTAATGATATGCTGCATAAGCCGGATGCCGCTTATATTACTCAGGCGGGACGCTGTTATCTGCAGGTAGGTAATGATGAAGTGTTTGAACTGTTCCAGTCCGGATTCAGCGGGGCTGTGTATAGTGAGGATGAGGAGGATACCAAGACGGAGATTGCCAAACTGATTACGCTGGACGGCAAGGTGGATATGACCGGTAATTATGCAAAAGCATCGCAGAAGGAGAAAGTGCTTGTGGAGTGGCTGACCACCATTGAGCGCTATCTGCATGAGGCATTGGAAAAGGAAGGAACCACGCTGGGCGACTGTAGAAAAACAAAGGCAAGGCTGCAGGCAGTTATTGATGATTTGTATCAAATGTTTGAAGAGAATATGATTGACTATCCGATTAGTGCGTATAATACTGCGAGGCTGGAGGATTATCTGGAATTGTATGCCTCTCTTGAGAAGGAAGACGGAATTATCCAGAAAATGATAGAACGGGCAGAGCAGAATAATATAAAACTGCCGCAGGCGAAAGACAAAACCCAGCTGGATGCAGTGAAGGAATATCTGGCAAAGGTGGCAAAAGAAAACGGCTATACGCATGAACTGCAGTTGTGGATGCCGGTTCTTCCGACGGCAATATACCTGAATGCATTTGACTATTTTAATAAAAACTGCTATCGGGACGGACAGTGGCCGGAGCCCGAGGGTGAATGGAATATAGAGGTGGTTCTCGGACTATATGACGACCCGCAAAATCAGGCTCAGGTACCAATCAATATCAACTTTACCGAAGGCGGGCATCATGCAGTGTGCGGTATGGTAGTCAGCGGAAAGAGTACATCGCTTCAGACGGTGGTCTATGGACTGGTGAACAAATATACACCGGAATATATTAATATTTATGCGATTGATTTCAGCAGTAAAATGATGACTGCATTTGAAAAGGCGCCTCATGTGGGAGGAGTAATGTATGAGGGGGATTATGAGAAAATTTCCAAGTTCTTTAACATGCTGCAAACTATTTTGGAGGAAAGAAAAGTATTATTCCGGGGAGGAAACTATAGCCAGTATGTTCAGGTGAACGGAGTGAAGCTGCCAATGATTTTGGTGATTATTGATAACGTTTCCGCCTTTATTGAAAAGACCGAGGAGGAATATATTGATTTTCTGATTATGCTGTCAAAGGAAGGGGTAAGCCACGGAATTTATCTGTTGTTGACCGGCGCAGGATTCGGAACAACGGAAATTCCTTCTCGTGTAGCGGAAAATATTAAAACGACTATCTGTACAGAAATGGCGGATAAATTTGCATATTCGGATGTTATGCATACGGTAGCCATTGATGTTATTCCGGAAACCAATATTAAGGGCAGAGGTCTTGCCTACTATGGGAATCGTATACTGGAATACCAGACAGCGCTGGCATGCCAGGCAGAGGACGATTACCAAAGGATTGAAAAAATCAGTGCGTTGTGCAGGGATATGCGCGAAAACTGGAAAGGGAAGAAAGCAAGACCGATTCCAGAAATTCCAGAGAAACCGGTTTGGTCCGAATTTAGTGAGCTGGAAGAATATGAAAAGGTACTTGCATCACCCAGATATCTTCCTGTTGCCTATAATGCGGAGGATGCTTCCGTTTATGGATTGGATTTGGAGATGACTTATTGTTATCTGGTTACCGGACTTCCGCGCTCCGGTAAGAAGAATTTTATGAAAATTATGATTCAATCGGCGTTGTTAAAGAAGAGCCGGATTTATATTCTGGACAGCGACAAAAAGCATATGCGTGCGTTTGAGGAGAGGGAAGAGGTCTGTTATGCAAATGATGAAAGGGGAATTTATGATTTCTTTTCTTCCGTTATACCGGAATTTAAGAAGCGAAATGAGATAAAGAAAGCTATGGTAGAAGAGGATGCCGAGGAATCAGAAATTTTTGAACGGTTAAGCACGGAGCAGCCGATTTTCTTCTTTATTCCGGATTTGGAATGGTTTATCAATTTGATTTACAATGCAGAACTGGAGATGAAGGGATTTATTGAGAATATACTGGAGAAGGGGAGACTGCTAAACTTTTATTTTATCGGAGTAATCGGTCTTGAAGCAGTTTCCATGGTGGATTATCAGAAAGCCTTTGAGCTGTTTGCAGGATATAAAACCGGCGTACATTTTGGAGGAAATGTGGCGGAAAACCATATTTATAATTTTGACGCAATTCCTTATAAGGAACAGTCCAAATTATTTAAACCGGGTATCGGTATGATAGCAAACAGGCTGAATGATGAAGTGGAACAGATTATTGTTCCGTCTGCTCGGAGGTAAAGTAAATGATTTCAATATTCATTTGCAGCAGTGAACAGGAGGAGCTTGCTGAATTACAGAAAGTGTCAAAGGACATAGTGGCTCAGCTTGGTGATGAGCGTTTAGATATTACAACGTATTCCCTGCAGAAGAATACAGAATTTCCTTCATTTGATTGTATGGATGTTGCCTTTGTGGATATTACGGAGCGTGGGGGCCTGGAAATGGCGAAATGCATACGGAAGCAGTTTGCCAGGGCAGAAATTGTAATTATATCAGATAAGAGGATTTCGCCGGTAATGTACCTTACACCGGATATCCGTGCAGCGTCCCTGATTATGAAACCGTTTGTATATAAGGAAATGTTTTGGCAGCTTGAAAAGGTTTTTCAGACCCTGAATCTGGAGGAGGAAGAATCAGGCGGTTTTCTATTACTGAAGGAAAAGGATGAAAAAATCCGTATACCCTATTCAAGAATTTTATATTTTGAATACAGGGATAAACGAATACATATCCGGTTGCAGAGCAGAGAATACGGAATGTACGGGACCATGGAAGAGTTGGTTCAGATGCTGCCGGTTACTTTTAGACGCTGCCATAGAAGCTTTATTGTCAATATGAATTATATAAGCAGGATTCGCTATGCAAAAAATAAAATCGTGTTAAAGGATGAAATAGAAATACCTTTATCCAGAAGCTATAAGCTGAATATGAAGGAGATAATCAGGGATGAATCAGAAAGTAAGTGAAGCCTATATTCTTACGCCGTTAGAATTTAATATTCTTGCTGCCGGAAAGGATATACCGAATATAGTCGCTTTACAGCAGCAGGCGGCGCAGCTTGAGGAAAGGGATGTCTGCTATGCAATGGATACGCTTTATCGGCAGCGGTTGATAAGAAAAGCAGAAGAAGGTTTTCAAGTGGAAACGGAATTGGCAGATATTTTGGATGGGATTGCCAAAGCGGAGTTTCTGCTTTTGGCAAAAAGCCAAAAAAGGGATTCCGGAATAATTTATTTTGGGGAAAAGGTGGTGTGTGCTGAGCAGAGCCAGGCAGACCAATCGGCATTGAAGTTATATACCTTAGAGAAAAAGGAGACGTTGGCTTTAATAGAGGGATGGATGCAAAAAGAGGAGCAGCAAATTTACCGAAATATTCCGGATGGGGAAGAGCTGCCGTTGAACATACTGAAGAAAAGCAGTGTGCTGGAAAAAAGCGATTGGGAAAAGCTGCCGGGGATAATAGTAATTCTTGAAGGAGTAAGCTGCCGGAACCGGCAGGTAGTGAAAAGGCTGGCGGTTTATCAGAGAGAAGGAGAGAAGCAATTTATTTACATTCAGCGTGGAAATATGAGGAAAGGTAAATATGAAAGGACACAGTTAATAGCTATAGTAAAGGATATGGTAGAGGAGGAAGCATATGATATTGGTTGATGTTTATATTCCGTCATTAGATGAGGTGTATGATTTTAAGGTGGATGAAACTGCAAAGATTATAAATGTAGTACAGGAAATCAGTGAAATGATTTGTAAAAAGTATAAGACAGAGCTCAATGAAGAATCAAAGAATTTCTTTCTTTGTTCAGTGGAAAACGGAGAAGTTCTCAACAGTAATTCGACGCTGGCAGAAAATAAAATTTATAATGGAAGCAGGCTGTTTATAGTTTGAAAAATTAATGAAGTAGTTGAAATTTTGCCCTAAGGTGGTCGTTCAGACAAAAAAGTGGTTATCTGTCGTATTTGAAAATTTATATACGAAGAATGTGATAATATATAACTGTCATAGAGAAGCGAGAAAAACATGAAGCAGGGATATGAGTATGATAGAAGTTTCAATTACTGGCTTGAAAACGGTGATAGATGAATTGCAGGTTTGTCAGACGGCGTTTAGGAGAGAGATAGATTTATATGAACAGATTTTAACGGATATGGACATCCAACAGGATAATCAATCAGCGTTAAAAAAGATTTTGGAAGATTTAAATGAAGAATACGCTTTGATGAAAAGATGGAGGAGGGTATTAGAAGAGAGTATTCGATGCTATGAGGATGTCGAGAAACAGATTATCAGGAAACCGGTTACTTCATTTTCCCATTCACTTATCCTTAAAACAGTTGAAATAAATGAGGTAAAAGAAGTATTAAAAAAATACCATATTAATTTTATATGACGTGGTGGAGGTATGAAATGGCAGTTTCAAAAATCAAAGTCAATACGGGTTCTTTGAAAAAGGATACCGATTCGATTGAAAATCATTTGAAGAACATTAAGAGCCAGATTAAGCAGATGAAAGCAGATGTAAAAGAGCTGGATAGTATGTGGGATGGTGAAGCCAATGATGCATTTAATGCGGCATTTCAGAGTGACCTTAACGATTTGGATACGGTCTGCAACAATATTCAGGGGATAATTGACTACGAGAAAAATGCGAAAAAAGAATATGATTCCTGCGAGGTAAAAGTGGCTGATTTGGTTAAAAGTATAACGGTATAGGAGGAATACATATGGCATCAATCATATTAAAGGTTAAACCGGAGGATTTAAAGAATAAGTCAAAAGAAATTCAGAAGAATATTGATACAATCAAAAAAGAATTTGACGAAATAGGAACAGTTATCCGGGGAACGAAGAAATATTGGGAAGGCGAAGCAAGTAATCAGCATGTCCAGAGCTTTGAAAAAATGAAGGATGATATTGAAACGATAGTTAAGCGCTTAAAAGAGCATCCAAAGGATTTGGAAACCATGGCGGGGGTTTACGAGGAAGCCGAGCGGGGAGCAGAGCAGATAGCAGCAGCCCTGCCAATAGATTTGTTTGATTAGAGGAGCTTCCTGTATAATTCAAGTATAGGGAATTCCAAGAAAGAGGGTTGAG
>JAMPFJ010000019.1 GCA_023664535.1 Bacteroidales bacterium
AGTACCAACGGCTCCCCAATGCCCGGCTTACGATATTGTCTATATTGAACAACTGTATTTTGGAGATAGTACGTTTTGCTCATAGCTATGCTTATTCTCTGTTAATCTGATAATCCGGCTATCATGCCTTTACAAATAACAAGGGGCTGTCGACCAAGAGAAATACTCCTAATCCGACAGCTCCTTATGAAAATCCGTTAGGTCAAATGCACGCATACATGCATGCGCCTGGCTCATTGCGTATGCAAAAATAAATTTACGGTTCAGCTTTTAACGGTACGTATAGGTAATTGTCGTATGGAACCTTGTATAACAATAACCCTCTGATTTTACCGTCTTCTTACCAAACTTAGCATAGGTAATAACCTTTGCATAATAATATCTCTTTGTTGTGTCAATCGGTTTATTCTTATACTTAATTACAGAATAACCGGTCTTACTGCCTTTAACCGTGCCTGCCTTCTTATATCCCTTGCTTGGCTGTAAAGATACGAGGATATCATATTTTGTCGCTCCGTTTACCTTTTTCCATTTCAAATTGATTCCGTTAGTACCAACATCCGAATTCTTTGTTGTGCTTCTTGGCTGAGGTACGGCATAGAATTTTTTGGAATCTGCTCCGTAAACCTTCTTTGCCCCATTCTGAATATAGATATAGGGTTTAATTACAACCTGGTATACATTCTGCGTATTGGTCTTTTTGAATTTTGCCGTATATATAGCCTGGCTGCCTGAACGTTTTACATTAATTTTCTGTACAACTTTACCTTTCTTGTTGTAACATACAGCATCATATCCGTCTGCCACTGTATTCGCCAACCACTGTATATCCAGCTTCTTGTTTGCGCCAAATGCATCATTGTAAGCAATCTTGGTAATCTTTGAAGGAAGAGTATAGACAGCAACTAAACTATACTGACCGTCCTCATCTCCGATATTTCCTGCTGCGTCAACCGGAAAAACAGCTAACACTGCCGCTGCATCTGTCGTATTGGAAGAAAGCGTATAGCTTGTCGTGGTTACCTGTCCAACCTCAGTTAAACTGTAAGTTGAAGGATTTACATCATAAATCAGATATTTTACTGCCCCGTTTGCCGGACTCCAGCTAATGGTAACAGACTTTGCCGTTGCCGCTGACTGCATAAGGTTTGTAACTCCTGCGCCGGTATAATTTTCTCCCATAGGATTATCCAGCTTGACATTACTCACGTCAAAATCATCAAGATTAATTTTCTCTGCTGCCGATACCTTTGCCGCCGGTGCAAGAACCAGCACAAAAAGTAAAGCCGCAAATAAAAATTTAAGTTGCTTTTTCATCTTTCATTCTCCTATCTTTTTAATATTTTATTTTGTATACATTACCCGCTTATTTACGATACGATAGCCTGCTGCGCTATAATACATTGGCATTTCTATTGTATCACTCTTAGTTAAAAGACCATTGCAAAGAAGACCTTGTCCCACGCTTAACCTTCATGGAATATAATCTTCCGCTGGTATAGGTTTTCTTTCCTACCTTTTTCTTTCCAACGATATAAATATAATAAGTCTTTTTCGGATTTATCTTTTTTCCTTTAATCTTTGATATAGTAAAGGATGTCTTCTTCGTATCCTTTTTGACTCTCTTATATCCCTTTTTCTCTTTTGTGGAAACATATACGTCATAGGAGGTGATTCCCCTTAATTTTCCCCAATAAACCTTAATCTTATTACCGGAGAACCCTGTCTTTTTTTCATCAATCATTGGCTGGGTAAATAAATATGCCTTATCTGACCATTCGCCGTATACCTTCTGGCCATTGATTGTTGAGTATGCGCGAACCTGTATATTATATGCCATTGTGTTATCTACTGCACTTGAACATCCATTGCTGCTGGTTGTGCTTGATTTGATTTTCTTTTTCTTTTCATTTTTGATAACATATTCATATCCGTCTACACCAGTCTGGTTATTCCACTCAACATCAACATTTTGAATATAATACCACCATTTTGTCTGCTTCACTCCGGTAACCTTTCCCGGCAGGGTTTTGATATAACCGCTGGCAGCCGTTCCCTCATAGGTACTCGTGCCTGATGAAGATTTATATGTATACTTTATATATACATAATACTCCGTTCCCTGTTGTAAGTTACCAAAGGTATAGCTTGTGGATGTAGCCGGTAAAGAAATACTCTTTGCGCTTGCGTTTGCACTTGCCGTGCTGTAATCTGTACCAATCCCTACATAATATGCAGTCGCCCTACTCTGTGCCGGCCAGCTTACCGTAACCGAATTCTTAGTCTGTGCTGTCTGCGTCAGTGATGCAGCCTGCACCGTTATTCCCGTCATAGTAAACGCCATTACCATAACCACCATCGCCATAAAACATTTCAATGTTTTTTTCATTATCATTCTCCCTTCTTGTCGCTAATCTTTGCATAGTGGATAAAGCTACCTACTCTATCTTATATAAAATCACATTTTCGTCACAATTTCAATGAAATCTTCGTGAAAACAAAAAAATTAGCATATTCACTAAAAAATTTTGTCACTTTATATAACAATTTTTACAGCCTCTGCCGGTTACCTTTTGCTGTTCTTTTTTTGGAAATCCTCTACCGCTGTTTCATAAAGATTATTGCCGTCACTGTCAATGACCACAATAACAGGAAAATCCTCTACCTCCATTCGGCGGACTGCCTCTGTACCCAAATCATCATAGGCTATCACCTCCGACTTTTTAATGCATTTGGACAAAAGTGCGCCCGCTCCTCCAACCGCAGCAAAATAAACAGCTTTATGTTTTACCATCGCATCAATTACTTCCCGGCTTCGCTTTCCTTTTCCAATCATTCCGTTTAATCCGTTTTCCAGTAACAGCGGCGTGTATTTATCCATTCTGCTTGAGGTTGTGGGACCGGCAGAGCCGATTACCTGTCCTTCCTTTGCGGGAGTGGGACCCAGATAATAGATAATATTATCCTTAAGCTCCAGCGGTAACGTTTCTCCCTCCGCCATTGCCTCATACATTCTCTTATGTGCCGCATCCCTGGCAGAATAAATCGTACCCGTTATATACACATAATCCCCTGCATGCAGGGTAACTAACTCTTCTTTTTTTATCGGAGCGCCGATTCTTTTTTCCATAGTTTATCTCCATTTCCGTTCTTTACTTCATCATAACATTTTACCGGCTATAATACCCTCGTCACATGCCGGTTTACATGACAGCACATATTTACCGCCACCGGAAGCCCTGCAATATGGGTGGCATAGGTTTCAATGTTAACGCTGATTGCCGTTGTCCTTCCGCCAAGCCCGCCGGGACCGATTCCGGAATGATTGATTTTATCTAACAGCTCTTTTTCCATCTCCCTGATATGGGGAAGCGGTGATGCGGTTTCCAGGTTACGGGTTAACGCTTTCTTTGCCAAAATCGCCGCCTTTTCAAAATCGCCGCCGATTCCGACTCCCACGACAACCGGTGGACAGGCATTGGGACCCGCATCCATTACTGCCTGTAAAACTGCCTCCTTTACTCCTTCGGCACCGTCTGCCGGCTTCAGCATAAAAACACGGCTCATGTTTTCGGAGCCGAAGCCCTTAGGCGCAACCAGTAGTTCCAGCTTGTCTCCCGGTACAATATCGTAATGGATGATGGCGGGAGTATTGTCCTTTGTATTTTCCCGAAGCAGCGGGTCGCCGACAACGGACTTTCTGAGATACCCTTCTTTATATCCCTGCCTTACCCCCTCGTTGATGGCATCTGTCAGGTTCATTCCGTCAATATGTAAATCCTGTCCCATCTTCACGAAAAAAACCGCCATACCCGTATCCTGGCAGATGGGAATTTCTTCTTTTCCCGCAATCTCCATATTTTCAAGAAGCTGATTTAAAATCTTTTTTCCCAGCTCTCCCGTCTCCTCTTTCTCCGCATTTTTTATCGCCTCTTCCATATCCTCCGATAAATGCAGATTTGCCTCTATGCACATCTCTTTCACATTTTTAATAATTTCGTCCGTGTGAAGCGTCCTCATGTATACCTCCTGTTCACCTTTTCCTTTCGGATAAATCATTGTTTATTTAACAACTCTTTCTTGTTCTGATATAACAATTCGTTAATTTTCTTTCCTACGCCGTCGTCATTATTAGAGGGAATAATCTCTTTTGCCCTTTTTCTAATCTCCGGCTCCGCATTTTCCGGCGCATAGGAATTAGGGAATAACTCAAACATGGATAAATCATTTAAGCCGTCGCCGAATACTGCGACCTCTTCTTTGCCGATACCCATTTTCTCTATGGCTTCTAAAAGACCATATCCCTTTTGCGCATATTTATTGTTGATTTCAATATTTTCCGGATAAGAAGATAAAATCGATAATTCCGGAAATTTTTCCATCAATTCTTCTCTGTTTTTTGCATTAAATTCCCTGTCCGGATTAAATACAATAATTTTACGGATTTCCAAATCCCTGGCAAGCATATCCTCCAGCGTATCATTTCTGGTTAACGACTGCTGAAACACACTGTTTCTTCCCTGTTCCACCGCTTCCTCAAAAGAAAGGGTATGGCTGCGGTCAAGGCACATCATACGAAAGCCCATATTCTTTTCCATCATTTCCGCTGTACCGCAAAGCTGGGAGCCTTTATTTGTCATATACTCCGGTACATATCCCTGTCCGGTTAACATTTCCGCCAGCCCGGGAATAATTTCCCAGTCAATATTGACGGTATTAAGAATATGACCCTCCTCATCCCTTACCTCCGCCCCGTTTAACAGAATCAACCCGCAGTGCAGGTTATATTTTTCCGTGGTGGGCGTAATGGTATCCACGCTTCTTCCCGTCGCAATCATGAAACGGACATCCTGTTTCCGGGCTTCCCTTATGGCAGCCAGATTAAAAGGAGAAATTTCCTGATTGGAATTAAACAGGGTTCCGTCCATATCCGAAACAAGTAACTTAATCATGCTGTATTCCTTTCCCGTATCCTAACCGATTTCCTACGGCAGTTCACTTAACTGATGTTTTTCCCAAATTGCCGATAATCCAATAATAAACGTTCATGTTCCATTTATCAATAGTATTTTCTTCCTTATACCGGAAAATTCGTAACCCGGAAGCTGTCAAAAACACGTTCTGCATTGATAATTCCGTATCCCCATACTTCATTCGGATAATTGAGACTGGGGTTTCGGATTGCATTTTTGATAAAGAAATTCTTAATCTGCATGGCAAAAAATATATTTAAGCTGTAATTTTCGATATTCCACTGCAAAAACAACGCCATAATTCCTGCACTGTGCGCAGCAGCCACTGAAGTACCGGACATGGTCACAAAATTATTCCGCCGTCCCGGTCCCATAATATTTACCCCCGGTGCAGTCAAGTCCGGTTTTGTCTGGATTCTGGAATAGTATCCCCTGCTTGCCTGAGCATAAATGCTGCCGTTTAAATGATTATATGCGGTCATGGTCATTATCAGTTCGGCATTTCCCGGAATGGTAATGGTATTATCCGGGTCTGCTTTCAAAAAATACGTATCCTCTTTTAAAAATTGGCGGAGGGGCATCCATATATTGAATGCCTTCGGATTATTTCCCTCCGCATATACATTAAAACGCCATAACCCCGGCGTCGGATTAGTCAAACGGATAAAAATCAGTTCATCACCGGAAAAGGTTTCAATTAACTGATATGCCACATAAACCGTTGATTTTGCAATAGGCAGCCATACCAGCTCCTCCTGCCCGAATCTCGGTAAAACCCGGTCAATCTGGTCGCCCTGGGGCGATACAATGCCAATGGAAAAGGTGGTAGGCGCTTCCCCCCAAAATTCCATCGTGAGGACCTCCTGCTCTTCATCCACATTTACTTCAACCTGCTGGCTATTGGTATTTTCATCCATTCTTCCCGAATAGTGAAGCCTTTCGCTGCCCTCATTTCCTGCCGAAACACTTACCATGATTCCGACATTTTCCAATATATAATCCAGGTATCTCTCCAAAAACGTTAATCCGAGATGCCCACCATTACTGCTTCCCAGACCGATAAATATGGAAATCGGCATTTTTCTTTCTCTTGCATATTGGATTAAATAGGCGATTGCATAAATGATATCCGTTTCCTGATAGGCAGGTACGTCTTCCGGTATCCCGAAATATTCCCGCAAATAATTTTTTGTCTGCTTCAGTTTTACTACCGCAAGCTCCGCTTCCGTGGCAACCCCGGTAAAATCATTTTCACGGTTTACTCCGCCTGCCGCAATTCCCGACATAAAGGTACCGTGTCCGTTCTCGTCCCTGGAAGGAACAATATCATAAGGATTTTCACTCTGTATTGCGCTGTCAATCTGGCTTTTTGAAAAAGCGGTTCCGTAATAAGGCTCGGGAACCTCATCACTTCTCTCCAAACCCCTCAGCGTCTGGTCCCATAATACCCCAATCCGTGTATTGCCGTTTGCATCCAAAAATAAAGGATTTGTATAGTCAATACCGGTATCAACCATTCCGACAATTACATTTTTTCCGTCTAATCCAAGATTATTGGGACTTTGTATCTGCTTAACTCCCGTCGCCTCCATATTTGATGAATCCATCAACCCATACAATTTCGGAATAAACGAGTAAGGAACGGATTCCAGATTAGTAAGGTAATCCTGGGCACGGGGAATATGAATAATCGCAATTTTTTCTTTAATGATATTGACACATCCGCTTTCATACACTCTCACGGAGCTTCTGTCGTCCTCCTGGTAATTGATAATTAAATCGGAAAATTCGTCGCTATATATCATCTCTTCGCAGGTCATATCCTACCTCGTCATTTATCTATTATTTTATTATATAAAAAAGGCGGCAGAATGTGTTATCCGCCACCCGTAAAATCATTATTTAGAAAATATTACTCATACTAAACCCTTCCCATCGCTTCTAATCCAGCCTTACGACTTGATTTTTCCCGGCGGCCTTCGCCATATAAAGCGCCTTGTCCACTCTGTTATAAAGCTCGTCTGCGGTTTCTTTTTTTGCCTGCGTCACCCCGATGCTGACGGTCTGGCAGGTGGCAGCTTCATAGGTCACGGATGCGAACTCCTGACGGATTTCCTCTGCCAAGGCTGCTGCGTCATCTGCATTGCTGTCTGTCAGCAGCACCATAAATTCCTCTCCTCCCCAGCGTCCCAGTGAGCAGGAATGAACCCCTGTCGTCTTTTTCCGGAGAACGTCAGACAATGCCTGGATGACATGGTCGCCCTCTTTATGTCCATAAATATCATTTACCTTTTTAAAATTATCAATATCCAGCATTATCAGAGAAATATCACCTGTCCCCTGTTGATTTCTTTTATCCAGTGCGCTATGAATTTTCCGTTCAATCTCTGCACGGTTATAAAGCCTTGTCAGGCCATCCGTGACAGAACTCATGGCAAGCTTCATATTCATTTCCTCAAGCTCGGCAGTGGATGCCTCAATAAAAGACACAAACCGTCTGATGATGGGTATTTTTTCATTACTGCCATTATCAATCTGCGCCTTGGCAATATTTACTATTTTGTCCGTTTCAGGCATATTTCCTTCCCGCATGGCGACAATGACAAGAGTCACATTAAAATTGAGCATATCACCCTTCATCCGCAAAAATTCACCATGCGTATAAAAGCCCGTAGTCGGTGCAACACTGTTGAATATCACTGTTTCACCGCTAATATTTTCATCGCTCCAGAACGCCCTTCTGGCAGCGCAGGAAAAGGTCTGTATTACTTCGGGACAAAAATCTGCAATCTTCTGTCCATCCTCGCGGATACTGGCAAGAATCGTCTCCGGGTCGCCGTAAGCCAGCCGGACAATCGCATCCTCCTGTATATCGGATGACATCACAAGCGAACCGTCATCATTGGCAGCAAGGGGACAGCGCAGAATATCCACATCACCATGTTCCAGAAAAAGCGGAAACTCCAGCGTATTAGAGAAAAAACTGTCATTTCTGTTAATATTCAAAAATTTCCGGTATACATCCAGCGCCGGTTTTCCATCCAGCTCATATAAAAGCTCCCTGTCTGCCTTTGTAACCCGAAATTTTCGTTTTAACGGCTTCCATCCTGAAATAAAGGTACTGTATGCATGAAAATCCGTCCCACCCAGCAGCAGAAAAATGATGCCGTGCTCCAAAAAACCATTTCCTTTTGAAAACACAGCCGCTGTATCATCATCCATATCCGGGTTAAATGCGCCGCCGCCAAATACCTGAATATCCTTTGGCAGACCGCTCATTTCATTACAAAACTCCATCATGGACATATCCATAATAGTAGCATGCATCTCCACCGCCTGAACCCATGGGTTCTCATCACAACATGCTTTAAGCGCTGCCACATCCGCCGCCGCATTTTCCTCCGAAAAAGGCATTTGCAGAATCCTTGCCTGCGTTGTCCCATATTCAAAAATTGTACAGGTTAAAATGATTTTTTCCTTCGTCAATACCCCATTCATGATATTGGCATTTGCTGTACATCCAAGATACAGGGCGTCCGGCATTTCCTTATCCAGACAATCACAGATATGCTGGATATGCTCTAACTCCATATCCTCCGAATATATTCTGAATATAGTAACATATGCCGAATGGGAAGCACACCATTTCTTAATTTCCTCCAGCTTTTCCAAAAACCCCTCATCATCTTTATAAAACATTTGAAATTGTTTCATATCGTATTTTTCCCCTCCACTTAAAATATTCTTTTAAACTAGAGTTTAATTTTTCCAAGATGCATATAACAACATTATACAATATATTATGGGTTTTTAAAAGATGATTTTGACCATACCTGCCAGATTTCTGCTATTTTATATTAGGTAATTGCAAAACTCTCTATTTTCAAAATCTAGTTGTGCGATGTAGACAAATATCATAAGCAGGTGCTTTGGAGCCGTTGGTACTTCGCATTGAACACTTAGCGAGGTGTTTCCGAGCTTAGTGAGAAAGTGTGCCTTGGCTGGTGCCGTTTTTTGGCACCTTATGTACCATTACGTGCGACAAGCAACGAAAGTGTGCCTGCGTTGATTTGTCTACATTGTACAACGGATGCTAGTAAAAACAGAGTTTTACAATTACCTATATTATGATAAAAAGGTGGCAGAATGTATTACCTGCCACCCGTAAAAGAATTACTTATTTTTTTCTTCCTGCTCTTCCTTTTCCTGTTCCGCTTCAAACTCCGCAATACTGTCCTCCGGAGATTTGTCTCTGACCTTGGCAATGGAGGCTACCGTAATGTCCTTCGCCTCGTCCATTTTCATCAGCTTCACCCCGGAAGTAATTCTTCCAAATTCCGAAATCGAACCGCATTCCAGACGAATTACAATTCCTTCCGTGGAAATCAGCATAATTTCATTATCGTCATTTACCGCCTTCATTCCGACTACATTACCTGTCTTAGAATTGATTTTATAACATTTTACTCCTTTACCGCCGCGTCTCTGCGGAGTAAATTCCTCCATGGAGGTACGCTTGCCCATTCCCTTTTCGGATACAATCAATAAGTCTTCTCCCTGCGTATCCATCTGCATGCCGATAATCTCATCACCCGGAGATAAATTCATACCGATTACGCCCTGGGAGGTTCTCCCCGTACTCCGGACATCCGTTTCGTTAAAGCGGATACACATGCCAAGCTTGGTTACCATGATGATATCCTTCGTATTGTCCGTAGCCTTTACTTCAATGAGTTCGTCCCCATCCTTCAGGGTGATTGCGGCAAGCCCCGACTTACGGACATTTGCATAATCCATAATCGGCGTTTTTTTCACAATACCGTTCTTTGTCACCATAAACAGGTATTTTCCCTCTTCGTATTTTTTAAGGGCAATTACCGCCGTAATTTTTTCTCCCGGATTTAACTGAAGAAGATTTACAATCGCCGTCCCCCTTGTGGTTCTCGCCGATTCGGGAATTTCGTATGTTTTCATCCGGTACACCTTACCGCTGTTGGTAAAGAACATCAGATAATGGTGGGTAGTCGTCATAAACAAATCCTCGATGAAATCATCCTCTATGGTCTGCATACCCTTAATTCCTTTACCGCCGCGGTGCTGTGCCCGGAAGTTATCTACGGTCATCCGTTTGATATAACCAAGCTTGGTCATGGTAATTACCGTATTTTCTTTTTTAATTAAATCTTCAATGGTAATATCGTCATCATCAAATCCGATTGCCGTTCTTCTGTCATCGCCATACTTGGTGGCAATAATGAGAATTTCTTCCTTGATAACGCCCAACAGCTTATGTTCATCGGCAAGAATTGCTTTTAATTCCGCAATTCTTTCCATCAGCTCCCTATATTCTGATTCCAGCTTTTCCCTTTCCAAGCCGGTAAGGGCACGGAGACGCATATCGACAATCGCCTGAGCCTGCGCATCGGAAAGCTTAAATTCTTTAATTAAATTTTCTTTTGCTTCGGCAACATTTTTAGATGATCGGATAATTTCGATAACACGGTCGATATTATCCAGTGCAATCAGTAATCCCTCTAAAATGTGGGCGCGTTCTTCCGCTTTATTCAGCTCAAATTTTGTCCGTCTGGTAATGACATCCTTTTGATGCTCCAGATAATGCTTTAACATTTCCAGAATATTCAATACCTTTGGTTCACCGTTTACCAGCGCAAGCATAATTACGCCAAAGCTGTCCTGAAGCTGGGTATGCTTATAAAGCTGGTTCAAAATAACATTTGCATTTGTATCCCGCTTTAATTCAATAGCAATCCGCATACCCTCTCTGGAGGATTCATCCCGAAGCTCCGAAATACCTTCAATTTTCTTTTCTTTAACGAGATTGGCAATATTTTGAATCAGTCTCGCTTTATTTACCATATAAGGCAGCTCCGTTACAACGATTCTCTGTTTGCCGTTTGCCATAGGTTCAATATCGGTAACTGAGCGGATTTTAATTTTTCCCCTGCCGGTACGGTAAGCATCCTCAATACCCTGTCTGCCTAAAATAACAGCGCCAGTCGGAAAATCGGGTCCCTTTACAATCTCTAATATCTCATCAATTTCCGTTTCCCTGTCTTCCTGTATGTAATTATCAATAATTTTTACTACCGCATTGATAATTTCCCGTAAATTATGCGGGGGAATATTCGTCGCCATACCTACCGCAATACCGCCGGTACCGTTAACCAAAAGATTTGGATACCGAGAAGGAAGTACCGTAGGCTCTTTTTCCGTTTCATCAAAGTTTGGTGTAAAATCAACGGTATCCTTATTGATATCCGCCAGCATTTCCATGGAAATTTTGGAAAGCCTTGCCTCGGTATACCGCATTGCAGCGGCGCTGTCACCGTCTACAGAGCCGAAATTACCATGTCCGTCCACTAAAGGATACCGGGTATTCCATTCCTGGGCAAGCTTTACTAACGCTTCATAAATGGAGCTGTCTCCATGGGGATGGTATTTACCCATCGTATCACCGACAATACGGGCGCATTTACGGTGCGGCTTGTCCGGGCCGTTATTTAACTCAATCATAGAGTATAAAATTCTTCTCTGTACCGGCTTCAAGCCGTCCCTGACATCCGGTAAAGCACGGGAAGCGATAACACTCATGGCATAATCAATATAATAATTTTCCATGGTCTTTTTCAAATCGACCTCATTAACCTTATCAAAAATATTATCTTCCATTCTCTACTCCTTAAATATCCAAATTCTTTACAAATTTTGCATTTTCTTCAATAAATTCACGTCTTGGTTCAACTTTATCTCCCATTAACGTATTAAAGGTTAAATCAATTTCCGCTTCATTGTCATCTTCGATTGCCACACGAAGTAAAATTCTGCTTTCCGGGTCCATGGTTGTTTCCCATAGCTGGGAAGCGTCCATTTCTCCAAGACCTTTATACCGTTGAATTTTGTTATTCTGGTCTCTTCCGATTTCTTTCAAAATATTGTCCAGCTCATCATCACTATAAGCATACCAGACTTTTTTATTTTTCTCCAGCTTATAAAGCGGAGGCTGTGCCAGATAAACATATCCCTGGCGAATCAAATCCGGCATAAACCGGTAAAAGAAAGTAAGGAGCAGTGTTGCAATATGGGCGCCGTCCACGTCCGCATCGGTCATAATAATAATCTTGTGGTAACGCAGCTTCGTAATGTCAAAATTTTCATGAATACCCGTACCAAATGCAGTAATCATTGCTTTTATTTCTTCATTTCCGAGTATTTTATCAATTCTCGCTTTTTCCACATTCAGTATTTTACCGCGGAGAGGAAGTATCGCCTGCGTTGCACGAGAACGGGCAGTTTTTGCGGAGCCTCCTGCGGAATCTCCCTCAACAATGTAAATTTCACAATTTTCCGGATTCTTATCTGAGCAGTCCGCCAGCTTACCGGGAAGCGCCATGGAATCACTTAAGGTTGATTTTCTTGCCACATCCCTTGCTTTACGGGCGGCAATTCTCGCTCTCTGCGCCTGAATCGCTTTATTGACAATAATCTTGGCAACCTTTGGGTTTAACTCCAAAAAGTAGGTAAGCTGCTCGGAAACTACGCTGTCAACAGCGGTTCTCGCCTCAGAGTTACCAAGCTTAATCTTTGTCTGGCTCTCAAACTGCGGGTCGCTAATCTTAATACTGACAATAGCCGCAAGACCTTCCCTTAAATCATCGCCGGACAGGTTGTCCTCGTTATCCTTAAGTAATTTATTATTTCTTGCATAATCATTAAATACTTTGGTAATTGCAGAACGGAAGCCGGTTAAATGGGTACCGCCCTCTATTGTACCGATATTGTTAACAAAGGTATAAACGGATTCACTGTAGGAATTGTTATGCTGAAGGGCAACCTCCACCAAAACTCCGTCCTTTTCCCCCTCACAGTAAATCACCTTATCATATAAAGGGTCTTTATGACGGTTAATATATTCTACAAATTCATTTATTCCGCCTTCATAATGAAATTCTCTTTCCTTTTCCTTACCGGAACGCTTGTCGCTTAAAATAATTTTTAATCCCTTTGTCAGAAATGCCATCTCACGAAGTCTTGTCCGCAGAGTGTCAAAATCAAACTCAAGGGTTTCAAATATTGAAGCGTCCGGCATAAAGGTTACCTTTGTTCCCCGTTTTCTTGTATTACCGGTAACCTCTAACGGATGAATAACCTTTCCCCGCTCATAACGCTGCTTATGAACCTTACCCTCACGGCAGATTTCCACCTCAAGCCAGTCTGAAAGCGCATTTACCACGGAAGCGCCTACACCGTGCAGACCTCCTGCCACCTTATATCCGCCACCGCCGAATTTACCTCCCGCATGAAGCATTGTAAAAACCACATCTACTGCGGGAATACCCGCTTTTTCCTGGATACCGGTGGGAATACCTCTTCCGTTATCAACGACCGTTACGGAATTATCCTTGTTAATGGTTACTTTAATCTCGTCACAAAATCCCGCTAATGCCTCGTCTACTGCATTATCTACAATTTCATATACCAGGTGATGCAGACCCTTTTCTGAAGTAGTACCGATATACATACCAGGTCTTTTCCGAACCGCTTCCAAACCCTCTAAGATTTGAATCTGCTCAGCACCATATTCCTGTTCAACTTTTTTTTCCATTTCTTTCCTCCTAAATTTGTAACTAACCGCAAAACGGTTAATATCCTGATTAAGTAATATCCATAACAGCCGTTGTTCCGTTTGTTACCTTATAAATTTGATTAATATGTAATCTTGATTTTATAAAATCATCATAACCCGTACAGGTTACAATGGTTTGTATCTCTTTTATGCTTTCTAAAAGATAACGCTTACGGTTATCGTCCAGCTCACTCATCACATCGTCCAGCAGTAAAATCGGCATATCGGAAATCTGTGACTTTACCAGCTCAATCTCCGCTAACTTTAACGACAGCGCCGCCGTTCTCTGCTGTCCCTGGGAACCGAATTTTCTTACGTCAATTCCGTTAATATAAAAACAGATATCATCCCGGTGGGGACCTGTCTGTGTAGACTGGTATTTTAAATCCATATCCCTTTTTGCCTTCATGACATTCTCATAGTCTTTGATTTCCACATTCTTTTCATAACCGATTTCAATGGATTCTTTTCCTCCGGTTAAATGGGAATGGATGCCTTTTACTATTTCATTAAGCTTTCCGATAAAGTTTTCCCTTTCTTCAATAATACATTTTCCGTATTCGGTCAGATAGGTATCCCACATATCCAGCGTATTGATTAGCTTCGGCTTAAAGGAAATCTGCTTTAGCAGGGTATTCCGCTGGTTTAACGCTTTATTGTAATTTACATAATTATAATAATATAATTTATTTAACTGGCATAATTCCAGGTTCATAAACCTTCTTCTTTCGGAAGGCGCATTTTTAATAATACTTAAATCTTCCGGAGAAAAGAAAATCATATGGATAATTCCAAACAATTCTCCGCTTTTTTTTATACTTTGTCCATCCACTGCAACGCCCTTGCTTTTATTCCGGCGAAGATGCATATCAATGCGGTGTTTTACATCATGCCTGGTTAAATTTAACCGGATATGGGATTCCTCTTCATCAAACTGAATAATCTCTTTATCCTTGCTGCCCCGATGGGATTTCGTTGTTCCCGACAGATAAATTGCCTCTAAAATATTGGTTTTCCCCTGGGCATTATCTCCGTAAAGAATCGTAATTCCCGGGTCAAAGGTAATGGACAAATCATGATAATTTCGATAATGGCTAAGTTCCAGCGAATTAATATACATAATCTCACACCTTAACAGATTGGTATTTTCCGGTATCCAGTAAAATTTATTTTTCTACTTTAACCTGTTCTCCGTTAAATTCAACAATCATTCCGTCATAAAGCTTTCTGCGGTATCGGGATTCCGTTTCTCCGTCTACCTTAACCAGACCTTCATCGATTACCTCTTTTGCCATTGCCCCGGATTCCACAAGATTCACTGCCTTCAATAACTGGCTTAAATTAATAAACTCGTCATTTTCCCTAAGCTTAAGTATTTCCATATTTTCCTCCTAAGCTGCAATACTTACCGGTAAAATCAGATAAATATAATCATTTTCCTCATTTCGGATGAAGCATGGAGATTTTGCATTAATCATATAAATATCCACCTCTTCATCATCAATTACCCGTAACGCATCCATCAGAAATTTTGGATTAAAGCCTATTCTTAAATCCTTACCCTCTTTTTTAATCTCAATCTCTTCATTCATTGAGCCAAGGGAAGTATCAATTTTTAAATAAATATTGGAATTTTCAATATTCATAATAATCGGCTTCTTGTCTGATTCCTTAATAAAAAGAGACGCACGGTCTATACAGTCTAAAAATTCCTTCTTGTTAATCTTAAATTTTGTTTCATAATCATTGGAAAGCATCTGGTCAATTTTATAAAATTCACCCTCCAGAAGACGGGACACTACCTTTGTCTGTTCAAATTCAAACAAAATATGCTTATCGGTTACATAAATCCGAAGCTCATCCTCCGTTCCTCCCGTCAATATTTTACTTACCTCAGTCAATGTCTTACCCGGAACAATGACCTTCATTCCCTCAAAGCTTTCCTTTAACCGTACCTTACGGATAGAAATCCGGTGTCCGTCTAAAGAGACCACCTTCAGCTCGTCGTCCTTTACCTCGAATAATTCACCGGTCATAATTTTCGTGTTTTCCTGGTCGGATATGCTGAATATTGTCTGACGGATAACCTCCTTTAAGGTAAACTGGGAAAGACTGATAAATTTATTTTTTTCTACCTCAGGAAGATAGTTAAAATCCTCTCCGGAGGTTCCCGGAATATTGAATTTTGAACGCTCACACCGGATATTAGCCTGATAATTTGCATTTGTTTCTATCATAATTTCACTGTCCGGAAGTTTTCTTACAATATCATTTAACAGCTTGGCATCCAATGCAATTTTTCCCGCCTCTGTAATATTTCCTTCGATAACCGTTTCAATTCCTAATTCAATATCATTTGCAATTAAGCGGATTTCACTGAGACTGGATTCGATTAAAATGCATTGCAGATTCGGCATGGTGCTTTTCGAGGACACCGCCTTGGATACAATATTGATACCGTTTAATAAAGCTGATTTCTGGCAACTGATTTTCATTGTGTAAAACTCCTTTCGTGTAAAATGTGAGGGTATCCATTTTACATATGATTATAATATTTTAGTAGTAATAGTAGTAGGGGCTGTGGATTTGTATAAACCCCTTCAAAAGCCTGTAAGCTTCATCAAAAACAGTGTGTTTAACTTTGTTTAAGGATTATGGAAAACGGGTTCAAAAATTGTTTATATCCACATCTCGAAAAAATAAAAGAAAATGAAAATATTTACTTTAACAGATTATGAACAGTAAAGGAACAAATTATCCACAAAATAAAGCTTGAAAAACGGTGAAGCTGTGGACAGCCTGTTAGTTTACGTTTAATTTTTTTTCAATCGTTTCGATAACATTTTTCATGTTGGCGTCTTTTTCTATCAGTCCCGCTATTTTATCAATTCCGTTTAATACGGTAGAATGGTCTCTTCCACCTACCGCAGCACCAATCTGCTGTAAGGAATATCTTTCCAGATATTTTCGGCAGAGAAACATGACAATCTGCCTGGCGGTTGCGATATCCTGGCTTCTCTTGGAAGAGGTAATATCGTCATAAGGAATATTCATATGGTCGGATACAATATTGATAATTAAATCAGGAGTAATTTCCTTTGTTGTATTTTTGGATATTAAATCCTTTAAAATATCCTCTGCCTCTTCTACAGTTAAAGGTCCTTTTCGGTTTTCCAGTCTGGTATAAACGCTGATTTTATTTAAGGCGCCCTCTAATTCCCGAATATTGGAAACAACATTTTGCGCAATATAGTCCAGAATGTCATCTGCAATAACAATATTGTCCATCTCTGCCTTGCGTTTAAGAATTGCCATGCGGGTTTCGTAATCCGGGGCGTGAATATCTACAGGAACTCCCCATTCTAACCGGGTTCTTAACCGCTCCTCCAGGGTCTCAATTTCCTTCGGCGGTTTATCGGAGGAGATAATAATCTGTCTGTTTGAGTTGTATAAATCGTTAAAGGTATTAAAAAATTCAGTCTGCGTGGAATCCTTACCGATAATAAACTGAATATCGTCAATCAGCAAAACATCAAGATTACGGTACTTTGCCCTCAATTCTTCCGCCTTGTTGTTACGGATGGAATCAATGACCTCATTGGTAAAAATTTCACTGGAAACGTATAAAACCTTTAAGTCCGAATTATGGGTAATGATATGATGGGCAATCGCCTGCATTAAATGGGTTTTGCCAAGTCCGGCTCCGCCATATACAAATAATGGGTTATAGGCAGAGGAAGGCGCTTCGGCAACGGCAACACAGGCAGCGTGTGCATGCCGGTTATTGTCACCGATAACAAAGGTATCAAAGGTATATTTTGGATTCAGATTACTTTTTTCCAAAGAAACCTTAATATGCCCGTCAAGCGTATCGGCAGAATTACCGATATCGGAGGATAATTCCTCACCCTCTACACAAAAGAAAATCTCAAAGGGCTGGTTTAATGTTGCTTCAATAGCCGATTGAAGGTAGATGTCATACATTTTTTTTTCAATAAATTCAATTCCCCTCTTGCCAAGCTTTTTATCCATGACAAAAACAATTCTGGTATCGGTTACTTCTTTAATGGAAAGAGAACGAATCCATGTGTTAATCATCATGTGTGAAACATCATATTCTGTTTCCAGTAAATTCATTATGTTGTCCCATTGTTCTATCAGTGTTTCTCTCATGATTCTGCGATTCCTTTCCCTGTTACTTTCCTTTAAAAAACGTACACGCATACGCATTTATATTACAATAAAAATGTTTTTTTTTCAAGGAAAATAGGAAAAGAATTGTGCAAATGAATTGTGGAAAACTTTTTATTTTGGCTATAAATCAGTAAAACAGGGAAAAATAGAGGAAAATCCACAGGAAAAAAGGGGAGTTATCCACAAGTTATTCACATTTTGTGGATAACATTATGTAAACGCAATAATTTATCCCTTTGAAAATGAGATAAAATATGGGCTGCACTTTTCAGAAAATACTATATGTTGTGTTTTTTGGTTATTATAAGAAAAAAGTAAAGAATTGCTTGACTTATAAAGGTTTTTTTAATATAATGTGCTAGATGTTTTCGTAGAAAAGGAGGTGTATTTGAAAATGAAGATGACATATCAGCCTAAGAAAAGACAGAGGTCCAAGGTTCATGGTTTTAGAAAAAGAATGAGCACATCGAATGGTAGAAAAGTGTTGGCCGCAAGACGTGCTAAAGGCAGAAAACGTTTATCAGCATAGGTCACATATTTTGTGACCTTTTTGTTTTCAAAGGAATCTTGAAAAAATGAAACAATTTATTTCTTTAAAGAACAGTTTAGAATTTGGAAATGTATATAAACGGGGTAAATCCTACGCAAACAAATACCTTGTTATGTATATAGTAGACAATAATCTGGAGATAAACAGACTTGGGATATCTGTTAGTAAAAAAGTGGGAAACAGTGTAGTAAGACACCGAATCACCAGATTGATTAGAGAAGCTTACCGTCTGCATCAGCATTCCTTAAAAAAGGGAAAGGATATTGTGGTGGTGGCAAGGGTTAATTCTAAAGGTCGAAGCTATTGGGATATTGAAAGTGCATTTCTTCATCTGGCTAAGCTGCATCACATTATTTATTCTGAAGAAATCACAAAAATTAATCCATTAGAAAAATGTTAATATGATAAAAAAGATTCTGATTAAAATCATACAATTTTATAAGAAATTTTTGTCACCGATGAAGGGACATGCAGTCTGTAAATATTATCCTACCTGTTCTTCTTATGCTATTGAGGCGCTAGAGGTTCATGGAGTAATCAGGGGAAGCTTATTAGCTTTATGGAGAATATTACGCTGTAATCCTTTTTCAAAGGGTGGCTATGACCCGGTTCCTGAAAAAAATCATAAGGATTAAGGGATAAATTAAGGAGGACTTTTATTTTGATGTTTTTGACAACACAGGGAGGTATTTTAGGACCATTTTCCTGGATATTCGGTAAATTACTTGATTTGATTTATAATCTGCTGGCAGGTGGAGACGGAATTGCCAATATAGGAATTTGTATTATTCTTTTTACGGTAATTGTAAAATTGATTTTATTTCCGTTAACCTTTCATCAGCAGAAGTCTTCTAAGATTAACATGGTAATTCAGCCGGAGCTTCAGAAGATTCAGAAAAAATATAAGGATAGGAAGGACCAGGAATCCATGTTAAAGCAGCAGCAGGAAATTCAGGCTGTTTATGATAAATATGGAACGTCCATGACAAACGGATGTCTTCCTACATTGATTCAGTTTCCGATTATTATGGCATTATACCGGGTTATCCAGAATATTCCGGCATATGTAGGACAGGTTAAAAATATGTATTCTCCGATAGCCCAGAGCGTATTGGATAATCAGGGCGGTAAAACGCAGCAGTTTTTAATTGATTTTGTTAAGGATAACAGCATAAGCGGCGCTTCCTATGCGATAAACCAGTTTAAGGAAGCAGCGGAGGTCGGAGTAAATAATGTTATTGACGTACTTTCCAATTTTGGTGTATCTCATCTGAATACTTTACTGGATACGTTAAATTTAACGGGAAATGCAGATTTGACAGCGAATATTGATAAAATTGACCAGATTCATTCCTTTATTTTAGGAATTAATATTTCTGAAGCTCCGGGATATAAGCTAAGCTGGGCATTGCTGATTCCGATTTCTTCAGCGGTATTTAATTATTTATCCATGAAATTAACTTCGGGTAAACAGGAACAGGTGGATGATACTGCTAATACGATGATGAAGAGCATGCAGATTACAATGCCTCTGATGTCGATTTTTATCTGTATATCTCTACCGGCAGGTATCGGTATTTACTGGTCAATCAGTGCTTTGATTTCCCTGTTGACGCAGCTGGTGGTGAATTTCTATTATGACCATGTGGATATGGATACTATTTTGGAAAAACAGATGGAAAAGGCGGCGAAGAAAAAAGCGAAGCGCGGCGGAAAGAAAACCTTTATGGAGCGTATGATGGATACCTCTGCGGAAGCGCAGGAGCAGCTGGAAAAACAGCAGGCGATGAAAAAAAATTCTGCGGCTTCTTTAAAAAATTATATTCCTTCCGAAGCGGCACAGAAGGCAGTTGAAAATAAACAGAATAAGAAATATAAAGAAGGCAGCATCGGTGCGAAAGCAAATATTATGATGAGTTACAATAAAGATAATAAATAAGGAGGAAAAAATAATGGATTATGTGGAGTTTAAAGGAAAAACGGTAGAAGAGGCAGTTACCGCTGCAACAGTAGAGTTTGGTATAGCCAGTACGGACTTGGAATATGAAGTAGTTGATAAGGGTTCAGCCGGATTTTTAGGTCTGGGCGCAAAACCGGCAATAATCAAGGCAAAAAAGGCAGAACAGGCAGAAACAATTGTCGATAAGACAAAGGCTTATCTTGGAAAATTATTTAAAGCAATGGATATTGAAACGGAAGTATCCATCGATTACGATGAAGAGAGTAATAATATGAATATCAATCTGGAAGGTCCGGAAATGGGTATTTTGATTGGTAAAAGAGGACAGACCCTGGATGCGTTACAGTATTTAATCAGTCTGTTTGTTAATAAGGAAAACGAAACATATATCCGGGTAAAGCTGGATACGGAAAATTACCGTGCAAGAAGAAAGGATACCCTGGAAAATCTGGCAAAGAATATTGCTTTTAAGGTAAGAAGAAATAAGAGAAGCGTAACGCTTGAGCCAATGAATCCTTATGAGAGAAGAATTATCCATTCTGCTCTTCAAAATGATAAGTATGTGGCTACAAGGAGTGAAGGAGAAGAGCCTTACCGTAAGGTGGTTGTATATTTGAAAAAATAATTTTGGTAAGAAAAGGCGCTCCGTGAATAAAGAACCGGTTTATTCACGGAGTTTTTTCAATTTGTTTCGGGAAAAGGAGAACAGGAAATGATAAAGCTTTCGGATACTATTGCGGCGGTGGCAACCGGAATGAATCAGGGAGGAATCGGGGTAATCCGGATAAGCGGCAAGGATGCCGTTAAAGTGGCAGACTCTGTTTTTACTCCAAAGAAAAAGGGAAAGGAAATCAGAAATCTTTCTTCCTATACGGCTGCCTATGGAAATATTAAGGATTCTGAAACGCTTGTTGATGAGGTAATTGTTTTAGTGATGAAAGCGCCTTATACTTATACGAGGGAAGACGTAGTGGAAATTGACTGTCATGGCGGAGCGCAGGTGATGGAACAAATTCTTCATTTGCTGTTAAAAAACGGAGCGAGGCTGGCAGAACCGGGAGAGTTTACAAAACGTGCTTTTTTAAATGGAAGAATAGATTTGTCTCAGGCGGAATCGGTTATGGATTTGATTTCTGCGAAAAGTGATTTGGCAGCAAAAACCGCATTATCCCAATTAAAGGGAAATTTAAAAGAAAAAGTCCAAAAAATGAGACAACAGTTAATCCATCATATCGCATATATTGAATCGGCATTAGATGATTCGGAAAATTACAGTCTGGATGGGTTTAGTGAAGCACTGGATGATTTTCTTACTCAGCTGGAAGAAGAAACGGTGCATTTGATTGAAACGGCAGAAGACGGAAAAATAATGAAGGAGGGAATACGTACAGTTATTTCAGGAAAGCCAAATGCAGGAAAATCTTCGGTATTAAATGTATTGATGGGAAAGGAACGCGCCATTGTGACGGAGATAGCCGGAACCACAAGAGATACCCTGGAGGAATTTATTTCTATTAATGGGATTCCTTTGAATATTGTGGATACGGCAGGTATTCGGAATACAGAGGATATTGTGGAAAAAATCGGCGTAGATAAATCGGTGGAAGCTATGGAAGAAGCAGATTTGATTTTATTTGTCGTGGATACCTCGGTTCCCCTTGATGAAAATGATATCCGGATAATGGAAAAAATTAAGGATAAACAGGTAATTGTTTTACAAAATAAATCGGATTTAAAAAATGTGGTAACGGCTGAGGAAATAAAGAAATACCTCGAAAAGCCGCTGGTGGATATCAGTGCAAAGGAAAAGACAGGATTTGAAGAGTTTTACCAATTATTAAAAAATATGTTTTTTCATGGTTCCCTGTCCTATAATGATGAGGTATATATTACCAACCTGCGGCATAAGGAGGCATTGGAAAAATCACTGGAAGGTATCAGGCTGGTGAGAAGGAGTATAGCGGAGGGTATGCCGGAGGATTTTTATTCCATTGATTTAATGGAAGCTTATGAAAGGCTTGGGGATATTATCGGTGAATCGGTGGAGGATGATTTAGTGGATACCATTTTCAGAGAATTTTGTATGGGGAAATAAAGGAAAATTACCATTTGGAGGCGGAAAACATGAATACAATAGAGGAAGCTTACGATGCAGTAGTGGTTGGCGCCGGACATGCCGGCTGTGAAGCAGCTTTGGCATTGGCAAGGCTTGGACAGGAAACCATTATATTTACGGTAAGTATGGACAGCGTGGCAATGATGCCGTGTAATCCGAATATCGGCGGTTCTTCTAAGGGGCATCTGGTAAAAGAGGTGGATGCCCTTGGCGGAGAGATGGGTAAAAATATTGATAAGACCTATATTCAGTCAAAAATGCTGAATAAATCAAAAGGACCGGCGGTACATTCCCTCCGCGCCCAGGCAGATAAGGCAGAATATACCAGGCAGATGCGGATGATAATGGAAAATACAGAGCATTTAACCCTCCGTCAGGCGGAGGTGACAGAGTTATTGTTTGAGGATTCCGAAGCACGGAAGAAAATAAAAGGTGTCCGCACCAAATCCGGCGCCCTTTATTATGCAAAATGTGTTATTCTTTGTACCGGAGTATATTTAAATGCCAAATGCATTTATGGAGATGTGGTAAACCATACCGGACCGAACGGATTATCCTCCGCTGTATATTTATCGGAGTCCATGTTAAATGCAGGAATACCGCTGCGCCGTTTTAAGACGGGAACGCCTGCAAGGATTGATAAGAGGAGTATTGATTTTTCTAAAATGGAGGAACAAAAGGGAGATGAGCAGATTGTTCCCTTTTCTTTTACCAATACTGAAGAAGAGATTAAACGGGAACAGGTTAGCTGCTGGCTTACCTACACAAATGAAGAAACCCATAGGATTATAAAAAGTAATATTGACCGTTCACCGTTATTTTCCGGGGCTATTGAGGGAACGGGACCAAGATATTGTCCTTCCATAGAGGATAAGGTGATGAAATTTGCCGACAAAAACCGCCATCAGGTATTCGTAGAGCCGGAGGGTGAATTTACCAATGAGATGTACATCGGGGGAATGAGCTCGTCCTTACCGGAGGATGTGCAGTATGCGATGTACCGGAGTGTACCGGGATTGGAGCGTGCAAAGATTGTAAGAAATGCATATGCAATAGAGTATGATTGTATCAGCGCTTTACTGCTGAAACCGTCTCTGGAATTTAAGGAGGCAGAGGGGTTATTCAGCGCCGGACAGATGAATGGAAGTTCGGGTTATGAGGAAGCGGCGGCCCAGGGTTTAATGGCGGGAATCAATGCGGCGAGGAAGCTTACGGGAAAAGAGCCGGTAATACTGGACCGTTCCCAGGCATATATCGGGGTACTGATTGACGATTTGGTGACAAAGGAAACGAAGGAGCCTTATCGGATGATGACCTCCCGTGCAGAATACCGCTTATTGTTAAGACAGGATAATGCGGATTTGCGGCTTACGGAAATCGGATACAAAATTGGTTTGATTGACGAGGAAAGATATCAGCATTTTTGTAAAAAGAGAGAACTGATTGAAAGGGAAGTGGCGAGATTATCCGGGACTATGGTAGGAGCTAATAAAACGGTACAGGCATTTTTGGAGGAAAAGGGAAGTACTGCCTTAAAAACGGCGGTATCCTTAGCGGATTTAATTAAACGCCCGGAGCTTAGCTATGAATCCGTTGAACCTTTGGACGGAGAGAGAAAAGAGCTTTATCAATCTTCCCTTTACCGGGATAATCTTTCAAGGGAAGTGACGGAACAGATTAACATTGAATTAAAATATGACGGATATATTAAGCGTCAGCGTTCGCAGGTGGAGCATTTTAAAAAACTGGAGAAAAGACGGATTCCTGTGGATATCGATTATGATGATGTGCATAACTTAAGGAAAGAGGCAAGGCAGAAGTTAAAGGAGATTCAACCGGAAAATATCGGGCAGGCGTCCAGAATATCGGGAGTATCGCCGGCAGATATTTCGGTACTGATGATTTATCTGAACAGCCGGGCTGCGGAATAAGCCATAGCTGCTTATGATATTGTTTATATGATACAACTGGGTTTTGAAAATAAGGAGCTTCGCAATTATCTGTTAGGAGGATAAAAATAGAAAAAAAGGAGTATGGAATAGATATGAATATTCGTAGAGCGGAAGAAAAGGATATGGACGGAATCAATAATCTGCTCTGCCAGGTGTTAATGGTACATCATTACGGCAGACCGGATTTATTTAAAGGGAACGTAAAAAAATATACGGATGAGGAATTACTGGAAATCATAAAGGATGATGAGAGACCGATATTTGTCGGAGTGGATGAAAAGGAACAGGTTCTTGGCTATGCCTTTTGCGTATTTCAACAGCATAAGGAGGATAATATTTTAACGGATATCCGGACATTGTATATTGACGATTTGTGCGTAGATGAAAGGATAAGGGGACAGCATATCGGAAAACAGTTATATGAGTATGTTCTTTCCTTTGCAAAAAAGGAGGGGTGTTATAATTTAACCCTTAATGTATGGTCATGTAATGAAGGTGCGAAGCGGTTTTATGAGGCATGTGGACTTGTTCCCCAAAAAATTGGTATGGAGAAGATTTTATAAGGAGAGACAGGATGAACCGGCTAAAAGAAAAAGCAGTTAAATTAAATGTAGAATTATCGGAGAAACAGATTAAGCAGTTTCAGATTTATTATGCGATGTTGACAGAAACCAATAAGGTGATGAATCTGACTGCAATTACAGAGAAGGAGGAAGTGATTACCAAGCATTTCCTGGATTCTCTTGCTCTTTTCAAGGTCTGTCCGGATATCGGTGAAGAAAAGAAAGAAATGACGGTGTTGGATTTAGGTACGGGAGCGGGCTTTCCAGGTATTCCCCTTAAGCTTGCATTTCCACAGTTGAAGGTCACGTTGATGGATTCTTTAAATAAACGGGTAAAATTTTTACAGTCTGTAATTGATGAATTGGGATTATCCGATATAGAGGCTGTTCACGGAAGGGCAGAGGAAGCGGCAAAAAATCCGCTCTATCGGGAAAGATTTGATTTATGTGTAAGCAGGGCAGTAGCAAATTTATCTACCCTCAGCGAGTACTGCCTCCCCTTTGTAAAAGTCGGCGGTAAGTTTATTTCCTATAAGGCGGCGGAAATAGAGGATGAGGTAAAGGATGCGGGAAAGGCAATAGCTGTTCTCGGCGGAAAACTGGCTGTGGTTGAAAAACTGGTTCTGCCGGAATCGGATATTGAACGCTCATTTGTGTTTATTGAGAAAAAGAAATGTACACCAAAAGCGTATCCGAGAAAAGCCGGCATGGCAAGTAAAGAGCCGATACGAAGCCGGTAAGAAAAGGGGTAAACAGGGTCTTTATTCTAAATGACGGGTGAAAGTCTAAAAAAATAGTCTTTCACCCTTGCTTTATTTGTACGGATTGTCTGTTAACTTATTGTAAAACGACAGACCATATAGTTGAAAATGATAAATGAATAACAGTGTTGACAGTTTAACTATTAAGATGTATAATAACTACATCGTTCGATATATTTTGTATGTGCCACATACTTTTTGTTGGAAAATTTCAATCATGAAATGATTAATATTGATTGAAGGGGTTTTAGGTAAAAAATGTAGCAAAAAGTTAGGAGGTCAGAAATGAGATTAGATATTAAAAGAAAGCTGATGTTAGCAGGAATGGTGTTATTTATGAGTGTAGCAGCAATTACTTCACAGGCTGCATCCAGTGCGAATTTTTCAACAGGTGATGATTTAATTAAAGCATATGGAAACGGTAATATTAATTCGGCAGTCTTTACCTATGGAGGTTTCCGCACAGGTTCATATGATAATAAGTATGCAGTGGCAAGAATGTTTGTAGATAGAGCCTGGTATGCAAAAAGTTATGAAAACGGTAGGAAATTAGAACGTACTTCATTTAGTAGACAGCGTAATGCGGCAAAAAAAGATGAAGAGGGAATAAGATTAATACTTAGAACATATGATTCAAACGGTACAAAGCAAAGGTCTATAAGTTCACGTGTAATTCGTTGCAGATAACATTTAATGAGGCTGTCGCAATAAAAAATGGTATTTTTTGCGACAGCCTTTATTACTGAAAGGAACAGGAAAGAACATGAAGTTAAAAATGATTTATAAATATGCAGCCGATAGAACGGTACGCAGATTAATTCGCTATGTCATGACGATTGCTCTTTCTATGGTGATGTTTCTATTGTTGTTGGTATCCCTGTTTGCATGGAAATATATCAGACGGGAACGGACTGCCTGCAATCATTGTCTGAACGGAGGGATAAAACAAGCAGGAATGCTTTTTTTTGAGGAATATACGGAAGAATTTTTAGAGGATGTTTTGAATTTGGATGAGGTAACAGGAGTTACCAGCGGTGACGTCTATCAGCCGACAGTAGATATGATAGAAGAATTGGGAAGACAGCAGGAAAAATCAGATCCTGAATACGTGAAACGGCAAAACGGTGTACCGTGGTTCTATATGAGTTCCACCGGAGTGGATGTGTGTCATTTGAATTTAAGCGACGGTAAACCGCCGGAAGAGTGGAATTTAGCTAAAGACGAAAGCTTGATTTATCTGGGGGCAAATTTTAAAAATATTCCTGTTGGTACAAGGTATGATTGTGAATTTGAAGAAACCACCTATGTTGTGGGAGGAATATTGGAGAAAGAAACCTGCTGGATTCGTGATGATGTATATATTTTTGAATCGATAACGGATACCCGGTATGTAGAAAATCTGGATAATATGGTGGTATATATATGTCCTTCTCTTATCAGTCTGCGATGTACATATACGGTTAAAGACGGATACAGCCTGGAGGAAGCGGAGCAGAAGATACTGCAATTAGCAAAAAAGCATAGAGCAAAGATTAAGACTGCCAGACTGGAGGATGTGATAGATGAAAATGAATATCAATATTCTCATCTATTAAAAGCCATCAGGACAATGACATGGATAATTATGATAACGGCATTAGTTATTTTGGAACGTGTACAGTTTTCGGAAATGATTAGCGATACGGAATATTTTGGAATTTTTTATGCAAACGGAGCATCCACGAGGGATTTGGCGTTCATTTTGGTGGGAGAAAATCTGCTTAAGGTTGCAGTATCGTATTTATTGGCGGGAGTTACCGGATATTTTGTACTGCTGAGCACCTGGAAAATTTTTCAGCCGGGAATAGATAATTGGAGAAATGTGAAATCAATCTATTTTGAACAGGCAATGTTACCGGCATTTCTGATTGGTCTGTTAATTGTTGGGCTGGCAACGCTGAAACCGATTTTGTGGATAAGGAAAAAGAGTCCGGTGGAATTAATTCAGGAATATAGGGTATAGGGAGAAAAAATGAGACAAAGGGAGCATTTGTGGATACATGATAAGCCTGCAGGCTCGGTAATGATGATTACGTTCTGTTTTACTTTTTTTATTCTGGTCAATGTTCTCAGAATACAAAATATGCAAAGTGCGGCAAAAGAACAGGCAGAAAAGGAGCATTACAGGAGCAGTCATATCTTTCAGTATCAAACGTCGGATACTGAAACGGTAAATTCAAGAATACCGATGGATAAGTTAAATATTACCCGGGGAAATGTAATTGTTGTTTTTAAAACCGTAGTTGGAACCGGTTATTCAATTGCGCCGATTCATATGGTAATAAGTTATAATGAGCCTCTTGTGGAGGAATTGCAGGAGGGAAGGTTTCCAACGGATAATGAGATTTCACATGGACGAAAATGTGTGGTGGTCGGTGAAGGATTATTGCGCTTGACAGAGAAGAAAGAAAATAGCCGGGAAATGGTAATTAATGGTGTTTCCTATACCATAACAGGAGTATTAAAAGATATTACCGGAGATGGAAATGATAACCGGGTGATTGTTTTTTATCCCTGTTTTTCCGAAAAATCGATGGAAGATTTAAACGGTGAGTACTGGTTTGATATTGAATATGGAAGTAATCTTGGTGAAATTGAACAGATTGATGAATTGCAGGCATGGTTATATCGGTTTGCGGCACCAGAGCATTTTGTTACTGTTGATTCGGAAGAAATGAATAAATTGAATGATGCCAGAACGTTGGAGCAAATGATGAACAGATATAAATTATTTGTTTTGTATGGTTTATTTATACTTTGCATGGGCGGTTGTTTTATTGTCTCTTCAATCTGGATTAAACGCAGAAGAAAAGAAATGATAATCCGCAAGGCTTTTGGAAGTAGTTTTTGGGAAATTTCCTGCATTATCTTCAGGGATTTGCTTATGATAATGGGGGGAGCCATTTTGATGGATATCGTAATATTTTCAGTGCAAAGTGTGGTTACCGGAAAAGCCATAATGAGACAGGAGTATTTGTATCACAATCTATTGTATTTGATTGGAGCGGGAGTGGCTGTAATTTTTGTTACGTTAATAATACCTCTTTATACGGTTTCTAAAATCAGTCCGGCAGAGGGGACAAGAAATTTTTAATCCGGATAATGAAAACTGAAGATGAGAAAAAAAGCTTAAACGAACCTTGAATGGAGGATAGGAAATGATTGTGTTAAAGCAGATAACAAAAACCTATGGAAAAGGGGAAAGCACTGTCCGTGCCTTACAGGATGTATCGCTTGAAATACAGAAAGGGGAGATGATTTCCATTATGGGAGCATCCGGTTCCGGGAAATCTACGCTTCTTAATGTATTGGGGTGTATGGATAAATTTGATTCCGGAGAGTATTTTTACCAGGATATTGCAGTGCATAATCTGGAGAAAAATAAACGGCACCAGTTTCGCAAAGAGCACATTGGTTTTGTATTTCAACAATTTGCACTGATGAACCAGTATACGGTATATGAGAATGTGGAATTACCCCTTTGTATTCAAAATGTGCCGAAGAAAGAGAGAAAAAGAAGGGTAAATGAGGCTTTGGAGCAGATGAGAATCCGGGAACTGGCGAAAAAAATGCCCACAAAAATATCAGGCGGACAGCAGCAGCGCTGTGCAATCGCAAGGGCGCTGGCATCCGGAAATGAACTGATTCTGGCAGATGAGCCGACAGGAGCTTTGGACGTGGACAACGGGAATGAAATTATGAATATTTTAACGCAGCTCAATAAACAGGGAAAGACCCTGGTGGTTATTACACATGACCCGGAAATTGCCGCCCGTACACAGAGGATTCTCCATATGGAGGACGGAAGGATTGTAGAGCATGATGAGTAAAATGCGGTATTGCAAATATATAGCGAAGATTTTTATGATAGGCCTGATGCTTGTCGGATGCAATCAAAAAGAGATAACGGAGACGGATTCGTTTCATCTGGAAGAGATATGCAGTCTTAATCAGCTACAGGAAGAGAGTGGAATCAGCCATGGAGAGATATTAACCGGGACAGGACGAAAGGATAAGGGTTACTTTGTGCTGGGTTCATATGAAGGAGAGGATACGCAATGGTTGTTTTATCAGGTGCAGGAAGAAGAGGTGTTACAGACTTTTTCTGTGGAGGTGAACGGAGATAATGAAATAAAAGCATTTGACGTTGATTCAAAAGGAAATTATTATTTTCTGAAAAATGAGTATGACGCTAGGGAGAAGAATACTGTTCTTGTCAGAATTGACATTGCAGCAAAGAAGATGAGGGAGGTTTCACTGGACGGCAGAATCAGTGAGTACGATACGGTTCAACATCTGCAGTTAGATGGAAAAGATAATCTTTATCTGTTTTTTGAATCGGGAAAGATTTCAGTGTTTTCTACGGATATGGAATGGCAGTATGATATAACAGAACATGAAGAAGAGTATATATTAGATGTGGCAAGAAGCAGGAACGAAGAGATAATCTTTGTGTCTGCAAGATATGAGGGGGATAAAGAGCTTTTAAAAATTTATCGTCTTGACGAAAGCACAAAAGATACTGTGGAAATCATGCAGCTGGAGGAAGAGGAATATTTTCCGGAGATACTGATAAACGGAATGGGACAGTATGATTATTATGTGAGAGGAAAAAAAGGAATCTGTGGAGGGCGGACAGGGGAAAAGCGCTTAATTCCCATTCTTTATTGGGAGAAAACAGATTTTGTTCCGGATGAAATCGGTAAACTCTATGCCGTGTCCGATGAAAGGTGGTTTGCTTTACAGCAGACGGACAGATTGTCTTTAATTTACATAGTGAAGGGAAAGGAAAAAAAGGAAAGGCAAATTCTGCAGCTGGCATGTGTGGAAGCGGACAGTAATCTGCAAAAGGAGGTTGCGGATTTTAATCAAACCAATAAAGATTATGAGATTGAGATTATTTCCTATAGCGACAGAGTGAATCCCGAGCAGGGATTGATTATGGATTTGTCTGTCGGCTCGGATTTTGATATAGTAATGATTCCTTCGGAGGAAGCGGATAAATGGATTGCCAGAAATCTGTTTGTAGATTTGTATCCTTTTCTTGATGCGGATTCGGGATTGAAAAGAGAGGATTTTTTTGAAAATCTGTTACAGGCATATGAGTGGAACGGAAAATTATATCAGACTGTCTCGTGGGTACATTTGCAATGTCTGGTGACAAAAAAATCCCATCTGGAAAAGGAAAGCGAATGGAGTCTTGATACGTTTGAAGCTCTGCTTAAGGATTTTCCCGAAGCGGCGGTTTATACAGATGCGTCAAAAGCATCCGTGTTGAGACAGTTTTTGGAAACAACAGATGTTGAGTTAGTGGATTGGAAAAAGAAAAGCTGTTCCTTTAATACGGATACCTTTAAGAGGATGATGGAATTGGCAAACCGATATGGGATTGAAGACGGAAATTTAGAACCGGAAAATGAAATACAGGCATTGCGGGATAACAGATTGTTGTTTTCCCAGACTATTCTCACCCCGACGGAAATCGTGTTATATGATGAAGCGTTAGCCGGTGATTATGCTGTGGTGGCATCGCCTTTTCAGGAAGGTGCAAATATTTATTCCAGTGCGCCGCAGTTTGGAATTGTTGCAAAAAGCGAGAAACAGGATGCGGCATGGCAATTTTTAAGAAGATTTTTCACGAAACCGTATCAGGATTTTTCAAAAGATATTTTGCTTATGGGTACAGAATATGTTGGGATACCGGTGAGAAAAGATTGTTTTGAGGCTTTGCTAAAGCGATATACGGCAACGCAGCCTTATGAAGTAGATGGAGAGTGGTTTAATCCGTATATAGCCGCCATCGGCAATGACCGTTACGAATTTGAAATGGAAAAACCCTTGACGGTTGAACAGGAAGTGATTTTCCGGGAGATTGTGGCGAATGCAGAGAAAAGGGAAGGAATGGATGTTCGGATTGAGGAAATTATACTGGCGGAGGCACAGAGTTATTTCTCAGGAGACAAGGGATTGGAAGAAACAATAGAGATTATTCAAAAAAGGGTCTCCACATACTTAAATGAGTAGCATTAAGTGTGAAAAAACCCTCTGGAATGAAGTATCCCTTGCGTAAGGATACTTTTCCGGAGGGTCTTTTTATGATGCGTTTTTCTTCTGGTGTCTTTTTTCTTTTCGCTTTATTCTCAATTCATCCTGTCGGTTTTTGATTTTGTCGTATTCTTTTTTGGAGATTTTCTCTACAGTCTTAATGACGAAAATATCGCCGTCCTTTGTGGTTTTAAATCGTATTTTTCCACAAATCAGACCATGTGTCCAGCATTTACCGACGCAAATCTGGGTAGTCTGGCTGTTTACAAACCATTTGATTTTTTTTGACAGCTTGCGGTTGCATTTATGGCAGCGGAGAGTGTCAATATTCTTATCCTTTAACGCCTCTTTTTTGCTCTGGAAGGTACGGGTAATATATTCGCTGTAATTACTGTGCAAAGAGGTAATCTCTTCCTCTTCACAGGTCGGATAGTGGTAATAGTCAATACTATACATATCGGAAAGTTTTTTCCGGTTCATTTCCTGAAATACCTTTGCCGTATAAAATGCATCGTTTTTTGCACTGTGAAAAGGTGCGTCAATGGGAATATGAAGCTCGGTTACCGCTTTTTCCAGACTTGGTGTCTGTAATTTATCCCCTAAATGATTGATGGCAAAAATTTCCTGAAGATTATAAAATTTCAGAGGGAGAGCAAAATTTTTGAGATAATAAAAATCCATATTTTGTTGGAGATAGGTTAAATCTAAAGGACCCCATGTACAGAATATGTAATCTTCACCACACCATTTTTTAAATTCGCGAAAAACCACATCAAAAGGACGCCCGGTTCGGAGAAGAGTCTCATCATAATTCAATATCTCTCGGATTTTCGCCTGTAGCCGTCGATAAATTCTGGGTTTAATAATACTTCCGTATTGGTCAACAATATTAAATTTGTTATCAAGTTTAGCAGCACCAATCTCAATGATTTCAAAGGGCAGACGTGGATTTTCCCCAGTCTGTCCGGAAGCACTTTGATTCCACTCTAAATCCAATACAATATAGTTCATGTTGTTCCTTCTAACTCACGATGGTGTGTAGTTTATTCTCTTTGCTATCGTATGATTAGTTCGCCCGCATCCGCCTTACATTGTTATTATCGTCGTGATAATAATTGTCAATGGTCTTATTGATTTCTTCCAAAATATCAATCGTTTCCTGGGAGGTACTGGTGGTATTGCCGTTTAACTGGACAAGAAGCTTGGAAATACGTTCGGAGCTGCTTAATGATTTGTTGTTGTTTTCCTGTGCTTTTTTCACCAGAATCTGGGTACATATCTTTTGCTGTTCAATAAGCTCGGCATTTAAACGCTGATTTTCTTCTCTCAACTGTTCAAGCTGCTCTAAGAGTGAATCATTCTGTTTAATATTGGTCATTTCCTCACGCTTTGCAACAGAATAGATTCCTTTTTCTACTTTTACAAGCTCGGTCTGTTTATCTAAGGATATTGCGGATATCTCATCCATTTTTTTCACAATACTGTCTACTAAAAAATAGGTATCCGCCAGAGCAATCAGTCCAAATACAATAATCAGTTCAAGCATTTTTGGCGCATTTAAAATTAAATATAATACAATGAGTAGAGAAGCAACAAAACCGACAGCACTAAATGTTAAATTTGATTTTTTAATATTCATAGGATAACCCCCGATTTGATTTCTTATATTGATAAAAAGGTATTAGGTAAAATATAAATAATATACCTGCCGCAAAATTACATAAACATGTCCTTTAAATAATAGCATAGTTGATACGATTTTGCAATAAGGGCGGAATGTAAAAACGGAGGACAGAAATTCCTTATTCTTCGGTTTCCAGTTCCAACCGTTGCAATATATCCCTAGCGACATCACTTCGCAAAACAGCAGAAAGCATCGCTATCCCTTGTTCCGTAAACACGAATGGTAATTTTCTACGCCCGCCATATCCATTATCATCTTCCAAACTTGAAGTCGCAATTTGCGACTTCAAGTTTTTACACTTCGTATATTTTTAAACTTGAAATTCCAAATCAGAATCTCAAGTTTTATGTACGCTTATTATTTGCCTTTACAGTATATCATACATTTTTCTATGGGGATAGCTGTAATTTTATGGAATCCATAGAAAAAGAGAACAAAGCAATCTGCCTTACATGAAAAACGCCGAAAACCTTGAAAAATCAATGTTTTCGGCGATGCTTTCAGCGTCGCTAAGAGGATTTGAACCTCCGACCTACCGCTTAGGAGGCGGTCGCTCTATCCAGCTGAGCTATAGCGACATATATAATTAGTTTTTTTGTTACCTTTTTTTTCTGTATGGTCAGCCAAAATCAATCTGCCCCTGTAACCAGATGATGCCTTTAAAACGTCTGCCGACTTTTGGTTCTCCCTGCAGGTCGATAGAGTTAATGGCGACATTGATAGTGAGGTCATTGCATACCACAATTAGATTATACACCATTTCATCGGAAAATTCATTAGTAATTTGTTCTATTTTTTGAATAATTCCTAAAATGGAATAGTGCTCATTGTCAATTCCGAAAGGCATAAAATAGGTTTCCACTACCGTAAATAAATCTTCATCCTTGATTCGTTTGCTGATAAGGGAATAGGTATCCATATCATCCAGCGTGAGATTTTCCAAAGCATCCATATCTCCGGACTTTGCCTTTGCAATTAAATTGCGTCGTTCCTTATTGCTGATGGGCTGCTTCTCGTAGGGAAAGGACATATATTCCAAGCGGACACCATATATAATTCTCCCCTCCAGGGAGAGGGCGCCGAATTTAACTTTTTTCGGTATTTTATAATAATTATTTGACCAGGTACTTTTTACATGGTCAACAATATTTTGGAGGGCATAAATTAAAGTGATGCCCAGGTTAAAATCATCGGATACTCCGGAATAAGCTTCCTTATCTTTATGGGGTTCAATCTGAATATCGGATTGAATAGTGGTATGGGTACCCTGACAGTAAGGAAAGGAGTGGTCAAGATTTAATGTACCTTCTGTATCCTGCTCTGCGATAATAGAAATACCGATTCCGGCACCGAGGCTTCTGTTGATTTGAACAAGCAGGGTATCGGCGCTGATTTCAATTTCTCTTCGGTCGGTGGCATTGTTTAACGCTACCGCTAATAATTTATTCTGTTCACCTTTATTTTTCAATTTGCTAAAGCCGATGGCTCGTAAATAATTGTGCATCATGGACTCCTGTTAAAAGTTGATTTCCGGTTTTCTGTCTTCCCGTTCTTTTGCCGCTTCCTTTGCGCCTTCTTTACCGGTGGCAACATTCAGCGCCAGACGTTCTTCTTCCGATAAAATATAGTAGGATTCTTCATTAGAAATTTCCTTACAATAGGTGAAGCAGCCTTCACGGCTATGCATGGATGTAATGATAATCCCATCGTGGTTTTCTGTCAAGAGTGCAAGGGAAAAACTGAGTTTTCCCGACATTTCCTTAAAAGCATCATACTTGACCAAACCGATTTTACAAAAAGTGGTCAGAAATTTGTCATTGATTAAATCAATATCCCGATTTTGTTGTTTTTCATTTTTGACAATCTGACGCATTTCAGAGAAGCGTTTTGCAATAATTTCTTCTAAATTGGCAGCGTCTCTTCCCGTAGTAAATTTAGAGAGGCGTTTATTTAGCTTGTTACACTTGGAAATAATTGTAAATATCCATATAAATTGGAGTAATACTACTACAATCAGTATAATTACAACCAAATCTGTACTTATTCCAATGGAATCGAAAAAATTTGCTCCCATTAATTTTTCCTCTGCTCTTTCTGATTATTCTTTTTTCTTTTTCTTATTATGATTGAATAGAGTATATTAGCTCCATAATGTGTTCAAGCTCATCCTTTGAATAATATTCTATTTCAATTTTTCCTTTTTCTGTATTCTTTGCTTTTACGGTTGTTTTGGCGCCCAGCTTATATTTAAAATTCTCTTCCAGTTCACGATAAAGAAAAGATAAGTCTTCCTCTGTAGAAGCGGCTTCTTCAATTTTTTTCGGATTGTTCATTTCATTGACGATTTTCTTTACCAGCTTTTCCGTTTCTCTTACTGATAAACGTTCATCAAAAACTTTACATGCCGTGTCATACTGAAGCTCCTGGTTTTCAATAGGAAGTAATGCCCGGGCATGTCCATTAGATAATTTTTCATCAATAACCATTTCCTGGACCTGCTCACAAAGCTTTAATAAGCGCAGAATATTTGTAATGGCACTTCTACTTTTTGAAACTCTTTCCGCCACATCATCCTGCTTTAAGTGAAACTCCTCAATCAGTTTTTGGTAAGCCTGGGCTTCTTCAATGGGATTTAAATCTTCCCGCTGAATATTTTCTATCAGTCCGATTTCTAATATCTGCTGGTCGGTATAATCTTTAACAACAACAGGAACTTCTTTAAGTCCCGCTTTCATTGCAGCGCGCCAACGGCGTTCCCCGGATACCAGTAAATAATAATTTTCTCTTTTGGTAACAATTAACGGCTCAATTACACCGTGTTGTGCAATAGAGTCTGCCAATTCCTGAAGAGCATCTTCATTAAATTGTTTTCTAGGCTGTTCCTTATTGATTTCAATATCCTTTACTTTTAGTGTTATTTCAGTGGGTACTTCCTTAACGACTTCTTTTATTATCTCTTTTGTTTCCGGCATAGCTGTTTTTCCGGATGCTTTGCCTTTTCTGTTTTGGGTTGTGTTAACCCCCAGCATAGTATCCAAACCGTTTCCTAATCCTTTTTTCGGCATATGATATCCTCCTATGTTTCACGTGAAACACTTTATACGTTAATGTTTGTGATTACTTCATCAGCTAACAAACGATAGCTTTCTGCACCAGCGCTTCTTGAGTCATAAGTAGTAATTGGCATACCGTGACTGGGTGCTTCGGCTAATCTTACATTTCTCGGAATAATTGTCTTATACACATTTTGATTCAAATTTTCTTTTACATTTTCTACTACCTGTAAAGAGAGATTTGTTCTTGAATCATACATGGTAAAAACAACACCTTCAATTTTTAAGCTTGTATTTAATTTTTGCTGGATTAACTCTATTGTATAGATTAACTGGGAAAGACCGTCTAAAGCAAAAAATTCACATTGAATCGGAACCAAAACCGTATTTGCCGCAGTCATGGAGTTAATGGTAAGCATTCCTAAAGCCGGTGGACAGTCAATGATAACGTAATCAAATCTATCCTGAATTTTAATTAACTGATTTTTGATGATATATTGCATATTGGGTTCTCCAATAAATTCAACCTCTGCTCCTGCCAGATAACGGTTAGAGGGCAGAAGATTAAGTCCGGGCAACACGTTAATCAGCATAGCTTCTCCAATATTGCAGTTTTCACACATGACATCATAAATCGTATAGTCTAAGTCATCTTTATTGATGCCGAATCCGGTAGTTAAGTGACCCTGTGGGTCCATGTCTACAGCAAGAGTTTTGAATCCCTTTTCCGCCAGACATGCTGCCAGATTGATAGAGGTGGTAGTTTTACCGACACCTCCCTTTTGATTTGCAATCGCAATAATTCTTCCCATTCGTATATACTTCCTTTAAGCTGTCTAATATCATAAAAAATATTCTTCTTACAAAATAGTATTTTAACATAAATACGAAGAATAGGAAAGACGACATCTAGTAAAATAAAATAAAAAAACACTACTTATTGATTTGTGGCAGAGTGATGCCTAATAAGCCAGATAAAATCTTGTTAAGAAGTAAGTGTGTTTCAGATTTGAAAACACTTTGCTAAGAGGAAAATGTACTTTCATATTAAGTCTAGGATACATCCTGATAGAAACAAGTCTATTTTATATTAGGCTCAGAAATATCCCTTTAGAATGAAAGGCAGTATCGGTGGTTTTAAAACATCTGCTTATGATATTATCCATATTGTAAAGTTGGACTTTGGAGATGAGAGGGAGTATAATTATCTGTTCTGTTTTTAAAGGAAAGGATAATAAAGAGGATGTTTCACGTGAAACGCAAAAAGTATATTTTATAAAATGTTTCACGTGAAACACGAGATTATTTTTGATATATAATTTTCCCATCGCAAATGGTATATTGGATTTCTCCGGTTAAGGATTCTCCTTTAAAGGGAGAGTTGCTTGATTTTGAACAGAAATCTTCAATAGAATAGGTATTCTCATTAAAGATAATCAAATCAGCAGGACCGCCTTCAGCAAGATAACCGCAATCTAAATGATACATAGTGGCGGGATTGATAGTCATTTTTTCGAGAAGCTCCATATAGGACAGATATCCTTCTTTTACCAGGTTGGTAACGCCTAGCGAAAAAGCGGTTTCTAATCCAATAATGCCACTGGGAGCATCCGTTATCGGTTTTCCCTTTTCCTCCGGACTATGAGGCGCATGGTCTGTTGCAATAATATCAATGGTATTGTCTTTAAGACCTTGAATAATTGCCTGCCGGTCCTGCTCCGTACGGAGAGGAGGATTCATTTTTGCAAGGGCTCCCTGTCTGATTACCGCATCTTCGGTTAAAGAAAAGTGATGTGGTGTTGCTTCAGCATGGATATTGATAGATTGGGCGGCTTCCATAGGAATAATCTGAATCACCGAATTATCAAAATCTGTCTGATTAGTTATGTCTGTTATCTCCTCCCGGGATTTTGGAAGAGGGAGTGGAACATGATTTTTTGCAAGCAAATCAAGCTTTGCCTGACGAACCAGTTCGACGCCTTCTTTGGAGCTGATGTGCTGAATATTGATTGGCGCACCGGAAGAAGAAGCCAGCTGTAAATCACGATAAATCAAATCAATTTCTGCGCTCCGCGGGGAACCGTCAATATGATAATAGGCAGAAGCTTTTCCGTGGTTAATTCCGTTATCGGAAATTAAAGCAGGATTTTCTTCATGAAAGCTTAAAGGTACATTTAACTCCTTTGCCTTTTCCATTGCGGCAATAACAATGGATTCCTCTAATATCGGAATGCCATCGTCGGTAAATCCAACTGCGCCGGAAGCTTTTAGCGTCTGCATGTCCGTCAATTCTTTTCCCTGTAATCCCTTTGTGACAGAAGCACAGGTAAAGAGATGAATATCCGTTTCTTTTCCCTTGTCGATTACGTATTGCAAAGTTTCCGCATTATCGACAACCGGTTTTGTATTTGCCATTAACACGACAGTGGTAAAGCCGCCTTTGGCAGCCGCCTTTGCCCCAGAGTAAATATCTTCTTTATAGGTGAAGCCGGGGTCTCTGAAATGAACATGAACATCTACCAGACCCGGTGCAATCATCATATTATCTGCGTAAATTATCCGGAGGTTTTCCCGTTCTTCTTCGGAAAAGTCAACAGAGGTAATTAAAGAGTCAATTTTTTTAATACGGTTTCCGTCAATTAGAATATCATAAATACCTTCCCGATTGGATTTAGAATCTATAATATAACCATTTTTGATTAACAGCATAAACGTCTCCTCCTATATGGTTTAGGCTACATTTGTTCAGGACATTGTATACCCAGTAAATCTAAAGCGTCTTTCAGGGTAGTTTTAGTCAGTGCAACCAGATGTACCCTTGCGTTGCGGAGTGCATCATCCTCTACATTCACCCGGCATGCATTATAAAAGCGGGAGAAGGACTGCGCTACATCCATTGCAAAGCGGGCAACTACGCAGGGCTCATATTTTTCCGCTGCATCGAGAACCACCTGAGGAAATCGGTTGATTTCCTTTAACAGAGCAATCGCTTCTTCATCCAGTAACAAGCGGCAGTCAACGGCAGCATCTGTCTGGTATTCCACTGTGCGCAAAATGCTTGCACATCGGCAATAGGTGTACTGCACATAGGGTCCAGTTTCTCCGTCAAAGTTTAATACCTTGTCCCATTTAAAGGATACGTCTTTAATTCTCTGATTATACAAATCATGAAAAATAATTGCGCCGACACCGACAATTTGTGCAACCTCATCCTTGTTTTCCAAATCCGGATTTTTTTCGGCGATAATTCCCTTTACCTTGTCCACAGCTTCTAATAAAATATCTTCGGCATAAATAATATTTCCGCTTCGAGTGGAAAGCTTGGCTCCCTCCAGACTGACCAGTCCGTAGGGAATGTGGACAAGGCTGCTTTTTGCCCATTCGTTTCCCAATAATTCCACAACCTTAAATACCTGAGCGAAGTGAAGCTTTTGCTCCTGACCGGTCACATAAAGGCACTGGTCGAAATCCCATGTTTCCTTACGGTAGAAAATGGCGGCTAAGTCTCTGGTTGCATAAATGGAGCTGCCGTCCTTTTTGGTAATCAGACACGGCGCCATATTGTATTCTTCCAAATCGACAATCTGAGCGCCCTGGCTTTCCTTTAGGAGACCGGCATTCTGAAGACGGTCTACCACATCCGCTGTTTTATCCCGATAGAAGCTTTCGCCCAGGTAGTAATCAAAATCCATGCCAAGTAAAGCGTAGGTTTCCTTGTATTCTTTAAGACTAATGTCGACGAACCACTGCCAGATATCCAGCGCTTCTTCATCGCCATGCTCCATCTTGGTGAACCATGCCCGGGCATCGTCATTCAGGGCATCATTTTTATCCGCTTCTTCATGGAACTTTACGTAAAGGCGCATGAGCTCCGCAACCCCTTCTTTTTCTACGGCTTCTTTACTTCCCCACGTCTTATAGGCAACAATCAGCTTACCGAACTGTGTGCCCCAGTCGCCTAAATGGTTGATGCGTTCCACCTTATACCCCAGCTTGGTAAATATTTTGTAAAGGGAATTACCGATAATGGTAGTGCGGAGATGACCGACATGAAAATTTTTGGCAACATTTGGTGAAGAATAATCAATACAGATGGTTTTTCCTTTACCGATGCCGGAAGAACCGAAATTCTCCACACTGGCATTCTCCAGCATGGATTTTACAAATATTTCCTTTTTTAAGAAGAAATTTAGGTATGCCCCTTTTACCTCTAATCTGTCGATAATATCTGCCTCACCGATTTTACCGGCAAGCTCGCCGGCAATCAGCGGCGGCGCCTGATGAAGGGTTTTGGCAAGCTGAAAACAGGGAAACGCATAGTCTCCCATATCCGGTTTCGGCGGAATTTCCAGGATTTCCTCCACTGTTTTCTTATCTAAATCTGCTGCCTGGGCAAGCAGTAGAATAATCTGCTCTTTCATTGTGATTATGCCTCCTATATATTTTCGTTGTTATTTTTTTATGGGGAAAGAAAACCGAACATTGGTTCCGGAAATCAAATCTCCTTGAATCTGAAGTTTTCCGTCTAACTGGTAAATGGTTTCATGCAGCTTGTGAAGCCCGGAGCACCAGTTAGAATTTTCCAGATAATCCTCCGGGATTCCCACACCGTTATCATTGACATAAACATCGATTAATCGGCTGCTGATAAAAATTTTTGCCGTAACCCGGTTGGCGTTGGAATGTTTGAAAATATTATCAAATATTTCCCGGAGCATCCGGATAAGCCGGATGGTGATAACCGATGGGAGATTCATTTCATGCTCCGTACAGTCGCAGGAGGAATCAATCATACACTCGGGATGTTCCTTCTGATAACCGGCAATCAGTTTGTTAATCTGGTCCCAAATCGGCTGTTTTGTATCAATATTATAATTCAAATGGTTTAGAATTTCATCCAATGACTGTAAAATGGCGTTCTGGGAGGTATGCAGCTCGTCCAATGTGACTTTCGCCCGCCCGATATCCGAGTGAAGAAGCCATTTCAGCACATCCAGTTTGTTCAGATTGGAGATAAGCTCCTGCTTAACCTTCTGGTCGAGGCTGTCGGCGCACTGGTAATGCTCGTAATCCTCCAGCATTAGCATATTATATTGATGCGTGGTTTTGGATTCGGTATCCTCTGCTTCAATAAATTCAATGGTATCCTCCGCTTCCGTTAAATCGTCGTCATCATGCCGGCTGCTGCCCACTAAAACTGTATGAATGCACTTGTCCGCTTTGGATAACATGGCAACCTGTTCCTTATAGAAAAGGATGTCCTTTTCCAAATCGGCTATCCGCTTTTTAAGCCGCTCTCTGGCATCCTCCAAATCCTTTATTTGCAGGGCGAGCTGTTTCCCTCTGGTCATTGTCCGGTCGCTTTGTCCGGTAATCGGAGAAAATACATTTTTACGGTCATCAATATGATAGGTATAGAGTTCACGGGTTTTTTCCAGTGTCTCAATTTGTACCTCCAATTCAAATAGCTCCGTTTTCAATCCCTGCACCAGCTCAAGATTATCCACATAGGTTTTATTAAAATAATCCAGAGTTTTTGCATTGGCTTCTTCTATGATGTTTAATGGGTTCATTTCATCATTTGGCATGTTCCGTATCCTCTCTTGCTTTAGAAGAAATAGTCATCATCCCGTTTTCTTCTGCGATATCTGCGCCGTCTGTGGTGCCGTTTCATTTTCCTTATCAAAGAGGAAATCAAAGTATAAAGAAGGAAAACAATGACAAGGGCAACGATAACAATTAAAATATAGAGTGCAATTTTACCGATTGTTTTCCAGTGGGAGGGTTTTGGTGGTTCTTCTTCTTCCTTCGTAATGTGGGAGGAGAAAAGGGGGGTAGTACTGCTGATTGCGGTAGTGCCAATCTGCTCTCCGTCATAAGTAAAATTGATTTCACCAAGAATATTGTCTTTGGCTTTATCGTATAATTTAATGTCGCGTTTAATTTTTGTGGTATCCATTGAGCTGCTGACCAACAAAGAATAATTTTTGTCCACGGTCAAATCTACCATTTCATGGTCCAGATTAGTGTAATAATTGGTTAAAAGCATATTTTCCTGCAAAATATCCTCATTTATGGCTTCAAAGGAAAAGTCGGATAAAGGATAAAAATAAGCATAGTTATTATAGCAGAAATTGTACAGGGCTCGGGAATCGGAATAGGTATAGGACAGACCGTCACAGTCCAAAACAACGCAGATTAATTCCAGTCCGTCTTTTTTGGCATAAGTAGAGAGCGTGTTGTTTGCCATGGACGTATACCCGTTTTTGCCCCCCTCGCAGTATTCATAATAATAAGGCTCCGAAGGAATAATCATTTTATTTCCGTTCCAGAAAAAACGGGTTTCGTCCTGCATATTGGTTTCGGGAATCGTGTAGTTTTCCGAGCCGGTAATTTCCCGAAAAGCATCATACTGCATAGCTGCCTGTGTGATTAAAGCCATATCGTAAGCGCAGGTATAATGGTCGTCGTCATGCAGACCGTTTGGCGTGACAAAATGGGTATTCTTACATCCCAGCTCAGCCGCCTTATCGTTCATCATTTTCGCAAAGGATTCCACGTCACCGGCAACATATTCGGCGAGTGCATAGGCGCACTCATTTGCGGAACGGACCATGGTGCCATAAATGCAGTCCTGAACAGTGATTTTTTCCCCCACATCCAAAGAGAGATGCGTACTTAACCGGTCTATTCCCCAGACTGCGTTCTCCGACATTGTAATGGTATCGTTAAAATCAATGTTGTGGTCTAAAGCCACAAGGGCAGTCATAATTTTGGTAATACTGGCAGGATATTTTCTTTCTTCTGCATTTTTTTCAAACAATATCTGTCCGGTTGCGGCATCCATAACAATGGCGGCGCCGGATACAAGGTCGGGTTCCCTTCCCGGTTCGTCCGGATATTCAGTTGTCTCTGGATGTTCAGTCGTTGCCTCTTCATTTTCCGTTGCATAGCAGGGAAAAGAAAGGGTAAAAGTAAATAACAATGCCAGTAAAACGGCAGCCGATTTTTTCATTTGCGGGATACTCCTTTAACAGATAAACATAATTATTACTATTTTATTATATCGGGCGAAAGGTGTCAACTTTTTCTCGAATTTGGGGCATCTGCTTAAAACGGCTTTGTTTTTTTCCTGCGATATGGTACAATAAAAAACATTAACGGGGCTGTTAAACAATGGTTTTATGCAAAAGGAAAGTGATGGCTGTATGAAAGAATATGAAAGATTGTTTTTGGAACGCCGTCCGGTTATCTGTAAAAATTGTGGGGGTAAGCTGTTTTATCGAAGCGGTGGAGCATACGAATGTGAGGACTGCGGGCTGGAAGAGCTGGATGACTTTGGAAAGATAAAAAGATATCTGGATGAATACGGAGTTTCCACTTCTTATGATGTTTCCGAGGCGACAGGGGTTCCCATGAGCATAATCAATATGTTTCTCAAGGAAGGGAGACTGGAGATACCGGAGGGAAGCAGGATTTATATTAAGTGTGAAAGATGCGGATGTTCCCTGCGTTATGGCAGATTTTGTTATGGGTGTACGAAGGAGCTGTCGGGACAGCTGCAGGGAGCATTATATGAGAATATGGGTGAAGAACCTAAAAATGCCGAGCGGCGGGAAGAAGGGAAAATGCATTTTCTGGATAATTCCGGAGGCGTAAAGAAAAAAAGATAGACCAGGCGAATGCGTTTCGGAAAGAGAAAACAGCAGATTGCGGGAAAGGATACTGGACAAAATGAGACTGAGAAACGTACCGGGAGCAAGGGATGTCATTGCCGAAAGCCGGTTTACGATAAAAAACGAAACAGAATATAAGGGAAGATGGAATACGGTGTTCGGGAATGACCATCCCGTTTATATTGAGATTGGTATGGGAAAGGGTCAGTTCATTCTGACGCTGGCGGCGAAAAATCCGGATATCAACTACATAGGAATTGAAAAATATTCTTCCGTACTCATTAGGGCGATTGAGAAACAGGAGGAGGAAGCTTTACCGAACCTGTTCTTTATTCGTATGGAGGCGGAGAATATTGCAGATGTATTTGCCGAGGGTGAAGTGGCAGGGATTTATCTGAATTTTTCGGACCCGTGGCCGAAGGACAGGCATGCAAAGCGGCGGCTGACCTCCCGGCAGTTTCTGGAGCGTTACGAAAAGATTCTGGATAAAAAGGGACGTGTAGTATTTAAAACCGATAATCGGGAGCTGTTTGATTTTTCTCTGGAGCAGGTGGAAGAGGCATCTCACTGGATGCTGCTCAATCATACCTTTGACCTTCACCATTCCGAATATGTAAACGGTAACATAATGACGGAATATGAGACTCGTTTTGTGGAGAAAGGGAATGCAATCTGCCGGATGGAGATTATGCAGACGCAGGAGGAGGCAGAGAACGATTTACCGGTGTGAGCGGCAGAAGCGATAAGGGACAAAATAGCTGTTTTTGGAAAGAAAGCATACGGAACTGCATAGTATAATAAAAAGAATTACAAAGGGTTATTGCAGTGAAGAGAATCAATTCCGTAGTAACGGGGAGAGTGTATGCGGCTAAGCGCCAATATCCGATGCTGGAACAGTTGGGAAAACGGTTAAATACAGTGAAGAAAGAACTGAATAAGGACATACAGAAAAAATGAGGTAAAGAAAGCAGTGTGTCCCTCCGGATTAGCTTTTCTCTTCGTTCAAAGGTAAAATCTAACGCTGCCACATTAACCACCTCCCTGCGGCGTTCTCTGAAAAATTCTGCAAGAATTTGCAGGAGAGCTAAGGTAGCCTTGACTGACCCAGGAAGGAATATTACAATAACTATATTTGTATATTTTGATAAATGAAAGCGGAGGAGTCAGACGATGAAGTCAAGAAGAAAAAGAAAAGCAATAATGCTGGCGGGTGTGTTATTTTTAAGTATGCTGGCACAGTCCGGCATGCCGACAGTAAGGGCAGCGGGAAAGGACACTACGGAGGAAATCCAGACAGAAAGCGGGACGGATACCCTGGAAAAGACAACGAAGCTGGTAAATGTGGGAAAGAAGAATGCATCTGATGTAAAGATATTGCGGAAAATCATTAAGAAACAGAGGGCGTTGGGAGCTGATATTCCTACGGATTTGGATTGTAGGGATTACTACAGATGGAGTTTTTCCGGACGGTTGACTGGGATTGCCTGGCAGAATAAAGATTTAAAGGGAGCGATTTCTTTCAAAGGGCTGACGACATTGAAACGTATATGGTGTGATGGAAATCAGCTGACGAAGCTGGACGTAAGCAAGAATACGGCATTGGAAAGCCTGGAGTGTGGTAGCAATAAGTTAACAAAACTGGATGTGAGCCGGAACAAGAAATTGAGGAACTTGTCTTGCAGTAAAAATAAACTGACGAAACTAGACGTGAGCAGGAACAAGGAATTGACATATTTGTTCTGCCATAGCAATAAACTGACGAAACTGGATGTGAGCCGGAACAAGAAATTGAGGAACTTGTCTTGCAGCAATAATAAACTGACGGAGCTGGATGTGAGCCGGAATAAAGCAATGACGGTGTTGAGCTGCGCAAGCAATCAGCTGACGAAACTGGATGTGGGTAAGAACAGGGCGTTGACGTGGTTGTATTGCGAAAATAATCAGCTGACGAAATTGGATGTGAGCAGGAACAAGAAATTGACGAACTTGTCTTGCGGTAACAATCAGCTGACGAAACTGGACGTGAGCAGGAACAAGGAATTGATGGTATTGTTTTGCAGTAACAATCAGCTGACGAAACTGGACGTGAGCAGGAACAAGGAATTGACGGAATTGTCTTGCAGTAACAATCAGCTGACGAAACTGGATGTAAGCAAGAACAAAAAATTGGAAATGAAACACCTGCACTGCGATGCGAACGTCAAAGTTAAATTAAAATAATAATCATATATAAGAAATACAGGTTACGATATACCGTGGAAGTCTGTTTCATTATTAAGTGCAATCCGTATGGTAACAATTGCGGATGTTACCAGTTAAAATGGGCATACGCACCGACACTGGTAAAATCGGTTACTATCGGTGGAAATAAGACCGTTGCTGCCGGAAGCAGTCTTCAGTTGTCGGCTTCCGTTATGCCGAGCAATGCCGCCAATAAGAGTTTGGTATGGTCATCAAGCAATACCGATGTGGCGACGGTGAATGCTTCTACAGGCAAAGTTTCCGCAAAAAGGACAGGCTCGGCGGTCATTACGGCTGAGACGGTGGATGGCAGCAACATCAAAGCAAGCGTTACGGTTATTGTAAAACCGAAGCAGATAGCAAAGGTGAAAAGGAAAGCGCTGGGGAAAAAGAAAGTAAGGATTAGCTGGGGTGCACAGAAAGGCATTTCCAAATACCAGATTCAATACGCTGCAAATAAAAAATTCAAAAAAGCAAAAACATGGTCCTGTTCAAGCTATTACAATAATACGACCAAAAAGCTGAAAAAGAAGGGAACCTATTATTTCCGTGTCCGTTCTGTTTCCGAGGTAAACGGAGCGACATTAAAAGGAGCATGGAGCAAGAGCATAAAGGTAAAAGTGAAATAAAAAGGTTAAAAACGGAGCTGCCGCTTATGAATGGACTGTGAAATTCCATAAGAACATTCCACTTTTAAAAGATTGAATATAGTTAGAAAACAGTTTTGATATTCTGATTAATGTTTTTTGTAAATTTATGTGGAAATTTGTGAATAAATATTGTACTATAATTTTTGGTATAGATAATTGATGATTATCGGGAGGGGAAGATGGGTGGATAACTGTACTTCATTTGCTGAAAAGAAAACAGAAATAAGATAATAATAAATTTGGATGAAATTGAACTTCAAAATGAAACATATCCAGACTATTTATCGGAGCATGAATCAGATAGAGATGGTAATGGCTGCTAATGATGAATTAGGAGAATTGAGTTTACATTATCCTCAAATGGAGCTATTCAAAAATGGAGATGCGATAGTGACTTTTAATTATACGTCTACGATTGAATCTCTTTTTTCTATATCAGAGAGTGTGCCTATATTTCATATTCATGGATATTGCGAACAAGAGGAACCATTGATTTTTGGATACAGAAGTAATGAGAATAGTTATACTGATAATTGGGCTTCTCTTGATGAAGAAAATTGGGATTACTATATTGAACAACAACGAAAAGCGGTATATACGTTTTATGAAGCTTGGAAAAAAGAACTTCAAATGGATAAGCTAAAGAAATTTTTGAATAAATGTTATGGAATAGATAGGGTTGTTGTATTAGGACATTCTATGAGTGCTGTAGATTTTGAGTATATGGAACTGATAGAAAAAAGATTTTGCCCCATCGACTGGGTAATTTCGTACTATAACAAGAGAGATATTGAAAGAATACAGTCACAAAATTATTCTTTCCAGAACAAAATTAGATTCGCAAAGATGGAAGAATTATTGAAAAAGTAATAAGAAAATAGCTGTCCTAAACTCTACCAGAGAACAGGACGGCTATTTTTGGTTTAAGAGTGGGAAGAGTCCGTTTCTTTTTTGTGTAGTGCTTCAGCTTCCGGGTATCCCGTTTTCTTTGCCTGCTGTATTAAGTGATACATTTCATTATTTTTTTCCCGCTTTTCCTCTGCATTCCATTGGTTTTTATCAGGTATTTCCGGGTTGGCAGATGCAGGGTTTTCCAACTCGTCATTTTCGGAGGATAATTCTGGCTTTCCGGTCTTTTTCCATATATTGTCTGTAAATAAAATTCTTAGTTAAAAATATGATGAAATAGCTTTCCATTGCAGAAAACCGGGAATCATAGGAAAGTCCGATTGGAAAAGTATAAATAACCGGAAACTTCATGCCGGATATTTTTTGTTGTGCTGAAGAATTTCTTTGATTTCCTCCGTGGTTCTGTCGGTAATGTCTGCAATCTGTTCTATGGAAAGCCCCTTTTCGTACATCTGGAGGATTACCCGTTCTTCTCCGCTTTTTTGCCCCTCTTCCCGTCCTTTTTCCCATCCCTCCTCCAGGCTGTCCCTCCGGATTAGCTTTTCTCTTCGTTCAAAGGTAAAATCTAACGCTGCCACATTAACCACCTCCCTGCGGCGTTCTCTGAAAAATTCTGCAAGAATATTTTCCTGGATGCATTCATCAACGGCACGTTCGATGGCATCCTTTAGTGTTTTCTCTTTCTTTGCATGGAACCGGACTTTTTCCACAAAGGCTGTGTAGCCGGAAATTACCCTGCTTTCCTTTTTGATATCCCTATTATACCCCGGATTGATGTTATATACAATACACGTTAAATCAAGTGCATGCTGATTTTCCCTGTGCTCGTATGCATCCGATAAATGCATGACCTCTTTTGCCGGTCGGGCTTCCATTCTTGTTTTTTTATGGAAATTTCCGGACTTGCCGTCGGGCAGATGCCGGAATTTACGATTTCTCGTCGTTGTATTTATCGGGGAAATGTGGTACTATAGTACTAATTATCGGTATAGGGAGAAAAGTATGCAGTTTAGACCTTGTATTGACATACATAACGGAAAAGTAAAACAGATTGTAGGAGGTTCCCTTTCCGATTTGGGAAATCAGGCTGTGGAGAATTTTGTGGCGGAACAGGACGCCGCTTTTTATGCAAGGCTTTATCGGGAAAAGCATATCCGGGGCGGTCATGTGATTTTGTTGAATAAAGCCGGCACCCCCGAGTATCAGAGGGACATAGAGCAGGCGGGGCTTGCCCTGTCGGCATATCCGGGAGGTTTGCAGTTAGGCGGCGGGATTACGGCAGATAATGCCGTGGGATTTCTTGCCATGGGCGCCAGCCATGTTATTGTGACGTCTTATGTGTTTTGTGCCGGCAGAATAGATTATGACCGGTTAGCCCTGTTGCAGAGGAAGGCGGGCAGAGAACATTTAGTGCTGGATTTAAGCTGCAGGAAACGGGACGGCAGGTATTATATTGTGACGGACCGGTGGCAGAAGTTTACGGATGAGGCGGTGTCAAAGGATACGATATTGAAGCTGCAGGATTATGCGGATGAATTTTTGATTCATGCGGTGGATGTGGAGGGAAAAGCCGGCGGAGTAGAGCGGGAGCTGGTGGAGATGTTAGGAGAGTATGCCGATATTCCCATTACCTATGCCGGAGGCGTTGGCTCCTATGAGGATATCGAGGTAATTCGCAGACTGGGAAAAAACCGTTTAAATGTCACCATTGGGAGCGCCTTGGATTTGTTTGGAGGCAGCCTTGATTTTAACCGGGTGATTTCCATGATGGATAAGGCTTTGCAGGCAGAAGAAATAGATTGACGGAAGTTGGGCTTATAGCATGAAGGATGGAAAAAAACGTAACCAAATTTGGGAATTTTTAACGGATAAATATGTATACACGATAACTTTCGGTGTTGCGCTGCTAATCATGGCTGGGGCATGGATAGTCGGGGAGATTGGACCCTTTGGCGGGAAAAGTCTGGTGGTTGTGGACGGCGTTCACCAATATCTGCCTTTTTTTTCCGAGTATCAGGAAAAGCTTAAACATCTGGAGAGCATGCAGTATACCTTTGACGTGGGTCTGGGAAATAATTTTATTTCGCTGTGGTCTTACTATTTATCCAGCCCGTTTAATCTGATTATTATCTTGTGCAGTAAATCGCATCTGCCGATGATGCTTAATCTGATTATTTCGGCTAAGATTATTTTAGCGGCGCTCTGCTTTGCCTATTTTTTAATGCATGCAGGGAAAAAGCCGGTGAAGAATCCGGGGATAATTGTATTTTCCCTGTTTTATGCATTTAGCAGCTTTGTTGTGGGATATTACTGGAATTTAATGTGGCTGGACTGCATTTTCATTTTTCCCATTATCATTCTGGGGATGGAACGGCTGATGGTGAAAAAGGACAGCCGCATGTATATTTTAGCCCTTTTATACAGCTTTATCTGTAATTATTATATCAGTTTTATGATTTGCCTGTTTCTGGTGCTGTGGTTTTTTGCCCAGCATTTCAGAAGCTTTCGGGATTTATTTTTCAAGGGGCTCCGGTTTGCTGTAGCGTCCCTTACGGCGGCGGCTTTAGGGGCGGTAGTTTTAGTACCCGCTTACAAGGGGATTATGACAACCGCATCGGCGAAATTTGAACTGCCGGAGTGGGAGTTTTATGGTTCCTTTGCCGATACCCTGCGCTCGCACCTGTTCTGTTCGGAGGTAATGACGAACCAGGTGGGGGATGCGGGAACAAACCTCTATTGCGGCATTTTTACGATTTTACTGGCATTTATGTTTTTCTTTTCCGGCAGGGTACGTCTGGAAAAAAAGGTGAAATACGGACTGCTGATTTTGTTTTTGGTGATTAGCTTTAACAATCAGCAGCTTAATTATATATGGCACGGGTTTCATAATCAGTATGGAATACCGAACCGTTTTGCTTTTTTGTATATTTTTGTTCTGCTCATTATGGCGTATGAGGTGTACCTGAAACGCCGGGATATCCGTTTTCCCATGGTGGTGGGCGCATATCTTGTCAGTATGCTGTTTGTTGTCTACTGTTATTATCATGCGGAGACGGTGTATGAGCTAAGAACCTACGTGTTAAGTGCGGTTATTCTTACGGTTTATCTGGTTTTGTTTGCACTTTATCTCGGAATACCGGAACGGAAGAAGCTGCCGCTTTACCTGTTAACGGCGGTGGCCGTTTTGGAGGTTGTCGTTAACGGATTGTTTGGATTCGGGCAGGTGGGAAGCTCGGAACCGGATTATTATTATGGGGCTACCGAAACCTTTGAAACGCTTAAGAACCGGGTAGAGGAGAAGGAGGACGGATTTTTCCGTGCCGATATATTGGAGCCTCTTTTTGTGGATGAGGCAACCTGGTATAATTTGAAAAGCGTCGGTATTTTTGGCTCGACGGTCCGGGGAGAGCTGGTGGATATTATGGGAAGGCTGGGATTTTATACCGGAGCCAACGAATACCTGTATTATGGGGCGACGCCGGTAACCAACGCCCTGTTCGGTGTCAAATATGTCTATACAAGAGAAGGCGATTTTGTTAATGTGGATATGGAGCCTTACGATACGGAGGAAAACATTTCCGTCCATAAAAATTCTTATACGCTGCCAGTCGCTTATATGGTAAACCAGGAGATACTGGATTTTGAAACACTGGATAACGGACCGTTTACCGTGCAGAATGAATTGTGCGGCGCACTGTCGGGAGTTGAACCGATTTTCTGCTCCATTTATGACGACATGAAGGCGGAGGCTTATGGAACAAATGTGGAGGTCACGATGACGGATGCCTACAATGTTTCTTATACCAAGGCAAACGGGAGCGCCAGGGCAGATATGATTTACACGGTTCCCTACGATATGGATTTATATGTCAGCTGTAAGGGAAATAATGTCCATAAGATTGCGCTGCTGATTGACGGGGATGAGGTTGCCTTTGACCGCTACCAGGGTCAGCTGTTCCGGGTAGGTAAGGTGAAGGCAGGGCAGCTTGTGGATATTCAGTTTGTTTTAAATGACGGCGAGGATTTAAGCGGCGACCTTTACTGTTATCCGATGGAATTTATAGAAGAGCAGTTTTTATCCTTTTACCGGGTTTTGGAAGACCGGGGTATGCAGGTAGAGAAATTTGGGAATACCAGAATTGAAGGAAAAATTTCCGTTAAGGAGGATGGGGTGTTGATGACATCCATTCCCTATGATGAGGGCTGGAGCATTTATGCAAACGGCGAGGAAATGGATGCCTGTATGCTGTTGGACGGTTTTTTGGGAACGGAGCTTCCGGAGGGGGACTATACCATTAAGATGGTATACCGCTGTCCCGGATTGTTAAAGGGTTTTGCGACTACGATTATGGGGATATTCTTTTTCTGGCTGATTTGTACCGTTGAAAAAAGGCAGAGAAGAAATGATAACTTAAAAAGAGAGCAAAGGAATTTCGTTGAAGGAGGTCAGTAAAATGAAGAGAAAGGCAGTAAAAAAGGCAGTAATACCGGCAGCGGGTCTGGGAACCAGATTTCTTCCGGCGACAAAGGCAATTCCAAAGGAAATGCTTCCTATAGTCGATATTCCGACAATTCAATATATTGTGCAAGAGGCTGTGGAAAGCGGGATTGAGGAGATTTTGATTATCACCAACTCCAACAAGCACTGCATGGAGAATCATTTTGACCGGTCCTATGAATTGGAAAACCGGCTGATGGAGTCAAAGAAGAAAGAAGAATGCAGCATGATTTGTGATATTGCCAACATGGCGAATATCTATTATGTAAGGCAGAAGGAGCCCAAAGGGCTTGGGCATGCGATTCTTTGTGCAAAATCCTTTATTGGGGAGGAGCCGTTTGCCGTTTTACTGGGTGACGATATTGTGGAAAACCATGACGGAAAGCCGGCGCTTAAGCAGTTGATTGAAGCCTATGACCAGGTTCAGGCATCGGTGGTGGGCGTGCAGACCGTACCGGAGGAAGATGTCAGCAAATACGGTATTGTGGAGCCGTCAAAGAGCGTTCCGCCGGTGGGTAAGCGGGTGAAGCTAAGTTCTATGGTGGAAAAACCGAAAAAAGAAGAGGCGCCAAGCAATCTTGCGGTGCTGGGAAGATATGTGCTGACTCCGGAAATATTTGATTATCTGGAAAGCCAGACGCCGGGGGCAGGAGGGGAAATCCAGCTTACGGATTCCATTAAGAGCCTGATGATTAGCCAGGCGGTGTATGCCTACGATTTTGAGGGCATAAGATATGATGTGGGTGATAAATTTGGATTTATTAAGGCGACGGTAGAATATGCGTTGGAAAGAGAGGAGATGCAGGGTAAGCTGAAGGCATATTTACAGGAGCTGGTAAAAACATTTTAAGAATAGGGGGCATATGTTATGGAGAAGAAAGGTGTATCAAAATCCGTTTTAGGCTATTTTCTGCTGCTTGCCATACTGGTAATTGTGGCGATTGTCGGAGACGTGATTGTTTTTGGAAAGCTGGACAGCACGGAAGCCGATAAGAGCATTAAAACGATGGTGTTAATACTCTCGCTTGCCGTTATCGTGATGGCGGTTATTCTGGGAGCGTACATGTTTAGGTTTATCCAGGCGGAAGAAAAGGTGTCGGCAGTAAAAAGTGATAAATACAAAAAATTATTTTTAAATCTGCCGGTGGGATTTGCGCAGGCACAGATTTTGCGGGATGCACAGTCGGGAAGAAATATGGGATACCGTATTTCCGATGCCAATGAAACCTTCGGACGGTTATTTGCTTTGGATATTTCCGATTATTATGGCAAAGTGATATCGGAGAGCAAGGTGGAGGTTCTGCAGGATATCAACGCATGGTTTGAGGCATACAATAATTCGGGTACCAAGCAGGGAGAGCTGCTGGAGGTTGAGATTACCATGGAGAAGCTGGATAAAGTATTCAGTACGGTTATGTATAAATCCGAATCGGATTATATCAATATGGTGGTTATCGACATTACCGAGCAGAAGGAGACGGAGAATAAATTATCCAAGGCAATTAAGGATGCCAATGCGGCATATAAAACCCAGTCGGAGTTTCTGGCAAACATGTCCCATGAAATCCGTACACCAATCAACGGAATTTTAGGTATGCTTCAGCTGACACTGATGGCGGAGGATTTGCAGGCGGATTACCGGGATAATCTGACCACGGCGAAAAACTGTGCGGATACACTGCTCAGATTGATTAACGATATTCTGGACATTTCCAAATTGGAGGCAGGTAAATATAACCTGCGGGAAGAGAACTTTGATATTAAAGCGATTATTGAAGAAACTGTGGCGGCGCAGATTCCAATTGCCAAGGGCAAGGGGCTGGGACTGGATTGTAACTTTAACGGAAACATACCGAAGCTGGTACGGGGCGACGGGCAGAGAATACAGCAGGTGTTAAACTGCCTGCTTTCCAATGCCATTAAGTTTACCAATGAGGGCGGCGTCCGGGTTAAGGTAGCCTGTATGGACGATACCCTTGACAAGATAAAGCTTCGCATTGCCGTTGCGGACTCCGGTATCGGAATAGCGGATGAGGACAGGAACAAATTATTTATCCGATTTTCACAGGTAGATGCGTCTGACACCCGTAAATACGGCGGTTCGGGGCTGGGACTGGTCATTACGAAGCAGATTGTGGAATTGATGGGTGGAAATATTACCGTGCAAAGTAAAGAAGGTCTGGGCTCTACCTTTATTGTGGAGGTACCCCTTAAGCTGATTAAGCCGGCAGAGGCGGAGACAGAGGAAAATATGAATGAATCGGATGACCCGGCAGTATTTTCTCTGGCAGGGCATACCCGGGCAAGAATCCTTGTGGCAGAGGATGAGCCGGTTAACCAGCAGGTTATCGGAAAGCTGCTTGGCATGGCGGGATATTCGTATGACATTGCGGAGAACGGAGAAAAAGCGGTGGAGCTGTTCAAACAGAAGGAATACCAGGCGGCATTGTTTGATGTCCAGATGCCGGTGATGGACGGTCTGGCGGCAACGCAGGAAATCCGCGCCATCGAGTTCCGGGAAGGGAAAAAACGGCTTCCGATTATTGCGGTTACGGCAAGAGCCATGTTTGGAGATAAAGAGCGTATTTTAGAGGCAAAGCTGGATGATTACATAGCAAAGCCCTATAATCTTAACGACGTGGTGGAGACATTGAATAAATATGTTGATAAAGAGGGCTGATGCGGACGAGGTAAATGCCGTTTTCCGGAACGGCTGGTTAAATGTGCATCTGCTGTACCTGTCTTAAAAAGAAGCGGTACCGCATATAGGCACCTTTTAGCTGATAACAGTAGGAGTCAATCAAATCGGGGTCGGTCTGGTAGTTTAAGTGGAATAAAATCGTGTCGATATCTTTTTTGGCATGACTTAAATCATCTAATAAAGAGGAATCAGTCATTACACGCTGGTGTGGTGACGGGTTCCTTTTTTTCTTTGTCCGGGATTCCCGGGAGGATAAAATTTTCAACCGTGGTTTTGTACGCATAATGGCTCCTTTCAATGTGGGGGGTCTTCTTTAGGTAATTGCGAAACTCTGTTTTTGCTAACATCCGTTGTACAATATAGACAAAGCAACGCAGGCACGCTTTCGCTGCTTGTCGCACGTAATGGTACATAAGGTGCCAAAATACGGCACCTAAATACCAACGGCTCCAAAGCGCCTGCTTATGCTATTGTCTATATTGCACAACCAGATTTTGAGAATAGAAGGTTTCGCAATTACCTATGGGGTCTTCTTAGTTAAAATGGGATAAGCCTATATTTATTATAGGAGGGAAACTGGAAAATTATACATAAAAAGGAAAAATCCGTTTATTGGGATAGGTTGAAAAAATTATGAATAAAAGATGATTAAAAATAAAGAATGATTAAATTTTATGAATATTCTTAGGGAAAAATCGGGAGTTTTTGAATACTTTATGTTTATTCTGCCGGTTTATTCACAATCGTAGACGGGGAAAGACGGCTGCACTATAATGGCAAAAAATGAAGGGAGACAGGGAAATGGAGATATTTTTATGGGGCATCCTTATACCGCTGCTGGCAAGAGCCGTGTATACGGATGTGAGACAGAATCGAATTGAAAACCGGTTAATGGTTTTGGGAATGCTGGCGGCATTACTCTATGCATGGGTGACGGGAGGCGCCGGCGGAATGCTGGCTGGGTTAAAAACGGCGGGAATTGTACTGTTGTCCTTATTCCTTTTATTTGTGCTTAAGGGGATAGGCGCTGGAGATATTAAGCTGCTTTTAGTGCTGGCAGTATTTTTTCCGGACAGAATGTTAGAGCTTTTGATTAGCGCCTTTTTTATTGCAGCACTTATTGCGCTGGGAAGAATGGCGGTAAGGGCATTCAGGAAACAGAATATTTATTATCGGCGGGAAACTATTCACTTTTCGGTTCCCGTTGCTTTGGGAACGATTCTTTTGCTGGTGCGGAGGTAAAGGATGCAGACGATAAAAATCGGGATACAGGACAAAGAGAGAACGTACTGCTTAAAGCTGGCGGATTTTCTGAACCAGAAAGGGGAGGGACGCTGGAAGGCAATGGCATTTACCGAGACGGATGCACTAAAAGAATATCTGGAAAAAAGGCAGATGGATATTTTAGTGGGAACGGATGGGGAGGAGCTGCTCCGCATAAAGAGACAGCAAAAGGAAATGTCTGTTTTGTGGCTGTCGGAAAAAACCGGAAGCGGTGAGGCGGGAAAGCAGCAGATAGGCGGAACGGAGCTGTTTGTTCTTGGGCGGTATCAGAGTGCAAAGGAAATTTACAAAAGCATCCGACGGATGGTGGAACAAAAAAGGGAGCTTTTGCAGGAGAAAATTCCGTTAGTCGCCGTTTACTCTCCGGTGGGAAGATGTGGAAAGACAACCCTGGCACTTAAGATTGTCCGGGAGCATGCTTATGAAAGCTGGCTGTATGTGGGAATGGAGGACTATAACGGACTGCCGGAGAATATGGAGGGAATGAAGCAGAGAGCGGATGATTTTCTCTATTTTCTCAAGGAGCGGCTGACCGACAGGCTGCTGCTGTTGTTAAAGGAGAGCGAGGGAATTATTCCTACGGCATTTTCTTTTTTGGATACAAGGCAGATAGTAAAGGAGGATATTTTCTGGCTTCGGGAGGAGGTAAAAAAGCAGGGAATTTATAAAGGGATACTGTTTGATTTGGGGACGGGGGTATTGCAGGAGTTAGAGCAGTTAAATATTTTTGACTGCCTGCTGGTTCCCTATTTGGAGGAGCGCTGCGCAATGGCAAAGAGACAGAAATTAGAAGAGCTTCTCCATGCACAGGGAATGGAGGATATTCGGGAGAGGATGATTTATCTGAACATGGACAATGCCGGAGAGGTTGACAGAAAGATTAAAGGGTTGATGAAAGGATAAGGGAATGACGGAGAGAATAGAGAAGGAAAAACAGCGGTTGAAAAAGCAGCTGATGGAAGAGCTCGACCGCCGGCAGGGGCTGACGGATGAAGAGATTGGCAGGAGGATTGAAGAAGCGGTTCTTAAGAGGAGCCGGAGCTGCTATTTTTCCCTGGCGGAAAAGCAGCAGTTAAAAAAAGAATTGTTTCATGCATTCCGGGGACTGGACGTATTGTCGGGACTGCTGGAGGATAAAGAGATATCGGAAATTATGATTAACGGGGCAGAACATATTTTTATTGAAAAGAATGGGGCGCTGGAGAAAAGAAGGGAGCAATCTGGTGATATGTCAAGCTGATTTTTGAAAAGATTTTGGTATGTTTTT
>JAMPFJ010000001.1:0-107433 GCA_023664535.1 Bacteroidales bacterium
TGTGGCTCGCAAAAAAAATGAAATTTTTTTTATTCCTTACTTGACACAAGCAGACCTTTTGTTGATTCATCAGCCGGCAGGTGATTATGTCGCAGGATACAAATTGATGGAAAAGGCATACAAAGAGGGAAAAGTGAAAGCAATCGGCTTATCCAATTTTAATGAGGAACAGATTCGGGAGATTTTAAGCATCAGTGAGGTTAAGCCGGCTATTTTGCAGACAGAGGTACATCCGTATTCACAGGAAAAGAAATTGAAAGATTTTCTGGCGAAAGAGGAGATTGTGATTCAGGCATGGTATCCGTTAGGGCATGGCGATACGGCACTGATTCAGGAACCGGTATTTTCAAAACTGGCAGAAAAGTATGGCAAGAGTAATGCACAGATTATTCTCCGCTGGCATGTGCAGGCAGGAAACGTGGTCATTCCGGGTTCTAAAAATCCGGACCATATCCGTGCTAATTTTGATTTGTTTGATTTTGAACTGACGGCAGAGGAGATGCAGGAAATACAGGCACTCAACAAGGATAAGAGATATTATACCAGCACGCCGGAAATGCTGAAAGGCTATGCAGAGATGGTGCCGCCTGTGGATGAACAGAAATAGTGTAAGAAGAACGCACACAGTAATATGCTGTTATAGCATTCTTCCCATCGAGAACGGAATGGTTACTTATATCGGGAGGCATGAAAGATGGATATCAGAAAAATCATTCTATGCTTTGCCATTGTCATACTGGTTGTGGTGGGAACAACATGCAGCCTGAGACAGTCGGAAAAGCCAGATAATACTGCACCGGGAAAGGATGGGGAAGCGGTGGATGCATCAGAAGATATTCCGGATACATTGGAGAAGGTGCCGGATGAATATAAAAATACATCGGACAAGGCAGTGTTTACACTGGATTCTACCGTAAAGGAAGTGATATCCAATCCTGCTATTCCCGGACAGAAAAAATAAATCGGTACAGGGAGCTTGACATATATCGGTTATCTATATATAATATATATAGATAACCGATATATAGATGGGTTGTCGGTGAAAATGAAAAAGGAGGAATAGAAGATGGCAATGGATAAAAGTCTTATTTCCGGCAGCACGACGATGCTGGTCTTAAAGTTATTGTCGGAGAGGGATATGTATGGATATGAAATGATAGAGGCTCTGCGCAGCCGTTCACAAAATGTATTTGAACTGAAGGCAGGGACGCTGTATCCTCTGTTACATGGTCTGGAGCAGAAAAAACTGCTTACCGTATATGAAAAAGAAGCCGGCGGGAAAGTCCGGAAATATTACGGGATAACGAAGGAGGGGCGCAAAAAGCTGGAAGAAAAAAAACGGGAATGGGAGACGTATTCCCAGGCAGTTTCCAATGTACTGAACCGGGGAAGGGTTGCAATAGGTGGCGGATTTGGCACTGCCTGTCCGGAACAGGGGGTGCAGGGATGAAGGCGGAAGAATATCTTACCTTGTTAACGGAACAAATCCGATGTAAAAAGGCAAAAGCCGGGGTGCGGGATGAGCTTTTGCAGCATATCAATGACCAGAAAGAAAGCCTGCTCAAGGAGGGGATGACCGAAGAGGAGGCGGAGACAGAGGCGGTCCGTCAGATGGGGGACCCGGTGGAAGCGGGGATGGAGCTTGACCGCATACATAAACCGCAGATGGAGTGGGGCATAATTGCGCTGGCGGCATTTTTAAGTATTATCGGTGTTGTTGTACAATATCTGCTGAAAAATCATTTTGGAAAAAACTGCTTTTTACCGAGTACAGGAAAGGCGCTGGTTTCCCTGGCTGTGGGAATGGCATGTATGACCGGTATCTGTATCATGGACTACCGTGTGATTGGCAGGAATGCCGGGAAAATCTATCTGGCTTTGCTGGCAGTTCTTTTTTGGGGAACCTGTTTTTACGGTTTGCGGATTAACGGGGTATATGTTATTTATCTGCGGGATTCGTCGTCATTGCTGTGTCTGCTTTTTATTCCGCTGTACGGTGCTGTTTGCAGCCGGTATTACGGACAGGGGTATGGAGCAGTCCTGAAAAGTATTCTCTGGATGCAGCCGGTATTTCTGGTTATTCTTCTTGGACTGGGTGGAGTGCCGATGCTTATGGTTACAGGCTTGTCCTTTGTCATTATACTCTCCGCCGCCGTGTGTAAATCATGGTTTAAGGTGTCGAAAAGGCTTGTCCTTTCCGTATTGTGGGGCGGAACGCTTTTAACGCCGATAGCCGGCGTCGTAATGATTTCCCGCTGGGGCTCGGGACATCTGCAAAGCAGAATGCAGGTATGGCTTCATCCGTACAGGGTGGATGCCGAGCATCAGTATGGGAGAATTGTAAAGGAATTTTTAGCAGAAAATCAATGGATAGGCACCAATGCCATGCTGGAACAGGAAAATTGGGAGAGATGGCTGCCGGACGGAAGCAATTATGCCCTTGCCTATATCGGAGCATATTATGGCATATTGGCAGGAGTTGTACTGGTAGGACTGATGGCGCTTCTCCTTATCCGGGGACTGCACATCTCCCTTATGCAGAAAAACCGGCTGGGGATGATTATGGGAGCCGGCTGTGCCGTTCCGATGCTTATTGAGCTGATATTTTATGTGTTGTGCAATTTAGGGATACTGTCCAGTACCATGTACTGTCCCTTTATTACTTATGGGGGAACCGGAATGCTGGTGACCTGTATCCTGTTAGGGATTATGCTCAGCATATACCGCTATCAGAATGTTATCTTCGGGCAAAGCACCTTCAATCCTGCTGTCCACCAGTAAAAAAGATTTCCCAAAAGAGAAAATCCGTGTATAATGGAAGAAAAAACGGAATGGGGAAACATGAAGTCGAAACAATATCATTTTATCATCAATCCATCTGCGTCTTCCGGAAACGGCTTGAAGCTGTGGAGCAGGGTGGAGGCAGCGTTAAAGCAGGAGGAGATTTTATATCAGGCGCATATTCTGCATAATGCAGACGAGGTGGTAAAACTTGTCCGGAGGCTGACAGGACAGGAAGAAACAGCAGGCATGCGCTGGGACGGTGAAACAGCAGGTCTGCGCCGGGACAGTGAAACGGCAAAGACCGGCGGCGTACAGGACTGCCATCTTGTGGTTCTTGGCGGTGACGGCACGTTAAATGCGGTTTTAAACGGAATAATTTCTTTTGAACATACGGTTCTTTCCTGTATACAGACAGGCTCCGGCAACGACTTTGCAAGAAATATGGGAGTTTGTAAAAATGCAGAAAAGGCATTGTATGGGATTTTACACCATGACGATGAAGAACTGCTGGATTATGGCGTAATGGCTGAAGACGGAAGGCGTTTTTTAATCAGCAGCGGCACCGGCTATGATGCGGATATCTGTGAGGAGGTCAGCAGAAGCAGGTTAAAGGGGCTGTTGAATAAAATACATCTGGGTAAGCTTGTTTATGTGACGGTGGGTGTGAAACAGATATTTACAAGAAAATCGGTAAATGCGGTAATCCGCATGGATGACGAAGAACAGATTAGGGTTTCCAATCTGTTCTTTGTTGTGGGAATGATACAGGAAAAAGAGGGAGGCGGAGTTCCCTTTTGTCCCGGTGCTGATGCCGGGGACGGACTGCTGGATATCTGTCTGGTAAGGGATATGCCAAAATGGAAGCTTCTGCTTGCCGTGATGCTGGTCTATGCGAAGAAGCATTTTCTTTTCCGGAATATCACGGCGCACAGATGTAGGAGGATTGCGATAAAAACGGAAGCACCCCAGTGGTTTCATCTGGACGGTGAAACACCCGGCAGGATACAGGAAATCACCCTGGAATGCAGAACCGGTCTGCGTTTTTTGAAGTGATAATCATAAGATTGCATGCTTTTGGCTATACTGACAGAGAAAAGAAAGCAGGTGTAGCGATGTATCGAATTGATGAAGAAAAACAAAGGGAGAAATATATACTGTTAATTCCGGCGATGCTGGATGCGCACTTTCCGTTATTAAAATATGCGTTTTATTCCAAAAGGTATCATCCGGTGATTATGGAGGAAAACGAGGGAATCACGAATCTGGGATTAAAATATGCCCATAATGATTTATGTTATCCCGCTATTTTAATTGTCGGGCAGATTTTAAAAGCCCTGCAGAGCGGAAAATATGACGTGAACCGGACGGTTATCTTGGAACCGCAGGCGGGGGATGCCTGCAGGGGGTCAAATTATATTCCGGTGATACGGAAAGCGCTGGATGATGCGGGATTTCCCATGGTGCCGGTAATTTCTTTAAACGTTACCAATCTGGAAAGGAAGCGCCGCCTTCCGATTACGCCGGATTTACTGATTCGTGCCGTGGCGGCAGCTTATTATGGGGATTTGCTGATGATTCTTTCCAACCAGACGGAGCCGTATGAAACAAACAGGGGGGATACGGCAAAGCACTTGGCAAAATGGACGGATATTCTTGCCGGGGAGCTTAGGCAGGGGAAGCATTTGTCCGTCCGCTGCATAAGAGAGCGTTTTGACAAAATTACTGAGGATTTTCACCGGATTTCCCGGACGGATAAGCCGATGCAAAAAATCGGCGTGGTCGGGGAGCTGTATATCAAATACTGTCATTTGGGAAACTGGAATCTGGAGCAGTTTCTAAAAAGACAGGATTGTGAATATTATATTAACGGGATTACCTGGTATGCCCTTTATTATATGGACACGCATTTACTTTCGGAGGGCGGACAGGAAAAAAGGGGAGCTTTGGCAGCGGGAATGCGGCAGATTTTCCAATATTTCCTGGGGCTGCAGAAAAATATGGTCAATGCGTTGAAAAGCAGGGGCTTTTACTGTATGGATGCCTATGATGTGTTTAAGAAAAAGGCGGAGGGCTATGTGACCGGTCAGTGTTCTGTCGGTGACGGCTGGCTGATAGGGGCAGAGTTTGCCAATCATGCATTAAACGGGTACAACCGGATTATCTGCGGACAGCCCTTTGGATGCCTGCCCAGCCATGTGTGCGGGAGAGGGCTGTATCCTGCCATCCGCAGAAAGCTTCCGGATACGCAGTATATCAGTGTGGATTATGATGCCAGTGGGACGGATACACTGGTGAAGAGCAGAATCAGGATGCTGCTGTCGTTTTAGGAGAAGAGATGATGAAGGATTTCTTTCTGTTTGAAACGGAATTACCGGAGGGCAGCGGATTTCCGTTATTCGGAGTATGCCATCGGTTATGGCTTCTTGCCCTGTTGGTAATAATCTGCATCAGCGGCAGATGGTATGGAAAACAAAGCGGCAGGCGTCAGGAGCGGATTAATCATATTATGGGGGTTATCTTTCCGCTAATCGCAGTTTACCGGGATACGGTGCTTGTGCTTACCGGGCATTTTGCCAGAGGTTTTCTGCCCTTTCACCTGTGTAGCATGGCGTTGTGGATTGCGGCATTTTACTGCTGGAAACCGTCACGGTTTCTCGGCGTGGTTTATCTTCTGCTCTGTGTTCCGGGGGCAGTAGGGGCGCTGCTTTTTCCCAACTGGGATGCGTATCCCTTTTTTAATTATATGCATATTCACGGTTTTATTTCCCACGGATTGATTGTGGCGTTCGGTATCTGGCTGTTTCTGGGGAAAAGAGTTGTGCCGGGGTGGAATGATTTTTGGATGCCGGTAGTATTCGGAATTGCCGGGTTTATTTTGCTGCCGCCGCTTAACCGTTTTCTTGGAACCAATTTCTGGTTTTTAAACAGGCCGTCCCACGGCTCGCCGCTGGTAGGCATTTTCCATATTACGGGGGAAGAATGGTATATGGCGGGATATTTCTTATTCTGCATGGTAATCGTGGCAGTCTGGCAGGGTATGCTTGGTATTTTTTCCCGGCTGGTCTGGCGGGAGAAAAAACAGGGTAATTTACATTGAATTTTGTTTCTTTTTCGCCTATAATGGACATGAGGAAAAACAGTATCGGGTAAAGAAAAGTATTTGCCCGGAAAACAAAGGAGGAAAACAGATGGAGGATAGATATGGGCTTGACCAATACGTAAGGAGTATTCCGGATTTCCCGGAGCCGGGGATTATTTTCCGGGATATTACTTCGATTATCCAAAGTCCGGAAGGATTGAAAAAGTCTGTCGACGGAATGATAGAAAGCCTTAAGGATGTGGAATTTGATTTGGTGGTGGGACCGGAAGCAAGAGGGTTTATTTTTGGTATGCCGGCTGCCTATGCGCTGGGAAAGGGATTTGTGCCTGTGCGGAAAAAGGGAAAGCTGCCATGCGAGACCATTCAAAAGGAATACGCGCTGGAATACGGAAGTGCGGTTATCGAGATGCATAAGGATGCGGTTAAGCCGGGTGACCGGGTGGTGATTATCGACGATTTGATGGCGACGGGCGGAACCATTGAGGCAATTACCCAGATGGTGGAAAGTCTTGGCGGCGAGGTGGTAAAGATACAGTTTGTTATGGAGCTGGCAGGATTAAAGGGCAGAGAGAAACTGGGGCGTTATTCCGTCGATTCCCTGCTTATCTATGACGGAAAGTAAGAAAGCCTGGTTTATTGAAGAAGCGGCGGGGGTTTTAGTCAGGGAAATAGGGAGGTACACAGGGATGGAAGCAATATGCTGGTTGTTATTGGCATCAATTTTTATTGTAATTGAGATTATTACGCTGGGGCTTACGACAATCTGGTTTGGCGGCGGGGCATTTGTGGCAGCGGTTGCCGCAGCATGCGGCGCAAGCCTGCCGGTACAGATTATTCTGTTCATGGTAGTGTCGTTGGCGCTGTTGTTTTTGACAAGACCGATAGCGGTAAAGCATTTGGATGTAAATACGCAGAAAACGAATGTGGAAGCGTTGATAGGACAGAATGCAGTTGTTTTACAGGAGATTAATAATCTGGCGGAGACCGGACAGGCGAAGATTAACGGTGTGGAATGGACCGCGCGGACAAAGGAGGACGGAATAACCGTTCCTGCCGGGGAAACCGTGAAGGTAGTGGAGATTCAAGGCGTCAAGCTGCTGGTGGAAAAAGTGGAACAGCAGGAGAAAGTAACTGAAACGGAATAGGTTTCAATTATTTTATAGTAAACGATTATTTTAAGAAGAGAAAGGGAGAAAATTATGGAATTTTTAGTATTTCTGGTATTCGTCGTGATTGTTGTCATTGTGAGCAGTATCCGCATTGTGCCGCAGGCGCACGCCTATGTTATTGAACGGTTAGGTACGTATACCGGTACATGGTCTGTCGGCATGCATTTTAAAGTGCCCCTGATTGATAAGGTGGCAAAGCGGGTAACGTTGAAGGAGCAGGTTGTGGATTTTGCACCCCAGCCGGTTATCACGAAGGATAACGTAACGATGCGGATTGATACCGTTGTATTTTTCCAGATAACGGACCCGAAGCTGTTTTGTTACGGTGTGGAGAATCCGATTATGGCGATTGAAAATCTGACTGCAACAACGCTGCGTAACATTATCGGTGATTTGGAGCTGGATGAAACCCTTACTTCCAGAGAAACCATCAATACCAAGATGCGGGCAACGCTTGACGAGGCAACTGACCCATGGGGAATTAAGGTAAACCGTGTGGAGCTGAAAAATATTATTCCCCCGGCAGCAATACAGGATGCTATGGAGAAGCAGATGAAAGCGGAGCGTGAAAGACGTGAGCAGATTCTGATTGCAGAGGGAGAGAAGAAGTCTGCGGTGCTTCGTGCAGAGGGACAGAAGGAGTCGGTTATCTTAGAGGCGGAAGCAGAAAAGCAGTCGGCAATTCTTCGTGCAGAGGCAAAGAAGGAAGCGACAATCCGGGAAGCCGAAGGTCAGGCACAGGCAATCCTTGCTATCCAGCAGGCAAATGCAGACGGTATCCGCCTGTTAAACGAAGCCGCACCGTCCGGCGAGGTTATTCAGTTGAAGAGCCTGGAGGCATTCAGTAAGGCGGCAGACGGGAAGGCGACAAAGATTATTATTCCGTCAGAGATTCAAGGTCTTGCAGGGCTGGCAAAATCTGTGGTTGAAGTAGCAAAAGAAAATTAACATACCCTGTGGGGAAAACGAAAAATAAAGCCGGTTAAACTTAGGAAAAGTAAAAAAATTCTTAAGTCTGACCGGCTTTTTCTGATGGAAAGGGTCAAGCCACCGGCTAAGGATTAGGTATGGACGAATGAAAGAGAATTGAGTATAATCAAATAAGCCGGCCGCGTAACTGCATGACGGTCTGTTTGGGTAAACGGCTGTTTTGGCGGCAAAACAACGGCAAATGATAAGCATGGGAGGAATGCGGCTTGAAATGGAAGATTGAGAAAAAATATGTAAGGATTGGATTCGTGGCATTATGTGTTATTGTGCTGGCAATTTTGTTTAATAATATGCTGGTACATGAAACAAGGTTCCAGGAGATTAAGACCGTAGTGAACGGAACGCTGTGGCCTATTATTGTGGGAAGCATAATGGCGTATCTGCTCAATCCAATATTAAATTTCTTTGAGGGATATTTATTTACCCCGCTGGCAGGCATACTGTTTAAAGGGGAGAAAAGAGAAAACCTGAGGCGGAAGTTTTCCCGGGGGTTTTCTGTATTTTGTACGCTGATTCTGTTTCTCATTATTGTAATCGGCGGTCTGTATCTGGTTATTCCACAGGTTTACCAATCCCTTGGCAAGCTGGTAAAGGATGCCCCGGGTTATTATGATACCATAGCAAAATGGGTAAATTCACTGGACAAGGATAAGTCGGAAGTCAGTAAGTACCTGTTATTGGCATTGGACAGGATATACTCGCAGGCGATTGACTATCTGAATAAGGATATTCTGCCGAACATGGATAAAATTGTTGCCGGAATTACCTCGGGAATTGTGGGCGGCTTGAAAATGGTACTGAATATTATTCTTGCCATCATTATTTCCATTTATGTGATGGCGGAGAAAGAGGTTCTGGTTTCCGTCGGGAAAAAGCTGACCTACAGCCTGTTCAGCCGGAAAAATGCGAACAGGGTATTGCAGGGCATCCGCTATGCAGACCAGGTATTCGGCGGGTTTATTAACGGAAAAATTATTGATTCATTTATTATCGGGGCAATCTGTTATCTGTTCATGGTTATCGTAGGCTTTGACTATGAGGTGCTGATTAGCATTGTGATTGGCGTTACCAATATCATTCCCTATTTTGGACCGTTTATCGGCGCCATTCCCAGTATATTGATTCTGTTAATGACAGATTTTAGGCAGGGCTTGATTTTTGCGGTATTTGTTGTTATCTTACAGCAGATAGACGGAAATATTCTTGGTCCGGTTATCCTGGGCGACCGTTTAAAAATTTCCAGCATGTGGATTCTGTTTGCCATTCTGATTGGCGGCGGCTTCTTCGGCGTAAAGGGAATGATTCTGGGTGCTCCCTGCTTTGCCTGTATTTATGCTCTGGTGGGTACCCTGTGCAAGGCAAGGCTTGAGGAAAAGAATCTTCCTGTTGAGACGGCGGCATATTATCATATCGACCAGATTTTAAACGAGGGCGGAGTGATTAAAGTATCCACGGAAACAGTGCAGACTGAGGAAGACATTCATGAGGAGGATGCAGAGAAATGATACAGGAGGAATTAAGGACAAGAAAAGCCGGCCTGGTGTTGGAGGGCGGTGCGTCGAGAGGGGTTTTCACAGCGGGGGCTCTGGATTACCTGTTGGAAAGGGATTTTTTCTTTCCCTATGTTATTGGCGTGTCAGCGGGTGCATGTAACGGGGTAAGCTATGTTTCCAGACAAAAGGGGAGAAGCTTTAACTGTATGGCGCCGGAACGGAAAGAGGACCAATATAAGAATACAGTCAAAGAGGCGATTAGGCAGCGGAGCGTTTACGATATGGATAAATTATTCGGGACATTTCCGAAAGAAACCTTCCCTTACGATTTTGATACGTATATCAAAGGAGGAATGGAATGTGAAATGGTAGTTACCAATGTCTATACCGGTAAAGCGGAATATATGACAGACAGGGAAAGCCCGGAGCGTCTCTGCACTATCTGCCGGGCGTCCTCCAGCCTTCCGGTTATGGCGCCGATGGTCATGATTGACGGGATTCCCTATCTGGACGGCGGACTGGCGGATTCTATACCGTTAAAGCGCGCATTGCGCACAGGACATAAGAAGAATGTGCTGATTCTGACCAGACCTTACGGATACCGGAAAAAATTCCCCAGCAAAAGCGCAAGGCTGTATATTGCCCTGTTTAAGGATTATCCCAATCTGGTAAAGGCAATCTACTACAGACCCTATTATTACAATAAAACCATGGATGCGATTGAACGTCTGGAAAAAGAGGGCAGGATTTTTGTCCTGCGTCCGGTTATGCCCTGCCCAGGAAGAACGGAAATGAACCATGAAAAGCTGACGGCATTTTATCATCATGGGTATAATACCATGGAAATGCAGTTTGCAGACATGAAACGTTTTTTGGGATTATAAAGAAAACGGGGCATTACACAAAACGGTTAAGCTTCTCATCATAAGTATAATCGATGGAGGAGAGCGTGGAAGAAATGGTATCCATATCCAGCTCCATATCCAGACAGAGCTCGTTCAGGCTGCCGTATTCGTCGCGCAGCTTTGTATTGATGTAGCTTAGCAGCATCATTGGGTCGTGGGGAATCGTTGCCATTATTTTATCCTCCTTTTATGATTAGTTTACCTTTAGGTAATTGCGAAACTCCTAATTTCCAAAATCCAGTTGTGCAATATAGACAATATCATAAACAAGGCGCTTTGGAGCCGCCAGTGCTTAGCGAGGTTTTTTCGAGCTTAGCACTGTTGCGAGCGACAAGCAGCGCAAGCGTGCCTGTATTGATTTGTCTATATTGTACAACGGACATCATGAAAAGCTTAAGTTTCGCAAATATCTGTTAGTTTACCCTGTTATTAAAGCGGATAACCAATAAATTGTCAAGCAAAAAGAGAAAGAGAGAACAAAATGAACAAGAAAGAGGCATTCAACGAAAAGGCTGAAGCGGTTAAGGTGCAGATTGAGGAAAAAACCATTAAAAATGTGCGGAAGAGTACATACAGCTTTAAGAGGCTGTTCCATGCAGCGTTTAATTTAAGTGCAGACCAGGCAGATTATGAGGAAATTGTGGAGAGGATTGAATCGGGAGTAGTTTTGCGGGGAACAAACATGTGTATTCTGATTCTGGCGATTTTTATTGCGTCAGTTGGACTAAACATGAATTCTACGGCGGTGATTATTGGAGCGATGCTGGTATCTCCGCTTATGGGGGCAATTATGGGAATCGGATTTTCCATTGCCATTTATGACATGAATCTGCTTAAGCGGTCAGCGACAATTCTTTTGTTTGAGATAGTTGTGGCGTTGGCGACGTCGACGATTTATTTTGTGATTTCCCCGATAAAGACGGCAAGTGCAGAGCTTCTGGCAAGAACCAGCCCTACGGCATGGGATGTCATTATTGCGGTTTGCGGCGGTCTTGCCGGAATGATTGGAACCACCCGTAAAGAGAAATCCAATATTATTCCCGGTGTGGCGATTGCAACAGCATTGATGCCGCCCCTTTGCACCTCCGGCTATGGGCTTGCGGCGGGGAACCTGCGGTATTTTGCCGGGGCAATGTACCTGTTTTGCATTAACGGTGTGTTTATCGCCATTTCTACCATGCTGATTACCGTGTTTCTCCGTATACCCTCCAAGAACACAACGAATGACGAGACGAAAAAGCAGATTGCAAAGCGTGTAATTTTAGTGGCGGTTGCCGCAATCGTGCCCTCCGTATTTCTCGGAGCGGACATTGTGAAAAAATCCGTATTTGACGGCAATGTCAATAATTTTGTTGAACGTGAATTTCAATTTGAGAATACGCAGGTGGTTAAATACAATGTGGATGAAGAAAATAAGGAATTGAGGGTGGCGGTAATCGGTACTACGCTGGATGCAGCGGAGATTGCCAATCTGGAGCGTTCCATGAAGGGATACCATATTGACAATCTGATGCTTAAGGTACAGCAGACAGAAGTAAAAGCGGGAATTACGACAGATGAATTAGAGGCGTATGTGAAGAGCGAAACCAGCCAGCTTACTGCGGAAAATGCGGCGGATTATCAGGATTTAAAGGGTCAGCTTATTGCGGCAAATTCTGAATTATCGGCATATAAGGAAAAGGAGATTGAAGTGGAGACTTTACAGGAAGAAATATCGGTATTGTATCCTTCGGTTACCGCTATGCAGGCAGGTTACCTGAACCAGGGGGAAAATGAGGTGCTGACTGTAATTCTGGAGGTGGAAAAGCCGCTTTCCGTAAAGGACATGAGACGGGTAAACAAATGGCTGGCAAAGCGTCTGGCAGTGGAGGAGCTTATTTTGTATCAGAATGCCGGGGGTATACTATATCCGGCGGATTACCGTATTCCTGAGGAAAAAGCGGATAAGGAAGAGCAGACTACGGAAAACGCCAGTGAGGCTGCGGAGCCGGCAGAGGGAAATTAAGTGCGGACTTTATGCATAAATATTTACTTGACATGAATAATTATGCAATATATAATAGTAAAAATCTGATGCAGGGTATACAGGTCAAGGAGGAAACAGTTATGGAACAGGTTGAAGGATTTACTTATACGGACGGAGGCGTTTGTGCGGCAAAGGGATTTCGGGCAAACGGAGTGCACTGTGGTTTATACAGTGAAGAGGGGAAAAATGATTTGGCGCTGCTGGTCAGCGATACCCTTTGCCATACCGCCGCAGTATATACAACGAATAAAGTAAAAGGGGCGCCGCTTATCGTTACTAAGCGGCATCTGGAAATGACAAATGGCGGGGCGAGAGCAGTGATTGCCAATTCAAAAAATGCCAATACCTGTAATGCGGACGGCGAAGAAAAGGCGCAGCGGATGACGGAACTGGCATCTGCCGGGCTTGGCATTCCGGCGGATGAAGTGCTGGTGGCGTCTACCGGGGTTATCGGTCAGCCGCTTCCGATAGAACCGATTAAAGCGCATATTGGCGAACTGGTAAAGGGATTGTCTTATGAGGGAAATGCAAAGGCGGTCAATGCCATTATGACAACGGATACCGTACCTAAGGAAGCGGCGGTAACTTTTGTTTTAGGGGGAATAACCTGTAGCCTGGGTGGAATGGCAAAGGGAAGCGGAATGATTCATCCCAATATGGCGACCACACTGAATTTTCTGACGACGGATGCCGCCATATCCACGGAAATGATACAAAAGGCGCTTTACGAGGTGACGAAGGTTACCTATAACTGCTTAAGCATTGACGGCGATACCTCAACAAACGATATGGTCTGCGTAATGGCAAACGGAATGGCAGGCAACAGGGAGATTATATCCGAGGATGAGGATTATGCCGTTTTTAAACAGGCGCTCTATCTTGTCATGATGAATCTGACCCGAATGCTTGCCAAGGACGGAGAGGGAGCAACGAAGCTGATTGAGTGTACGGTGTCGGAGGCGGAGACTGTGGAGAAGGCGATTGTGATTGCCAAAAGCGTAATCCGTTCCCCGCTGTTTAAATGCGCAGTTTTTGGTGAGGATGCAAACTGGGGGCGTATTCTCTGTGCGATAGGCTATGCGGAGGCGGACTTTGATATCCATAAGGTGGACGTGGAACTCGCTTCGGTGAAGGGTGTTCTTCCGGTCTGCCAAAATGGGGCAGGCATTCCGTTTTCGGAGGAGCTGGCAAAGGAAATTCTCCAGGAAGATGAGATTTTTGTCAATATTTTCCTGCACGAAGGCGGATGCCGGGCGAAAGCATGGGGCTGTGATTTGACCTATGACTATGTAAAAATAAACGGGGATTACCGCTCATAGCGTTATTTTCGAAGATGAGTAAGCATTACCCGAAGGAGGAAGCATAAATGTATCAGCTTTTAATCTGTTTTATTGCGGGAGCGGGAGCCGGACTGGGAACAGGATTTGCCGGCATGAGCGCCGCTGCGGTAATCAGTCCGATGTTAATTACCTTTTTGGGACTTCCCGCCTATGAAGCGGTGGGGATTGCGCTGGCAAGCGACGTGCTTGCCAGTGCAGTAAGCGCATATACTTATGGGAAAAATAAAAATCTGGATATTCGAAACGGTTTAGTGATGATGGCTGCCGTTTTGCTGTTTACGATGGTGGGAAGCTGGACGGCAAGCCTTGTTCCCAATACCACGATGGGAAGCTTTTCCGTGTTTATGACGCTTATGCTGGGAATCAAATTTATCGTAAAGCCGGTGATGACCACAAAGGAATCCATGGAGGCAGTCAGCGGAAAAAAGAGGATTGTCCAATCCGTGATAAGCGGCGTAATCGTCGGGTTTATCTGCGGGTTTGTCGGCGCAGGCGGTGGAATGATGATGCTGTTGATTTTAACCAGTGTTCTGGGATACGAGTTAAAAACGGCAGTGGGAACCAGCGTATTTATCATGGCATTTACTGCGTTTACCGGTGCCGCCAGCCATTTTGTCATAGGGGGAATGCCGGACTTTCCGTGCCTTTTGTTTTGCGTGGTATCGACGCTGCTGTGGGCAAGGATTGCGGCGAAGCTTGCCAACAGGGCGAGTGCAATAACCTTGAACCGTGCCACCGGAGCCGTTCTTACGGTTCTTGGCGCAGCTATTCTTGCCGTAAACTATTTAAAGTAGCGTCTGCATAAGATAAAGGAAAACAGGCAGACTATGAAAAAAGCCAAGGAGAGAAAAAGATGGGCGTATTATCAGGACTGGAACCGGAAAGGGTGTTTTACTATTTTGAACAAATCTGCGGTATCCCCCATGGTTCTTACCGGGAAAAGGAAATCAGCGATTATCTGACCGCATTTGCGAAAGAGCATGCGTTTACGGTATATCAGGATTCCCTGTATAATGTAGTGATGCTTGTTCCGGCAAGCGAAGGCTACGAACAGGAAGAGCCGTTGATTTTACAGGGGCATATGGATATGGTGTGTGTAAAAAAGCGGGATGCTGCCATAGATATGGATAAGGAGGGACTGACTCTTTTGGTGGAGGGGGATTATATCACGGCAAAGGATACTACGCTGGGCGGAGACGACGGTATTGCCGTGGCGTATATGCTTGCGATTGCAGAAAGCGATTCCATTCCCCATCCGCCGCTGGAGCTGGTGATAACCGTGTCGGAGGAAGTGGGCATGGAGGGTGCGGCAGGCATTGACCTTTCCATGCTGAAGGGACACCGGATGCTGAACTTAGATTCAGAGGAGGAAGGCGTCTTTCTTGGCAGCTGCGCAGGGGGAGTCAGTCTGTTGAGCAGGCTTTCGGTGGTAAGGGAGCAGTCCCCGGAAGTGGGATGGTTTACCCTTTCCGTAACCGGTCTTTTAGGCGGGCATTCCGGCTGTGAGATTGATAAGGGAAGAGCAAATGCAAACAAGATTCTGGGCAGGATTCTCTATGAGATGAAAAAACAGATTAACGTTTATCTGTATGAGGCGGCAGGCGGGAAAAAAGATAATGCAATTCCGGTAGAGGCATATGCGGTTGTCGGCATCACGGAGGGAGAGCGAGGGAAAGCGGAGCAGCTTCTGGAAACTCTCAATCAGACGTTAAAGGAGGAATATGCCGGCGCTGACGGGGATATTGAAGCGGGTCTTTTGCCGGCGGAAGAGATGTCCTGCAAAACGGTATTGGACAGCGCAAGCTTTTCTAAAGTGGTTACGCTGTTAATGGTATTGCCGGACGGCGTTCAGGGGATGAGCATGACCGTACCGGGTCTGGTGGAAACTTCGTTAAATCTGGGGGTGTTAAAGCTTAATCAGAATGAGTTGTTTTTGCAGCACGCCCTCCGGAGCAGCGTGACCACGAAAAAGCGGTATTTGGCGGACCGGGTGGAAAGCCTGGTTGCCGAACTGGGCGGAAGCGTGGAGAGAAAAGGAGAATATCCGGCATGGGAATACCGGGAGGACTCCGTAATCCGTCCGGCTGCGGTAAAGCTGTATGAAAGGCTGTATGGGAAAAAGCCGGTGGTGATGGGGATTCATGCCGGCCTGGAATGCGGGCTGCTTGCCGCAAAAATTGAAAATCTGGACTGCATTTCTTTGGGACCGGATATTTTGGATATCCATACGACAGAGGAACGGTTAAGTATATCATCAACCCGGAGGGTCTATAAATTTTTATTGGAGCTGTTAAAGCAAAAGGAGGAGAAGCTATGCGGGTAGGAATGGGCTATGATGTCCACCAGCTGGTGGAGGGAAGAAAACTGATTTTGGGCGGGGTCAACGTGCCTTACGAAAAGGGGCTGCTGGGACATTCGGATGCGGATGTCCTTACCCATGCCATTATGGATGCCCTGCTGGGAGCGGCGGCGCTTGGCGATATCGGGAAGCATTTTCCGGATACAGACGAGGCGTATAAAGGGGCGGACAGCATCTGTTTGTTGAGACAGGTGAAAAAGCTGCTGGATGAAAAACAGTACGTTATCAGTAACATTGACGCCACCGTCATTGCGCAGAGACCTAAGCTGGCGGCATTTATTCCGGATATGGTAACGACTGTTGCGGAAGCATTGGAGCTGGCGCAAAGCCAGGTGAATATTAAGGCAACTACGGAAGAGGGGCTGGGATTTACCGGAGCCGGAGAGGGGATAAGCGCCCAGGCTGTCTGCCTGCTGGAAACCGTGGAAAACTATTGTTATGACGAGATGACAGAGTGGAACCAAAAGGCCTGCGAGGGCTGCAAAGGATGCCCGATGGCGTAGGAATCCGTGGTGGTTGATGGTCTGTAATAATGCTAATCAGGCGAAGGACAGGTGGAGGCAATGGATGAACCGATAGAAAAGCTGATATTACCGGAGGAAAAGAACCGGGCGGCAGGTGAACTGCGGAAGCTGTGGAGGCAGTGTTTTCAGGATGCACCGGAGTATGAGGAATTTTATTTCCGGCAGGTATACCGGGATAATACGGTTTACCGTATCGGGAAAAAAGGAATGCTGCATCTGAATCCCTATTTGTGCAGGGTACGGGACTATCGCATGGTGCTTTCTTATATTGTTGGCGTGGCGACTGCCCCGGACTGCCGGAGAAAGGGGATAATGCGCCAGCTGCTCTCGGCTGCCCTGAGGGATTTGTATGAAAAGGGACAGCCCTTTACTTATCTGATGCCGGCAGATGTCCGTTACTACGAGCCCTTTGAGTTTATCTCTATTTCCGAAAAACAGGAGGAAATGGTCTGTTCCCCAAAATGGGCAGGAGGAAAAGTGCATTTTGTTTCCTATGATGAGGGAAATTTTGCGGAGCAGCTGAAGGCGCTGCTTCAGGAAATCGATGAAATGCTGGGAAAACGGTTTAGTGTTTTTGCGGTGCATGACCGGAAATATTTTGAGCGTCTGTACGAGGAGAAGCATTGCCAGGCAGGAAACCTTGTGTTTTGTTTTGACGAGGGGGAAGAGCTGCAGGGTTTTTTTGCCTATGCCATGGACGGAGAAAAAATGGTGGTGGAGCAGTATCTGGTTAAAGAGGGACGGGATGAAAAAGAATGCAGGGAGGCTGCCGCAGCATGGACTTGGCAGTACCGTGCAGACATGGACGGAGCATCCCCGGACAGGGAAAATATTTTACTGGTGCATCAATTCCCGTTTATGGCAAGGGTTGTGGAGGCAGAGAGGTTTTTAACCGTATTTGCCGGATGCTTTGCCGGGTTTGCCGCAGAAGGAAAACGGATTATGCTGACAGATAATATTCTTTCCGGCAATAATGGGATTTACCGGTTTGAAAAAAAAGGAGAGGAAATCAGGGTAATCCGGGAAAAGGGAGATGTAAAGCCGGGGACGGTGAGGCTGACGGCGGGAGAGCTTGCAGCACTTGTTTTCCGGCAAACGAATCATGGGGAAAACTGCATTTTCTTTTCGGAGATTGTGTAATGCCTGCGGGGAAGCTAAGATATGCATTGACAAAACCAAAGGTTAAAAATATACTAAATAAAGGTATTTCCTGTCCGGAAAGGACAAAATGTGCAAAGCGAACAGATTGGGAAACCGGGAAGGATAGAAGGTAATGAAGATTTTTAATACGATGACACGGAAAAAGGAAGAATTTGTTCCGATTAACGGAAATAAAGTGGGGATTTATGTGTGCGGTCCCACCGTATATGATTATATTCATATCGGCAATGCGCGTCCGATGATTGTATTTGATACGTTGAGAAGATATTTGCAGTATAAAGGCTATGCGGTAAATTATGTGTCCAACTTTACCGACGTAGATGACAAGATTATCAAGCGCGCCATGGAAGAGGGCGTTACCTCTGCGGAAATTTCCGAGCGTTACATTGAAGAGGTAAAAAAGGACATGCAGGCGTTAAACGTTATGGAGGCAACTACGCATCCAAAAGCGACGGAAGAGATTCCGGATATGATTGAGATGATAAAAACGCTGATAGATAAGGGTCATGCCTATGAAGTGAACGGAACGGTATATTTCCGGACGAGAAGCTTTCCCGGTTACGGCAAGCTGTCCAAGAAGAATATTGACGATTTGGAGGCAGGACACAGGGACATTCAGGTAGCGGGAGAGGACGAGAAAGAGGATTTTCTGGATTTTGTTCTCTGGAAACCCAAAAAAGAGGGTGAGCCCTCGTGGCAGTCGCCCTGGGGCGAAGGCAGACCGGGCTGGCATTTGGAGTGTTCGGTTATGTCGAAGAAATATATCGGGGATATCATTGACATCCACGCAGGAGGGGAGGATTTGATTTTTCCCCATCATGAAAATGAGATTGCCCAGAGCGAAGCGGCAAATGACGTGGAATTTGCAAGATACTGGATGCATAATGCATTTTTAAAGATTGACGGGGAAAAGATGTCCAAATCGCTTGGGAATTTCTTTACGATTCGGGATATAGGGAAAAAATATCCGTTACAGGTAATCCGGTTCTTTATGTTAAGCGCCCACTACAGAAGTCCGCTGAATTTTTCGGATACCTTAGTCGAGGCATCCAAAACGTCACTGGCACGTATTCTGACGGCAATGGACAGATTGGAGGATGCGTTAACGGCTGCCGAAGAGAGGGAGATGACGGAAGAGGAGCAGGAAATGATTTCCCGGATTGGGGAATATGTAAAAAAATATGAAGAGGCAATGGAGGATGATTTGAATACCGCAGACGCCATTTCAGTCATTTTTGAGATGGTGAAGTTCGCAAACAGCAGTATTTCAAAGGAAAATGCAAGGGCTGTTGTACAGGAAGCATACGAAACGATTGGGAAGGTTTGTGATATTTTAGGGATAATCACCAAGACAGAGGAAGAGATATTGGACAGCGATATTGAAGCGTTAATTGCGGAGCGTCAGGCGGCGAGAAAGGCAAAGGATTTTGCCCGGGCAGATGAAATCCGTGACACACTGGCAAAGCAGGGGATTATTCTGGAGGACACGCGCGAGGGGGTAAAATGGAAGAGAGCATAGATAACTTTCAGTATTTTAAAGAAAGCTTTCGGATGGAGCACGGGAATCCGGAAGGCTATTCGCCCCTGGCGCTGGCGTATATCGGAGACAGTATTTTTGACGTTATGGTAAGGACGCTGGAGGTCAGCAGGGGAAATAAACAGGTGAATAAATATCATCGAGATGTGAGCCGGGTTGTCTGCGCACCCGCCCAGGCGAAAATGGTTCTGGCGATTTTTGACCGGCTGACCGAGGAGGAGCAGGCGGTTTATAAGCGGGGAAGAAACGCCAATTCCTACACAAAAGCTAAAAATGCGTCCAGGGCGGATTACCGCAATGCCACAGGGTTTGAAGCGTTACTGGGTTATCTGTATCTGAAGGAGGAATTTAAACGGCTGACGGATGTGGTGAATATGAGCCTTGCGGCATTGGAGGGCGAAGTAAAGGAAATCGGTTAGAAAAAGGAGTTAATATGCGGTACGAGGAATATACAATAGAGGGAAGAAATGCGGTTACAGAGGCATTCCGCGCAGGAAAAACCATTGATAAATTATATGTGCTGGACGGCTGCCATGACGGAGCGGTGAATACGATAAAGGCTCTGGCAAGAAAACAGGATACTATAGTCAACTATGTGACAAAGGAAAGGCTTGAACAGATGTCTGTCACCGGTAAACATCAGGGAGTGATTGCTCAGGCGGCGGCATATGAATATGCGGAGGTTGAGGATATTTTGCAGGCGGCAGAGGCTAAGGGGGAGGATGCGTTTATTTTTCTTCTGGATGAGATAGAGGACCCTCATAATCTTGGCGCGATTATCCGTACAGCTAATCTTTGCGGTGCCCATGGCGTGATTATCCCCAAACGCCGTGCGGCAGGGCTTACCGCCACGGTGGTAAAGGCTTCCGCAGGTGCCATTAATTACACTCCGGTGGCAAAGGTTACCAATATAGCAAAGACGATTGAGGAGTTAAAGGAAAAAGGGATATGGTTTGTCTGTGCAGATATGGAGGGAGAAGTAATGTACCGCCATAATCTGACCGGACCTGTCGGACTGGTTATCGGAAATGAAGGAAGCGGGGTAAGCCGTCTGGTGAAGGAGAAGTGTGATTATGCAGCGTCCATTCCGATGAAAGGGGATATTGATTCGTTAAACGCTTCGGTGGCAGCGGGAGTGCTGGCTTATGAGATTGTGAGACAGCGGCTGCAGGGAAAGTAACAAAAAAGTGCAGTGCTAAAGAGCAGCAAAAAAATAAAAAAAAACTCTTTACAAGCATACCAATTTTTGATATTATAGACAAGTCGCAAAGACAAGCTGGCGTGGCACAGTCGGTAGCGCACCTCATTGGTAGTGAGGAGGTCACGGGTTCGATTCCCGTCGCTAGCTTTAAACAATAAAAGCATACAAATAGAAACGGGCGGAAAAATCAAGGTTTTCCCGCCCATTTTTGTCGTTAACCTCCCGTTGGGACTTGAAAAATAGCAGGCATAATGTTAGAATATAGAACGCATGTGAAGATGTAAAATAAAAGATAGGAGTCGGAAAAGATGTCAGGACATTCAAAATTTGCAAATATAAAACATAAAAAAGAGAAGAACGATGCGGCAAAGGGAAAGATTTTTACCATTATTGGGAGAGAAATTGCCGTTGCCGTGAAGGAAGGCGGCGCAGACCCCAATAATAATTCCAAGCTTCGGGATGTGATTGCCAAGGCAAAGGCAAATAACATGCCTAATGATACTATTGAGCGGGGAATCAAGAAAGCGGCGGGGGATGCCAACGCAGTAAATTATGTGTCAATTACCTATGAGGGGTACGGACCAAACGGTACGGCAATTATTGTGGATGCGCTGACGGATAACAAGAACAGAACAGCGTCAAATGTAAGGAATGCTTTTACCAAGGGAGGCGGAAATGTAGGAACTCCCGGATGTGTATCCTTTATGTTTGATAAAAAGGGACAGATTATCATTGATAAAGAGGAATGCAGTCTGGAAGCAGACGATTTGATGATGATGGCACTGGATGCAGGAGCGGAGGATTTTGCAGAGGAAGAGGACAGCTTTGAAATCCTGACTGCTCCGGATGATTTTTCTGTCGTGCGGGAAGCGCTGGAGGCAGAGAAGATACCGATGGCATCGGCAGAGGTCACCATGGTTCCGCAGACCTGGGTTGAGCTGACCGGGGAAGAGGATATTAAGAAAATCAACAAAATATTGGATTTATTGGATGAGGATGATGATGTCCAGGCGGTATATCACAACTGGGATGAATAAATGAAAATTGACATATAGGCTGGATTTTAATCGAAATTTAACGGCTAAAACGAGGATTGGAAAAGCTCTGTCATAATGGCAGGGCTTTTTTTGTCGAATAGGAAATTCCTCCTATTCGATAAAAACGCTCCGCGAGGATGTGCACGCAAATGCGGCAAAAGCATTGCCAATTCGGGTATGCAACGGAAAGTGGCATAAAAAAAGTCAAATGTATACAACTGTTGGTGGCGCAATTTGGGCTTTTTCGTTATGGTTGTCACATAGTCAGCAAACCCGTGGCACAGCCAATGGGACTGACCCTCGCGGCATTCGTTAAATGGATATGCTTGCATGTCCGTCTGGTTCACTGCCTGCGGGAATAAAATAAAAAGAGAGGTAGTTACATTATTATGAGCAGGCAAGTAGTCATATCGGCAAAGCATTTGAAAAAAGCGTTTGGCAAAGGCGATAGTATTCAGGTTATTTATTCGGACTTGGATATTGATATTTACAAGGGGGATTTTACGGTTATCATGGGTTCATCGGGAGCTGGCAAATCTACTTTGATGTATTCCCTTTCCGGAATGGATAAACCGGATGGCGGGGAGATTGCCTTTGACGGAACAGATATCACGAAGTTAAGCAGTGACAAGCTGGCTGTGTTTCGGCGGAAGCAGTGTGGATTTGTATTCCAGCAGATTTATCTGATTGATAAGATGAACCTTATGGATAATGTCGTTACGGCAGGGGTGCTGACAAGCAAAGACAGGGAGGATATCAAAAATCGGGCAAAGGAGCTGTTTTCGCTGGTAAATATTCCTGAAACAACGTGGAAAAAGACATCTTCCCAGATTTCAGGAGGCGAAGCGCAAAGGGCAGGTATTGTCAGGGCGGTAATCAACAGTCCGAACGTACTTTTTGCGGACGAGCCGACCGGTGCGTTAAATTCGGCAAATTCGGCAGCGGTCCTGGATGTTTTTACTTCGCTTCATAATAAAGGGCAGAGCATCGTCATGGTTACGCACGACAAAAAATCAGCGCTGCGGGGGAATCGTATCATTTATATTAAAGACGGAAAAATTTTTGGCGAGTGTGATTTGGGGAAATTTGAGCAGGATAATCTTGAAAGAACCGAAAAACTTGAGCAATTCATTAAAGAAATGGGGTGGTAATTTTGAAGAAAATATCCACGCTTATCCTGCATAATCTGAAAAAAGCAAAGGGACAGTACATATCCTTTGGGGTGTTTATCTGTTTGACTGCATTTATTATCAATATTGCCCTTGTGCTTGCTTTCCAGACCTTTAACGCCTATGACAGCCTGTTTGATAAGCTGGACACGGCGGACATCAATTTTATCATTCCACAGCTTCAGGATAATGAGGAGCTGCTTACAGAGGTGGAGGAAATTGACGGGGTATCACTTGTTGAAAAGCATGAAGGGGTATTTCTTCCGGTGACAGTCCGCGAGTTTGCAGGGTCAGATTTTGACATGAATACGGTGTTCTACAATCTTGATGAGGATAGAACACTGAACCTGCTTGAGGTTACGGAATATTCCGAAAAGGGCGGCAGTTCTGTTTATATTCCCATGTATATGAAGGAATTAGGCGGGTTTACGGAAGGGGGCAGCATTACTTATTCCATAGATGGCAAGGAGCATACCTATGATATTGGCGGAAGCTTATTGGAAATGCAGTATGGAAATTACGGTACCGGGCTGATTGGCGGATATTTTCCGGAGGATGTCTATGAGGATTTTGCAGATGAATATAGTAATCATAGCATTGCAGAATATTCATTAAAAACTACCGATACCGCTGATTTGGGCGAGATGAAAAATACAATATCGGAAATGCTAAAGGATAAAGGCATTGCATTATTGAATATCAATGACAGGACCACCTCAAAACAGACCAGAACAATGGTTTGTACCCTGCTTATCGTTATATTTTTGGCGCTTGCCGCAATTATACTTGTAGTGAGTATCTTTCTCAGTAACTTTCGGATACGGAGTGCAATCGAGGACGAGCTGGCGCAGATGGGGGTATTAAAAGCGATTGGTTATACAAGCCATATGATTATCGCTTCAGCGATAATGCCCTACACACTTGTCGGCATTATTTCCTCAGTACTTGGAATAGTCCTGTCTTATGCAGTTCTGCCTGTTGTAGCAGATATTTTAGCAATCCAATCAGGATTTTCCTACACTCCGGAGTTTGATATAATGACTTTACTTATTGTAATGCTGATGCTGACGTCTGCAATATTGATTTTTTCCTATATTTCAGCAAGGAAAATACATCGATTGGAGCCGATAAATGCGATAAGAGGTATCACCGGAGAGGAATCGGCAGGACAAAATGTATTATTATTTATTGTCGCATTTGGTATAATGGTGTTGTTGTCTTTCGCAGGAACGCTCCTGTATAATGTAAATGTCAAGCCGGATAATTTTATGAATACGCTTTCAGAGGAATCGCCATCCGTTATTTTTACGGCGGAGGATGGAAAAATGGCGGAGCTTAAGGAAACTCTTCAAGAAGACAGCAGGGTAAAGCTTTTTCTGGAATATGCTTCTATATCTGTAAGTTATGCAGATGGAAGCCTGACTGCTTTTGTGTGTGAAGATTTTTCAAAAGTAACAAATGACATCTGCTATGAAAGCAGTAACCCGGTGAAGGATAATGAAATTGCAGTAGGAAATGCGATTTCGGAGGATTACCCTATCGGTAGTGAAATAGAGATAACCGCCGGCTCTGAATCCGCAGTTTACAAAGTGACCGGATATATTCAGAGTGTAAATAATGCCGGTTCGGTATGTGAACTGACAAGTAAGGGATACGAAAAAATCGGTGAAAAAACAAATTCAGCCAATGTTTACTTATATGATAAAAATGCCGGTGCATTTATCGATGAGTATGAGGAAAACTACGGTGAAGTCATTAAATCATCAGTAAATTATGAACAGATGAGCGAAAATGGAAGAATGATGTATACCAGTATTGTTTCTGTAATTGTGATTATCCTGTTTGTGATTTCGGTTCTGATGGTGTTGCTGGTCATGTATGTCATCATCAATTCAATGATAAGCAGACGCAGACAGGAATTTGGCATATATAAAGCAATCGGGTATATAAACAGGCAGCTTACGATTAAGACAGCACTTAGTTTTATCCCTGTTGTGGCTGTGGCGTCAATCATTTCGGCAATAGCCGGATTGTGGTATCTTCCTGCAATCAATAATACCATTTTCTCTCTGATTGGAGCTGTAAAGAATCATTTTGAAGTATCGGTCTGGATATTGCTTGCTTTTGCCGTTGCGTTTACTGCCGTGGCATTTGTAATCAGTGTACTTCTTTCAGCACCGATTAAAAAAATTACCGCATATTCACTGTTAAAGGAGTAATGGAACTCCGGAAAGGATTAGTATGAATTTTTCTGAAAAATTAAAAGAAATAAGAAAAAAAGAGGGTATTTCACAGGAGCAGCTTGCCGAAAGAATCGGTGTTTCCAGGCAGGCTATCACGAAGTGGGAAACCGGAAAAGGTTTACCGGATGTTGAAAATATAGTAATCATAGCAGAGATTTTTAAGACTACGATAGATGAACTGCTTATGGATTCCGTTGCAAAGGCAGCTCCGGAAACAATGGTGTATACCAGTGAAACAATTTATGACATCGACTGTGAGAAACATTTTGATGTCAATATTGGCAGCGCAGCTACAATTATGCTGTCATCGGGGGAGGATGAGAAGCTGCATGTCAAGTTGTCCTCTGACACCCTTGTGAATTTAGAATCCATATTTAAGATAAAGCTGGATGAGAAGAAAAACAAGCTGGATGTGCTTTGCCTTAATAAGAATAAGTTAAGCCGCTATGAAGCAGAGGATTCGCTGACCGTTGAGATTACTCTTCCGAATAAGTATTCGGATATCTGTGAGATTGCCGCCAGCGTTAAGCTTCTGGCAATAAAGAATCTTCACCTGAACCGCTTGGAATACGACGGTGATGCAGAGCATGTCCTGATTGCAGACAGCAGTGGAAGTCTGGAATTAACGGCAAAGACAGATTATGAAATTACCGTTGATAAAATTACGGGAAAATTGGATATTAACCAATGGAAGGCAAAAGCGATTGTTCATATACCGGAAGAAAATATGGTCAATGTGGTAAATAAAGGCAGAAAATGTAATGTCTACTATGTAAAAGAGGGAAAGGCGGCAGAGTATGAAAATGCTGTCGATAGTGAGAATGAAATCAGTATTTCGGGAATATTTTCGGAGCTGGTTGTGGATTTGACAAAATAAAAGGAAGCAGTAATAAGAGTAAGAAAGGACAAGTCGTGAAAATGGCTTGTCCTTTCTGCGTATCTGACGATTTTGCTGTGGTCAGCAAAATCGTAGACGTTGGAAGAGTTGCTAAAATCATTGCGGAATAGTATTTTTTGCAAAGCGCTTGCATTTCGCAAGCAAAAAGGATATACTAATGATAAAGGAGGCGATTGTTATGGCACGAACATCAAATGTATTTGCACGAGTGGAACCTGAAATCAAAGAGCAGGCGGAGCAGGTGCTTGAACGTTTGGGAATCCCTATGTCTAATGCTGTGGGTATGTTTTTGAGACAGGTGGTTTTGCAAAGAGGTATTCCGTTTGAAATGAAGCTGCCGCAGACGGCACCGCTGAATTACGGCTCTCTTACCAGAGAACAGTTTGATGCGGAAATGGAAAAAGGCATGGCTGATGTTAAGGCGGGCAGAGTTTATTCAGCAGATACCATTGAAGCGGAAATGAAGAGAGACTTTGGCGTATGAGTTGGGATATTGTATATACAGCACAGGCAAGACAAGACTTGCGTGATATTTATGAATATATAGCATTAGAGCTGCTTGTGCCAGAAAATGCGGCAGGGCAAACTCAGCGGATTATGAAAACGATTCGTTCCCTTGAAGAAATGCCTATGCGTCATCAACTTTATGAAGAAGAACCGTGGCATAGTCGGGGAATCCGATTTTTGCCTGTAGATAATTATCTGATATTCTATCTGCCGGAAGAACCTCAGAATACAATAAATATTGTCCGAATTATGTATGGCGGCAGAGATGTACGCAGACAGTTAAGCGAAACGGTTTTATGATTTTTGGATTCATAAGTGTAGATTCTTCCGTAAGTTTCGGTTCATTTGCGCTGAATAGGCGTAAACTGAAGAAAAAGACCGCTTTATAGAATTATAGAAAGCTCTTGGCTGTGGTCAAGAGAAGATATATATGGAGAGTATATCTTGTATCCTCTCTCAAAAATATATACAATATATTGAACGGATATTGACAAAAGAAATGTTTTCTGATAGTATCCAAACACGAACGAAAGGGGTATTGTAGGAAATACATACGAGTATCAATATAAATTTTTGTTGCAGACAGGGCTTAGTTTTCTCGCTCGTTGGCTTCGCCAACTAAAATTTCAAATAGATATTTTCGCTCATGCAAGCATGGCTCAAAATCTATTTTGAAATTTTGAAGGGTTCAGATTGGTATGTAACCAAAGCCATGAGAGGCAAAACTCAGTAAAATAAAAGAAAATCCAAAGGAGATTAGGATAAAGATGAAATTAGGCATCGTCGGACTTCCCAATGTAGGGAAAAGTACATTATTTAATTCATTAACAAAGGCGGGAGCGGAATCGGCGAATTATCCGTTCTGTACCATTGACCCCAATATAGGCGTAGTTCCGGTACCGGATGAAAGAATTGACGTTTTGACAAAGATGTACAATTCCAAAAAGACTGTTCCGGCAGTGATTGAATTTGTGGATATTGCGGGTCTGGTAAAGGGCGCATCCAAGGGGGAAGGGCTTGGAAATCAATTTCTGTCCAATATCAGGGAGGTAGACGCCATTGTTCATGTGGTGCGCTGCTTTGAGGATTCCAATGTTGTGCATGTGGACGGAAATATCGACCCATTACGGGATATTGAGACCATTAACTTTGAATTGATTTTCTCGGATATTGAGATTTTGGACAGGCGAATAGCAAAAAATTCCCGGGCTGCCAATAACAATAAAGAGATTGCCAAAGAAGTGGCGCTGATGAAGAGAATTAAGGAGCATCTCGAAAACGGGAAGCTTGCCATTACCTTTGAGACGGAAGGCGAAGACGAGGAGGCATGGATGGCAGAATATAATCTGCTGACCAGAAAGCCGGTTATTTTTGCTGCCAATGTGGCGGAGGATGATTTGGCGGATGATGGTGGAAATAATGCATATGTGCAGGTTGTCAAAGAATATGCAGCGGAGTATGGCGCTGAAGTATTTGCGGTATGCGCCCAGATTGAACAGGAAATTTCCGAACTGGAGGATGATGAACGGAAAATGTTTCTGGAGGATTTAGGACTTTCCGAATCCGGTCTGGATAAATTGATTCGTGCAAGCTATTCTCTGCTGGGGCTTATTTCCTATCTTACCTCGGGAGAGGATGAGACGAGGGCCTGGACGATAAGAAAAGGAACAAAAGCGCCTCAGGCAGCCGGAAAAATCCATACGGATTTTGAACGTGGATTTATCCGGGCCGAAGTGGTCAATTATAAAGATTTGGTGGAAAACGGCTCCATGACTGCGGCAAGGGAAAAAGGGCTTGTGCGTTCCGAGGGAAAGGAATATGTTGTACAGGATGGGGACGTTATTCTGTTTAAGTTTAATGTTTAGGCAGGGAGAGGCTTATGTATGAAATAAGGTTTCCCCATTTGGGGATTGTGTTAAACAATGTGCCGGACGGTTTTTCTATTGGCGGATTTGAAATCCGTTTTTACGGTATAGTTATTGCGCTGGGATTTATCCTGGGATATCTGCTGATTGCCAGAGAGGCAAAACGGACAAACCAGGATTCGGAAATGTATCTGGATTACATGCTTTGGCTGGTGGTGCCGGCAATTTTAGGAGCCAGAATATATTATGTGCTGTTCAGTCTGGATGATTATATTAAAGAGGGGCAGTCTCTGAAGGATACAATATTCGGCATGTTAAACATTCGTGGCGGCGGACTGGCAATTTACGGAGGTGTTATTGCAGGAATTATCACTCTTCTGATTTTTGCCCATAAACGGAAAGTGAATACCATGCTGATGCTGGATACCTGTGCCATGGGACTGCTGGTGGGACAGATTCTTGGCAGATGGGGCAATTTTTTTAACCGGGAAGCCTTTGGAGGATACACGGATTCATTGTTTGCCATGGCGATTCCGGTGGAATGGTTTGGTGGTAAAAATTTTCTTCTCAGCTCAGTTAACCACGGGATTATTACCCAGGAGATGATTGACCAGGTGCAGGTTATCGGTGGGAAAGAGTTTCTTCAGATGCATCCGACATTCCTCTATGAGTCGGCATGGAATCTGGTGGTATTACTGGTGATTTTTCTCTATCGAAGATATAAAACCTTTGATGGGGAATTGTTTGCAATGTATATATGGGGATATGGGCTGGGGCGTGTCTGGATTGAAGGTCTCCGGACAGATTCCCTGATGTTTATGGGAATGGATTTTAAAGTATCCCAGCTTTTGGCGGCGCTTTGCGTTGTGGCGGCATCGGTATACATTATTTATGAGCGGATGAAGCTTTCCCGGCAGCCGAAGCAGGAAGAGGAATGAAAACGGAAAATCTGTTTAGCAGGAATTGAAGATAAACCATATTGCGGCTCCCGCATATCTGTAGATGTTACGGATGTGCGGGAGCTTTTCTGTTGCCAAAATCTGGAAGTGCATTTGGAAAGAAAGAGCAAAGTGGAGGGGAAGTGGGGGAAATGCGAAAAAGTGGGGAGAGAAATCCACTTTTCCCCACTATTTTTTTGTCGATATCCGGTAAATGGTGTCACAGTCTGTCAAAACACAAGATATGCACGACAAATGAGTGGATGACACAAGATGTTGGGAGAAAATGACGAAAAAGGAAAGGGAGAAACAAGAGGAGTTATGCATATTGCACAAAAAACAACAAAAAATATTGGTTAGTTTTGCGGAAAACTGCGGTTTTTTATCCTTGCAATCTGTAATTCTATGGGGTACAATAGTGGTTGTAAGTGGTAGATAGTGGCTGTTAGTGGTAAATAGTGGTGGATTTATCTTATAACAGCAGTAACACTTACCGGCGAAGGATGGAAGAAGGGAAGGTGATGGTCATGTCCAGAGGGTTAAAAGGCGAATACAGCCATTCAGTGGATGCCAAGGGCAGAATGATTGTACCTTCAAAACTCAGAGAGCAGTTAGGCGTGACCTTCGTCGTGACAAAAGGAATGGACAAGTGTCTGTTTGCCTATCCTGTCAACGAGTGGGAAATTTTTGAAGGCAAATTGAGACAGCTTCCGACAACAAATGAGAAATCGAGACAGTTCAAGAGATTCTTTCTGGGGAGCGCCATTGATTGTGAGGTAGACAATCAGGGCAGGATTCTTCTTCCAGCAAATTTAAGAGAATTTGCAGGCATTACGAAGGATGTAACGGTGGTTGGTGTTGGCGAACGTGCCGAAATCTGGAGTAAGGAAAAATGGGAGGAGCAGAACAATATTGATGATATTGATTTCAATGAGATTGCCCAGGGAATCGAAGATTTAGGAATAATCATCTGATGTTTTGAAAAAATTGATTGGATGAAGGAGGATAAACGTGGAATTTTCACATAAGTCGGTACTGCTTAAGGAAACAATAGAAGGGCTTGCAATAAAGGAAGACGGAACTTATGTGGATGGCACTTTAGGCGGCGGCGGGCATGCATTTTATGTGTGTGAGCGTTTATCCGGTAAAGGCAGGTTCATAGGAATAGATCAGGATGCTGCCGCTGTTGAGGCGGCGGGCATCCGGCTATTACCATATCAAAATAAAGTAAAGATAGACATTGTAAGAAGCAATTACGAAAAAACCCCAAAGATTCTGAAAGAATTTGGCATTGACGGTGTTGATGGAATTCTTTTGGATCTTGGGGTATCCTCCTATCAGCTGGATACACCGGAAAGAGGATTTACCTACAGAGAGGATGCACCTCTCGATATGAGAATGGACCAGAGGCAGGAGATTACTGCTAAAGATATAGTAAACGAATACTCGGAAGCGGAGCTTTTCCGGATGATTCGGGACTATGGCGAAGAAAAATTTGCCAGAAATATTGCCAGACATATCTGTATGGCAAGAAAAAAACAGATTATTGAGACAACCTTTGAACTAAATAATATTATAAAGGCTGCTATACCAATTAGAGCTAGGTCTGCAGGAGGGCACCCTTCCAAAAGAACGTATCAAGCTATCAGGATTGAATTAAATCGGGAACTGACCATTCTCGAACAATCCATCGACCAGATGATAGATTTGTTACAGCCGGGGGGCCGAATTTGCATAATTACGTTCCATTCGTTAGAAGATCGGATTGTAAAAAGGATTTTTAAGACCAATGAGAATCCTTGTACATGCCCTCCCGACTTTCCTAAATGCGTATGTGGTAAGGTTTCCAAAGGAAAAGTGGTCACCAGGAAGCCGATATTACCGTCTGAGGAAGAATTAGAGGAAAACCGAAGAAGCAAAAGTGCGAAGCTTCGTATTTTTGAACGAGCATAGTTGGTATTTAAGTGATAGATAATGAGCAAATGATTAAATTAAGGATTTATTTTCGTCAGATGAAACGTATTTAGAAAAGGGGAATGAAAGAATTGGATTCAAGGAAGATGGAAAGAGGTTATTACGTAGAGGGGAATACAGCCAGAAAGCTGAATACGGTACCGGAAAGGGTAGAACGGCCGGAGCGTGAGGAACGCCGGGTCAATGAAAAACATGTACGCAATACCAGGCGCGCAAGAGCGTTTGATTTAAAATACACCGTTGCGTTGGTCGTGGCGACAGTCTTTTTATTTTCTTCCTGTGTCAGTATGCTTACTTTGCAGGCACAGATTTCGGAGCAGAGAAGAGAGATTGCAATTATGGAGAGCAATTTGAATAATCTGGCTGATGCCAATAATGAGACGAGTAAACGACTGGACAGCTCGGTGGACTTGAGAGAAGTTTATGAGGTGGCAACAAAAGAACTTGGCATGGAACATCCGAAGAACGGACAGGTTGTTTCTTATGAAGCAAGCAATCCCGATTATGTAAAGCAATTTAAGGATGTACCCGCAGAATAGAATCAGGTGAGAATATGGCGAAGAAGAGAAGACGTTTTCTGGGCAGAATGCAGTTGAAGCTTTTTGTGGTGGTCGTGACATTAACCATAATATTTTTGGCGTTAATCGGAAGACTTATCTATATCAACGCAAAGGACGGAAAACGGTATGAAAAGATAGTGCTGGCGCAGCAAAGCTATGACAGTATAGAACTTCCGTACCGGAGAGGCGATATTTTAGACCGGAACGGCACACAGCTTGCTACTAGTGAGAAGGTCTACAATCTGATTATTGAGCCGAAGAATATTTTACAGAATGATAAAGTGAAAAAGGCAACCATACAGGCATTGGTAAAATATTTTGACTTGACGGAGGAAGAGATTAACAAAGCCTTAGAGAATACAACGTCACTGTACAAAAAAATGTTAAAATCGCTTGCCTATGAACAGGTGAAGCCCTTTAATGATTTTCTGGAGACAGATGAGGCAAAAAATGTAAAGGGTATCTGGTTTGAGGATGAGTATCAGCGATATTATCCGTACAAATCCCTGGCATGCCATGCCCTGGGCTTTACGGTAAGCGGAAATGTGGGGCAGGGTGGTCTTGAAGGCTATTACAGTGAGGAATTAAACGGCGTTAACGGAAGAGAATATGCGTATCTGACCAAGGACATGACGTTGGAGCGCACGACTAAAGCGCCGATTAACGGATATAACGTAATCTCCACTATTGACGCTAACGCACAAAACATTGTGGAAAAAAAGATTAGCCAGTTTATGAACGAAACCGGAGCAAAAAATGTATCGGTGCTGGTTATGGACCCGAATTCGGGCGAAGTGCTGGCAATGGCAAATTCCAACAGCTTTGATTTGAATGAGCCCTATGAAGACAGCGCCATACAATATCTGTTTGAAGACAAATATATTGACTATCTGCTTGCAGACGAGATGAAATCCTATTTTAAGCCGGAGGAAGGGCAGGAACTATCACCGGAAAAAGCGGCGTTAAAGGCAGTGCTGGAAAACAGGGGAATATCGGCGTCAGAGAGAATGGCAGCGCTTACGGAAGATTTTCGTCTGGTGTGCCTGAATAAAGCATGGAGAAATTTTATTATTTCAGACGGGTTTGAACCGGGTTCGACCTATAAAACATTTACCATTTCCGGAGCGCTGGAGGACAGCATACTGAATGGCGGCGAAAGCTTCTTTTGCGGGGGTGATATGGAAGTGGAGGATTATACTATCCGATGCCACAACCATAGCGGACACGGGCAGGTTACGGTGGAACAGGCGTTGATGCAGTCCTGTAATGTGGCATTGATGCAGATTGCCAAAAGCGAGGGGAGAACCACCTTTGCAAAATACCAGGATGCATTCGGTTTTGGAAAAGCGACCCATGTGGATTTGTCGGGCGAAGCGGAGGGACTGATTTACGGAGAGGATAAATTAAATCCGGTTGAACTGGCAACCTCCTCGTTCGGTCAGGGGCTGACCGTAACCATGATGCAGATTGGAACGGCGTTTTGCTCTGTAATCAATGGAGGCGACTACTATGAGCCCCATATGGCAAAGCAGATTGTAGATGAAAACGGCGGAATTATCAATAATATCGAACCTGTGATTTTAAGGAAAACGATTTCGGAGGATACATCGGAATTTATGCGGAACGCACTGTTTAAGGTGGTGGATTCCGGTACGGCGCAGAAGGCAAAGGTTGAAGGCTATACCATAGGCGGAAAGACCGGTACGGCGGAAAAGCTTCCCCGCGGCAACGGAAAATATCTGCTGTCCTTTATCGGATTTGCACCGGTGGAAAATCCGCAGGTCGTGGTGTACGTTACGGTGGATGAACCGAATGTGGAGGACCAGTCAAGCTCCGGGCTTGGCACGATTATTGCGCAAAACATATTTGAGGAATTACTTCCCTATATGAATATATACCAGACGGATACCGGGGAAAGCGCCGGAGACCCGAATGTCGGAGACCAGATAGCAACACCGATATATGATGGAAATATACCGGAAGAGCAGCTTGGACAGGACATGCAGGTCGAAAGTCCGGAAACGGGAGAAGGCGCAAATCCGGAAGACGGAAGTACCGAAGCACCGGAAGGAGAGGGTGCCGGAACACCGGAAGGCGGAAGTACTGAAGCGCCGGAAGGTGGAGAAGGCGCAAACCCGGAGGGCGGAGATGCCGGAGCTCCGGCTGCCGAATAGGCAGAGAGGATTGCTCATATATTTGTCGGCTGAAAATGAAAGACAGCAGGAACCCACCGGTGGCAGGGTTCCGATGAATAGATAAGGCATGGCTTGTTTTGGGAGAAACGGGCCGTGCCTGGGTTTTGTTTCATTTTGCGAATAACTTTTTCTTTTTTGTAATAAGCTTATTAAGAGAGAAGCTTAAGGATTATTTCATGCTGAAAACCTTCACCCGGAAGAAAACCTTTATTGTAGGTATCTGCATGGTGTCAGCGCTGATTTTACTGATTGGGCGGCTGGGCTATCTGATGATTGCAAAATCCGAATATTATCTGGACAAAGCACAGGCGCTCCACGAGAGGGAGCGCAGCATTAAGGCAAAACGAGGAATAATCTATGACAGAAACGGTGTGGAATTGGCAGGAAATAAGCCGGTATGCTCTATTTCCGTTATTCATTCCCAGATTACCGATGAAGAGCAGGTGATAAGCGCACTCTGCCAAGTGCTTGGCTTGGAGGAAGAAACGGTAAGGAAAAAGGTGGAGGCAAACACTATCCGGGAAAAAATAAAGAGTAATGTAGAAAAGGAGACTGCGGATAAGCTGCGGGAAATGAAGCTGGACGGCGTAATGATTGACGAGGACTATAAGCGGTATTATCCCTACGATACACTGGCAAGCAAGGTGCTGGGCTTTACCGGTTCCGATAATCAGGGAATTGTCGGTTTGGAGGTTGCTTATGAAAGTACGCTGGCAGGGATTCCCGGAAGCATTTTGACACTGACGGATGCCCATGGGGTGGAGCTGGAAAATGAGGCGGAAAACAGAATAGAGCCGATAGCCGGCAAAAATTTATATACATCGATTGATATCAATATGCAGAAATATGCGGAGCAGGCGGCAACAAAGGTGTTAAAGGCAAAACAGGCAAAACGGGTATCCGTTGTCCTGATGAATCCGCAAAACGGAGAAATTTATGCGATGGCAAATGTGCCGGAGTATAATTTGAACGACCCTTATACGCTGGTGGATGTGAGGGATTTATACGTAAAGCCGATTGCGGAGGATGCGGAGGAAGAGACGGAGGAACAGAAGGAAAAAGAGGAAAAGCGTAATGAAAATTTGACAGAAAAGCAAAAGCAGGATGCCTTAAACAATATGTGGAGAAACTTTTGTATCAATGATACCTATGAGCCCGGTTCCACGTTCAAGCTGGTTACGGCAACGGCGGCTTTGGAAGAGAATGTAGTAAAGCTTACGGATACCTTTTCCTGTCCTGGTTTCCGTATGGTGGAGGACAGGAGAATCCGCTGCCATAAGGTTGCCGGACATGGGGCAGAAACCTTTAAAGAGGGATTTATGAATTCCTGCAATCCGGTGTTCATTGACGTGGGTGCCAGAGTCGGTGTATCCGCCATGTATGAAAATTATAAAAAACTGGGATTGTTTGAGAAAACAGGAGTGGATTTGCCGGGCGAGGCGTCGTCGATTATGCATAAACAGGAAAATGTAAAGGCAGTGGAACTGGCGACCATGAGCTTCGGCCAGTCTTTTCAGATTACGCCGCTGCAGCTTCTGCGGGCGGCAAGTGCAGTGGTTAATGGGGGGACCCTGGTGACACCGCATTTTGGTCTGTATGAGACAGACGAAAACGGAAATCAGACAAAAACCTTTTCCTATGAAGAAAAAGAGAATGCCATTGCAAAGAGTACCTCGGATACCATGAAAGAGCTGTTGGAGGCGGTAGTGGCGGAGGGCTCCGGAAATAAAGGGCAGGTGGCGGGTTACCGTGTGGGAGGAAAAACAGCGACCTCCGAAAAGCTGCCAAGGGGAACGGGAAAGTACATTTCCTCCTTTCTGGGATTTGCACCGGCAGATAATCCGCAGATAATCGGAATTGTTTTGATTGATGAACCGGTTGGAGTTTACTATGGCGGGACGATTGCGGCGCCGGTAATGTCAGAGCTTTTTGAAAATATCCTGCCTTATCTTGGGATAGAGGCGCAGTATTCGGAGGAGGAACTGACGCAGACGACGGTTACTGTAGATTGGGAAGCGGACTGAATAAGAACACAGGACAGAAATATGTGGGTAATGGTTGATAAAATAGAAAAAAGGAATTATACTATTAGGGTATGTGCAGCAATACCTATACAAGGTATTGTGGTTGGAAAGCAATTTATTCCACAAAAATAGAAATTACTAAAGGGTAGGAAGAATTATGAAATTTGATTTTACAATTTTATTGCCGGTGTTAATTGCATTTTTTATCAGTGTACTGTTAAGTCCGATGCTGATTCCGTTTTTGAAGAAATTAAAGTTTGGTCAGTTTGTCAGAGACGACGGTCCGGAATCCCATTTAAAAAAATCGGGGACACCGACGATGGGCGGACTGATTATATTGTTCAGCATTGTGATTACCTCTTTATTTTATATGAAGAGCCATCCGATGATTGTGCCGGTTTTATTTGTCACACTGGGATTTGGTCTGGTAGGGTTTCTGGATGATTACATCAAGGTGGTCATGAAACGCTCTATGGGACTTCGGGCATGGCAGAAAATGGTTGGGCAGTTTTTGATTACGGCAGTGTTTGCCTATTATCTTGCGAATTATACGGATGTCGGAACATCAGTGATTATTCCGTTTACGGACGGATATGCATGGAATCTTGGCTTTTGGTTTTATCCGTTTTTGTTTTTTGTGGTAATCGGAACGGTGAACGGTACAAATTTTACTGATGGACTGGACGGTCTGTTGTCCTCGGTTACTGCGTTGACCTCCACGTTTTTTACCGTGGTGGCAATCGGAACAGAATCCGGATTGGAGCCGATTACCTGTGCCTGTGTCGGTGCGCTTCTTGGCTTTTTAGTGTTTAACGTGTATCCGGCAAAGGTATTTATGGGAGATACCGGTTCTCTTGCGCTGGGCGGTCTTGTGGCAGCCACTGCGGTAATGCTCAGAATGCCGGTTTACATTGTGATTGTCGGTTTTATCTACCTCGTGGAGGTGGTATCGGTAATCATACAGGTAGTCTATTTCAAAAAGACAGGAAAAAGAGTCTTTAAAATGGCACCGATACATCATCATTTTGAATTGTCCGGCTGGCCGGAGACAAAGGTAGTGGCAATCTTTTCTATTGTGACGGCGGTGTTGTGTCTGATTGGACTGGTAGCGGTTTAACAGTTGATTGTTGATTATCTTTTTCGGATGAAGAGGAAATAGTAATTTTGGAGGAAAGTATGGATTTTCATAAGAAGGTACTGATTGCGGGAACAGGAAAAAGCGGAATAAATGCAGGGAAGCTTTTGCAGAAAAAAGGCGCCGAAATTGTTTTTTACGACGATAACGTATCGTTGGATGTAACAAAACTGTTGTCTCAGTTTGAGGATGCGGAAAATATCCGCATAATATTGGGAGAAATCAAGGATTCAATTCTTTCGGGAATTGATTTAATGATTATCAGTCCTGGGATACCGGTGGATTCCAAAATTGCAGATGCCGTGAGGGAACGGCATATCCCGATTTGGGGCGAGATAGAGCTGGCTTACCAGGCAGGACAGGGAAAGCTTGCCGCAATTACCGGAACGAACGGAAAGACCACCACGACATCGCTGGTGGGGGAAATGTTCAGAAATTACACGGCGGACAGCTTTACGGTGGGGAATATCGGAATCCCATATACGGAAGTGGCTTTGGACATGGACGAAAATTCCTATACCGTGGCAGAGGTATCTTCTTTTCAGCTGGAGACCATTGCAGAGTTTAAGCCCCATGTCAGTGCAGTGTTAAATGTGACGCCGGACCATTTAGACCGGCATTATACAATGGAAAATTATGCGTCGGTGAAGCTGGATGTCTGCAAGAACCAGACGGAAGAAGATTATCTTGTGTTAAATTATGATGATCCGGTGACCAGAAAAATGGCGGAGGATAAACGAATCAGGGCAAAGGTTGTCTATTTCAGCCGGCTGGAAAAGCTGGAAAACGGAGTATACATAGAAGACGGAAATATCCTGTTAAGGGACGGCGGAGAGGTTTTGCGGGTGATTGCCTGCAATGAACTTGTGCTGCCGGGCAGCCATAATCTGGAAAATTATATGGCAGGGATAGCGGTTGCCTATTATATGGGGATTCCCATGGAGATAATGGTAAAAACCCTGAAGAGCTTTCAGGGGGTGGCACACCGGATTGAATTTGTGAAAGAAGTAAACGGTGTCGTCTATTACAATGATTCCAAAGGGACAAATCCTGACGCAGCGATAAAAGGAATCCAGGCAATGAGCCGGAAAACGGTTTTGATTGGCGGCGGCTATGATAAAGGCGTACCCTTTGACGACTGGATAAAGGCATTTGACCACAGGGTAAAGAAATTGATTTTAATTGGGCAGACGGCGGAGACGATTGCAAAGACAGCGGAAAAATGCGGGTTTTATGAGGTAGAGATTGTTGACGGGCTGAAGGAAGCCGTGGTGAGGAGCGCAGAGCTTGCCGAGCCGGGGGAGGCGGTTTTGTTATCTCCTGCCTGTGCAAGCTGGGGAATGTTTGATAATTATGAACAGCGTGGAAACCGGTTTAAAGAGTATGTGAATGAGTTAGGAGCATAGTATATGGCTGAAAGGAACCCTGCAGGCGTGAGAAAACGGAATAGAAATAAAGGGAAACTGTTTGCTAAAGGGAATTTCTTTGATTACGCTTTAGTGTTTATTGTTTTATTTCTGGTGGCATTCGGACTGGTTATGGTATTTAGCGCCAGCTCCTACAAGGCGGAGCTGGACCCCAATATTCAGGATGCTGCTTACTATTTGAAACGGCAGGGAATATTTGCGCTTCTGGGAATAGCGGCGATGCTGTTTGTGGCAAAGCTGGATTACCATTGCTGGCAAAAGATAACCCTGCTGATGATGTACGGCATTATTGCACTGCTGCTTTTGGTTTTGCTCATTGGAAGTGATTCCCACGGGGCGACGAGATGGATTGGAGTAGGCGCTTTTCGTTTTCAGCCCTCAGAGGCGGCGAAAATAGTGATTATCCTCTTTACGGCACATATGTCCACCATTAAGGCGGCGAGAATCGGAGAATTTAAAATTATGGCAAAGGTGATGGTGCTTCCGATGATAGCCATTGCGCTGATTGCCAGCGAGAATTTGAGTACGGCGATTATCTGTGCAGCAATTACCATGATGATTGTATTTGTTACCAGTCCGAAGGTGAAGCAGTTTGTCCTGATGGGAGTTATCGTTGTGGCGCTGATGGGAATCTTTTTGATGGTGGCGTCTTACCGCATGGAGCGGATTAAGATATGGCTTCATCCGGAGGACTATGAGAGGGGATATCAGACATTACAGGCACTTTATGCCATCGGCTCCGGCGGGATTTTCGGAAAGGGGCTGGGGCAGAGTATCCAGAAGCTGGACTTTCTTCCGGAATCCCATAATGATATGATTTTTTCCATTATCTGTGAGGAGCTTGGACTTTTCGGCGCAATTTGCGTGGTTGCCCTTTTTGTCCTGCTAGTCTGGAAATGCGTAACGATTGCGCTTAGTGCCCCGGATTTGTTCGGCGCATTGATTGTGGTAGGTGTGATTACCCATATTGCTGTTCAGGTGATTATCAATATTGCGGTGGTGACCAATTCGCTTCCGCCTACCGGTGTCCCCCTGCCCTTTATCAGCTATGGAGGAACGGCACTGTTCGGTCTGCTGGTTGAGATGGGGCTGGTTTTGTCGGTGGCTAGACAGATACGTGTTCCGAAAGAGTACTAAAAAGTCACATAATGCGGAAGTCTGCATAGTATAGTATATATGGCTGAGATTGGATGTGGCTTCCGTGAAGGCGATTAGTGTAAAAGAAACCGACAGATTGAAAGGCAGTATAGAAATCCAGGGCTCGAAAAATACGGTATTGCCAATTATGGCGGCGTCATTGTTAAGTCCGGGAATATCCGTAATTTATAATTGTCCGATGATTGAGGACGTACAGGTGATGTGCAGACTGTTGGAGTGCCTTCATGTCAAGACAACGCTTTCCCGGAATGTTTTGCAAATCGATACGACCCAGGCGGAATATGAACCGCTGCCATATGAGCTGACAAGGAAGCTTCGTTCATCGGTTTTACTATTGGGTCCTGTGCTGGCAAGATGGCACAGAGCCGAAATCGGAATGCCGGGAGGCTGTGCCATCGGGCTTCGCCCTATAGATATTCATTTAGAAGGTTTTGTCAAAATGAATGTGGACGTCAACCTCCACAATGACATATTATCCTGTAACACATATTATCTGCAGGGCTGCGAGTATCATCTGCGGTTTCCCAGTGTCGGCGCCACGGAAAATCTGATTATGGCAGCAACGGGGGCAAAGGGCAGGACGATTTTAAGAGGCGTCGCCAGGGAGCCGGAAATCATTGAGCTTTGCAATTATCTGTTATCTATGGGTGCGCTGATTGAGGGAGTAGGTACGGATGTTTTGATTATTAAAGGAACTAAGGAGCTGACCTCCTGTGATTACTGCAATGTCTATGACCGGATTGTGGCAGGTACTTATTTGTTAATGGCTGCTGCTGTTCCCAGCGAGATAAAACTGTTGGGGATAGAGGATATACATTATATGAAAAATATTATAAAAACGGCATCGGGGCTTGGAGTGAACGTGGTTAAATTTGACCACTATCTGAGTGTGCAGTCTTTCGGGCAGGTGGCCGGAGGAGACTATGAGACGGGAATTTATCCGGAATTTCCGACAGACCTTCTGCCGGTGCTTATCACCGTTTTACTGAAGGCGGAGGAGGGCGGAAGCGTTGCGGAAACGGTATTTGAAAACCGGCTTGGCATCGTTGGAGAACTGGAAAAATTAGAGGCAAAGCTCTATGTGAAAAACCAGAGAGTATGGATTGAGGGCGGTGCAAGGCTTCAGGGGCATACGGTAAAGGCGACGGATTTACGGCAGGGGGCGGCGCTGGTCGTAGCAGGTTTGATTAGCAAAGGATATACGACAATCACCGATATCTCCTATATTGAGAGGGGGTATGAGGATATTGTAAGGGATTTGCAATGTCTGGGAGTGGAGATTGCCTATATATAGGGTGAGTGATGAGTGAAGGACAGGATAATGTAATTCAATTTAAGCGAAGAAAGAAAGGCATTTTTGCCGGAGTTTTTCTTGTGGCAGCTGCGATATGCCTTGTGGTTTTGTTTACCTGTTTTCATATCGATGATATTGAGGTGACGGGGAATAAGCATTATACGCCCAAGGAGATTAAAAATTTTGTGTTATCGGAGGGGTACATTGATAATACCGTACTGCTGATGCTGAAAAATAAGCTTCGCCCGATTAAGAACATTCCTTTCATTGCGAAGCTGGATATTGAATATGTCAATGCAAACAAAATCACGGTTACGGTATATGAAAAGGCTATGGCAGGCTGTGTGGAGTATATGAATCAGTATGTGTATTTTGACCAGGACGGATATGTGCTGGAAATATCACAGACAAAGCTTTCGGATGCGCCGTGCATAAACGGCATGGAATTCAGCACGATGGAGCTCCATGAAAGGCTGCCGGTGGATGATGAAGACCGGTTTAAATTGATTTTAAAGCTGACGCAGCTGTTAAACAAATATGAATTGCAAGTCGATTCCATTAAATTTACCTCGGACGAAGAAGTTGTAATGGAATATCAGAATATACGGATTGAACTTGGCGACGGTAGTAATCTGGAGGAACAGCTAATCGATTTGAAAAAAATATTAGAGGGATTGGAGGGAAAAAAGGGGACATTATATTTGCAAGATTTCGATGCGGCAACAGGAAAGGCAACTTTTAAAGAGAATAAATCCTGAAATTAAGCGAAAAATCTTGAAAATTTAGCAATATTCATAAAATAGAGGGTTGATTATTTTACTAAAAAACAGTATTATATAAGTGTATGTTTACTGATAATGAAAGAAAAATTTAAAAAGGAGGATACTACCTTGCTTGAAATAAAAACATTGGAAGAAAAGGGACCTGCAAAGATTTTAGTTATCGGTGTGGGTGGAGCAGGAAATAACGCAGTTAATCGAATGGTGGACGAGAACATCAAAGGGGTGGACTTGATTGCCGTTAATACAGATAAACAGGTACTGGCAACAGCAAAAGCACCGACAAAGATTCAAATCGGTGAAAAGCTTACCAAAGGACTTGGTGCAGGAGCGAAGCCCGAGGTGGGAGCAGGAGCTATTGAAGAAAATCGGGAAGAGATTACGGAGCTGGTAAAGGATGCGGATATGGTGTTTGTTACCTGCGGTATGGGTGGTGGAACCGGAACCGGCGCTGCACCTGTTGTTGCGGAGATATCCAAAAACCTCGGTATTCTGACGGTGGGTGTGGTGACAAAGCCTTTTTCTTTTGAAGGTAAGCCTCGAATGAACAATGCGCTTGCCGGTATTGACCGGTTAAAGGACAATGTAGATACTTTGATTGTTGTACCGAATGATAAGCTGTTACAGATTTGTGATAAAAAGACAACGATTCCGGACGCATTAAAGAAAGCGGACGAGGTATTGCAGCAGGGTGTTCAGGGTGTGACGGATTTGATTCAGAATCCGGGAATTATCAACCTTGATTTTGCGGATTTGCAGTCGGTAATGCGGGACAAGGGTATCGCACATATCGGTATCGGACGCGGAAGCGGTGAGAATAAGGCAGAGGACGCATTGAGGCAGGCAATGGAGTCTCCACTGTTAGAGACCTCCGTTTCTGGAGCTACAGACATTATTATCAATTTCGCCGGTAACGTTACGATGATGGAGGCTTATGATACGGCAGAATCCCTTCGTGAAGTGGCAGGAGAGGACGCAAATATTATTTTCGGTACAGCGAATAATGAAGCTTTAGGAGATGAAATCAGCATCACCATTATTGCTACCGGTATTGAACAGGCGAGAAGGAATGCTTATGGCAGCTTCGCAACCACCAGTGCATTTACCAAGCCGACACCGGTACAGCCTCAGCAGGCGCCACAGCCTTCCGTACAGGCACCGGTACAGCAGCCGGCACAGCCCCAGCATGCGCCGCAGCCTACATATCGTCCGGCACAGGCAGCACAAGCGGCACCGGCACAGGAAACGGCTCAGTCCGGTTATGGCGTACAGCAGCCGGCACCTACTTATGTGGGACAGCCAATGACGACTCCTCAGGCAAAGCAGGCAGCAAAACCGTCTTTCTTAAATGGGACGCAGGGAAGTGCGGGAAATACACCGCAGCCGGCATCCGTTACGACGGCAAGACCGCAGACGCCAAGACAGGAGGCAGACGGAACCATTAAGATTCCCGAATTTTTGAAGAGAAGATAATGTATTTCCGATAGAGAAGGCAGAAAAAGACATCGATTGATTCGGTGTCTTTTTTTGCGGGCGGGAAGAATATGCGGTTGATGGAGAGGGATTTCGACCTTTTTTGAGTGAGGAAACGACTATACTTTTTACTAAAGAAGCAGGAGGTGAAGCTTGCAGATAACTGTTTATCTGGATGTTGTTTTTTTCATCAATTTTACCGTTAATCTTTTTGTTTTATGGTTAACCGGAGTGTTGCTAAAACAAAAAATAATGATTTGGAGAGTATTTCTTGCCGCATTATCCGGTGCGGCGCTGCTTCTTCCCTGTATTTTATATCCGTTTCTGTTGACGGGGATTACGGGGGTCGCCCTATGCACGGGAATCAGTATGGGAGCCGTTGCAATCGCCTATGGAAAAAAACATGGGGGATTGATAAAAAAATGGTTCCTGTCCACCACGATAATGGTTCTGCTGGGCGGTATCATGAATTATATAAAAAGTATAACGGGTATAATGTCCCTGTCTTTTTCTTTTTGGCTTTTTTTTATGGCGGTAAGCGGGGGATTAACCGTTTTTTTCATTTACTTATGGAAAAGGATGGTACATAAGGAAAGGGTTATTTATCTTATTAAAATCAGACATAATCAGAACCTGCGGTTTGAGCATCTTTATCTGGATACGGGGAACATGCTCTGGGACCCGTTGTTTTCCAAACCGGTGATTGTGTTAAGTGAGAGTGTGATATATAGTGTTCTGACGGATGAGGAAAGGGAGTTTGTTGAAGAGTACCGGAAAAACGGACGGATGAATTATGAAAAAATGATGCTGCCGGAAATACAAAAGAGAGTTTGCTTTCATGAGATAGCATGTGCAAGCGTAGGAAATTTGTCGGGAAAAATGCTTTGTTTTCTGATAGATGAAATTACGGTTGAGGATACGGGACGAATATTGAAAAGACAGCCGGTGGTAATCGGACCGGAGGGATTGTTTAACACAAAAAGGTATCAGGGCTTACTGCATAGAGAGTGCATCTGAAGTATTTGGAGGATCATATGGTGAATATAGTCGGTAATGATAAGTTAAAGCTTACCATGATGAGAAATATGGCAAGCATGTTTTTTATGCCAAAAAAAGAGATACATTATATTGGCGGAGCGGATATTCTGCCGCCGCCGCTGGAACCGGAAGAGGAAAGGGAGCTGTTGGAAAAGCTTGGACAGATAGACGATACGGAGGTAAAAAGTATATTGATTGAGCGGAATCTCCGGCTGGTAGTGTATATAGCCAAAAAATTTGACAATACCGGCGTAGGAGTGGAGGATTTAATCTCAATCGGGACAATCGGCCTGATAAAAGCGATTAACACGTTTAAACTGGATAAGAAAATTAAGCTTGCCACTTATGCGTCAAGGTGTATTGAGAATGAAATACTGATGTATCTGCGGAGAAGTGCAAAAACTAAGGTAGAGGTCTCGATTGACGAGCCGTTAAATGTGGACTGGGACGGAAATGAACTTTTACTATCTGATATTTTAGGTACGGAAGAGGATATTATTTACCGTGATTTGGAGGATGAGGTTGATAAAGAATTGTTAAAAAAGGCAATGACGGTACTGACCGACAGGGAGAAAAAGATAATTGACTTAAGATTTGGCCTGAATAATGAGAACGGGGATGAGATGACGCAGAAGGAGGTGGCGGATTTGCTGGGGATTTCCCAGTCTTATATTTCGAGGCTTGAGAAAAAGATTATGAAGAGGCTCAAAAGGGAGATGTTAAGAATCGGCTCATAACTTTTTTGGAAAGTATTGGCGAAATTCAAGTTGAATAAATCGGGTTTCATTGGTGAATCCTTAAAACTATAGAACAGTTTTAAGGAGGACGTGATATGGCACTCAATAAAGTCGTAATCTGTGGAGTAAATACGGCAAAGCTTCCGCTTCTTACCAACGAAGAGAAAAACGAATTGTTTATCCGGATTGAACAGGGGGATAAGCAGGCGAGAGAGCAGTTGATTGAAGGTAATTTAAGGCTTGTATTAAGTGTCATTCAGCGGTTTGCCGCATCATCGGAAAATGCGGATGATTTGTTTCAGGTTGGCTGCATTGGTCTGATGAAGGCGATAGATAATTTTGACCGGAGTTTAAATGTTAAATTTTCTACTTACGCCGTGCCGATGATTATCGGCGAGTGCAGGAGGTATTTAAGGGATAATAACGTGATAAGGGTGTCCCGTTCCCTGCGGGATATTGCGTATAAGGCAATTTATGCAAAGGAGAGGATGTTAAGGGAGGAGGACAGGGAGCCTACCATTGACGAGGTAGCAAGGGAAATTGAAATGGAAAAGGAAATGGTGGTGATGGCGTTGGATGCCATTGCAACACCGGTTTCCCTGTATGACCCGGTATACCAGGAGGGAGGAGATACCCTCTATATTATGGACCAGGTAAGCGATAAAAAGAACAGGGAAGAAAATTGGATAGAGGATATTTCACTGAAAGAAGCAATGAAAAAATTGTCGGAGAGGGAGTATAATATTATCAGGCTCAGGTTTTTTGAGGGAAAAACCCAGACAGAGGTTGCAGATGAGATTGCGATTTCCCAGGCACAGGTATCAAGACTGGAGAAATCGGCATTAAAAAGCATGAAAAATTATTTGGATATTTAACGGTAAATGCGTTGTCAATCCTTGGAAAATATGCTATAATTTGGCTTGATTATCGTACAATCAGGGGTATAAAAGAAGATTTACAGCCGAAATGGCATTTAAAGAGGAGGCATATATACATGAAACATCTAATATTGGTTACGTCACCACCGGCATGTGGCAAGACGTTTATCTCGAAACAGCTTGCTAAGGCATTGACAAATTGTGTGTATCTGGACAAGGATACATTGATTGTATTATCAAAGCAGATTTTTAAGGTGGCAGGAGAGGAATATAACCGCTCTTCCGATTTTTTCCAGCGGGAGATTAGGGATTATGAATACTATTGTGTGCTGGATTTGGCGATGGAGGCTTTGGATTATAATGATACCGTGTTAATCAATGCGCCTTTTTCGGATGAGATTCGGGATGATGAATATCTGAATTCCCTGCGGGAAAAGCTGGCGGCACATGGCGCCGAGCTGGTGGTAATCTGGGTGAACACCAGAGTGGAAGTGTGCAGGGAGCGTATGGTAAAACGCAATTCGGACAGGGATACATGGAAGCTTGAGCATTGGGATGAATATATTGCCAGTTGTAATTTTAATCAGCCGGATAACATAAAGGAACTCATTGTGTTTGAAAATTCTTCTGAGGAGGAGTTTAATGAGTCAATAAACCGTGTCGTAAAACAGTTAAGAGGAGAGTGAGAACATGCGGTGCTTTTTATAAAGCGCCGTTTTTGCGCAGGTCGGTAAGCCGGGAATGACAGGTCAAATGACCGACTACGCAAAAAGCTGATGCACGAGAATCTTGAGGAGGAAAACATGGCAAACAAAAAACCGGTATTTGCGATTAACTGGACAGAGGTAGAGGCGTTGGCAGAAGGGCGTCATGATAATCCACATCACATTTTAGGAATGCATGAGACCATAGACGGAGTTTATATCAATGCATATTTTCCCGGAGCGGAGTCGGTAACGGCAGTTTGTAAGCAGACGAGGAAAAAATACAGGCTGGTCAGTGACAGAATAGAAGGTTTTTATTCGATAAAGGTGGAAGACCGCCAGAGCTTTGTCTATTTTTTTGAGGTGGTTTATCCGGGAGAGAAAAAGCGGACGGTAATTGATCCGTATGCCTTTGAACCGGTAATCGACCCGATTGATATCAGTAAATTTAATGACGGAGTTCATTACGAAATATACGAAAAGCTTGGAGCCCATCCCTGTATGCTGGACGGAATCAAGGGCGTGTTATTTGCAGTATGGGCGCCGCATGCGGTCCGGGTATCCGTAGTAGGAAATTTTAACAAATGGAACGGAAAAGTACATACAATGCGGAGAATAGAGTATTCCGGTATCTTTGAATTGTTTATTCCCGGGCTTGAGCCGGGAGAAATCTATAAGTATGAGATTCAGACCAAAGCAGGTTATACGTTTATGAAACCGGACCCCTATGGTAATTTTTCCGAGATGCGCCCGGCAAACGCTTCAAAAATAGCGGATTTGAGCTACGATTGGAAGGATGCCGCCTATATAGAGAAACAGACAATGGTAAAAAAAGAAATGCCGATGAATATTTACGAGGTGCATTTGGGCTCCTTTAAAAGACCGGCAGACGGCAGAGAATTTTTTACTTACCGTGAAATTGCAAAAGAGCTTGCGGATTATGTGGCGGATATGGGTTATACCCATATAGAACTGATGCCGATTATGGAGCATGAGCAGGACAGTTCTTTGGGATATCAGACGGCGGGATTTTATGCGCCTACCTCCCGTTATGGGGAGCCTGTTGATTTCATGTATTTTGTGGATTATATGCATAGCAAGGGAATCGGTGTGATTTGCGGCTGGGTTCCCAGCCAGTTTCCGATGACGGAAAGCGGAATGGCGAGGTTTGATGGGGAACCGCTGTATGAACCGCAGGATTCCAGAAGGAGCGAGAATCCGAGATGGGGAACCTATATTTTCGATTACGAGCGAAAAGAGGTTAAAAATTATCTGATATCCAATGCAATCTACTGGGTGTCCAAATATCATTTAGACGGACTGCGGATTGATAATGTGGCTTCCATGCTGTATCTGGATTACGGTAAGCCCTACGGCTGCTGGATTCCGAACCAGTATGGCGGGAATGAGAATCTGGCTGCTATTGCTTTCTTTAAGGAATTGAATACGATAATGAATGAGCGTTTTCCCAACTGCATGATGATTGTAGAGGAGGAGTCCGGCTGGCCGATGTTAACGGAGGCGATAGAAGAGGGCGGTATGGGCTTTGATTACCGGTTTAATATGTCGTGGATGCGGGACTTGCTGTCCTATATGGCATTAGACCCCTTATACCGGAAATACGAGCATAAAAAGCTGACCAACAGCTTAAGCAACGCCTATGATGAAAAGTATATTTTGGAGTTTTCCCATACGGAGGTTGTGGGCGGTAAAGGTTCGATTGTGGACCAGATGCCCGGCGGATATGAAGAGAAATTTTCCAATCTCCGTCTGCTTTATGGGTATATGATGATGCACCCCGGAAAGAAATTACTGTTTATGGGGCAGGAGTTTGCCCAGTTTAAGGAGTTTAGCGAGGCGGGGGAAATTGACTGGGGCTTACTGGAGTTTGATGCGCATACGATACTTCGGAATTATGTAAAGGCGCTGAATCATTTATACAAGAAAGAGCCGGCATTGTTTGCGATGGATAACAATGCAGAGGGATTTCAATGGATAAATGCAAATGCGGCAAATGAAAGCATTGTATCTTTCCTGCGCAGGACGGCGAGGAAAGAGGATACCCTGTTAATTATCTGTAATTTTACGCCGGTTTCTTATGATAAGTATAAGGTAGGCGTGCCCTTTGCCGGCACCTTTAAGGAGATTTTCTGCAGCGATATGGAAAAGTTTGGCGGGGACGGCAGTAAGAATCCGGGAGTCCGGGTAAGCAGGAAAAGCGCCTGCGACGGAAGAAGCAATTCGATTACCATAGGACTTGCGCCGCTGTCCATGAGTATTTTTAAAATGACGAAAAGCGGAACGGAAGGTGCAAAGAAAACGAAGAAGGATGCGGAAAAGAAAAAGGCACCGGAGAAAGGATTGGCGGGAAAGGGTAATAAAAAATGAAATGGATGGCAGGCTGTCGCAGATAGGATTTCCGTAATGTGATAGCCTGATTTCATTTTGTAAGGCAGATATCGTGGAAAGGAATAAAAGATATGGTATTAGAGGAAATAAATAACCAGGTGGTGGCAGATGCCGCCAAAAATGCAGAGGAGTCCGCCGGGATAGTAAGGGATACCCTGGACGATATATTCAACTGGCTGATTGGCAAGTCGGGAAGCGTTGTGGTTGCCGTTCTCTTTATTGCGATAGGCTTGAAGGTTGTAGGCTTTTTGATTAAGCTGTTACGGCGTTCCTTTGAGCGCTCTAAGATGGAGGTCTCCGTTGCCGGTTTTCTATTATCAATTATCCGGGTGCTTGGCTATACGCTGGTCTTTATTACTGCGGCTACCATTGTAGGCTTTGAAGTGACCAGCTTTGTTACGGTACTGGGAACCGCTTCCCTGGCGGTTGGGCTTGCTCTTCAGGGGGCATTGTCTAATCTTGCAGGCGGGGTATTGATTCTTCTGTTAAAGCCCTTTTCCCTTGGAGATTATATTATCGAGAATAACAAAAATAATGAGGGAACCGTTATTTCCATTGATATTTTTTATACCCGGCTGTTGACCTATGACAATAAGGTTGTCGTGATTCCCAACGGGATTTTGGCGGATAACAGTCTGGTGAATCTGACCAATGAGGAAAAAAGAAAGATAGAGGTGAAGATTCCCATTGCTTATGACAGTGAGATGGGCAGGGTAAAGGAGATTATCAATAAAATTCTTTCGGAGGAGGAAAGAATTTTGCAGGAGGAACCACAGAATGTATTTATCGATTCCTTTGACGAAAGCGGGATGACGCTGGGGATACGCGCATGGGTAAGGACGGATGATTACTGGAGTACCACATGGGATTTGCGGGAAAAGATAAAAACGGCGTTTGATGAACAGCAGATTCAGATACCGTATAACCGTTTGGAAGTAGAGATGTTAAAGGGAAATCCGGAAAAGAACGGGTGAAGGAAAAATCTGTTGCACAACATAATAAATATGCAAAAAGACGTAATAAATATTCATTTTTGCAGTTGACAAATGAATATACTGTAGTAAAATGTGATGTGATAAACAAGAGATGGTACATTAGCCGGAAACAGGGCAGGGTATTGGAAGTAACAGGAGCAGAAAAGAGGGATATTGATGAAAGCAAAAGATTATGGACTTACCAGACAGGATATTATCGAAATGGCGGATAAATATATGTTAAATATAGGATACCGTTTTCCTATCGTGGTGGAAGAGGCAAAGGATGCGGTTATCCGGGATATGGACGGAGACGAATATTTGGATTTTTATGCGGGAATTGCGGTAAACTCGGCGGGGAACTGTAATGAAAAGGTGGTAGCCGCAATCCGGGAACAGGCAGGAGAAGCGATGCATACCAGTCTTTATCCCTACTCTGTTCCACAGGCATTGCTGGCAAAGCTGATTTGCGAGAATACCGGAATGGACAGGGTGTTTTTCCAAAATTCCGGAACAGAAGCCAATGAGGCAATGATTAAGATGGCGAGGAAATACGGTGTAGACCGTTTCGGCGGGGAGCATTACCATATTGTGACGGCAAAGAACAGCTTCCACGGCAGAACCTACGGCGCCATGAGTGCAACCGGACAGCCGGATAACGGATGCCAGACAGGCTTTAAACCGATGCTGCCGGGTTTTTCTTATGCCGATTATAACGATTTGGACAGCTTTACGGCGGCCTGCGGCGAGAATACCGTTGCAGTGATGGTGGAGCCGGTTCAGGGGGAAGGCGGTGTTTATCCGGCAAAGAAAGAATTTTTACAGGGGCTTCGCCGGCTTTGTGATGAGCGGGGAATGCTTCTGCTGTTTGATGAGGTACAGACCGGCTGGTGCCGTTGCGGGGAAAACATGGCATATATGTATTACGGAGTGGAGCCGGATGCGGTGACCATGGCAAAGGCGATGGGGGGCGGGCTTCCCATCGGCGCATTGGCGGCAAAGGAAGAATGTGCAGGGGCGTTAAATCCCGGTTCTCACGGAAGCACGTATTCCGGCAATCCGGTCTGCTGTGCCGCCTCCTATGCGCAGATTACCGAGCTGCTGGAGCGTAACCTTGCCGGAAATGCAAGAAAAATCGGCGGATATTTCATGGAGAAGCTGAAAACGCTTCCCCACGTAAAGGAAGTGCGCGGACTGGGTCTTTTAGTGGGACTGGAATTGGAGGATGTGGACGCCGTTCAGGTGAAAATCAAGGCAATGGAGAAAAAACTGCTGGTGACGGCAACCTCCGGCCGGATTATCCGCATGGTACCGCCGTTGATTATTACCGAAAAGGAATGTGATAAGGCAGTTTCCATATTACGGGAAGCAATAGAGGAATTGATTTAATTAAGTATGGCACATATTGCCACGGATGGGAAATGGTAATCAGATAAAAACAAGTATGCTTGAACGGAGGAAAAAACGATGGCACAGCTTTGGGGCGGACGTTTTACAAAGGAAACGAATCAGCTGGTATATAATTTTAATGCATCAATAACCTTTGACCGGAAATTTTACCGGGAAGATATGGAAGGCAGTATGGCGCATGTAAAAATGCTTGCGGCAGCCGGAATTTTGACGGAGGAGGAACGGGACCGGATTTTGGAAGGAATACAGGGGATTCTTGCCGATGTGGAAAACGGCAGTCTGGAGATTACCCCGGAATATGAAGATATCCACAGCTTTGTGGAAGCAAATTTAATCGACCGACTCGGGGATGTGGGAAAAAAGCTTCATACGGGACGCTCGAGAAACGACCAGGTGGCTTTGGATATGAAGCTTTATGTAAGAAAGGAAATTGTCAGCCTGAAGGGACTGGTAAAGGATTTGCTTTTTGTCCTGCAAAAGCTGATGAAGCAGCATACGGATACCTATATGCCGGGGTTTACGCATTTACAGAAGGCACAGCCCATTACGCTGGCACATCATTTCGGCGCTTATATGGAAATGTTTAAACGGGATTATAGCCGTCTTTTGGATATTTATGAGCGGATGAATTACTGTCCCCTTGGCGCCGGTGCGCTGGCGGGAACGACATATCCGTTGGACAGAAGCCTTACGGCAGAGCTGCTGGGGTTTAAGGGACCGACCTTAAACAGTATGGATTCCGTGTCGGACAGGGATTATGTTATTGAGCTGCTTAGTGCAATGTCTACAATGATGATGCATCTGAGCCGGTTTTCGGAGGAAGTGATTATCTGGAATTCCAACGAATACCGCTTTGTTGAACTGGATGATGCATATAGCACCGGAAGCTCGATTATGCCGCAAAAAAAGAATCCGGATATTGCAGAGCTGGTTCGGGGAAAAACCGGACGGGTATACGGTGCGTTAATGCAGATGCTTACCACAATGAAGGGATTACCGCTGGCGTATAATAAGGATATGCAGGAGGATAAGGAGTTAACCTTTGATGCGATTGATACGGTTAAGGGATGTCTTTTGCTCTTTACCGGTATGCTTGAGACGATGAAGGTGAATAAAGAGGCTATGGAAAGGAGTGCAAGGAACGGGTTTACGAATGCCACGGATGCGGCGGACTATCTGGTAAACCATGGAGTGCCTTTCCGAGATGCCCATGGTATTGTCGGTCAGCTGGTGCTGTATTGCATTGAGCATGACCTTGCATTGGACGAAATGCCCCTTGCCGAGTATAAGAAAATTTCTCCGGTGTTTGAGGAGGATATTTATGAGGCGATAAGCCTCAAAACCTGCGTGGAAAAAAGAGAGACAATCGGTGCACCGGGGAAAAAGGCACTGGAGCGGGTAATTGCGATTAATGAGGAATATCTTAACGGATTATAGAAAAGAGGTATTTTAAATGAATAACACGGATAAGGCAAAGCTGGACGCAGCAAAAAGAATGTTGAAAGGCAAAATTGATATTGAAGAGGTTTCCATGATGATTGGGCTGCCGGTTGAGGTTTTACAGCCGGTGAAGGAGGAAATTGAGGAAGAATTCCGCAAAGTATATGGGAATACGGATGCTTATGATTTTAATCTGAATCAGGTTTTATATGACAACTATGATGATGTTGGGGATGATTCGGATATTATCGGCAGTGAAGAGTAATCAATTCGTGCCGGAGGATAACGGGTGAGAAAATGAAAAAAAATTACGATATTGTGATTGTCGGAAACGGTGCGGCGGGATTGTTTGCGGCGGCAAAGCTTCCGGCGGATAAGCAGATTGCGGTAATCACAAAGGCGGGAATGGAAGAAAGTGATTCTTTTCTTGCGCAGGGCGGAATTTGCGTACTGAAAAGTGAAGAGGATTATTCTTCCTATGTTGAGGATACTCTGCGGGCCGGACATTATGAGAATAACCGTGAAGCGGTAGAGATTATGATTCGTTCCTCCCAGGATATCATTCGGAATCTGGTGGATTTGGGTGTGGAATTTGAGCGGAAGCAGGGGGAGTTTGCTTTTACCAGAGAGGGAGGACATACGACCTCCAGGATTTTATATCATGAAGACCTTACGGGGAGGGAAATTACTTCAAAGCTTTTGGCGCATGTACAGCGTCTGCCGAATGTGGGCATATTTCCCTATACGACGATGGTGGATATTCTGGAAAAGGATAATACCTGTTACGGAATAGCAGCGGAGCTTGCCGACAAAACAGTGCAGCGAATCTACAGTGACTATACGATATGGGCCTGTGGTGGAATCGGGGGGCTTTACCGCCATTCCACGAATTTTTCCCATTTGACCGGAGATGCCCTTGCTGTCTCGCTAAGACATAATATTGCCCTGCAAAATGTAGATTATGTGCAGATTCATCCGACCACGCTGTACTCCCAAAAGCCGGGAAGACGGTTTTTAATCTCCGAGTCCGTCCGTGGCGAGGGGGCGGTTCTGCTGGACAAAAACGGCGAGCGGTTTGTGGATGAGCTTCTGCCGAGGGATTTGCTGACTGACAGGATTAAAGAGCAGATGGAAAAGGACAAAACGGAGTATGTCATGCTTTCCCTGGAAAAAATGCTGCCGGAGGATATTGTGAAGCGTTTTCCGAATATTTACCGGTATTGCCTGGAGGAGGGATATGATATTACCAAAGAGCCGGTTCCGGTTGTGCCGGCACAGCACTATTTTATGGGCGGGGTAAAGGTGGATTCCCACGGAAAAACCTCCATGAAGCGGTTATATGCGGCGGGGGAAACAGCGTGCAACGGCGTGCACGGCGCAAACCGGCTTGCCAGCAATTCGTTATTGGAGAGCCTTGTCTGGGCAAAGCGTGGGGCGGAAGAGATTGCGCAAAATTATGAGGCGGTTCCGGAGGGAGAGTATTCGGACGCTGATTTTTCCGGCGGAAACCTTTGGGAAAAGCCGTACAGTGAATATGCCGGGCGTTATCATGACAGCGTGCGGAAAAAAATTGAGGCGGACAGTATAATGAGGAAAGAGGGTAAAGAATGAGAGAGCTGATGAACCTTAATATAGACGAACCAATCCTGCGGGCGTTGCGGGAGGATATTACCGGTGAGGATATTACCACGAATGCGGTTATGCGCACCGCCCAGTCAGGCGAGGTGGATTTGATTTGTAAGCAGGACGGAATCCTTGCCGGTTTGGAGGTATTTAAACGTGTATTTGAGCTGCTGGATGAAAAGACGGCATTTAAAATGCATGCGCAGGATGGGGATGAGGTAAAGAACGGTCAGATTTTAGGAAAGGTAAGAGGGGACATCCGTGTTTTGTTGGAGGGGGAGCGGACGGCGCTTAATTATCTGCAAAGAATGAGCGGGATTGCCACATACACCCATTCCATTGCGGTGTTGCTTGAGGGGAGTGGGACAAAGCTTCTGGATACCAGGAAAACCACGCCCAATATGCGGATATTTGAAAAATATGCGGTAAAAGTGGGAGGAGGCTGTAACCACCGGTTTAACCTGTCCGACGGAATTTTATTAAAGGATAACCATATCGGAGCGGCGGGAGGCGTTGCGGAGGCGGTAAGAATGGCGAAGGAGTATGCCCCCTTTGTCCGTAAGATTGAGGTTGAAGTGGAAAATCTGGATATGGTGAGGGAAGCGCTGGCGGCAGGTGCAGATATCATTATGCTGGATAATATGGATAAAGAGACCATGAAAGAGGCAGTCCGTATCATTGACGGCAGGGCAAAAACGGAGTGCTCCGGAAATGTGACAAAGGAAAATGCTGCCAGTCTGGTTGACATCGGGGTGGACTACATTTCTTCCGGTGCGTTAACCCATTCGGCGCCGATTCTGGACTTATCGCTGAAAAATCTGCATAAGACAGATTAGATACCGACGAAAAAAAGGCTGTTGCACGAAGGTTTATTTCCTGCTTTGCATGGTGCAAAGCAGATATTTCCCCTTCGTGCGGCAGCCTTTTTTCTACAGCATTATTTATTTTTTTGCGTCTAACATTGCACGGACCTTTGTGGAAAGACCGAACAGATTGATAAAGCCTTCCGCATCCTTATGGTCATATAAGTCACCGGTAGTAAAGCTTGCCAGTGATTCGGAATACAGGGAGTATGGAGAAGTGGTGCCGGCTTTAATGATATTTCCCTTGTACAGCTTAAATTTAACTTCACCGGTTACGCGCTCCTGGGTAGAGGTGACAAAAGCCTGTAACGCCTCGCGAAGCGGTGACCACCATTTTCCTTCGTATACCACATCGGCAAACTTATCGCCAATGGTCTTTTTAAATGCCAGTGTCTCCCGGTCAAGGATTAATTCCTCCAGCTGCTCGTGGGCTTCCATCAAAATGGTTCCGCCGGGAGTTTCGTATACGCCGCGGGATTTCATTCCCACTACACGGTTTTCTACAATATCCACAATACCGATGCCGTGTTTACCGCCTAAACGATTCAGCTCACGGATAATATCGGAAACCTTCATTTCTTTTCCGTTCACGGATTTCGGAACACCCTTTTCAAAGGTAAGGGTAACATATTCGGCTTCGTCGGGAGCCTTTTCCGGATAGGTGCCAAGAACCAGTAAATGCTCATAATTCGGTTCGCTGGCAGGGTCCTCCAATTCCAGTCCTTCATGGCTGATATGCCATAAATTACGGTCGCGGCTGTAAGAAGAGTCAGCGGAAAACGGCAGGTTAATTCCATGCTGGCGGCAGTATTCAATCTCCTCCTCACGGGAGTTCATGGTCCATTCATCCTGTCTCCATGCGGCAATGATTTTCAGCTCGGGACCAAATGCCTTGATGGCAAGCTCAAAGCGGACCTGGTCATTTCCTTTACCCGTAGCGCCGTGGCAAATTGCCGTAGCGCCTTCCTTGTGGGCAATATCTACCAAAATCTTACCGATTAGTGGTCTTGCCATAGAAGTGCCTAATAAATATTTATTCTCGTAAACGGCGCCTGCCTGCACGGTAGGAACGATATATTCATCGCAAAATTCATCGACAACATCCAGAACGTAGCACTTGGAAGCGCCGCTTGCCTTTGCTCTTTCCTCTAAACCCTCCAGTTCGCTTTCCTGTCCCACATCAATGCATACGCAGATTACGTCATAGTCGTAATTCTCCTTTAACCATGGGATAATGGCAGTGGTATCCAGTCCACCGGAATAAGCCAAAATAACTTTTTCTTTCATGTAAAAGTCCTCCTTCAAAATATCTATTGACTAATATACAACCAAAGTGAATGTTGTGCAACCTTTTTTTAACAGAAAATATAGAAAAATGTGAAAAATAACTTGCATAATATTCATAACAAATGTATAATTATTAAAATATTAGCAAAGGGATTGACACTATACAGAAAAAGGAAAGAGTGTTATAATTAAAATTCGGGTTTCTTTTCTTGACACAGAGAAGAGAGAAAATATACACTGTGCAGGGCGCAGTATAAAATTAAGAAAAAGACGGATAAGGAAGGAAAAGGATATGATTAAAGCAGGAATCATCGGTTCGACAGGATATGCCGGTCAGGAGCTGGTAAGATTATTGTTAGGACACAGGGAAGCGGAGATAGTATGGTATGGTTCCAGAAGCTATATTGATAAACAATACTATCAGGTTTTTGGAAATATGTTCGAGCTTGTGGACGCCAAATGCTTAGATGACAATATGGAGGAGCTGGCGAAGAAGGCGGATGTAATTTTTACGGCAACACCCCAGGGCTTATGCGCTTCTCTTGTTAATGAAGATATTTTGTCTGCGGTAAAAATTATTGATTTGAGCGCCGACTTTCGGATTAAGGATGTGGCGGTTTATGAAAAATGGTATGGCATCAGCCATAAGTCGCCGGAATTTATTGGGGAAGCGGTTTACGGCCTGTGTGAAATCAACAGGGAGCAGATAAAAGGAAAACGGCTGGTGGCAAATCCGGGATGCTACACAACCTGCTCGATTCTTTCCCTGTATCCGCTGGTAAAGGAAGGAATAATTGATGTAGACAGCATAATCATTGATGCAAAGTCGGGAACCTCCGGAGCGGGAAGAGGAGCAAAAATCGGGAATCTGTACTGTGAAGTAAATGAAAATATGAAAGCATACGGAGTAACCACTCACCGGCATACCCCGGAGATAGAGGAACAGCTGGGATATGCCTGCGGTAAGGACGTCGTCCTTACGTTTACCCCGCATCTGGTACCGATGAACCGGGGAATTTTAGTGACCGCTTACGCCGGACTGGAAAAAGATTATTCAGAGGATGAAATCCGGGCGGTGTATAACCGGTACTATGGCGGGGAAACCTTTATCCGGGTTTTGGATGAAGACGTTCCGCCGGAAACCCGATGGGTAGAGGGCAGTAATTTTGTAGACATAAACGTTAAGCTGGATGAGCGGACAAAAAGAGTGGTGGTTATGGGCGCCCTGGATAATCTAATCAAGGGAGCTGCCGGGCAGGCGGTACAGAATATGAATCTGGTTTTCGGACTGCCGGAAACCATGGGCTTGGAGCAGGCACCGCTATTTCCGTAAAAGGTATTGAAAACAGCAGCAAGGAGAGGATAAAAGGATGATTAACAAGAATAATAATATGGAACAGGTAATTGTAAAGGCGCAGACCTTAATTGAGGCACTGCCGTATATACAGAAATTTAACGGTAAAAAGATTGTAGTGAAGTATGGCGGAAGCGCCATGCTGGATGAGGATTTGAAATATAATGTGATTAAGGACGTCGCTTTACTTAAGCTGATAGGCTTGAAGCCGATTATTGTACACGGCGGAGGAAAGGAAATCAGTAAATGGGTAGAAAAGATTGGAAAGGAGCCGGAGTTTATTAACGGGCTGCGGGTGACGGATGCCGAGACCATGGAGATAGCGGAAATGGTACTGTCAAAGGTAAATAAGGGGCTTGTCCAGATGATGCAGAAGCTCGGTCTGAATGCGGTGGGAATCAGCGGAAAGGACGCAGGGCTGATTACCGTAACCAAGAGATTTCCGGGGGGAAAGGATATTGGTTATGTCGGAGAGGTCAAGAGCGTGAACAGCAGGATTTTGGACACGCTGATTGACAATGATTTTATTCCGGTAATTGCGCCGATTGGCTCGTCGGAGGATTTTGAAGGGTATAATATTAACGCTGATGATGCGGCATGTGCGGTGGCAAAGGCAATTACGGCGGAAAAATTGGTATTCCTCACCGATATTGAGGGGGTATTCGTTGACCCGGACGATAAGAATACGTTGATTTCCGAAATGGATATCCGTGAGGCAAAAGCGTTTATTGAGAAAGGGATTGTAGGGGGAGGAATGCTTCCGAAGCTTGCGAACTGTATCGATGCCATTGAACACGGGGTTTCCAGAGTCCATGTTCTGGACGGACGCGTGGAGCATTGCCTGCTGCTGGAATTTTTCACCGAAAAAGGTATCGGGACTGCTATTTTGAAAGAGCCCCTGTTTTAAAAGAGGAATACGGAATGAAAAGAAAATGGATGGTTTATTTGCTGATTGGCATGCTGTTTACGGTGCTTCTGGCAGGCTGCGGGAAAAAACCTGCGGTGGGGGAAGAATCCGATGCGCCGGCGGACTATAAAGGAATGATGCGGAAATGGAAGCAGGAAGCGGTTTCCGAAACGCTTACCTGCTGGTATACCAGTGATACCGATAATCAGTGGCTCAGTGAAGCGGCAAAGGAATTTGAACAGGAATACGGGATTAAGGTCAATCCGGTTTATTATGACGGGGTGAGCCTTTTTGATGATATGAATCAGGCAAACCTAAGCGGCAGCGGTCCGGACGTCTATATTATGGGAAACGACCAGCTGGAGCTGGCAAGAAACAGCGGTATGCTGGCGGAAAATACCGTCTTTGACGATACATTTTGGAAAGAACATTATCCGGAGACAGCAAAGAAGGCGTTAACCTATCAGAACAGGCAGTATGGTTATCCGGTATATTTTGACACCTACTGTCTCGTCTATGATGCCAATCTGTTAGAAAATGCACCGGCGTCTATTGACGATATTCTGGCGTTTCTGGATGAGTATGAGGACACCGGCTCCACGAAAGCGATTTTTCGGTGGGATGTGGCTGACCCCTATATCAATACGATGTTTATTGCCTCCTATGCCGAACTGTTTGGCGATAACGGGGATGACGGTACGGTATTTCGGGTAAATCAGGAGAAGTCCGTTGCGGCAATGGAATATTTCCAGTCGCTGAGCGCATATCTGTGGATGGACAAAAGCAATATTTCCCATGATACGGTGATAAACCGGATTAAGGATAAAACGCTGGTATTGGGCTTATGCAAGTCGGACATTCTTCCGGTGCTTTATGAAATGAACAAAGAAAGCAGCGCCGATAAACAGGAAGAGCTTCCGGAAGAGGCGGAGAATGGGGAAACGGAAGAGGAGCAGGAAGAAACAAAGGAGGAGACGAATTATCAGATATCCTATGTGCCGAGCCTTACTGCCGAGCTTTCTTCCACGACATTGTCCACCACCTACGGAGCATTCGTAAACCCCTATGCGCAGGATGAGGCGGCGGGAAATATGTTTGCCCTTTATTTAAGCTATGCACATCCGGAAAAGCAGTATGCAGGAAACGGCAGGCTTCCGGTTATCAATCAGCAGGACGGTTTTGATGCGATGCAGTCTGTTTTATATGCCCAGTATCTGAATTCGATGCCGGTTCCCAAGGTTATGGTGTTAGGGGACTATCTGACGGAAAGCGGAATTGCTTTTGATGCAATATGGTCGGGAAAGGATGCGGGGGAACAGCTTGACTGGCTGCAAAAGACAATGGAACAGAAAATAAAATAAATGAATAAAAAACAGGATAAGCCACGCATACTATTTTCAGGAAAAAACAGGAGGGAAATATATGTGGGGCTTTTTAATTGCTATGCTGTCCGGTGCGCTGATGAGTGTTCAGGGAGTGTTCAATACCGGAGTGACGAAGGAGAGCGGTCCGTGGCTGACGAACTGTTTTGTACAGTTCACCGGGTTTTTGGTCTGTCTTGGACTTTTTCTTTTTATGGAGCAGGGAAAAATACCGATTGGGGATTTGTTTAAGGTAGAGCGCAAATATATGCTGCTGGGAGGAGTAATCGGCGCATTTATCACTTATACGGTGATTCAGAGTATGTCCTCCTTGGGACCGGCAAAGGCGATAATGGCGATTGTGGTCACCCAGGTGCTGGTAGGATACTTAATCGAATTATTCGGGCTCTTTGGGGTGGAGAAGGTTCCTTTTTCCATGAGTAAGCTGATTGGTGTGTGCATTGCCATCGCAGGGCTCGTCGTCTTTAAATGGGAAGCATGAAGAATTTACTGTTGAAAAAAGAGGCGGTTTATTCCGCCTCTTTTTGCGTGTCGCTGCCCGAAAGGGTAAAGCTGCTGATTAAATCGTCAAGGGTGTATGCCTGGGCGGAGAGCTCCTCACTGGTAGCGGAGCATTCTTCCGCAGTAGAGGAGTTATTTTCCACGACGCCGGCAATCTGCTCAATTCCCTGGTTAATCTGTGCCATGCTTTCTGCCTGGCTTTCATTTGCGTGGGCAACGTCTTCAATATCTTCAACAATCGTATCAATTTCTTTAATTACCTGATTGATGGCAGTGGTAGTATGCTCTACGATAACCGTGCCGTTTTCAATTTCATTAAGTGCGGTTTGAATCAGGGTTCTGGTGTTTTCTACCGCATCGGCACTCTGCTTGGCAAGCTGTCCGATTTCATTTGCCACAACCGCAAAGCCTGCGCCGCTTTCTCCTGCCCGTGCCGCTTCAATGGAAGCATTCAGTGAAAGGAGATTCGTCTGAGCGGCGATGGCGTCTATGGCAGCGATAATGTTGTTGATTTCCTGTGAGGTGGAACTGATACGCTCCATTGCCTGGTTCATTTCCTGCATCCTTGCAGAGCTTTGCTGTGCCTTGGCGCCGATGTTTTTTGCCGTGCTGCTGGCGATTGATGCATTGTTGGCATTATCCTTTGCGGAGTTGGCTGCCTCGGTGATGGTTGCATATAATTCCTGTACTACGCCCGCCTGTTCCGTTGCGCCGGTTGCCAAATCCGTTGCGCTTTCCGCAAGCTGGCCGGAGCCTGCGGCTACCTGGTCGGAAGCATCTTTAATGCTGGAAATCGTGGAGGTTAAGGACTGTTTAATTCCGCTCAGCGATTCTAAAATAGCGGCAAAATCGCCGATGTAACGGTCGGGGGCAGTTGAGTCAACATCAAAATTGCCCGATGCCATTTCCTTTAACATATAGTCAATATCATGGATAATGACATTTACTCCGTCAACGAGGCTGGCGGAAGCTGCTGCCAGAATGCTTGTCTCGTCATCGGGATTTGCCTCCGGAATCGGTGAAGTCAAATCACCCCCGGCGATGGCGGTTAAACGGTCTGCACAGGCACGGATAGGGGTGCCCAGCCGGTTGGCAAGGGTGCGGGTTCTCCATAAACCGATACAGGTGGAAACCATGATGCCGAAGATGGTAATCAGAATGCCGACAACGGTATCCAGCATGAAATCATTGACGGGTGCGCTGATGGCAATGCTCCAGCCGTTGCTTCCGTCCAACGGCGCATAGGCGAGCACCGAACGTCTACCGTTGTTCCGGTAGGTTCCGATTCCCGAGCTGCCGGCAATCATTTCCTTTTCCAGTTTGGCAAGCTTCTTCAGGGAACGGTCCTCCTCGGAAAGGGCAATGCTGTTTTCGTTATTCTTAATTTTTTCAACGTCGTTATGGGCAATAATGTTGCCGGTGGAATCAATCATGTAGGCAAAGCTTTTTTTACTGACGGAAATGTCGTTTACTACATTATTTAAAAATGCGGGGTCCGGAACAATATAAACACAGCCTGCCACCTCGGAGCCTGCAACGCCGTCCTTCCACAGGGGAGCGGCAACAATAATGGTAAGGTCACCGGTGATTTTGCTGACTAACGGCTCGCTAATCCAGGCTTCCCCTCTGAGTGCGGCCTGGAAATAGGTGCGTTCATTATAATCCTTGCCGTCAAAAATACTTAATCCGTCGAGACCCAGAATATTTCCCCGTTCCAGATTATAGTATTCCGCTTTCTGGTTGATAATTTCCTGCTTGTCCTCAACGGAAAGCGAAGCATCGGAGAGTCTCGGGTCGCAGCCGATTTCTGTGACAATATTGGTATAGGAGGTTAATTCCCATTCCGCTTTGTCCGCAACAATTTGAACTGAGTCTTTCAGCGTATTTTTCATCAGCTTATAGGTACTGGAATAATTCAGATAACAGGATATTATACCCAATGAAATCAAGGAAATAATTAAGATTCGCAGTATTACCTGAAGAAGCTTTTCCTTTATGTTGGTGCTGCGGGAATGAAAAATAGTTAATAGCTCGTGCAAAATAATCATAAGTGGTATCCCCCTGTATTTTCTTGATATAAACGACCTGTCAGCGGTCGATTATCTATTCGTCTATTCTATAAGTTTTGTACGGAATTGTCAAATTATTGTTGGTTATTTGTCTGTTTTTATGGAAATTACGGTGAAAATATTGTTAACTGGCATAAAAAGTGGTTGTAAATTCGCTCTTTTTTCGGTATGATACAGATAACATTTTATTTTTCAAAACCTACTCCTGAATAGTACCGTAGCAGTTACAGGTATCATTAGGGATGAGCAAAAGCGTACACGGCGGTGATTTGTCTGTTATTGCACAACGGATAGCTGGGAAAGCAGAGCTTTGCTCATGGCTGTACTATTGAAAAGGAGTGAGTGTGAATGAAAGTAAAACAGAGAATACAAGCGGTTGGAGCAGTTTTTTTCCTGCTTCTTCTGGCTGGCTGCGGGCAGCAGACAGAAATGTGGAAGACGGCAGAAGAAAGAGAGGCAGATAACACCGCAGCCGTACAACCGGGTACGGAGGAAGAAGGCGGAATTAAAGAGAACCGGGATACAGAGATATATGTATATGTCTGTGGATATGTAAAAAATCCGGGGGTATACCGGCTGCCTCAGGATGCCAGAATATGCGATGCCCTAGAACAGGCGGGCGGTGTTTTGGCGGAAGGGAATCCGGAAGGGCTTAATCAGGCGGAACGCGTGACGGACGGACAGACTGTTTATGTTTCGTCGGCAGAACGGGAAGAAGAGGATATGCAGCAGGCTTTGGAGACCGACGGAAGAGTAAATATCAATCTGGCAGGCGTGGAGGAGCTGATGACGCTTCCGGGAATAGGGGAGGCGAAAGCTTTAACTATTCTTGAGTACAGAACGGAGCATGGGAGCTTCAATGCGATAGAGGATTTAATGACGATACCGGGAATTAAGGAAGGGGTATTTAATAAAATACGGGACAGGATAAAAGTATAGCTGTTTAATTGTTTGCCGGATGAAACCGGCTGCGGAATATAGAGGAGTGTCGGAAATGAAAAAGGTACTGGTGGTAGACGACGAGAAATTAATTGTAAAGGGAATCAAGTTTTCGTTGGAGCAGGACGAGATGCAGGTAACGACCGCATATGACGGCGAAGAAGCGTTGGAGCTTGCAAGAAATAATGAATTTGATATTATTTTGCTGGATATCATGCTTCCGGGGTTATCGGGTTTGGAGGTCTGCCAGGCAATCCGGGAATTTTCGGATGTCCCGATTATTATGCTTACGGCAAAGGGAGAGGATATGGATAAGATTCTGGGACTGGAATACGGAGCGGATGACTATATCACCAAGCCCTTTAACATTCTGGAGGTAAAGGCAAGAATCAAAGCGATTATCCGGAGAAACCAGAAAAAGGCGCCGGCGGTGGAGAAACCAAAGCTTTTGGTGGAAGGGGATATGACGATTGATATAGAGAGCAGGCGGGTAACGATTTCCGGGAAAGAAATCAATTTAACGGCTAAGGAATTTAATATTCTGACCCTTCTTTTATTCCATCCCAATAAAGTTTATTCCAGGGACGACCTGTTGAAGGAGGTTTGGGGAAGCGACGCATTAGGCGACGGACGCACGGTAGACGTCCATGTAAGACGGCTTCGGGAGAAGATTGAGACGAATCCCGGAGACCCCAAATATATTCAGACCAAATGGGGGGTAGGCTATTACTTTGCAAAAAAATAAAAAGAAAACCAATCCGTTTCGCAGCCTGAAGGTTGTTATCTTTCTTTCCTTCTTTTTGCTGACGCTTTTGCTGATTGTGGTATTTGACCGCCTGCTGCAAAATTCCTATAACAGCAAAACCGTGGAGGAGAAGCTTTTGCTTGTCCAAAATCAATGTAATATTTTAGGAAACCAGATTCTGGTAAATCAGTTTACCCTGGATTCCATGCAGGATAATCTGAATGTACAGATTGACCAGCTTGCCAATGTATGGGAGGGGCGGATTCTCGTTATTGATTCCAATTATAAAATTGTTAAGGATACGTATACCATCGACCAGGACAGCTATATGGTTTATGATGAGGTTATGCATGTCATGCGGGGGGAAAAGGATGCCAACATCCGTATGATACAGGATTATGCAGAGCTGATTATCCCGATTGTTAATGCGGATAAGATAATCAACGGTGTAATGATTGCCACAGTGTCCTTAAAGGATATCGAAGATACGAATATCTATATTTCCAGACAGGCGGACGTTCTGATTCTGTTGTTTTCCCTTTTTGCGCTTGCGGCGGCATTTGTTATATGTAATATAAGCGTAAGCGACATCAACCGGCTGAACGTGCAGATTGCCGGATTAAATGAGGGGCTGCTGGAGGATTTAAAGGTAAAAAGCTATTATAATGAATTGTCCAATTTAACGGAATCCTTTAACGAACTGATAGGAAGGATGCAGACGCTGGAGGATTCCAGACAGGAATTTGTTTCCAATGTTTCCCATGAATTAAAAACGCCGATTACCTCCATGAAAGTGCTGGCGGATTCCCTGCTGATGCAGGAGGATGTGCCGAATGAGATGTATCGGGAGTTTATGGCGGATATGGTGGAGGAGATTGACCGAGAGAGTAAAATCATCAATGATTTGCTGACGCTGGTAAAGATGGACAAGAAAGCGGCGGCGCTGAATGTGGAACCGGTAAATATCAATGCCATGCTGGAATTTTTGTTAAAACGGATTAAACCACTGGCGGCGAAGAGAAATATTGAAGTGGTATTTGAAAGCTTCCGGGAGGTTATCGGAGAGGTGGATGAGGTAAAGCTTTCCCTTGCTTTTTCCAATCTTATTGAAAATGCCGTAAAATATAACCGGGACGGTGGGAATGTTCATGTTTCATTGAATGCGGACCATAAATTTTTTTATGTCAAGGTGCAGGACAACGGCGTGGGGATTCCGGAGGAATGCCAGTCGCAGGTATTTGAACGGTTTTACCGGGTGGATAAGGCGAGAAGCCGGGAGACCGGAGGAACGGGACTGGGACTGGCAATCACCCGGAATGCAATTCTGATGCATAAGGGAGCCATCAAGCTGTATTCGGAGCCGGGAGAGGGAACCACATTTACCGTGCGGATTCCGTTAAAGTATGTAAATTAGAAAATGGGTGATAAAATGAAAAAAATAAAAATATTTTGTCTGCTGCTTTGTCTGCTGTTTGTTCCCGCCTGCGGGCAGGACACAGGGATTGGGGAACAGCAGCAGACGTTAGGGGAGAACCAGATATACGTTTACTATGTGAACCAGGATAAAACGGATGTGGTGAAGGAGGTATACTCCCTGGAGCAGAATAAGAAGCCGGAGGAAAATGCATCGGCGATTATCCGGATGCTGGCAAAAACGGAGGCTACGGAAAATTACCAGTCACCGATACCGGCAGGAATATCCTATGTGGGGAACCATGTGGAGGATAAGCATGGCAGATTAGAGGTTTCCTTTGAAATCGTATACGATAAGGTGGAAGCCGACAGCCTGCTGTTCTTCAAAGCCTGCGTGGTCAAAACGCTTCTACAGCTGGACGGGGTGGACTCAATAGCGTTGTCGCTTTTTGATTTGGCAAGCTCGAATGAGGAAACCGCCACTTCGGTGGAGAACTTTGACCAGGATTCCTTTACCATGTCCTTTGGAAATGAGAACGGATACCGGCAGAAAGGAACGATTGTATTGTATTTTGCCAATGCATCGGGCGGGGCGTTGAAAGAATACCGTAAGTCCATCGAGATAGCGAACAATTCCTCGCTGGCAAGGATGGTGGTGGAAGCGTTGATTGAAGGTCCGGAGGGGGAGGAGTATACAAGAACCCTGCCGGAGTCCACGACTATACGGAATGTTTCCGTAAAGGACGGGATTTGTTATGTGGATTTAAGCGATGAATTTTATAATACGGATAATCCGTTAAAAAATGATGTGATTGTCTATTCGATTGTCAATTCCCTGGCGGAGCTGCCGACGGTTTCCAAGGTGCAGTTTTTAAGAAATGGGGAGAAGCAGCCATATTTCCGGGAAACATTGGCATTTGACGGAATTTTTGAGCGGAATCTGGATTTGGTGGAACAGGAGGATAGGGAATACTAATTGAAGAGACCGATGTTTTTTTGGGTAATCCTGTTCGTGCTTGGAGAGGTTTTGGTTAGATTGCTGCCAACAGGCATAAGCGGTTTTCTTGCCGTAGTATTTTTTGTGGGAGTAAGCTTTAAGAAAATGCCCGGAAAAGTGCGGAAGCTTTATCTGGTTGGCGGATGCTTTCTGCTTTTCGGCATGGCAGGCAGAGTGAACGAGGAGCGGAAAATTCTGTTTGCGGAGGGGCTTTTGGACAGGCAGGTTTCCTATGCGGGGAGGATTACAGGGTTTGAGGAAACAAAAAGCGGATACCGTTATGTGATTCGGACGAGCTATGTCGGGGAGAAAAGGATTCATATCCGGCTGGAGACGGAGGTCGATTCCGGCTGCCGGATTTTTCTCGGAAGCAGGGTTTATGGAAACGGCAGGGCAGAAGCCTTTTCCCGTGCCTCCAATCCCGGGGAATACGATGAAGAGGATTATCAATACGGAAAAGGGATTTACCTGCTGTTAAAGGAAGGGCGGTGCAGCTCCGGAGAAAAAAGCGTGCTGCCGTTAAGGGAAAGGCTTTACCGGTTAAGACAGTATTTTTCCGGTGTATACGGGGAGCTTTTTGACGAGCGGGAGGCGTCCGTCGCCAGAGCGATGGTGTTAGGCGATAAATCTGGGCTTGATGCGGATATCCGTCAGCTTTATCAGCGGAATGGGATTGCCCATCTGATTGCGATTTCCGGGCTTCATCTTGCCATGCTGGGCGGGACGCTGTATCATTTCCTGCGGAAGCGGCTGGGCAGTTACTTTGCTGCTGCTGCTGTCGGAACCGTTTTTATCCTGTTATACGGCATGATGACAGGATGGTCGGGGGCAACCCTGCGGGCGGTGGTTATGCTGATTTTGTCTATGGGGGCGGAGGTTGGCGGGCGCAGATACGATACGCTGACAGCAGTTTCCGCCGCCCTGCTTCTTATGCTGGCAGTTAATCCGTGCCAGATTAACCAGCCGGGCTTTCTTCTTTCTTTTGGCGCAATTCTGGGGATTGCCGTGGTCAACCCGGTTTGGAAAATTCTTTACCCCAATATCCCGGAGAGGTTAAATGGTTTGCTGGTAAGTGTCAGTGTTCAGATAGTGCTGACGCCGGTTTTGCTATATTATTTTTATGAAATACCAATATACGGAGTGGTGCTCAATGTTCTGGTGGTGCCGTTAATGGGTATTTTGCTGCCGCTGCTTTTGGGCTGTGCCCTGCTTGCCGGAATCTGGCAGACGGGGGCAGTACTGCTGGCGGCGCCGGCAAAGGGAATTTTCCTGCTTTATGAAATGCTCTGCCGGGCAGGGGAGCAGCTTCCGGGACATACGCTTTGTACCGGCAGACCCGGTATGCCCTGGATGGTTTGTTACTATGGAATTATCCTAATCTGGCTTGTGGCAGCGTACCGCCGGAAAAAGGGGATTCCGATGTTCAGTTGTATTCTGCTGCTTACGTTATTTCTGGCATTCCGCCTGCCGGGAAATCTGAGGGTTACGCTGTTTGACGTGGGGCAGGGAGACGGTATTTATCTGAAAACCGTTCACGGTGGGCATATTCTGGTGGACGGCGGCAGCAGCAGCCGGAGAAGCGTAGGAAAATATGTCCTGAAAAACGGGATAAAATATTACGGCGGGGCGGCGCTGGATTACGTGTTTATTTCCCACAGTGACAGCGACCATTACAGCGGGATTGAGGAGCTTTTGGAGGATGATGCCGTGGTAATCCGGAATGTCGTCCTGCCTGTGACGGTAAATCCGGATGAGGCTTACCGGAAGCTGGAGCTGCTGGCAAAACGAAAGGGAAGCAGGGTGCGTTATATGAAAGCAGGGGATGAGCTTATATTTGACGGAATAACCTTTTCCTGCTTAAGCCCGGAGGAAAGGGCGTATGCGGACAAGAATCAGGGGAGCATGGTGCTTCAGGCAGCCTATAAGGAATTTACCATGCTGTTTACCGGGGATGCGGACGAAACCGTGGAACAGGAACTGCTGAAGAAGATAACGGAGCCGGTAGAAGTACTTAAGGTGGCGCATCACGGCTCGGCAACGGCATCCTCAGAGTCCTTTCTAGCAGGGGTGCGCCCGGCTGTTTCCTGCGTGTCGGTGGGAGAAGAGAACCGGTACGGACATCCGGCAGACTGCGTGATGGAACGGCTGGAACGGTTTTCCGGCAGGATATATTTGACAAAAGAGGAAGGAGCGATTACCATAGAAACGGATGGATATTCCTACAGGGTTCGGACTTTTGCCGGGAGGGAGAATCAATCTTGAAAAGAAGTGGAGAAGACAATGAAAAAGATAAACCAGGATATTGAGAAAAATGAAATGGAGCGCTTCTATCTTATGTTTGGGGAGGAGGATTATTTAAAACGGCAGTATCGGGATAAGCTGGTGGCGGCATTGGCGGCTCCGGAGGATACGATGAATGTGAATATTTTCGAGGGAAGCGGCATTGATTTACAGAGCGTACTGGATATCGGGGACACGCTGCCATTTTTTGCGGATAACCGCGTGGTGGTGCTGGAAAATACAGGACTGTTAAAAAAAGCGCCGGAGGATTTGGAAAAACGGCTGGCCGCCTTTCCCGATTCCACCCATGTGATTTTTGTGGAAAAGGAAGTGGATAAAAGAAACCGCCTGTATAAATGGCTGGGGAAAAACGGATATGCATCCGAAATGAATACCCCGGATGAAAAAATGCTGCTTGCCTGGGTGAAGGGGCTTTGCAAAGCGGAGGGAAAGCGGATTGAGGATGCGGCTGTTTTTTACTTTGTGGAGCATATGGGAACGGACATGCTGCTGCTCAAGCAGGAATTGGAGAAGCTGTTCTGTTACCGGTACGACGAAAAGGTCATTACGGTGGAGGATATGAAAGCGGTATGCATAAGCCAGGCGGCGGATAAAATGTTTGCTATGCTGGACGCCATCGGCAGCCATAACCAGGACAGGGCATTACTGCTGTACCATGATTTGCTGGCGCTCAGGGAACCGGCGATGCGGGTACTCTATATGCTTACCAGGCATTTTCATATTTTAATGCAGATATCCTGTCTGGCGGAGGAGGGCGGGGATAATAAGCAGATGGCTTCCGTCTGTAAGATACCGCCCTTCAGCGTAAAAAAATATGCTGCCCAGGCGGGGGAATACAGCTTTTTGGAGTTAAGGGATATGGTGGAAAAGTGCCAGCGGACGGATGAGGGAATAAAGACCGGACGGGTACAGGATATTGTGGGGGTGGAAATGCTGATTGTGGAATTTTCCCAACAAAAAAGGACTGTGGGTTAAGCAGTCCTTTTACTCTATTTCCTATTCTCTTTACCGAACACCGGTTTACGCCATTTTATTTACCATGGCAGCTAAACGGGAAATCTTTCTGGAAGCTGTGTTTTTGTGTAAAATGCCCTTAGCAGCAGCCTTGCTAAGCTCAGATGTACAAACCTTTAACTGTGCTTCTGCCAAAGCCTTATCGCCGGAAGCAACAGCAGCATCAAATTTCTTAAGAATAGTCTTTAATTTAGATTTTACCATTTTGTTTCTTAACGTTTTTCTCTCGATGACTTTAATTCTCTTCTTCGCAGATTTGATATTTGCCAAATCAGACACCTCCATTCACTCATTATTTTGTTTATGTTATGGTTTTACATTAAAACCGGACACGGACAATCTAATGTAAACATACTCATCTATAATACTCAAAGACATGCATTCTGTCAATTACTTTTTTGAAAAATTTTCCGCAAGCTGATGAACAGGGTACCAAAGCGGGAGAGATGTATAAAGCGGTAAAAAACCGTCAATATTTTAGACAACGAAAAACAGAAAAGAGGGATAGCTATGCGTGGAAGAACAGACCTTGCAGTGGAAATGAAGGAAGATATTGAAAGTGACGAGCCGGTTACCGGAGTACACGTGATGACAAAAAACAACGGGGATACCGACATAAAGGAAGTGCGGATTGTGGTGGAAAACGAGCAGGGGGCAATGAGCCTCGGAAAACCAATCGGGACATATATTACCCTGGAAAGCGACCATTTGCGGGAGCATGACGCGAGCCTCCATGAACCGATGGCAGAGGTGCTCGCTAAGCATTTAAGACTGTTTATCGGCAATAAGAAGCGGATTATGGTGGCGGGACTGGGCAACCGGGAGGTGACACCGGATGCGTTAGGTCCCTTTGTCATTGACAATCTTTATGTGACAAGGCATTTGCTGAAGGAGGGGATTATTTCCCGGAGTGTGGAAATCAGCGCAATCGCACCGGGAGTTATGGCACAGACGGGAATGGAATCGGTAACTATTCTGAAAGCGCTGGTTTCCGAGATTAAACCGGAGATTTTAATTGTGATTGACGCACTGGCGGCAAGGGACTCCGACCGGTTAAATAAAACCATTCAGCTTGCGGATACCGGAATTACGCCCGGCTCGGGAGTAGGAAACCACCGTGATGCAATAAATGAAGAAAGTATCGGGATTCCCGTGCTTGCGGTAGGCGTGCCCACCGTGATTGCGGTGCCGACGATTGTAAACGACGCCATGGATATGATGGTGTCGGCTATCGGCAGGCAGGCGGCAAAAAATGTGCTGAAAAAATTTAACGAAGAGGAACGCTATCAGCTTGCCTGTGAAATGGTTACGCCCTATCTGGAGAATATGTTTGTAACGCCGAAGGATATTGACGAGGCGGTAAAACGGATAAGCTATACGATATCGGAGGCGATTAACCAGGCGGCGCTGGCTTAAGCGGCGGATGGCATAGAAACAAAAATCCGGAATAGAATGGTAGTATGAAAAACAATGATTATTCCGGTTTCAGGCAAAAACTGAATAAAAGGAGGCTGATAGGGACGGCGGTGCTGTTAATCTGGCTGCTGTCTTTATCGCCGCTGTCCAAAAAGGAGGACTGGCTGCTTTCTGCCACAGCCCAGATGGTGCCTCTGCTTACCTTTGAAGCGGAATACGGAAATCCCGAGAACATTTATGCGTCGGATTATGCCGTGCCGGACTGGTTTTATGAGGATGAGGATGCGCCGATGTCCGGCGGGGACGGGATAATGACGGAGCTGCGGGCGGAGGAGGCGGAAAGCGTTGGGGAAGAACCGGCTGCCGCATTGTCAAATGGGGTAAAGGGGACGGTATATACCGAGGAACAGCTTGCCCAGCCGGATTTTTTGCTGAGTAAGATTTTTGTGGTGGACAGCAATACCAGCATGGCGAAAGAGGAGCTGGATTTGGAAAATCTGATGATGAATCTTACCGTGGAGGGACTGAAAACGGAGGGGGAAGAGGGAAAACCGTATAAAATACTGATTTATCACACCCATGGCTCTGAAGGCTTTGCCGACAGCCGGGAAGGGGTGCAGGAGGATACCATTGTGGGAATGGGGAGTTATCTGACCGCACTGCTGGAGGAGCAATACGGAATAGCGGTGTATCACGATACCACAAATTATGATATTGTGGACGGCGTATTGGACAGGAACAAGGCGTTTGAGGTTGCCTGCGCCAACGTGACGAGGATATTACAGGAAAACCCGTCGATTGAGGTGGTCATTGACCTGCATCGCGACGGTGTGGAGGAGGATACCAGGCTGGTTACAGAGGTAAACGGGAAACCGACGGCAAAAATTATGTTTGTCAACGGAGTAAGCCGTTCAAATTTAAACGGGGAAATCGGTTATTTAGACAATCCCCATAAGCTGGCAAACCTCGCTTTCTCCTTTCAGATGTATCTTGCCGGAAAGGAGCTTTATGGAGATTATGTGAGAAAAATATATGTCCGGAGCCTGCGGTTTAATCTGCATCTGATGCCGAAAACGGCATTGATTGAGGTGGGCGCCCAGAATAATACCGTGGAGGAGGAAAAAAACGCAATGGAGCCCCTTGCGGCGATACTGGATAAGGTGTTGAGTAAACAGGAATAATATGCTATAATTTTAATAATTATGGAATTTTTTAGGAATGAAACACAGGGAACAGGAGAGAAAACATGACACATACAGACCAGAGTAAAATTCGTAATTTTTGTATTATTGCCCATATCGACCACGGAAAATCCACTTTGGCGGACAGAATCATTGAGCAGACGGGGCTGTTGACCAGCAGGGAAATGCAGGCGCAGGTGCTGGACAACATGGAGCTGGAACGCGAGCGGGGAATTACGATAAAAGCACAGGCAGTGAGAATTGTTTACCGGGCAAAGGACGGTGAGGAATATATTTTTAACCTGATTGATACGCCGGGGCATGTGGACTTTAATTACGAGGTGTCCAGAAGCCTTGCCGCATGCGAGGGGGCGATTCTGGTTGTGGATGCCGCCCAGGGAATTGAAGCGCAGACTCTGGCAAATGTGTATCTTGCCATTGATAATGATTTGGACGTGATGCCGGTCATCAACAAGATTGATTTGCCCAGTGCAGACCCGGAACGGGTGGTTAATGAAATCGAGGATGTCATTGGGATTGAGGCGCAGGATGCACCCAGGATTTCGGCAAAAACCGGGTTAAATATCGAAGAAGTATTAGAGCAGATTGTCGCAAAGATACCGGCGCCTGCCGGGGATGTGGATGGCCCGCTGAAGGCGCTGATTTTTGACAGTAAATATGATGCCTATAAGGGGGTAATCATTTTCTGCCGCCTGTATGACGGGGTGGTGCGAAAGGGAAGTAATATTAAGATGATGGCGACCGGGGCATGCGTGGAGGTTGTGGAGGTTGGAATTTTCGGCGCAGGCCAGTTTATTCCGCAGGACGAGCTGTCGGCGGGAATGGTGGGGTATATTACCGCAAGCCTGAAGGACGTAAAGGAAACCAGAGTAGGCGATACGGTGACCGATGCGGATAACCCCTGCAAGACGGCGCTTCCGGGATATAAGAAAGCCAATCCGATGGTGTACTGCGGACTATATCCGGCGGACGGGGCAAAGTATCCGGATTTGCGGGATGCTCTGGAAAAGCTTCAGTTAAATGATGCGGCGTTGAGCTATGAAGCGGAAACCTCGATTGCTCTGGGTTTTGGGTTCCGGTGCGGTTTTCTCGGGCTTTTACATCTGGAGATTATCCAGGAGCGTTTGGAAAGAGAGTATAATCTGGATTTGGTGACCACGGCGCCGGGGGTAGTATACCGTGTTTACCGGACGGACGGGGAGATGATAGAGCTTACCAATCCCTCCAATCTTCCGGATGCGTCGCAGATTGATTATATGGAGGAGCCCTTTGTGGCGGCGGAAATCATGGTGACAAAGGATTATGTGGGAGCGATTATGCAGCTCTGCCAGGAACGGCGGGGGGTGTATAAGAGCATGGAATATATGGAGGAGACGAGAGCGCTGTTAAAATACGACCTGCCCCTTAACGAGATTATCTATGATTTTTTCGATGCGTTAAAATCCCGCTCAAGAGGGTATGCTTCCTTTGATTATGAATTAAACGGCTATGTCCGCTCTGATTTGGTAAAGCTGGATATTCTAATCAACAGGGAAGAGGTAGACGCCCTGTCCTTTATTGTACATGCGGATACCGCTTACGAGAGGGGTCGTAAAATGTGTGAAAAATTAAAGGGTGAGATTCCGAGACATTTATTTGAAATACCGATTCAGGCGGCAGTCGGAAGCAGGATTATTGCCAGAGAAACGATAAAGGCTCTTCGCAAGGATGTGCTTGCCAAATGCTATGGCGGAGATATTTCCCGGAAGAAGAAGCTGTTGGAGAAGCAGAAAGAGGGCAAGAAGCGGATGCGCCAGATTGGCAATGTGGAGATTCCGCAGAAAGCATTTATGAGTGTGTTAAAGTTAGATGATGAATAAAATGGACAAAACAAAACCGGAAAAACGGAATTTAAGCCTGTATATCCATATTCCTTTCTGTAAATCAAAATGCAGCTACTGCGATTTTTTGTCCTTTGGCGGGGTGGATTACCGCAGGCAGAAGCAGTATGTGGCGGCGTTATGTAACGAGATGGAGGCGCATGCGGCAGAATTGGGGGAATATATCCTGCGGACCGTTTTTATCGGGGGCGGAACGCCGTCCTATCTGGAGGCGTCCCTGACGGAAAGGATTATGCAGACGGTTTACCGGGTGTTTGCCGTGGATGAAATGGCAGAGATTACGATAGAGGGGAATCCCGACAGCCTTACTGCGGATAAGCTGTATCTGTACCGGAGGCTGGGAATCAACCGGCTGAGCATCGGGTTACAGAGTGCAAATGACGAAATACTCCTTGCACTTGGCAGGGTACATAACTATGACCAGTTTATCGCCGCCTATAACAGTGCAAGGCAGGCGGGATTTAATAACATCAATATCGATATCATGTCCGGGCTTCCGGGAGAAAGCCGGGAATCCTATATCCGGACGCTGGGAAAGGTGGCGGATTTGCAGCCGGAGCATATATCTGCTTACAGTCTGATTGTCGAGGAGGGAACGCCCCTTAGCCGGAATGCAGAGCTGCTTGCCCTGCTGCCCTCCGAGGAGGAGGACAGGCTGCTTTACCGCAGGACAAAAGCACTGTTGACAAACAGCGGCTACCGCCGTTATGAGATATCCAATTACGCTAAGGAGGGCTTTGCCTGCCGGCATAATCTGGGCTACTGGACAGGCCGGGAATATCTGGGAATCGGTTTGGGTGCTTCGTCCTATCTTGCGGCGGAGCCCGGAAAGGGAAAGCTCCGGTTTCATGGAACGGAGCGGATGGAAAATTATCTGGACTGCTTTACGCCGGGGGAGAGTTTACCGGAGACGGACAGGGAATGGGGAAGCTGTGGCACGGCGGACGGAGGATACATGGCGTTTATTGAAGGGCGTTATGAAGAAATACAAAGGCTCAGCCCCTCCGAAGAGATGGAGGAATTTATGTTTCTGGGGCTGAGGGTAAGGCAGGGAATTTCCAAATCGGAATTTCGTTGGAAATTCGGAGCCGAGGTGGAGGAAATTTACGGACAGGTACTGGAGAAATATAAGAAGCTGGGGCTGCTTTTAGAGGAACAGGACAGGATTTATTTAAGCGAGGAGGGCATTGATGTCAGTAATGTAGTTATGGCAGATTTTTTGCTTTGATGATTGAAAGAATGGAAAAACAAGAGTATAATATAAATATTAAGGCAGAATAGACAAAAAACAGGAGAGAGTTGTGATGAGCCTACTACGAAAATATGTAACCATGTTCAGGGAAGATATGCGGGAGGTAATGTCCCGCCGCTGTGGTTTGGATGAATTAAATAATTTTATCATGCTTTTGGGATTCATTTTCATTTCCGCTGCATTATTTACCAAAAAGCCTTTGATTGCTTTTATCGGGGGCGTTTTGGTGGTGCTCTGCTATGTGCGGGTGTTTTCCAAGAATCTGGATAAGCGGAGGAAAGAAAATGCGTTTTATATGCGGTATATGGGCAGTATTGTAGAGGTATGCCGGTATGTAAAGCTGTGTCTGAAAATGAAGATAAAGACGATGCGTGACGGGGAATATGCCTATTTTGTCTGCCGCACCTGCCGGCAGATTATCCGTGTGCCGAAAGGAAAGAATAAAGTCAATATCCGTTGCCCGAAATGCAGCCAGACCTTTATCAGGCGGACGTGATTTTAGACGGGGAATCCATTCCCGGTAACGGGATAACGATATAGAATTAACGAAAAGGAGGATTAGAGGATATGGGTGATGGAACAAGGAGAAGGGAAACCGGTGCAGGCAGTCCTGCTCTTTTTTCCGGCAGGCGGCAGTGGCTGCGGCGGGGATTAAGCGTGGTACTGGCATTGCTGATGGTTTTCGGGGGGCCGATGGAGGCGCTTGCCGCCGGGACGACCTACACGGTATATTTGTATGATTCGGTAAGGGAAGAGGATGAAGAACATAGTAGTCCTCACGGTTATCTGTATGGAAAGCAGGAGGTTGAGGAAGGCAGTTTCATAGTGGAGCCGGAGGCAAAAGTGGATGGGTACATTTTTATGGGCTGGTATGATAATAAGATGACCAATGGCGGTATAATTAATGGAAAAAAACTAGATTTAACCCAGCCGGTGGAGACGGTTGTGGGCTCGCTTGCCCAGCCGTGGATTTATGCCTGTTATGTGGAAGAGAGGACTGCTTCCAATACCATTGTGGTGACTGATGGTTATGCCGGGGATGTTACAATATATAACCAGCAGCATAAAGATAATACGACGGATGTAAGGAAATGGTTCATGTTTACTCCGGAGACATCAGGCGAATACACGTTTGCCTGTAAATCTGGAAATACTCAATGGCACTGGCTTGACACAGATTATCAGGTTACTGGTGTGGGAGAAACCTTTACGGCTCCCGCAGTAGAATCTACGAGAAAATTTACGAAAGTTTTAGAGGCGGGAAAGACTTATTACTGGTATCTGTTGTATTATAATAGTAATTCAAAAACTACTAGTCAGTTTAATGAACAGATTTCTGTCAGCAGCCAGGCGAAAAAGGATATCAGTACGCTGACCTATACGCCTAAGACCATTGCCAATCAGACCTATACCGGAAGTGAGATTAAGCCGAAAGTAACCATCAAGGACGGAACAACCACATTGAATGAAGGGACAGACTATACGGTTGCATATAAGAATAATATCAATGCGAACGCAAATACGAAGGCAACGATGACGATTACAGCGGTGAACGGTTCTGCCTATACTGGAAAAATGGAATTGCAATTTACGATTGTACAGGCAGCAAATCCTCCCGTTTCCCCATCTACAACGATGGAAGCGGCAGAGAATGCGGAAACCGTAAGCGATGTGGCTCTGCCCGACGGCTGGAGCTGGAGCAGTGCCGATAAGGATAAAGCCCTGGTTTCCGGGCAGGCAGTCAAAGCAGTGGCAGAATACCAGGATAAGAGCAATTATAAGAACAGCACGGTTACGGTAAGCATCACAAGGAAACAGGGTGTGGTAACCAAGAAGGAAATCAGCACCTTAACCTTTAGTGCAATTCCGGAACAGACGTATACCGGAAGTGCAATTACGCCGTCGATAACGGTTAAGGACGGAACGAAAACGCTGACAAAGGGAACGGATTATACACTGGAATATGCGAACAACATCAATGCATCCACCGGCAATGTTCAGGCTTCAATCACCATAAAGGCGGTGGAAGGTTCGGATTACAGCGGTTCGGTAACCCAGTATTTTAAGATTGCAAAAGCCGATAATCCGCCAAATGTACCGGCAACGGTTATGGAAGCGGAGTATAACGTGAAAACCGTGGGAGCGGTTGAACTGCCCTCGGGCTGGAGCTGGAGCAGCACCGACAGAAATAAGGCGTTGGTTTCCGGGCAGAAGGTAGAGGCAGCGGCGGAATATACCGGACAGGACAGAGCGAACTTTAACAATGTCAAGGTTACTGTAGGAATTACAAGAAAAATGCCGGTGATAACCGATTTCTCCATAAGCGAAGGCAGGAAAGACCTCCGGGTAGGAGAGAACTGTACTTTGGAGGTTAGCAGGATAAAGCCGGAGGATGCCGATTTTTCGGTAGACTGGAATACCGTCTGGAGCAGTAACGATACAGGAGTTGCAACCGTGGATGATAGCGGAAAGGTGACGGCGGTATCAAGCGGAACGGCAGTAATCACGGCGAAGATACAGGAGATTTCCAGAACCTGTACCATCGTGGTGACCAACGGGGTGACGGATTTTACACTGAATAAACAGGAGCTGTCCCTTAAAGGCGGGGCAAAAGAGAGGCTGTCAATTACGACAACGCCGGCAAATCCGGATGCCTATAAGGTGATGTGGAGCAGCAATAATGAGGAAATAGCAACAGTAGACGGAAACGGCATGGTGACTGCTGCCGGAAGCGGACAGGCCACGATTACCGCTACAATTAACGGAATTTCAAAAGCCTGCAGCGTGACTGTGACGAATCCGCTTAGCGCATTTACACTGAATAAAGAAACCTTAACCTTGACGGCAGGTAATGCAGAGACTTTATTTGAAAAGGAGAAAACGCCGGAAAATGCCGATGCGTATACCATAACATGGAGCAGCGATAATTCTGGTGTTGCCACGGTTTCTGACGCAGGAAAGATTACGGCGGTATCGGCAGGAACGGCAGTAATTACGGCAAGTGTGAATAACGGTACGCAGGTGATTACCCGGAGCTGCCAGGTGACGGTTAACGCAGCTACCGAGACATTAACAGGGATTCTGGTTGACCCGGAAAGCATGGCATTAAAGGCAGGAGAAAGCGGAGTAATTGTGGTTACCCCGAATCCGGCAGGTGCGGCAATCGGGGAAATAACCTATCAGTCGGATAATACTTCCGTAGCAGAAGTGAATCCGGATACGGGAAAAGTAACGGCAAAAGCCAGCGGAACGGCAAAGATAACCGTTAGTGCAGGAGGATATACAAAAGACTGTAACGTGACTGTGACTAATCCGGTAACGGGCTTCAGTCTGAATAAGACGGCTGCCACAATGAAGATTGGCGATACGGACGTTTTGTCTGTTACCACTGTACCGGCAGCGCCGGACGCTTATACCGTGCAGTGGGCAAGCAGCGCCCCCGGAATTGTGACGGTAGACGGACAGGGAAATATAGAGGCGAAAGCCAGCGGAACAGCAGTAATTACCGCTGTAATCAACGGTATGTCAAGAAGGTGTACCATTACCGTTGAAGACCGGGAGCCGGTATTGACGACAGGAATTACCCTGGATGCGGCAGAAAAGACTGTTGATAAAGGGGAAAGCTTTGCCTTGCAGATTACGGCGGTGACACCGGATAATGCGGATAACCAGGAGGTGGCATGGGTCAGCAGCGATGCTTCCGTTGCTTCCGTTGCTGCTGGTGGTGAAAAGAGCGGTACGGTAACCGGCGTATCGGCAGGGCAGGCGGTAATTATGGCAATCGCAAAGGACGGAAGCGGAGTAACGGCAAGCTGTACAGTGACCGTTAATCCGATACTGGTTACCGGAATAATTTTAGAGGAAGAGGAAAAGAGCATCCGGAAGGAGGAAAGCTTCCAATTAACTGTTAGGACAATTCTGCCGGATAATGCGGATAACCGGAAGGTGTTCTGGTCAAGCAGTGATTACGGCATTGCCACCGTTGACGAGGACGGTACGGTAACCGGCGTATCGGCAGGGGAGGCAGTGATAACGGCGACGGCAAAGGATGGCAGCGGCATATCGGCAAGCTGCCGGGTAACGGTCATCCAGGAGAGCAAACAGCCGGTGCAGGTGACGGAAATCACGTTAAATGCGGCGGAAAAGACCATCAAAAAGAATGAGAGCTTCCAGTTAACGGCAGCAAAGGTGTTACCGGATGATGCGGATAACCGGGAGATAGAATGGAGCAGCAGCAATAGCAAGGTTGCCATGGTTGACGGAAACGGAAAGGTAACCGGTGTATCGGCAGGAACAGCAGTGATAACGGCAAAGGCAAAGGACGGAAGCGGAGTAACGGCGAGCTGTAAGGTGACGGTTACGGAAAATAATCCTGGAGGAGGCTCTGCCATAAAGGTAACGAGCCTTAAGATTACCGGACCGACAAAGAAAGTTGCGCCGGGCAAAAAGATTAAACTGACTGCTGCTGTTTATCCGAAAAATGCAGCGAATAAGCAGGTTACCTGGAAGGTGAGCAACAAGAAATATGCATCGGTTAACCGTCAGGGCGTGGTAACCACGAAAAAAGCGGGAAAAGGCAGGAAGGTAACAATTACCGCAGTTTCCGCAGAGGATAATCGAATCAAAGCAGTATATAAGATTTCGATTATGAAAAATGCAGTGAAGAAAATAAAGCTTACCGGAAAGAAAACCTTAAAGGTGGGAAAATCCACAAAGCTGAAAGCCAAATTTACCCCGGCTAAGGGAATCAGTAAAGAGCTTACCTGGACGTCCAGCAACAAGAAGGTGGCGGCGGTGAATGCCAAAGGCAAGGTGACGGCAAAGAAAAAGGGTAAGGCGAAGATTACGGCAAAGGCAAAGGATGGCAGCGGTAAGAAAGCAAGTATTACGATTAAGGTAAAATAAAACAGGATTAAAGAGAGTCCGAGGAAGCTCCCCGGACTTTCTTTATGGTGAAGGAAGTTGGAGAAAGAATGATTAGGAAAAAACAGGATACGGTGATGCTGTCGGTTATCTTTGTACTGCAGGCTTTTTTTCTGATGACGATGATGCAGTGCGTAACCTTTGCAGATGCGTATGTATTAGGAGCGTGGCTTCAGTGGGAAAATGCTTATTTTCTGGCATATAATTTTTTGTGTTATCTGTTTTTTGTGCTGCTATGCTATATTTTGTTTCGCAGCGTGCTGCTGTCCTGCCTCATACCGGGGATAACCACCGCCGTATTTTCCGTTGCCAATAACATGAAGTGGATAGGGTTAAATGAATGTATAACGATATCGGATTTTGCCAAATTGCCGGAGGCTGCCGAGGTTGCAGGAAAGGCGGAGTTTCATGCATGGTCCGGTACATGGATTTGCGCAGGCATAGGTATACTCAGCAGTATGGTCTGGGTTTATTTTGATGCTGTCCGGCTTCGCAAAGCACCCCGGCAAAAAAAGGATGTGCGGATTTTTGGGATTTTTCTCCTTGTATGCGGTATCCTCCTGCTGCCGTTTCTTTTTGGAGAGGTAAAAAACAGTAAAATCATAAAACTTTCCGATGAGGGTACTGCGGATAAAACCGGACCGCTGGTATATTTTCTGGAAAGCGTATTAACGATAAGCGCACAAAAGCCCTATACGGCGGAGGAAGCGAAAAACGCCTATGCCCGGTATGTGGAGGAGGGCATCCGCATAGTGGAGGAGGGCGGCAGTGGGAATAAAGCAAATGCTGCCGCTGCGAAGGAGGAATACCCCAATATTATCGTGATTATGAGCGAGGCGTTTTATGATGTGAACCGGCTGGAGGGAGTGGTAACCTACAGTGAAAACCCGATGGCGGCATTTGAAGAGGTAAAAAAAGACAGCAGCTTCGGGAATGCGATGGTAAACATTTATGGTGGAAGCACGCATTTTTCGGAATTTGAATTTCTGACGGGATGGAATACAAGAGGAATGGCTTCCGGTTTTTGTCCCTATAAGGAGTATTTTCAGGATAAACAGCCTTCTTTTGTGGGATATTTAAAGAAACAGGGGTATTATACCATGGCGGTTCATCCCTATAACGGTGTTTTTTGGGAGCGCTACAAAGCGTATCCCCGGATGGGCTTTGATAAATTTATTGACCGCTCCCAGATGACGTATACGGATATGTGCGGATATATTTCCGATGATGCCCTGACCAATGAAATCATTTACCGGTATGAAAAGAATAAAGACGGAGGAAAACCGTTTTTCTGTTTCGGCGTATCGGTTGCCAATCATATTGCCATCATCAATGGGGAAGAAAAACAAAATGTACCGGAGAATATTGAGGTTACTTTTCACGGGAACGAAACCGGCTATGGGGAAAACCGGCAAAAATGGTTTGGCGAATATATCAGTGGGATTTCCAAAAGCGGCGAGGCATTGAAAAAGCTGACGGATTATTTTAAACAGACAAAGGAGCCTACGGTAATCCTGTTTTTTGGCGACCATGCTCCAAGCTATGCCCTGGATATATTAAAGGCGGGGAAAAAAGAAGAGATTCTGGCATATTCTACACCTTATCTGATATGGGATAACATGAATCTGGATAAAGAGCAGAATGGGGAGATGAATGTTTCGTTTTTATCGACTTATCTTTTGATGAAGCTTGGTATGCCGCTGCCGGAGCAAAGCTATTATAATATAGCCTTAAGGGAAGAATATCCTGTCGAGACAAGATATGTCGTTAAGGACAAGAACGGCAGGTCGTATCATGATTTTGACCAGGAGGAGAAAGAGGTGTATTCCAATCGGGCGCTGGATTTAAAAAAGCAGGTAAATGCACTTTTGGAAAATCCCGACAGAACAGAAACAATATGGGATTAAAAACAGAAAAAACTTTATAAATTTTTCCTGTTTTTTCTTGACAAAAGAAAGCGTCAGTGTTACTCTATAGTCAGATGTTAGCACTCGGAAATGATGAGTGCTAACAGTGAAGGGAACGGGCAGAAAGGGGTTTGATGCATGGAATTGGATGAGCGAAAACTGAAGATTTTGAAGGCAGTCATCTCTAATTACCTGGAAACCGGGGAGCCGGTGGGTTCAAGAACGATTTCCAAGTATACCGATTTGAACCTTAGTTCTGCAACGATTCGTAACGAGATGGCGGATTTGGAAGAACTCGGACTGATTATGCAGCCGCATACCTCGGCAGGAAGGGTTCCCACGGATAAAGGGTACCGCCTTTATGTGGACCGTATGATGGTGGAGAAAGACACCGAGATGGAGGAGATGAAGACACAGCTTTTAGACCGTGTGGATAAGATGGAATCGCTGTTAAAGCAGGTTGCCAGAGTGCTTGCCTATAATACAAATTACGCAACCCTGGTTACGGCGCCGCAGTATCAGAATTCCAAGCTTAAATTTATCCAGTTGTCCCAGGTGGATGAAAAACAGCTCCTTGCGGTTATTGTTGTAGACGGTAATGTCATTAAGAATAAGCTGATGAAGGTTGACCGGATGCTTGGCAATGACGAGCTGCTGAAGCTGAATGTGCTGTTGAATACATTTCTTCAGGGTGCATCCCTTCAGGACATCAATCTGGAAATGATACAGACCATTAAAGTACAGGCGGGCGAGTTTGCGGATGTCATGGAGAATATTTTCCAGGGGATTGCGGAGGCGATACATGAAGCGGATGAGGTGGAGATTTATACAAGCGGTACAACGAATATGTTAAAATATCCGGAGCTTGGAAATCTCGAGCAGACAACGAAACTTTTAGAAGCACTGGAGGACCGTCAGGGACTTGGTGAATTGATTGATGAATCCATTCACAGTGATAATTCCAATGGAATCCAGGTATACATCGGTGAAGAGGCGCCGGTTTCCAATATGAAGGACTGCAGTATTGTAACGGCAACCTATGAATTGGAGGAAGGGGCTAAGGGAACAATCGGGATTATCGGTCCCAAGCGAATGGATTATCAGAAAGTGGTTAACACCCTGAAAAATCTTACGGGTGAGCTGGATACTATATTTAAGAAGAAAGATTAGAGGTGTCAAAGTGGAAGAAAAGAAGAAAAACAATGCAAAAGGCAATGCGGGCAGAAAGAGCAAACCGAAAAGCGAAGCAGTAGAAGAGACTGTAGAAGAGGTAGCTGTGGAATCCACTGAAGAGACAGAAGTAGAGGCGAAGGAAGTTTCGGAGGATGCAGAAAAGAAACCGGTAAAGGGAAAAAAAGGTAATCGAAGGGGCGGAGGCAATAATAAAGCCCTGGAGCTGGAGCTTGAGAAACAAAAAGAGCTTACCGAAGATGCGAATGACCGGTATAAGCGGCTGCTGGCGGAATTTGAGAATGCCCGTAACCGTAATGAAAAGGAATCCAGACGCATGTATGATATCGGGGCGAAGGAGGTACTGGAGAAGCTGCTTCCGGTGGTGGATAATTTTGAACGGGCACTGCAGGCAATTCCCGAGGAGGACAGGGAAAGAGCCTTTGAACAGGGTGTGGATAAGATTTATAAGCAGCTTATTGTAACGCTGGAAGAGATTGGCGTGTCGCCGATGAATGCGGAGGGAACGGAATTTAATCCGGATTATCACAATGCGGTAATGCATGTGGAGGATGAAGCCTTTGGGGAAAATACCGTTGCCGAGGAACTGCAAAAAGGATATATGTATAAGGAAGATGTGCTTCGCCACAGTATGGTTAAGGTAGCCAACTGACAGGTAAATCATAAACACATAGTGTTTAATCATAAGAATATAACATAAGCTTTATTGAATTTTAGGAGGAAAGAATCATGGGAAAAATTATTGGTATTGACTTAGGTACAACAAATTCATGTGTGGCAGTTATGGAGGGTGGTAAGCCGGTTGTCATTAACAATGCAGAGGGCGCAAGAACAACACCGTCTGTTGTGGCGTTTACCAAGACCGGAGAAAGAGTGGTTGGTGAGCCGGCAAAGCGTCAGGCGGTTACCAATGCGGATAAGACAATTTCTTCAATTAAGAGACATATGGGTTCTGATTATAAGGTAGCGATTGACGATAAGAAGTATTCTCCGCAGGAGATTTCCGCTATGGTGCTTCAGAAATTAAAGGCGGATGCGGAAAGTTATTTGGGAGAGAAGGTAACGGAAGCGGTAATTACGGTTCCGGCATATTTTTCGGATGCGCAGAGGCAGGCAACAAAGGATGCAGGACGTATCGCCGGTATGGACGTAAAGCGTATTATCAACGAGCCCACGGCGGCGGCATTATCCTATGGTCTGGACAATGAAAATGAGCAGAAGATTATGGTATACGACTTAGGCGGCGGTACATTTGATGTATCCATCATCGAGATTGGCGACGGTGTTATCGAGGTACTGGCAACTGCAGGTGATAATCAGCTCGGCGGTGATGACTTTGATAATGTGGTTACCGACTACATGTTAAGCGAGTTTAAGAACCAGGAGGGCGTTGATTTATCTACGGATAAGATGGCAATGCAGAGATTAAAGGAAGCTGCTGAAAAGGCAAAGAAAGAGCTGTCCTCCTCAACAACAACAAACATCAATCTTCCGTTTATTACGGCAACGGCGGAGGGACCTAAGCATTTTGATATGAATTTAACCAGAGCGAAGTTTGACGAGCTGACTGCACATTTGGTTGAGCGGACAGCAGCGCCGGTTCAGACTGCGTTAAAGGATGCAGGACTTACTGCTTCTGAGCTTGACAAGGTACTGCTGGTTGGTGGTTCAACCCGTATTATTGCGGTACAGGATAAGGTAAAGCAGTTGACCGGCAAAGAGCCGTTTAAGGGAATCAATCCCGATGAATGTGTGGCAATCGGCGCATCTATCCAGGGTGGTAAGCTTGCCGGTGATGCCGGTGCAGGCGAGATTCTGCTTCTGGATGTTACCCCGCTTTCCCTTTCCATTGAGACGATGGGTGGTGTGGCAACAAGGCTGATTGAGAGAAATACAACGATTCCGACAAAGAAGAGCCAGATATTCTCAACGGCACAGGATAATCAGGATGCGGTAGATATCAATATCTGCCAGGGTGAGAGACAGTTTGCAAGAGATAACAAATCCTTAGGGCGTTTCCGCCTTGACGGTATTGCTCCGGCAAGACGCGGTGTACCGCAGATTGAAGTTACCTTTGATATTGATGCCAACGGTATTGTTAATGTATCCGCTAAGGATTTGGGAACAGGAAGGGAGCAGCATATTACCATTACTGCCGGCTCCAATATGTCGGATGACGATATCGAAAAGGCAATCAAGGAAGCAGCAGAGTATGAGGCACAGGATAAGAAGAGAAAGGATGCCATTGAGGCAAGAAATGATGCGGATGCCATGGTATTCCAGACAGAGAAGGCTTTGCAGGATGTAGGAGATAAGCTGCCGTCAGAGGATAAGACCAAGGTTGAGGCTGACCTTGCTGCGCTGAAGAGCCTGGTTGAGGGAACCGACCCCGAGAATATGAGCGATTATGACGTAGAGCAGCTGAAGAATGCAAAAGAGACCTTGATGACCAGCGCACAGAATCTGTTTGCCAAATTATATGAGCAAAACGGTCCCGGAGCAAATGCAGGTACCGGTGCAGCCGGTCCGGAAAGCTATGATGAAGGTGATGTTGTAGACGGAGATTATACCGAGATTTAATGTATCGAAACAACATTGTAAGTAAAGGTGAAGAAGATGGCAGAGACAAAAAGAGATTATTATGAGGTTCTTGGCGTTTCCAAAAACGCAACGGAGGCAGAGTTAAAAAAGGCATACAGGCAGGTCGCAAAAAAGTATCATCCGGATACCAATCCCGGCGATAAGGAGGCAGAAGCGAAGTTTAAAGAAGCCTCCGAAGCCTATAAGGTGCTGAGTGACCCGGATACCCGGGCGAAATATGACCAGTTTGGTCATGCTGCATTTGACCCGAATAGCGGAATGGGCGGCGCAGGATTCGGTGGATTTGATTTTGGTGACATGGGAGATATCTTTGGCGATATTTTCGGTGATATGTTCGGTGGAGGAACCAGAACCCATCAGTCCAACGGACCGATGAAGGGTGCGAATATCAAGACCAGTGTCCGCGTAAAATTCGATGAGGCAGTATTTGGCTGCCAGAAGGAATTGGAGTTACCACTTAAAGATGAATGTGTCATCTGTCATGGTACCGGTTCCCAGCCGGGGCATAATCCGGAAACCTGTACAAAATGTAACGGTAAGGGACAGGTGGTATTTACCCAGCAGTCGTTGTTCGGTGTTGTCCGGAATGTACAGACCTGTCCGGAATGCAGCGGAACTGGCAAGGTGATTAAGTTTAAATGTACCCAGTGTTCCGGCACAGGTTATGTTAAGAGTAAGAAAAAGATTCAGGTAGTCGTACCGGCGGGTATTGACAACGGTCAGAGTATCCGTATCCGGGAGAAGGGCGAGCCGGGGGTAAACGGCGGCGGAAGAGGAGATTTACTGGTTACGGTACTGGTTGACAGACATCCGCAGTTCCAGCGCCAGGAGTATGATTTGTTTTCTACGGAGCCCATTACCTTTACCCAGGCGGCACTTGGCGGAACGGTTACCATTAACACAATCGACGGTCCGATGGATTACGAGATTAAAGCGGGTACCCAGACGGATACGAAGGTGAAGCTGAAAGGGAAAGGCGTTCCGACGCTACGGAATAAAAGTGTGCGTGGCGACCATTATGTAACGTTGGTGGTTCAGGTTCCCGATAAGCTGACGGAGGAGCAAAAAACAATCTTGAATAACTTCGATGAAGCGACAGGACAGACCGCCAGACGTTCGACGGACTCTTCCGGAGATTTCAGCTTCAGCGGACATAAGAAAAAAGGATTCGGCAAGAAGAAATAAAGAACAGGAAGTATTTCTGTTATTGTATCGGCAGGCAGCATTTCCGGACGGATAGGTAACCGGCATATCCGTCGGGAAAGCTGCCTGCCGTTTTATGCTTGCCTGTTTTATGGGAAAATTCATTGGAATTGCGGAAAAGATATGCTATAATGTAAAAAGTATGCTAACTTGAACGGAGATAACAATGAAGTGGAAAAAAGTTACGATTGAGACAACAACGGAAGCGACGGATATGCTGAGCTATGTGTTGGGAGAATACGGTGTGGAGGGAATAGAGATAGAGGATAATATACCTCTGTCAGAGGCGGATAAGAAAGCAATGTTTATTGATATTCTGCCACAGCTTCCGCCGGATGACGGCACCGCCAGGATATCCTGTTATCTTGATGATACCGTTGAGATAAAGGCGTTATGCCGGTATATCGGGGAACAGTTAAAGGAAATGTCGGCTTATCTTAAGGTAGGCACCGGCAGAATATCTGTCGGGGAAACTGAGGATAAGGACTGGATGAATAACTGGAAAGAGTTTTTTCATCCTTTCCGGCTGGAGGGAAATATTCTGATTCAGCCCACCTGGACAGAGGAGGCGGAGAAGAAACCGGACGATATTCTTGTGCGTATTGACCCGGGAACAGCGTTCGGGACGGGGTCCCATGAGACAACAAGGCTTTGTATAGCTAACCTTAAGCGCTATATAAAGAAAGACGGGACAACGGAGGTACTGGATGCAGGCTGTGGAAGCGGTATTTTATCGATTATTGCCATGAAGCTTGGGGCAAAGCGGGTCTGCGGAGTGGATATTGATGAATTGGCGGTGAAAGCCAGCAGGGAGAATCTTTTGCTGAATGGGATACCGGAAGAGAGGTTTACCCTGGAAAAGGGGGATGTGATTGGCGATAGCGCATTTGCGGACAGGATTATGGCAATGGGCAGGGTGGACATTGTTGTGGCAAATATTTTAGCTGATGTCATTATCCCGCTTTCTGCCGTGGTACGTCCCTTTTTGAAAGAAAACGGAGTGTTTATCACATCGGGAATTATCCAGACAAAGGAAAAAGATGTGGTAAATGCGCTTGAGGCAAACGGATTTACCGTTTTAAGGATTGATTCCATGGGGGAATGGGTTTCCATTACCGCAAAATAGAACAGGAAGGTTTAGGGAAGAACGATGAAAAAAACAGGTGATTGGATAAAAAAGAACTGGAACTATATTCTGGCATTTTTACTGCCGTGGATGTTGATTGTCATCCATTCCGTGGTCAGGGAATCATGGCTCACCGGTAAAGGGAGTATATTGTCCGGTGATGCCGGTACCGTATATTACGGAATGTATGTGGAGCTGTGGAATAAGGTTCATCAGGGCGAATCCTTGTTTTACAGCTGGAATGCAGGGCTGGGAACGGATTTTTTAATCAATTTGTTCCAGTACATGCTGTCCCCATTTACGGTGCTGTTTCTGCTCGTTCCAAGGAGCGGGATTGCCGATATGCTTCAGTTTGTTATGGTGCTGAAATGGTCCCTTGCAGCGGCTGCCATGACTTTTTATTTCATGCACACAAAGCATAACAAAATAGAACATCACAAAAAGCTGATGAGTCTGACGTTTGCAGGCGCTTTTTTCCTGGGAAATGCGTTGATTCAAAATATTTCCTGCATAAGCTGGGGGGATGTATGGATTCTCTTCCCCTTTTTACTGCTGCTTGAAGAGTGGATGGCAGAGGGAAGAGGCTTCAAGCGTTTTTATCTATGCCTGTCGCTTATGCTGATTTGTAACTTCCGGTTAGCCATTCCGGTTGTTCTGTTTCTGGTTATCTGGTATATTTTGCAGCTTAAGGGAAGCTTTCGGGAGGAGAAGAAAAATATACTGCGGTATGGATATACGTTACTGGCGGCGGGGTTTACCGGAATGCTGGTCATTGTTCCCAGTGCTGCAATGACGATGGGAAACGGCAGATTGTATCCGTGGGAAAATGCCGGCGATTATGCCAAAGGGTTTCTGTTGTCCTTCACGGATTTTATCCAGCGGCTGTTTATTTGTGATTCTTTAAGCATGGCGGCTTCCGGACAGGCGATGCTTTATGTATCGGTTACTGCTGTGGCTGTAGCGGCACTGTTCTTTTTTGTTCCGATGCAGCAAAAAAAGAAGGGAATTATCCTGCTGCTGGTATTGCTGGCGGCGGGGCTTTGCAACGGGGGGATGAATCTGCTATGGCACGGCTATATCGGCGTCAACGAGACCGACGGCAGCTTCGCCTTTCTGTTTTCCTTTCTGTTAATTTATATGGCGATGGCTGTGCTGGGTGAGCTTAAGGGACTAAAGCTTTGGCATGCTGCGGTTGTACTGCTGGCAGGCGTTCTGGCAATCGGATATACCTTTTTTAGCATTACGACTTATCTGGATTTTTATGTTTATCTGGCAACTTTTTTGCTGTATGTGTTTATTCTTCTGCTTTTGCTCTTTTATTGCAGAAAGAGCATCCAATATCAAAATATGCTGCTGGTATTTGCGGTGCTTTGTCTTGGTGAATTGGCGGTAAATGCTTATATGCAGCTCGAGAGCCATAATATGTATCCAATCGAAGAGTGCTACTATCATCAGCAAAGTGAAGTGCTGGGCAATTCCGCCGATTTACAGGACGGTGAGCGGATTGCGGCTTCGCAGGTTACGGCAAATTACGGTTTTGCCCTGGATAAGCCGGTGGCATCAGGAGAGCTTACCTATACTAATGATGCACTCTGGCGGCTGTATCATCAGCTGGGAATGGCAGGGTCAGAGAATTACTATGAATATTCTGGCGGCTCTCCGCTGTTAAATGTGCTGTTTAATATCCGCTACGGAATGGGAGAAAGTGCAGTTGTATTCAGTGATGTGGAAAAACGGGGAGAAAATAACGGCTACCGGCTTTATGAGATGAATCAGCTGGCTGGTCTTGGCTATATGGTCAATGAGGATATTGTGGACTGGCAGCCCGGGGGGAAATCCCCCTTTGCGGCACAGAATGATTTTATCAGGCTGGCAACGGGAGAAGACGCAGTATTTGAAACGGTAACGCCGGAGTTAACCTGTAATTCACTGTTAGGCGGTTTGAGACTGAAAAGAGAAGAAGAACATAACCATGAGGACGGAGAAGTGCATTTAGACGAGAACGAAAGTCCGGATACGGTGGTGGAGCCGGATAAGGAAAACGGACAGTACCAGTATCTGTTTGAAAAAATGTATTCCGGCGATGTGGTGACGGCAAGCTTTGAATCGGATGGGGAATCGGATTATTATGTTTATGTCGAGAGTGAAGAGGACGTTTATTCTACGGTAATGATAGGTGAGGAGTTCCTGTTTGAGGATGGGATTTCCGCTAAGCAGAGGACCTTCCATATCGGAGTTGTGGAAAAGGGAAAGCGAATCAGTATCGTATCCAATGCGGAAATTGATGATTTGGGACAGGATGTACTCTGCTATCAGATTGCGGCGTTTGATGCGGAACGTTTTCAACAGGCTTATGAGAAGCTCACTGAGAGCGCTTATCAGATAGAGGATTTTGAAGATAATCGGATTAATGGTACGATTTTTGTGAACACAGACGGAATGATGTTAACCTCTGTGCCGGCGGTAAAGGGATGGATGCTTTATGTAGACGATGAACCGACGGATTATCAAGCTATCGGCGGAGCGCTGATAGGGGTTTCCCTGAAGCAGGGAGAACATAGGGTGGAGCTTCGGTATACCACGCCTTATCTCGGGCTGGGAATGATATTAACCATAATAGGGCTTGCACTGTTTGCCGGATTCGTTTTCTGGGAAAGAAGAGACGGAATGGCGGCGGGAGAATAAGACTATGTATCGTTTTTTTGTAAGTTCGGAACAATTCAATACAGACGGTGTGGTAATCACCGGTGAAGATTACCATCATATCCGGAATGTGCTCCGGATGAAAGCCGGAGAAGAAATTCTTGTATGCGACGGCGGGGAGAGGGAGTACCGCTGCCAGATTACCGGATATGCGGATGGCGACTCCCTGGTGGAGGCGAAAATAGTTGATATTTTGGGGAATGCCAGGGAGCTTCCTTCCCGGATTACCCTGTTTCAGGGATACCCCAAAGGAGATAAAATGGAAACGATAGTGCAAAAGGCCGTTGAGCTTGGCGCTGCCCGGATTGTTCCGGTGGAGATGAAGCGCTGCGTGGTTAAGCTGGATGCGAAAAAAGCGGATAAGAAGCTGCAGCGGCTGAATGCCGTTGCCTGTAGTGCGGCAAAGCAGTCCAAGCGGGGAAGGATTCCGGAAGTGACGGGAGTGATGAGCCTGGAGGATGCATGCAGCCTTGCACAGGATTTGGATTATATTTTGCTGCCTTATGAAAATGCAGATAATATAAATGAATCGAAAAAAGTGATAGAAAATGCAATGGGAAAGCGAAATATCGGAGTTTTTATCGGACCGGAGGGGGGATTCGAGCCTTCGGAGGTAGATATGATTAGAAAAATTGGCGGGAAAACGCTGACGCTGGGACATCGGATTTTGCGAACAGAGACGGCAGGAATAGCGGTTTTATCCCTGCTCATGTTTTTATTGGAGAAAGATGAATAGGACTACGGCAGGTAATGGAGGTAACATGGAAGTATATTTTGACAATGCGGCAACGACAAGGATTATACCGGAGGTCCGGGAAATTATGCTGGAGACAATGGATAGCGGATACGGAAATCCCTCTTCCCTGCACCGGAAAGGTGTGGAAGCAGAACAGTATATCCGTTACTCGCGAAAAGTGATTAGCAGGCAGTTGAAATGCGAGCCTAAGGAAATTATTTTCACCTCCGGTGGTACCGAGGCAAATAACCTTGCGTTAATTGGAATAGCCATGGCGAATAAGCGGGCAGGAAATCACATTATCACAACCGGAATCGAGCACGCTTCGGTGTATAATCCAATATTACACCTCCAAGGATTAGGTTTTTGTGTGACTTTTCTCGGGGTAGATAAAACAGGAAAGGTGGATTTGCAGCAGCTGAAAGAAGCCTTGCGGGAGGATACGATTCTGGTATCAACGATGGCGGTGAATAATGAGATTGGCACGGTGGAACCTGTTGCGGAAATAGCGCAGACGGTTAAAGCCGTTAACCGGGATATCGTTTATCATGTAGATGCAGTTCAGGCTTTCGGAAAGCAGGTAATCTATCCTAAACGTATCGGAGTGGACGCTCTTTCCGTAAGTGGGCATAAAATACACGGACCGAAAGGAAGCGGGGCTTTGTTTGTGGACAGCCGGATAAAAATATCCCCTGTCCTTCACGGCGGGGGACAGGAAAGAGGTATGCGTTCCGGTACGGAGAATACTACGGCGATTGCGGGAATGGGGCGCGCTGTGGAAATCATGTATGACCGGCTGGAAGAAAATACCGAAAAGATGCGCGCAGTAAAAAAGGCGCTGGTGGAGGGAGCGGTTCAGATAGAAGGGGTTACCGATAATTCCGGGCAGGCTCCCCATATTGCAAGCCTAAGCTTTTCCGGCGTTCGCAGTGAAGTGCTTCTTCATGCGTTAGAGGAAAAGGGAATTTATGTATCGGCAGGCTCGGCATGCTCTTCTAACCATCCGGCGGTCAGCGGTGTGCTGAAAGCAATCGGACTGGACAAAGAGCTGCTGGAATCGACGCTCCGGTTTAGCTTTTGTGAATTGAATACCGTGGAGGAAGCGGAATATACGGTAAAGGCATTGCGGGAGCTTTTACCGGTGCTGCGGCGGTTTACCAGAAAATAAGGCTGGAGGAAAGGGAAAAGGATGAAATATAAAGCGTTTTTGATTAAATATGCAGAGATAGGAACAAAGGGGAAAAACAGATATGTCTTTGAGGATGTTCTCTGCAGGCAGATAAAGGAACATGTGGCGGGTTTAGGCGAGTTTGCCGTCCGCAGGGAGTTTGGACGGATTTTTCTGGAGGCGGAATCGGATTATGATGAGGAAGATGTGATTGCCGAGCTGAAAAAGGTATTCGGTATTGTCGGAATCTGTCCGATTGTAATGGAAGAGCGTCTGGAGATGGATGCAGTCCGGCAAAGGGCGGTTGCCTATATGAAGGAGTGTTACGGGGAAACGCCGCTGACGTTTAAAGTCAATGCCAGAAGGTCCAACAAGGGTTTTCCGATGAAATCCATGGAAATCAACAGCGAGATTGGACATGAGCTTTTGGAAAACTGCCCGAATTTAACCGTTGATGTACACCGGCCGGATGTGTTGCTGAACATTGAAATCAGACAGCAAATCTATTTTTATTCGGAGACGATTAAAGGAGCGGGAGGGCTGCCGGTGGGAACCAACGGAAAGGCAATGCTGCTGCTTTCCGGAGGAATTGATTCGCCTGTGGCGGGGTATATGATATCCAAGCGCGGAGTGGAGCTGGAAGCGGTTTATTTTCATGCGCCGCCGTACACGTCGGAACGGGCAAAGCAGAAGGTTATCGACCTTGCCCGGATTGTATCCGGATATTCCGGTACGATTCGTCTGCATATTGTAAATTTTACGGATATCCAGCTGGCAATTTATGAGAAATGCCCCCATGAAGAGCTGACCATTATCATGCGGCGGTATATGATGAAGATTGCGGAAACGCTGGCGGAAAAGAATAAATGCCACGCCCTTGTCACCGGAGAGAGTATAGGGCAGGTGGCAAGCCAGACGATGCACAGCCTCGCCTGCACCAATGAGGTTTGCCGGATGCCGGTGTTCCGTCCCTGCATCGGAATGGATAAGCAGGAAATTATTGATATTTCGGAAAAAATAGATACCTATGAAACGTCGATTCTTCCCTACGAGGACTGCTGTACAATCTTTGTGGCAAAGCATCCGGTGACGAAGCCGGTTTTGGAAATCATTAAGCGTTCGGAGGAAAAATTATCCGATGTGATAGAGGATTTACTGAAAGAGGCTTTGGAAACCGTTGAGACCGTTGAAGCAAGAATTGAGGATTTGGCAGAATAGCGGTAATGGCAGAGGGCAGAAAGCGGTTTTGCCGTAACAGGCGGAATTGGGATAAAGAAAGGGACTTCTCCGTAAAAGCAATAGCTTCTTCCGGTGGAAGTCCCATAAACATATTCTTTATCAACAGCGGGTTTAGATGATGTATGGCTCAAGAGCTTTCATAATCTCGGTGTCGTCGCCCTCCGCATGAATATTTAAGTCGATTGGCTGTGAAATATCCAGACTGAAAATTCCCATGATTGATTTTGCATCGATGACATATCTGCCGGATACCAAATCAAACTCCGCATCAAATTTTGCAATATCATTAACAAAACTTTTTACTTTGTCAATGGAATTTAAAGAGATTTTAACTGACTTCATAGTGAGAATCCTCCTAAAAATATTTGCCGCATGGCATTTCTGCTATTATGATAACTTTTTAAATGCTAAAAGTCAATATAGAAAAGGATAAAGATTAAATAAAGGATAAGAAAAAGATAATGAATGATTGGAAAAACGGAAAGAGATGGAAGGCGGCAGTAATCAATCTGGGCTGCAAGGTAAATAAATATGAATCGGATTCCATGAAGGATAAGCTGTCCGATGAAGGCTTTGAAATCGTGGAACCGGAAGAGATGGCGGATATCTATATTGTAAATACCTGCTCCGTTACGAATATGGCGCAAAAAAAATCCAGACAGATGTTAAGGCGTGCGAAAAAAAGAAATCCGGAGGCGGTGATTGCTGCTGCCGGATGTTATGTAAATGCGGATTGCGACGGATTAAAGGGGGAGGAATTTGTCGATATTGTAGTGGGGAATAACTGTAAAAAGGATATTGTGCAGGTAATAAAAGACTATATGGAGGAACGGGAAAGCGGGAGCATACGGCAAAGCGGCGGCAGAACAAAAGGGGAGCTGTATGTAGATATCGGTAAAACCAGGGAATATGAGGAGATGGGAAGCCTGGGCGCCGCTCATCTGGACCATCAGAGGGCGTACATTAAAATTCAGGACGGATGTAACCAGTTTTGCTCCTATTGTATTATTCCGTACACAAGGGGAAGAGTGAGAAGCAGAAAGCCGGAGCAAATCCTTGCGGAAATCCAGCATCTTGCAGGGAAAGGGGTTAAGGAGTTTGTGTTAACCGGAATCCACATTTCCTCTTACGGAGTGGATTTTGCGGGACAGGGGGAAGAGTATGACCGGCGGATAGACGGGAAAAAGGCGGAGGTCGGAAAAAAGCAGGAGGAAAGCGGTGCGGCAGAAGGAGGGGAAATCGCAGACCTTGGAGTGCTGGTGGAGAGGATTGCGAAGATTCCGGAGGTAAAGAGAATCCGTCTTGGCTCATTGGAGCCCCGAATTGTCACCGGGGATTTTTTGCGGCGTATTTCCGGGACGGATAAGCTTTGTCCGCATTTCCACTTATCGCTTCAGAGCGCATGCGATGCAACGTTAAAAAGAATGAACCGGAAATACACGGTTGAGGAATTTAAGGAAAAATGTGAGATGCTCCGGGAATATTTTGAAAAACCGGCAATCACGACGGATGTTATCGTGGGGTTTCCCGGGGAAACAGAGGAAGAATTTGCGATAACCCTTAAGAATCTGCAGGAGCTTAATTTATATGAAATCCATGTGTTTAAGTATTCCGTAAGAGCGGGAACCGCTGCGGAAAGGTTTACGGGGCAGGTTGCGGAGGAAGAGAAGGGAAAGCGGAGCGAGGTTTTGTTAAAGCTTACCGAAAAGCAGAGAAAAGCGTATGAGAGGTCGCTTCAAGGTGTTCCGGATGAGATTCTGGTGGAGGAGGAGCTTGCGGCGGCAAAGCTGGAGGAGGCTCCGCCGGAGGATGCGGTCTGGGTAAGGGGAATTTCGGTGAATGGCGCTCCGGCAGACGTTGAGGCATCTGGTAAGGTGAGATATTTCACAGGACATACAAAAAGATATGTTAAGGTGAACATTGCGGCGAAAGGCAGCCTGATTAATCAGATTGTACAGGTGGAATTATAGAAAATGACGCTTGTTTTGTCGGATTTTGGGCTTTTATCTGATGATTTGTGGGACGGCTTTCAAGATACAGCTTGCAACTTTTGGAAAAGTATATTATCATATAGATATCGAAATAAGGACGTGATGGAATGAATAATCAAAATACGTTTAACACACAATTTGTAGAAGTGGTAAAAGATAACAATCTGCCTGTAACAGATATTCTTGCACAGGTTTATACGGCGTTGTCTGAAAAGGGATATAATCCGGTAAGTCAGATTGTAGGGTATGTCATGAGCGGAGACCCTACTTATATAACAAGCTATAAGAATGCAAGAAGCCTGATTATGAAAGCGGAAAGAGACGAGATTATTGAGGTCCTGTTGGAAAATTATATCGAGACAAGGCTGAAATAACAGGAGATGAAGGATGCGGATTTTAGGACTGGATTATGGTACTAAGACGGTTGGAGTAGCCCTTAGCGATGAATTGGGAATCACTGCGCAGCCTATTATGACCATAGAGAGAAAGTCGGAGAATAAGTTACGAAGAACCTTAGCACAGATTGAGGAAATTATCGACGAGTATGGGGTTTCTTTTGTTGTGCTTGGATACCCGAAAAATATGAATAATACTGTCGGGCAAAGAGCGGCGGCAACGGAAGAATTTAAGGAGCATATCGAGAGAAGAACCGGACTGGAAGTGGTGCTGCAGGATGAGAGATTGTCTACGGCAGAGTCGGAGCGGATTTTGATGGAAGCCGGTGTCAGGAGAGAGCGGCGCAAGGATTATGTGGACAAGATGGCGGCAGCAGTGATTTTACAAAGCTATCTGGATGCGAAGAATTGACCTTATTTTGATGAATATATGTCTGCCGGGCAGACAGGGAAGGAAAAAGAATGGAAGAATTAGAAACAATCGTGATTACCTTTGATGACGGAGAGGAAGCGGAATTCTGTGTTTTGGAACAGACACAGCTGATGGGTATTAATTATTATATGGTGATACCGGCTGAGGATATCGAAGAGGAAGAGGGAGAATGCTATATTCTCAAGGAGCATGCGGATGATAAGGACGATGCATACGGAATGTATGAATTTGTAGGAGATGAGCAGGAGCTGGAAAGCTTATTTCCGATTTTTGAAGAATTGTTGGAAGATAGTGATACGGAGGTAGAGTTTTGAAAATGAGTATAAGAAGGGGAGAGCCGAAGCGGAAAGGAAAGACAGAACAGGCTCCCAGCGTGAAGATTATTCCTTTAGGAGGTCTTGAGCAAATCGGCATGAACATTACAGCTATTGAGTATGAGGATACCATTGTTGTAATCGACTGCGGTTTGGCATTTCCGGAAGAGGATATGTTAGGAATTGATTTGGTTATACCGGATGTTTCTTATTTGAAAGAGAATATAGATAAGGTCAAGGGACTGGTGGTTACCCACGGACATGAGGACCATATCGGGGCGATACCCTATATAGAAAAAGAACTGAATATGCCGGTTTACGCCACGAAGCTGACCATGGGCTTAATTGACAATAAGCTGCGGGAACATAATCTGCTGAATACGGTAAAGCGCAAGGTGGTAAAGCATGGGCAGACGATTAATCTGGGCTGTTTCCGGATTGAGTTTATCCGCTCAAACCACTCCATTGTTGATTCCTCAGGGCTTGCCATTTATACGCCGGCAGGGATTCTGGTACACACAGGGGATTTTAAAGTGGACTTTACTCCGGTATTCGGGGAAACCATTGATTTGCAAAGATATGCGGAGCTTGGCAAGAAAGGGGTGCTTGCCCTGATGGCGGATTCCACCAATGTGGAGCGGCCGGGCTTTACACCGAGTGAGAAAAAGGTGGGAAGAACCTTTGATATGCTGTTTGCAGAGAATAAAAATAACCGGCTGATTATTGCCACTTTTGCGTCCAATGTAGACCGTGTACAGCAGATTATCAACAGTGCGGACAAGTATGGCAGAAAAGTAGTGATTGAAGGAAGAAGTATGGTGAATGTCATTAATACTGCTTCCGAGCTTGGATTTATCCAGATTCCGGATAATACTCTGATTGGTATTGAGCAGATGAAAAGTTATCCGGATGAACAGCTTGTCCTGATTACAACGGGAAGCCAGGGCGAGAATATGGCGGCGTTGAGCAGAATTGCGGCAAATATCCATAACAAGGTGAGTATTAAGCCGGGGGATACCGTTATTTTAAGCTCCAGCCCGATTCCGGGAAATGAGAAAGCGATTAACAAGATTATCAATGAACTGGAGATGAAAGGGGCAAAAGTAATCTTTCAGGATACCCATGTATCCGGGCATGCCTGCCAGGAGGAGCTGAAGCTGATTTATGCGCTGACAAAGCCTCAATATGCCATACCGGTACATGGCGAGTACCGTCATTTGAAACGGCATGCGGAGCTTGCTGTGGAAATGGGGGTTGATAAGGAAAATGTGGAGATTTTGAGCAACGGAATGGTTTTAGAATTGTCTACAGACCATGCAAAGGTAGTGGGGCATGTAACCTCGCAGGGCATTTTGGTAGATGGTCTGGGAGTAGGCGATGTGGGAAATATTGTGCTTCGGGACAGACAGCATTTGTCTCAGAATGGTTTGATTATTGTGGTGATAGCCTTGGAAAAACAGAGCAATCTGTTGATATCCGGTCCGGATATTGTTTCCAGGGGATTTGTTTACGTAAGAGAATCGGAAAATCTCATGGAGGAATGCCGGGATGTGGTGGAGGAAGCACTTAATCAATGTCTGGAGCATAAAGTTACGGACTGGGGAAAGATTAAGACCTCAATTAAAGATGATTTGGGTGAATTTTTGTGGAAGCGAACCAAGCGGAACCCGATGATTCTGCCGATTATTACGGAAGTATAGCAAGAGAGAAAGAAGAGGATATGGATGATTGTAAAGGATGCGGAAAGACTGAATCACGCAATTAAAAAAAGCGAGGAATATCAGCAGTATCAGAAAGCTATGGTGCGGGTGCAGGAGAATCAGGAGTTATATCAGGCGATGAATGCATTCCGCAGGAGAAACCATGAGCTGCAAAGCTATGACGACGGCGTGAACCGGTACCAGGAAATCCACAATCTGGGAATAGAATTTGAATCGGTGCTGCGTAATCCTGTGGTGAATGAATTTTTGGTGGCAGAACAGATATTTTCGAGAAAAATGGCAGAAGTATATGAAACGATTGCCGATGGTCTGGAACTTGACTACAGTTATATGGAGTAGAAGCTTACGGTATGATAACGAAAAAAGAAAGTTTTACAAGTACAATTTTATGGATGAGTATCCGGACTCTGGTCAACGTATCCCTTCTTCTGGTTCTGGTGCAGGGATTTACTTCGGCGTATCAGTTTTCGTATAAGGTATTTGCGGATATCCCTTATGTGGCGACTTCGCCCGAGGTAAAGCAGGTAGCCATCGAGCCGGGAACAGAGGTAAAGGAAATTGCCTCCCTGTTGGATGATATGGGGATTGTAGAGGAGAAATATCTGTTTCTGGCACGGGTTTATCTGGGCAGATATGATACGAAAATCAAGGCGGGAACCTATACGCTGGGCCCGGGAATGACGCCGGATGAAATATGCCGGCAAATATGCGGAATGCAGAATGAGGGTACGTCATGATTGTGGAAGAGAGAATCACCTCATTTATTAATTCACTGAATCCGGATGATGAAGAAATCATTAAAATCATAGAGCGGGAAGCCGTGGAGGACGAGGTTCCGATTATCCGGAGGGAAACAAGGGAATGGATAAAAACCATGCTGTTGATTAAAAAGCCGGTACGCATACTGGAGGTAGGTACGGCGGTGGGTTTTTCCGCTATCTATATGAGCCGGTTTCTTCCGGAGCAGGGGCATATAACCACCATTGAAAAATGGGAGCCGCGTATCGCCAGGGCAAAGGAAAACTTTAAGCGGACCGGGACGGAAGACCGGATTACGCTTCTGGAGGGAGATGCGGCGGATATTTTAAAAGATATGCAGGGAAGCTTTGATTTTATTTTTATGGATGCGGCAAAGGGACAATATATTCACTTTCTGCCGGAGGTGATAAGGCTGCTGGAAAAAGACGGGGTGCTGATATCGGACAATGTCCTCCAGGACGGGGAGATACTGGAATCCAGATATGTGGTAAACCGCAGAAACCGGACGATTCACAGCCGGATGCGGGAGTATCTTTATACGCTTAAGCATCATGAACAGCTGGAGACATCTGTCATTCCGCTGGGCGATGGGGTTGCTTTGTCGGTAAAACGGTAACGGATTCACAAAGAGAAGCGGATAAAGCGGCAGAGGAAGCTGTGGCAGGATAAGAAATGGTAGAGAAAATGAGAAAGATTGAATTATTGATTCCGGCAGGCAGTCCGGAGGTGTTAAAGGTTGCCGTAAACTACGGTGCGGATGCGGTATATATCGGAGGAGAGGCTTTCGGACTGCGGGCGAAGGCACATAATTTTACCGTGGAGGAGATAGCGGATGCAGCGGTATATTGCCATGAAAACGGAGTGAAATTATATGTCACGGCAAATATTTTTGCCCATAATGACGATTTGGAAGGGATTCGCGCCTATTTTGAGCAGTTAAAGGAGACGGAGATTGACGCTTTGATTATTTCCGACCCTGCCGTGTTTATGCTGGCAAAGGAAATCCTTCCGGAGGTGGATTTGCATATCAGTACCCAGGCAAACAATACCAATTACGGAATCTACCGGTTCTGGCATGATTTGGGAGCGTCCAGAGTGGTATCCGCCAGGGAACTGTCTTTAAAGGAAATTAAGGAAATCCGATTGCATATTCCGGAGGAAATGGAAATCGAAAGCTTTGTGCACGGCGCAATGTGTATTTCTTATTCCGGAAGATGCCTGCTCAGTCATTTTCTCACCGGCAGGGATGCAAACAGGGGAGCCTGTACCCATCCCTGCCGATGGAAATACGGTGTGGTGGAGGAAAAAAGACCGGGAGAGTATTTTCCAGTCGAAGAGGACGGCAGGGGAACATATATTTTTAATTCCAAGGATTTGTGTATGATTGAGTATATTCCGGAATTGATTGACGCAGGAATTGACAGCTTTAAAATTGAAGGACGGATGAAAACCGCCCTGTATGTCGCAACGGTGGCGAGAACTTATCGGAACGCCCTTGATGATTTTGAAAGGTCGCCTGAGCTGTACAGAAAGAATCTTTCCCGCTATCGGGAGGAGATTGGCAAGTGCACCTACAGGCAGTTTACCACCGGATTTTATTTTGGGAAGACGGATTCGGATTCCCAGGTATATGACCATAACGAATATGTAAAGGATTATACCTATATCGGAACAGTGGAAGAGGTGGACGCAAGCGGGCTTGTGCATTTTATCCAGCGGAATAAATTCAGTGTCGGAGAGCGGATTGAGGCGATGCTTTTTGACGGCAGCAACAAGGAGCTTACGGTGCGGGCAATCTTTAACGAAAAGGCGGAGACAGTAAACAGTGCGCCTCATCCAAAGGAAAGCTTAACGGTTGATTTGGGCAGTACGCTTCCTATTGGAGTGGTTTTACGCAGGAAAACCGTCGAATGACTGGCGGAGCTTGCCTAAGGCCTTTTTTTCAATCCGTGAAACATAGGAACGGGAGATGTTCAGTCTGGCGGCGACCTCTCTCTGGGTATAGGGACGGCTGCCAAACAGGCCGTACCGGAGAGTTAATACATTAAGCTCCCTGTCGTCAAGAAGAGAGGCGATGGCGTGATAAAGGTGTTTAATGTTATCCTCTAAGATGATGTGCTCCGTGACATCGGCGCCGTCATATTCTACAATATCAAGCAGATTAATTTCGTTTCCCTCTTTGTCGGTGCCGATTGGCTCATACAGGGAAAATTCCCGGGAACATTTCCGCTCCTGCCGCAGCATCATTAACAGTTCGTTTTCAATACAGCGGGAAGCGTAGGTAACCAGACGGCTTCCCTTTTCCATGTCATAAGTGTTGATTGCCTTGATTAGCCCGATTGTGCCGATGGAGATTAAATCATCGGTATCCCGCTCGAAGCTGTTATACTTTTTTACGATATGGGCGACGAGCCTTAAATTATATTCTACCAATATATTTCTTGCCTCTAAGTCTCCAGCCTTGCTTCGTTTCAAATAGTAAAGTTCAGATTCCTTTGATAGGGGATGCTTGAATGTCTGCATAGGAGTCACCTTAAAGGGCTTTTCATTATTTTATGAGAAAAGCGGGAAAAAGTGCTTTTCCACAAAAGCTTTTATGCAAATCAACAAAAATACATTTATTGTTTCTTTTTTTTTGGTAATGTGCTACAATAACAGTAACTAAAATTTGTAAGGAGTCTTGTATATGCGTATCGGAGTTGGAAGAAAAAAAATCAGGATGGGAGATTTGCTTGTTGCAGCAGGTGCAATCACGGATGAAGAGCTGCAGCAGGCGCTGACAATACAAAAGGAAAAGGGTCAGAAATTGGGGCAGACCCTTTTAGAGGAAGGTTTCATCAGCCGGGAGTTATTGATTGCGACACTGACCCAGCAGCTGGGAGTAGAATATATTGAACTCAGGGGATGCAAGCTTGATGATGATGTGTTGAAGCTGATTCCCGAAGACGTTGTCATGAAATACAAAGTAATCCCGTTGGGCTATGATGAGAATAATCCCAATGTCTTGCGGGTGGCGATGGCTGACCCCATGGATATTATCGCAGTGGATGATTTGGGAATTATTACAGGTTCACAGATTGAAACCCTGTTTGCGATGGAAGATGATGTTACGGAGACCATCGGTAAATATTATGGTAATCATCAGGCGATGGAAGCGGCAGAGGCATACCGGAAAGAGCGGGAGCAGGATATGCTGTCCCAGGCGGAGGAGGACGAGTACAATGCAGATATTGAAAATTCTCCTATCGTATTGCTGGTTAAACAGATTTTGGAAGGCGGGGTAAGACAGAGGGCTTCCGATATCCATATTGAACCGCTGGAAAGCTCTGTTCGTGTCAGATACCGTATCGACGGTGTGTTAAAGCAGGTAATGTCATATGATTATTCGCTGCTTTCCGGTATCTGTGCGAGATTAAAAATTATGGGCGGAATGGATATTGCGGAAAAGCGTAAACCGCAGGACGGCCGTATCTCAATTATGGTAGACCGGAAGGAGTTTGATATCCGTGTGTCTATGCTGCCTACAGTATACGGAGAGAAGACGGTTATGCGTCTTACTTCCAAAGACGGTCTGACAAGACCGAAATCCGGACTTGGTTTCAGTGCGGAAGAGGAGCATGTATTTGACGGTATTCTCAGTAATCCTCATGGAATTATCCTAGTTACCGGACCTACCGGTTCCGGTAAATCCACAACGCTGTATACGGCGCTTAGTGAATTGAATACAGAGGGAGTAAATATTATCACGGTTGAGGACCCGGTGGAGGCGAATATTGACGGAATTAACCAGTGTCAGGTTAATGAGAAAGCGGACATGACCTTTGCTGCTGCGCTTCGTTCTATTTTGCGTCAGGACCCGGATATTATCATGATTGGTGAGATTCGAGACGGTGAGACAGCGGATATTGCGGTTAAGGCGGCGATTACCGGTCACTTGGTTGTATCGACCCTGCATACCAACTCGGCAGCATCTACAGTAACCCGTCTGATTGATATGGGAATCGAGCCGTATACGGCAGGCGATGCGCTGGTAGGCGTTATTGCACAGCGACTGGTAAGAAGACTTTGTACCTGTAAGCAGCCGAGATACGCAGAGGAACATGAAAAGCGTTTGTTAAATGTGCCGGACATGGAGGATGTGGTGGTTTACGAGCCGAACGGCTGCCCGTTATGCAATGAAACAGGATTCTCAGGACGAATCGGTGTGTATGAGATGATGACGGTTACCAGAAGCCTGCAGCAGGTTATTGCAACCAATGCGCCGGCAAATGAGATTGAGAAGCAGGCATTGAAAGAGGGAATGATGACGCTGAAGCTCAGCTGCTCACAGCATGTATTGAATGGAATTACTTCCATTTCAGAAATGCGTAAGATTGTATATGAAGCCGGAGATGAATATTAGAGGTTACTGACAGATTCTCTTCGGTGTTAATAAAGGAAAACGGAGAAATGAAAGGGGAAAAATTATGATTGACATCAAAGAATTATTGGCTTTTTCAGTGGAGCAGAAGGCTTCCGACGTGCATATTGCAGTAGGGATTCCGCCAAAGCTTCGGATTAACGGTAAATTGATTGAGGTGGAAAGCCCGCCGTTGGAATCGGCAGATGCGGCAGAGATGATTGGAGCGACAATGCACGAGCGCCACAAGCAGATTTTAAAGGAAAGAGGAGAGGTCGATTTTTCCTATGATTCAGACGAGACGGGACGTTTCCGTGTGAACGTATATATGGACCGTGGAAATATGGCGGCGGCCTACCGGCGGGTGGAGACGATTATTCCGAGACCGGACCAGCTGGGTATTCCTACAGAGGTTGTGGAATTATATAAGAAGAAGAGAGGACTGGTGCTGGTTACCGGACCTACCGGTTCCGGTAAATCCACAACACTGGCTTCCATTATCAATAAGGCAAATGAGAATCTGACTGACCACATTATTACGTTGGAGGACCCGATTGAGTATGTGCACCATCATAAAAAATCCGTTGTTAATCAGCGTGAGGTTGGAATGGATACCTTAAGTTACGGTAATGCGTTACGTGCTGCGCTCCGTGAGGACCCGGACATTATTCTTCTTGGAGAGATGCGTGATTTGGAGACGATTTCCACTGCGATTACTGCGGCTGAGACAGGACATTTGGTATTCTCTACCCTGCATACCATTGGTGCAGCGAGTACCATCGACCGTATTATTGACGTATTTCCGACCCATCAGCAGCAACAGACCCGTGTACAGCTTGCCATGATTTTGGAAGGGGTTATTTCACAGGCACTGGTTCCGGCAGAGGATGGAAGAGGGCGAGTGGCAGCCTTCGAGGTTATGTTCGGCAGTGCGGCAATCCGAAGCCTGATTCGTGAAGCAAAGGTGCATCAGATTCAGTCGACGATTCAGACAAGCAGGCAGGCAGGAATGATTACCCTGGATGACCATTTGTATGAGTTGTACAGAGAAGGGGCAATAAGTCGTGAAAATGCACTAATTTATGCGCAGGACCAGGTGGCATTGAAGAAAAAAATGTAGGATTTGTGGAAAGTTTATATTTTTTATGATTTTTGCCAAAAAAATATTGCAATTTTGACAAAGATAGAGTATCATTAGAGACAGAAAATTTATTGTTAATAATTTGTTCATATTTTGTTCGAAATCTCGACGGATGGACATAGAATATGAATAAGGAAGATGACGGAGGAGATGCAATGGCACAATTTAATTATAAGGCAGTTGATAAGGCTGGTAAGCCAAGGAAAGGTACCATTGATGCGGCAGACCATGATAAGGCGATGGAAAAACTGAAAAGCGAAGGTCTTTCTGTTACAGAGATAAAGGATGCAGGAGAGAGTGGCAAAAGCTTTAGTATTGGCAAGAAGAAAGTAAAGAGCCGGGACTTGTCCATTGTATGTAAACAGATGGTAAGTATTCTGAATGCCGGTGTTACGGTGATTACGGCGTTGGATATGCTTTCGGAGCAGATGGATAACAAGACGCTTAAGAATGCATTGATTGAGGCTAAGGTATACGTGGAAAAGGGTGGAACCTTTTCGGATGCGATGCGTCTGAACCCGGATATTTTCCCACCGATTATGATTAACATGACTGCTGCCGGCGAGGCTTCCGGTAGTATGGAGACGGCGTTTGAACGGTTGTCTATCCATTTTGAAAAGGATGATGCATTAAAGGGAAAGATTAAAGGTGCACTGACTTATCCGATTATGGTTATGATTGTAGCAGTACTGGTAATTATCGTCGTTATGGTTGCGGTTATCCCGAACTTTGTAGACATGTTTGCGGATATGGGAACCCAGCTTCCACTGGCTACCCGGATAATGATGGCGGGCAGTGATTTTGTTCTGCATAAGTGGTACATACTGGTTGCAGTAGTTGCTGCACTGATTATTGGGTTTAAGGCATTTGGGGCTTCTTCCTATGGAGAGATGCTTTTTGCAAAGATATCCATCAATGCGCCGATTTTTAAAGACCTGGTAATTAAATCTAATTCTGCAAGATTTGCAAGAACCTTGAGTACACTGATGGCAGCTGGTATCCCGATGCTGGATTCTATCGAGCAGGTTGCCAAGATGATGGGAAATAAGATATTCCGTGACGGTCTGATGAATACGAAAGCACAGGTTGCGAAAGGTCTTCCGCTTTCCAAACCGCTTAAGGATATGGAAGTATTTCCGACTATGCTGGTGCAGATGGTTAAGATTGGTGAGGAGACCGGTAATATTGAGGATATGATGGAGAAGGTTGCAGATTTGTATGACAGAGAGGTGGATTTGGCAACGGAATCCCTGACCCAGGCAATGGAGCCGCTCACTATGGTGTTTATGGCCGGTATCGTTGGTATGATTGTTGCCGCTGTATACGGACCAATCCTCAGCATGTACCAAGGCATCGACAATATGTAATTACTTACGAGCAATGCGCCAAGGTATATCAAGATACCTGCGTCAAGCTTGCTTGTAAGCAGATATCTTGATATACCTTGGCATACGGCGACAAGCCGCATCGAGCCGCAAGGCGA
>JAMPFJ010000001.1:107533-335460 GCA_023664535.1 Bacteroidales bacterium
GATGGCATTGCGAGTATAGAAGAGTGCAATGTGGCATACGGCGACAAGCCGCATCGAGCCGCAAGGCGAGATGGCATTGCGAGTATAGAAGAGTGCAATGTGGCATACGGCGACAAGCCGCATCAAGCCGCAAGGCGAGATGGCATTGAAAAAGGTATAAAATGGTTAAGCCTGCTGGTGACCACAGCAGATTTAATAAAAATTTTTTATAAGAAAAGGAGAGATGATTATGAAAAAAACAAACAAAGGTTTCTCAATGGTCGAGCTGATTATCGTTATTGCGATTATGGCTATCTTAGCAGGTGCGTTGGCACCGGCACTGATTAAGTACATCAACAAGTCCAGAATCTCAACGGATATTCAGACTGCAAACACGATTGCTACTTCTATCCAGACAGCACTTGCTGACGAGGCTGGTTATGATGCGGCGAACAATGCAACCGGTGCTAGTGTTGATGACATTTTTGATAAGACTGGTGATGATTTCGAGAAAGCTTTCACTACAGCATGTGGTGGTTCAAATCCGCCAAAAACAAAGGCAAGCAAGTGTATGAAGAAGACACAAATGTCAACGGGTGCTTTTAAGTATGATTTGGATAAAGAGACCAGTGAAATTACTATTTATAGTAATGATGGTAAGCATGTCTTATATCCGACAGCTTCAGAGTGCTTGACAAATGATAATGCTGCAGATTGCGACGGCTGATGCTTTGTGGATTTTGCTTAGGATTTACACAATGTAACAACAATATGGTTAACACATCCTCTCGGAAAGAGGGGATGTGTTAATGTTGAATAAGGAAAACGAGACAGAATGATGGCTATATTTGCAGTAGGATTAGGTTTGGTAATAAGTTTAGTATGCTGGTTTGCGGTGCCGTTGTCTTCTTATATTAAACAAATAGAAGATGAAGAGGTATGCCGGCGGTGTGAAACGAAAGAGCATTGCTTTGCGCAAAAAGAAACCAGACGAGGTTTGTCAAACCGTGTCAGTGACTGGATGCTTTTCTCCTATCTGGCAGTGCGGAAACGATGTCCGTGTGTGAAGGAGGATAACCCATTGGGGAATATACTTGCAGTTGTTCTGGGGTTTATCTTTTTTTTCATTCCTTTTTGGTCGAGAGGGATGGAAGCTTCGGGGATGCTTGCAGGACTTGCAGCGGTCGCCTTGTTTTTCTTATCGATTGTAGATTGGAATACGCAGTATATTCCATTTGAATGTAACATTTTTATCTTTTTATGCGGACTAATTCATTTATTTGCAGATTTTTCTAATTGGTTAGAATATTTAATTGGTCTTATTGCAGTCAGCGGTTTTTTATACATTGTCAATGTTATTGCGACGCCGATGCTTCGCAGAAGGTACCAGGATGAGCAGGAGGTTGACAGTGTGATAGGGGACGGTGACATCAAATTAATGGCAGCAACTGGCTTACTTTTAGGCTGGAAACTTAATTTTTTGGCATTAGGGATTGGATGTATCATGGGGTCAGTGATACATGTGGCTCTGATGAAGATTAAGGGAAGCAACAGACAGTTTGCTTTCGGCCCGTATCTATCTTTGGGCATATATATTACAATGATATGCGGAAAACAGCTTGTGAGCTGGTATCTGAACATGATGGGCATAAGTGCCCTGTAAAATAACTTCTGATTAGCGAGGGAGGCTATGGCTATGGCGAAAAGTAATAAGGTCTTAACAATAGACATTACAAATGAAAGTATTACAATTATCGAAGTAACGCCTTCGGTAAAAAAACAGACGAATGTACATAATGCGTTGATTTTTGAAACCCCTGAGGATGCTTATGAAGACGGAAATATCAAGGAACCCGAAAAGATTGCATCGGCCATCAGAGAACAGCTGGATGCGAACGGGATTACAAATAAGAATGTGATATTTGTCTTAACCTCAACTAAGGTGGTTAACCGTGAAGTTTTGATTCCGGAAGTGAAAGAGAATAAAATTAAGGGAATTGTAAGTGCAAATTCTTCAGAATACTTCCCTGTTAATATAGAGGATTACGTTGTTTCTCATTCTATATTAGAGCATGTGGTAAACGAAGACAAGACAAAGCAGATTAAGCTGATGGTAGTCGCTGCACCGATTGCGATGGTAAAGGGCTATTATGAGTTAGGAAGCATACTGGGTCTTACGGTTCAATCGATTGATTACATTGGTAACGCAATGCTTCAGTTGATTAAGACGCAGACCAGCTCCACATCAACAACAATGGTAATCCAGTTAGGCAGTGAGTCTACAATTTTGAATATTGTAAAGGGTGATACGCTTCTGTTACAGAGAACCGTGCCTTATGGAACAAATGCGGTAGTGACAGAGGTTATGGATGAAAAGGGTGTAGATGCTACAACGGCAATGACATTATTGCAGAATGAGCGGTTGATTACTGTTGATTTTGATGATAATGCCGCAACCGGTGCATTTCGTTATCTGATTAACAATATTGGTCGTGTAATTGACTATTATGTGACAAAGAATCCTGATAAGCCGATTGATGATGTATTCCTTATCGGTGACGGAGCGCTGATTCGGGGAATTGACGGTTTGTTTAAGATTCAGCTGAATATCCAGACCAAAATTATGGATAGCTTATATAACATTAAGTTTGATTCCAGAATTGATTTAAAAATTTATAATCCGGTATATCTGATAGCACCGATTGGTGCGGCGTTCAGCCCTATGGGATTTGTTCCGTCAGAGACGAAAACGAAAAAGTCAAGCGATGTGAATACCTTAAAAATTGGTATCGGTGTTTTTGCAGTAGGTGCAGTGGCGGCTGCGGTGATGGCAGGCGTGACTATTGTGATGAAAAATAATGCAGTTTCCAAACGTGATTCCTTAAACAGCCAGATTGCAGCGATTGCGGATATTGACCAGATTGTCAGTGAGTATGATGCAGCAAAAGCAAAACTGGATGACATGAAAACCATGTACGGACAGACAAGGTCTTTAAACGAAAATGTTTCTATGTTTTTTGAGGCGCTGGAAGAAAACCTGCCAAAGGATATCGCAATCAATACCTATGAATCCAGTGATGAGGGTGTTGCGATGAATGGAATTACTAATGATTATGATGCAATCGCAAAATTCATTATTCAGTTAAAAAAGATTAAATGTGTTGAAAATGCTTTCTTAGTTGACCTCACGGAGACAGAAGTCGGCGGCGGTGCTGAGAATGAAACGGAGAAGATTCAATACGAGTTTAATATTACCGCAAATTTTGTATCCATGGTAGAGGAGGATGCAGAAGAAGAATCCACCGGTGACGCAGTACTTCAGGAAACCAGTGAAGAATAAGAGAGGGGTTGTGTAAATATGAAAGATACAGAAAAAGCGTTATTATTTGGTCTTGCAGGTATAGCAGCGGCAGTTATTGTATTCATGTATGTGGCAAAACCGAATTATGAAGAGGTGCAGACCATCAATCAGGAAATTGTTCAGCTGGAGAGCAGACTGGCAGAGTTAAACCAGAAGCAGGCAAATCGGGAACAGTATGTTGAAGATACAAAGAAGTTTAATGAAGAATTTGAAGAATACCTGCAGGCATTTCCGGCAGATATGAACCAGGAAATTACCATTATGTTTTTGGATGGAATTAAGAAGAGTAATGAATTTTCCCTGGAATCCCTGGAAATGGGACAGAAGGAGCAGTTTTATACCCTGGGACAGGGCGGTGCAGATGCGTCTTTAGGAACGGGAACTACAGAAACCGATAGCACTGAGGCGGAAGAGGCGGATGCATCTTCTACTGAAGCAGCTTCTACGGAGGCGGCAGCAGGAGATGTTGCGCTGACAGAGAGCGGTGATGCCGGTGTGGATTCAGCGTATAAGTGTTACCGTGCAGCTTTCCCTATTTCTTATTATGGCTCTTATGCATCCTTGAAAGATGTAATCAACTATGTTGGCGAATATTCTGACAGAATGACAGTAAATGAGCTGAATGTAACCTATGACAGCGATGCTGATTTGTATAGCGGAGAGCTGCAGTTGTTTTGCTATTCCGTGGAGAGCTCAGAAAGACCGGAGCGTAAGATTGACTTAAATGAGGTTGAGATTGGCGTAGACAATATCTTTGATACCGGTGTGGCAGGAAGCTCTGGCTCCGACAGTGACTCTGAACTGAATAAGTATGATGAGAATGATGGCGCAGCAATTGAAAGCAGCTATGATTTCTATGCAATGTTAAATCCGTCCAGCAGTGATGTGTCTGCAAAGGTGGCAGGACAGAACGGCACAGGAAAAGAGGCAAGTGTAATTTCCAACAGTGACAACAGCGTATCTACGTTAACCTTTGAAATCTATGCAAAGGACGGCAAGAACTATTGCAAGTATACTTTGGATGACGTTTCTTATGAAGCAGAGGTGACTTCCAGTGAGGATGTTAAGATTTTACTTCAGTCCTCTGCAAGAAAGAACGATGACGATAAAGCAGGAATACGTGTAACCATCAACAACACAACGAGCCTTCCGGTTTATGTAAAGGTGAGCGGAGACGACAGCGTATCCCCTCGGGTAAATATTGCAGGCAGGTCGGGTTCTGTCAAGGTGTATAAGTAAGATTGGAGTGATTGTTCCATGATGAAGAAAAAGAATACCGGTTTCAGTATAGTCGAGATTTTGATATCACTTGCTATTTTTATGGTGCTGATGGTGCCTATTGTTTCGGGGATTATATCGTCCCTAAACATGTCATCAAGTTCAAAGGAACTGCAATACCGTAATGATTATGCAGAAAATTTAATGGAATATATCAAGACGGCGCCGATTGACCAGATTACAGAAAAGGATTATTATGAGGCGAACGGAACGGTATCAGGAAGTTTTCATTCAACAGGCTTTGCCAGTGCTTCCGAGCCGTTAAGCTGGGACCCTATAAGGAATGTTCAGAAAACAAACTGTACAATGAGTGGTCAGACAATATTAGGTACGAAGCAGACAACATATAATTATCTGGTTCAGGTCAATAATGATTATTATGTGGATAAGATGCAGGGAGATGATACTTTTATTGATCCAAACAATTTGGCATTAGGTATTGTCGAGGATATTGATTATACTAAGGTTGCATTATTTGATGGAACAATGCTGAATTATGATAAGACGGCGACAAACGCTTTCCGGACAAAGAAGCTGCAGGTTTTAAAAGAAATAGACGAAGAGCGTTATAATCAGCAGATGCAGGGTGAAGGTAATGTCGATTTGTTCGTGGGTGATACCGGAGCCAGAATGATGACGGTTGAGATATCCGGAGATAAAACAAGCGGTTATGTTGTCCGGTGTGTGTTAGATTATATCGACAACAATGCGATATTGGGTTCTGATAACCATATTCAATATGTTTCCGATGCTCAGAGCTTTGCTTCCAAGCTGCCGAACATTTATGTTATGTATAATCCTTCTGTTTATAACGGGGATTATTCCGTAGATGATTATATTGCGATTGATACAAGCGGACTGGAGGACGATTCAGAGGTTAATTTCTTCTTGATTGAAACTGCATCGTCATATTCGCAGAATATTGTGGACGCTGACCCGGAAGATAAAATGTTATCAGCGAAACAGAAGACTGATTTATTGTATAACAATGCGTTGGCAAACGGTGTCGGCAGAGATGGGGCGAATATCCATCTGGTTGCCATGCAAAAGCAGGGCGCTGACAAAAGCTTTTTGAAGCGGATTAACGTATATCACAATATCGGTGATAATGATAACGATGATGGAACCACGAAGCGGAACAAGAAGAGCAATGAAGATAAATTTTTCTATAATGAGGAGCCTTCATCGGATAGTAATTTAAGGACATTTATTGATAATATAAACAATGGTGTTGCTGCCAGTGAGCGCAAGAAAATGTTTACGTTGGTAAGCGGCACCGGGACAGATGCCTATGTCGGGGCACTGAATACGGCAGAGGAAGAGAGCAGGGGGTTATATCAGGTGAAAATCTGGTTGAAACCGGATGAAGACGGAGCTATTGACCCATCGGTAGATAAGCCGATCCTTCAAGGAACGAAAGGAGGTAATGAAACTTGATGAAAAGAAAAAGAAAGAAGAACCAAGGTAACAGTTTCATTATGGTTGTTGCGACTATTTCCTTTCTTGCCGTTTTAGTAGCGGCGCTTTTGGTTGCCGTTGCGTTATGTTATCGGCTAAAGGCATATGATATCAATGCCAGGGATAACTTTTATTATCTTGAACAGGCAATGGATGAAATCTATGCCGGCGTCGGTGGGGATTCCATGCAGATATTGAATCAGGCATATGATGAAACCCTTGAGGTTATGGTGTATTATGACACCAAAACAAAGTCGTATGTAACCATGAAGCCGGAGGATGCGAATAAGATTCTGAAAACGACTTATATGAAAATGTTAAAGGATGATTCCCGTTATGATACGGGGAATGTGGAGGCACATTTAAAGTCCTTTCTGAGTTATCCGTGGAATGGTTCAACGGATGCAGGAAAGGAAGGCGTCCAGATTAGTGTAGGAAATGTGGATAAGTCGAATGCCGATGAACTGGTTATCCGGAATGTTGTATTGCGTAGAGAGGCAAAGTATTCTACGGTGAATGCAAGGTCTGTAAAGGATTCCGGAACGGTTGCAGCGGCAGATACCTTTATTCAGACACTGACAACGGACTTAGTAGTCGGTAAACCGGAGTTTGATGTTAATTTTAATGCCAACAATTCGGATATCAGTGAATTGTATGCTTATTCCATGGTTGCAGACCGGGGAATTGAGATTGTGGATAAGGATGGCAAGCCGGCTCTGGGCAATAAGGTAAATATTACCGGTAATGTATATGCAGCATCTGATTTTTACAATAAGAGTTATGATGAGGAGCCGGGAACGCTTTATACGGTGGGTGGTGCAGCTACAACACTGGAGGCTGCCCGGGTGCAGAAGGTAAATTCTTATGATGAAGCCCGGTTAAAACAATGCGACGGTGTCAATGTAAACAGTATGTATTCCGGTCTTTATGTGGATGGTGCAACAGTGATTATGGCATCAGACCGTGTGATTATTCCAGGTTCTCTGGCAGTAATGAATTGTGCGGACGTTACCATTTCCAATATTGCCAATTCCTCTGTTGACTATGCGGATATCTGGGCAGACGGTATTGTCTTAGACGGTTTTGCATTAAGGCAGAGCGTAAGCGGTGAGGTGATGAAGGGTGCTACGTTGAGTATGAAGGCACGGGCATATATTTACGATGATTTGGAAGTAAATGCAAATTCCGGCAGCGTCCTGTTAAATGGAGAGTATTTTGGATATAATTATGCTTCAACCGATAACCGTACCTATACGCAGGAGTGTTTGACAAAGGGTGTCCGTCGGTTTACAAAGGATACGAATGCAGGTATTACTGACGGACAGAGTATAGAAGGGCAGGCGCATTATAACAGTAGTGCCATTATTTTGAATGGTCAGGATACAACGCTTGATTTTAAACAGGCAAAATCCCTGTATGTAGCTGGACAGTCTTATATTGAATTATCTAAGGAGACAAGGGAGTCCACTACGGAAGAGACAGTAAGCTATACAGTGAAGAATGGTAATGCGACAGAGAATATGACGGACACGGTAAAACGTGAAATAGACGGTTATTTGACGCCACAGCAGTCAGCAGACGGAACGGTTACGAATAACTATACGGTAGAGACCGGTAAGATTGCCGAAGCGGATAAGACACCGATTCAGGATTACCGTACAGGTGAAGCAATTTCCATTAAGAGTAATCAGCTGGCCTATATTCCGGACGGTTCAGTACATGATGAGGAAGACGGTTTATGGCTGGAGCTTCCACAGCGGTTAAGGAATGTAGAAGCCTATAAGGAAATCTGGTCGAATTTTGACAAGATACCGGTGATTAAAACCGTTATTTCCGGAAAGAAAAAATATTTCCTTGATTTTTCAAAGGCGGATATCAAGAACAACAATGTAATGAATGAATTTATTGCGGATTATGCGGCGATGTTTGATGCGTCTACCATTGCGGACGGCAGTGGGAAAACAGCCGGTGAAGCTTATGGCTTGGTGAATATTACCGATTATGAGTACTTTAAGGTTAACATGCTGGTAGTCAGCGACGATGCGACGAATCCTTATGGAAATATTTATACGAATTCGGCGATTACGACAAAGGCTGACGGCGAGTTTACTATCGTAGCAAACAGCAGTAATATCCAGCCGCTGCTCAATGCGGCTACCCATATTAACGATGCGATAGCAGAAGGAAATAACGTGCAGACTGGTGTGGAGACGACGGGTACTGCTGCGGTTGTTGCACAGCGCGTATCCAATAAGCTGCAGGACCAGTATAAGGAAACCAAATGGCTTCTTACCAATAAGAGCAGCGATGGAGAAGCGGTGGAGCAGGCGCATGTATTACAGGAGCAGGTAATTACTCCGATTAATCATTATTTTGATTTTTCTCTTATCAATAGTGCCAACAGCAGATACTGTGCATTAAAGAACGGTTACGGAGTATGGATTTCGGAGGAAAATGTACAGGTTGGTGCAGGTTCCTGCCAGATTGGTACAAATTCCGTGAATTATGACCGTGCATTTAAAAACGGTAAAGTGAGAGGAATTATTCTTGCCAAGGGAGATGTGACCTTTGGAGATGACGTAACGGAATTTGAGGGATTGATTGTAACCGGAGGTAAAATTATTATCAACAACTTCAATAAGACAACCGGTAAGACGACGATGAGTCTCCTTGCCAATGAGGAGATTATTAAATCAATACTGCGTGAGTGTGACAATTCCCGTGGAGAGAGCCATGCGAATAACTTTGGCTTCATCTGTGATATGTTCCGCGGATTCCAGTCCCAGTATGTTCCGCCACAACCGGGTGGAGCTACTCCGGTGGCTTCTATGAAAGACATAAGCGCTGTCCAGTTTGAAGATATTCTTTCTTTCCGTAACTGGAAGAAGAATGTAGATTAGGCGGTGATAGTATGAGGAAGAAGAAAAGTATAAGGAAAAATAAGGGTTACACATTAATTGAGATGATTATTGTTATAGGGATTATTGCCATTATATCGGGAATGTCTTTTGTAACGATTGGGATTATTAAGCGGGCAAAGTGTAATGCGGCAGCGACGACAATAGATTCACAGATGTCAACGCTTTTGCTTAAGACAAAAGCATTATCGGAGGCAAAGGGTTCCAGGCTCTGTATGATGATTGTCCATAACGACAATGATTTGACCTATGAAGACGGGACATTTGCCAAAGCGGATTCCTATTCCATCGTATTAGGATATGATAAGGGCACAAGCTTTAATGAAAAAGCGGCAGAGGATAATGGTGATGTGGAGTCTTTACCTAATATCCGTGTGGCAGAGGCGACATTGCCGAATATCCTTGATATTCGATATACACCGGAAGCAGGCGCAGCCAGCAGTTCTCTTGCAGACGGGACGAATACCATGCTGATTGAATTTGATAAAGCAACCGGTTCAGTCCGCTATGGTGCCGGAACTTATGAGATAGTATTGAATGGTGATACCGTTGCCACAGTAAAGCTGGATTCGGCTACGGGTACACATTCGGTAAAGTAGGGGGGTGAAGTCATTGGCTAATCAAAAAAATCAAAACAAAGGCTTCACGTTGATTGAACTGCTGATTAGTTTGGCATTGCTGTCGATTATCATGGTGATGGTGGTTCAGTTTATGGGTACGACATCAAGGGCGAACATGCGGACAAAGGAGAACCTTAAGGTACAGACGGAAGCAAAAGAAGTGATGACTAATCTGATGGACGGTCTGATTACCGCCAATTATGTACAGATTCGTTCAAAAGACGGCAGGGTATATTCAATGGCTAAGAATAGCGGCGTAAGGACGGAGTCCCTTACGGCACTGGCGGGTTCGGTAAGCGTTCCAATCAATAGCAGCATGACTATTGTCCCCGATAATTTTGGAAATTACAATTTGCCGGTGGATGCCGATGGAAATTATACATCGCCGGAGCGCAAGGTAATTGTGGATTTGGATACCTTTGAACTGCCGGGGGAAGTGAATGGCAAGAAGTATCCTTTGGATGGGGATTTGCATAAATCGGCGATAGCAGATGCCAGGTCTTTCCGGATTCTGAAGCAGGATGTAGGAGGAACCGATACCTATCTGTATATTGAACCGTTGTATATTTATGCAGAATGTAACGCATTGGATGCAAGCGGAAATCCTACGAAGGTGGATGCTGTAATGTATAGTTTTAAGGATAATTCAGACGGCAGTGTCAGTGTTTATCTTGGACGAAAGACCTATGACCGCAATGATACGAGCAGATGGTACAATGCATTGATTACAACGCCGAGCTCCGGTGATGACGGTCTGTTGACGAAAAGGCTGGTAGATTTTTATCTGTCTGCCGATGTAGAGGGAAATGCACTGCTAATCGACGCATTATTTGAAATAAATGGATATAAATATAATGCGGCAGACACCATCAAGTTTAGGAATTCATCCGTGCTGACGGTCAGACCGCAGAATTTATATAAAAAGATAAATATCAGCGGAAGCGGCGGAGCTACACCGTAATAGAAATAAGAAAGGAAGGGAGAAAAACAATGTCAAAGAAAAAAATTATTGCTATTATCTGCACATTAGTCGTTTTTGTTATATCCGTCTCTGCGATTTCTTATTCTATTGCAACAAGGGGTGTTCCTTCAGAGGATAATATGCCAGAAATCGGTTCGGAACCGACAAACAGGAGTGCCGGTATTAACTCGGATTATAAGACGAATATCGATTTAATTATCGAAAATTCCAACAAATCGGGTGAAGAGGCGCAGACCTTTAATATTGTTGAAATTGTTCCGGTGGGTACAAGTGGTTCAGAACTGAAGCAGTATATTGAGAACGGTCATTTTAAAACCAATGTCTTTGATGCGAACAGTACAAAAGGCGCTACGATGAAAGAAGACATGATTTTGTTGGATACAATCACTGTATCGGCGGCAACAACGCTTAATGATAAGATGAACTCCAATATCACGGGAGAGAATTCAACCTTAAGTGATATTTTAAACAAGGCGGATTTGATTTATCTCAGTAGTCCGTCTTATACGGCATATGATAATAACATGAGTGAGGATGTATATAATTATTTACATACTTATGCGTTAGGTAAAGATAAACCGATTATCATTGATTATGTTAAGCCGGGGGATAACGGAAATTCTGCAGCGGCAAAAACGTATAAGGATTTAGTCGGTGAAATCAGAACAAATCATATCCGTTTCAGAACCTTTGCCTGGAGCAGTGATGCAAATGCAACAGAGTTTTTCAGCGCAAGCATGGCAAAGAAGTCCTACTATATAAAATATAATACAAACCAGACGGCTTACAACGGTAAGGTGCTGGTGGTTACGACGAACAAGGATGAGCAGGGCTCCATGTACCAGAAAATGATAGGTACCGATACGAATACCTTGATTAATACGGCTTATTATGGTACGAGTAAACCACAGGAGCTGGAGTATACCTTTGTTAATCCAACAGCATTGACTGTCGAGCAGTTAAATGACAGCTATGACTTTATTCTGTTGGAAAACAATATTATGACGGCATCAATGTCAAATGAGGTATTCCAAAAGCTGAAAGCTTTATCTGAGGCTTGCCGATATATTTTATATGATTTCCGGGGAAGCTTTAATGATGATACATCGTCTTATGTTGCCACTAACAACTATGTAAAATTGATGAACCTGGTGTTAACGGCAAACGGTATTGCCAAGCAGTCCAATATACTTTCTGTCCGTTATGGGTTCTTTACCTCGCTGAATAATGCAGGAGATGACGGCGTTGCTTCTGCGAAAGCGATTGCCGATATTATCAATACCAGTGAGTACAGAGACAGCAGTTCAAGCGGTGAGAACGGCAGTGCATACAGAGTGTTGGAGATTCAGCCCTGTTACCCGATTGATACGGAGCTTGCTGTACGGAATGGAGGGAGCGGTTCTAAGTATCCTGCCTATAAGGGTATGTATTATACGGTTCCGGACCAGGTTCTTTCCGGAGTAACCAAGGATGAAATTGAGGATGATGTAGAGTATTATGCATTTGAAATCAGTAAAGCCAAGATTGCCCATGCAACGGGCATTCCGTATAATCAGATTGAAGTCGACCAGGTATCGGTTAATGAATTGATTTCCACAAAGGATGTTGTGCTGGAGAGCTATGATTTGGTTTATATCGGCGGAGATACTTCTGCATATGTCGAAGCCCCATATGTTAACTATGGCGGTGGTGACTGGAACTGGCAGAATAATTATGTACAAAGTGCATTGAAATATTTAACGCAGTTTGATATGTATACACATACCGGCAATTTTGTCGACTATTTTTCAAATGCTTACGGAAGCATAGCCGGCGGCAGTAATTCAGTAGAATTTGGCGGGCATGATTTGAGCACGATTAAGCGGGATGAATTAAAGGATTTTGTTGATTCCGGTCTGCCAATCATTATTGATAAAACCGTAACGGATGCATTTGAAGAGTCTTATCAGCATGACCCGTCGAATGAGAAGTCAACGGATAAGAACAGGCTGGCACAGTTAGGGTTAAAGCAGATTGACCCGGATTGTAACATGTATCAGTTCCTGGCGTATACTTATGAAAAGCTTCAGGCCGGCACGACCTCAGGGAATGTTGCCTGGGGAGTTGCCAATGCGGCGGCTGCTACGGCTCAGGTGGAAAATGTCGGTAATGAATACGGATATACATTGGGCGGTCAGGTTACCGTTTATAATGATGATTATGAAAACACGATTCGGAATTTAGTGGAGAATGCGGCAGTAAGACCAAGTCTCAGGTTAACCAATAAGCCGAAGGATTACGTAGAGGGAGACAGTTCAACCGTAAATACGGAGTCTTCAGTGAAATTTACGGCGGGGGTTGTCACTACTGCGGCGGATACCGCTTCCTATACGGTTGAGCTTTTTGTCGATGCCAACGGGGACTGCAATTATGCAGAGACAGAGCTGGTAGACAGTAAGAACTGCAGCGCCGGAGGCAGTGTTGACTTGTCCTACGCTCTGGATGATGATTTCTTTGGGCTGGTAAACTGGAAGGTTAAGGTTACCGCTGCAAACGGTGTGCTTTGTGACACGAAAAAGGGAACAGCTTTATTTAAGCTGGACAGTGAGATGAAGAAAACCGTTAAGGTTCTTCAGATTATGCCGTTGGAAGAAAACGAGCAGACCGGTTTTTCATCCGGATTTTCCCTGTATTTCTGTACAGAGTGTCAGCAGGCTATGCAGGAATTGGATAATAATGTTCTGGTAATCGGTAATGATAAGAACGGTAATCCCGGATTGAACTCTTTTGCCGACCAGGAAAAGGTTTTGGGAAATGTGACCGTCGGAAAGCATGAGCATAAATTCGGTATTGTGAAATATGATTCAACGATTGCAACGGATGACTGGGAGTCTAACTTTGCGGATACCTTAACCCACGGAGAGGACGGCACGTTGGAAACCGGTGACTATGAGTTTGAGCTGGATATTGTTACGCCGTCTGAATTTGACAAGATGTGTGCTGATGCAGTAGCGCGTACAGATACGCAGATTGACGCAGAGGCAATACTGGCAGACCAATATTTGACAGAGTATGAAGAGGGTCTGGAGGCGCAGACGTTAATCACATACAGAGGCAGACTGGAGACAGAGCTTTATAAGGCGGCGGACCAGATAAGGGGAACGAACAGCGGCAGAAGAAGAAGCGTAATCCTTGATGGAATCGGCACGGCATTAAGTCCCGGTGACTGGATGATTGACGGGGAGTATTATAAGTTCTGGGAATACTGTAATGACAGAGGTAACCAGGATTTGGTTAATGCTTTGGATTTAACTGCACTGAAGTCGGCTTACAATGATTATATTACCGAATATGATAAGCTGGTTGAGAAAAAAGAGCTTTATAAGGAGCATTCCCGCAAAGCAGGCGATAAAGATAACTGGCTGTATAACAACTATAGTATCGTTGTACTGGGACTGGCGGATGACTTTAACTATAAGGATTTATCCACAGTTTCCTGCGAACAGATTAAAACTTATATTGGAAAGGGCGGTTCTGTATTAAACACCCATGATACGATGAGTAAATCTTCAGTTACCGGTGCAGTGAATTTGACCAATTCCCTGCGGAGTACCTTTGGTATGGACCGTTTCCATGTAGAGGATTACGGCACAAGTACGAAGGTTGAGCTGAGAGTACCGAAGACAGGCAGTAAGACGGTAAGAATTTCCCCTGACGGTTGGATGAGCCAGTACTACCAGGGCGGCCGGGACTTTACCGTTACCAATAAAGACCTGCTTATTCAGGTAAACGGAAACGACATTAATGGTGCTACGGTTACAGAGGGAGCAGAGCATACGTCTCTTGACGAAAAGGTTAAAATTACCGTTGTTTCCTCAGTTCCGGGTACGGTTTTCCAATACTATGATATGTCAACATCATGGAATGCGAATGACAAGGTTCAGTCCGGCGGTTCCTTTGAAGTGGAGCAGTCAGTAGAATATAGTGCAAAAGCAACCTTTAATCTCGGTAAGGAGTATAATGTCCTGGTTGATTATGATATCAGTACAGGTGACCTTACTGCAACAAGCGGTGTAGTCTCTGCTGAAGACGGAATTATACAGGTTAAGGTCACCGTTGTAGATGGTACGGAAGAGGTTCCGAACGGAACGGCTATTCAATGTGTATATCGAGGGAGGACGCAGACGACAAGAACAATCGACGGCGGAGTCGCACTCTTTTATCTTGACCCGAATCAAGCGGCATCGGGCAGTATTTATGACCAGCCGGCAGGCGGTTCCAAGTACAGAAGGTATGATACGGAGGATAATTCCAAGTATTTCTGGACGGAGCGTATGCAGGCATTGTCGCCGGAGGATTATGCGGGAATTGCAAGTAAGTTAGAGGGTATTACCATTAAGTATAACGCACCGGTTGGGGTAACGGATATGTTTGCTTTCTATGATTCGTCAAGCAGACCGACTTCACCATACCGCTATGTTATGATGGCAGACGAGGCGTTTAACCATAAGGGTACAGATTTGGATGGTTCAAGCTTTGAGGCTAAGTATGGTACCAGAAAAGCGACAAAGGTTAACCAGGGCGGCGTTACGATGTATCCGTTTGCCATCAGCAGCGAGCTGTTGATTTCGCCGACCCATTCCCAGATGTTTGCACTGGATTTGGAGGACCCTACAGTGGCAGTATGGTATACGCTGGCGGCAAACTTTGTCAGCAGCAGTCCGGATGTATCTGCATATTTTGCAAGGTATGACAGTGGACTTTATGCAGCATCGCCTAAGGACGGTATGAATAACTACTTCCTTTACAGTAAGAATAACGTATTCTACTGCGGCGCCGGTCATCAGAAGGTAACCGGTAACATGAAGGACAATAACGATGAGAGACGATTGTTTATCAATGTAATTGTCAACAGTGTATCAAAAGGAAAATCAAAACCGAAGCTTAAGCTTTATAATAAGTGTGACGAAAAGGGCAATAACCATGAGAACTGTGAAGACCTCTACGTGGACCCGAAGGATGAAGAGGGCAACAAGCTTCTGGCAAAGGAATTTAATACTTTGTATTATAATGACAGTATTGAGATGTATCAGTATAACGTAGATGAACTTCAGACTAACTTTTATCCGGAGTTTGACTTTAAGGCAATCGCAGGTACTGCCGATATTAAAGAGATTGTAGTATTCTATGACTTGAATTATGGTGAGGGTGACGGTAAGGATACCTCGGATATTTATAAGGCAGACGCTAACCATGTATTGATTACTTCTTATGATAAGGATGACCAGATGAGCGGCAAGCGTGTACGGCTTAGAGAATCCGCATTCCCTAAACTGTTACTGAAAGACAGTTACTATAATAATTACAACGGGAACTACACGTATATTGTAATCCGGGTAAAGGATGAACTGAATCAGTGGCAGTCAGCAAGGGTTAAGATTAACAAGATTCCGAAGCTGTTTGATTTGACGGATGCAGGCTTTGATGCCGTTGCGCAGGGTCAGACAGGAAGCAGTTTCATGCTGGATGCAACAGACAGAAGACAATTTAATATTTAATCCAAACCCAAAAAGACCATCGGCTTATGCCGGTGGTCTTAATTTTTATTGCGACAGTCCCGCCTTTTTGTGTTATACTATAAAAAGTTGAAGATTAAAGAGGTGATGAAGAAATTGTTTTATCCCAGAAAATATTATGCGAAAAAAGAGGATATCCCGGTAGAGGAATATTACCAACAGGGATACCGCGGGATTCTGTTCGATATTGATAATACTCTGGTACCCCATGATGAACCGGTGGACGATGCGGCAATGGGTTTTGTGGAGAAGCTCAAAAAAATTGGTTTCCGTATTTGTCTGATTTCCAATAATGATGAAGAACGGGTACGGACATTTGCAAATCCGCTGGGGGTAGAATATGTCTGTAAGGCATGGAAGCCGGCAAGGCAGGGGTACCTTATGGGAATGAAAAGGCTGCAAACCGGCCGGGAGAATACGTTGTTTGTAGGAGACCAGATTTTTACGGATATCTGGGGAGCAAACCGTGCGGGAATTTACAGCATTTTGCTGGAGCCGATTAATCCGAAGGAGGAGATTCAGATTATCTTAAAGCGGATTCCGGAAAAGCTGGTAAAACGGAGCTATCGGAAGAGAAAGGGATTAAGCAGGGATGAGTTTGATTAGTGTGAAAGCTCATTTTTCCATTGCTTTGCAATATAGATAAACATAAAATCGTTTGTGATAGAGAGGACAAGGGATATGGAAATTGATGGAAAAACCCGGTTAATCGGTCTGGCAGGTAATCCAGTGGAGCATACGCTTTCACCGGTGATTCATAACGAAATCAGTAAGAGAATGGAGATTTCTTCGGTCTATGTGCCATTTAAGGTAGAGACAGACGGATTGGCTGATGCGGTAAAGGGCGCCTGGGCGTTAAATATTCTGGGAATGAATGTAACGGTGCCCCATAAGAACCAGGTGATGGAAAGCCTGGTGGAGACAGATGAGGCGGCTTTGCGGATTGGTGCAGTAAATACGCTGGTACGGTTGGAGGAAAAATGCGGATATAAAGGGTATAATACGGATATGATGGGGCTTAGACGGCAGATTCACGAGGACGGGATTAGATTACAGGGGGAGACCGTTGTGGTTCTCGGTGCCGGAGGTGCAGCAAGGGCAGTGGTTTATCTCTGCCTGTCTGAGGGGGCGAAAAGGATTTATCTGTTAAACCGCACGGTGGAGAAAGCAGAGAAGCTGGCAGAGAGCATGAATCAGATTCCGATAGGGGGCACGAACCGGATTCCGACAGAGGGCATGAACCAGATTCCGGCAGAGAGCATGAATCAAATTCCGATGGGGGACGAAGATACGGTAAAGCCGGAGGCGGACAGATTGGGAATGAAAAATCCGGGAATCGTGATTCCTCTTTGTTTAACGGATTATGCGAAGATTCCGGAGGACGGGCTAATCGTATTTCAGGCAACTTCTATCGGTTTATTTCCCCATGTGGAGGAGACGGTGCTTACGGATTCGGCATTTTACCGCAAAGTAAAGACGGGGATTGATTTAATTTATAATCCTGCGGAAACCGGATTTATGCGCATGGTAAAAGCCCATGGAGGAAAAGCATATAATGCCTTGAAAATGCTCCTCTACCAGGGAGTGATTGCCTATGAACTCTGGCATGATATCAAGGTTCCGGAAGAGGTGGCTGCGGACATTTATGTGGAGTTAAAGCGGAAGGTGTATCCGAAGGATAATGTGGTATTGATTGGGTTTATGGGAAGTGGGAAAACCACATTCGGAAAGGCGCTGGCAAAACGGCTGGGAATGGAATTTCTGGATACGGACGCTTATATTGAAAAAAAAGCGGGGAAAAGGATAGCGGATATTTTTGACAGTGAGGGGGAAGCGGCATTCCGGAAGCTGGAAACGGAGGTTTTGGCGGATTTGCGGGATAACGTGAAAAATACCGTGTTGGCGACAGGAGGCGGAATGCCGCTTAGGGCAGAAAATGCACGCCTGTTAAAGGAAATTGGCAAGGTCTGTTATCTGACGGCAGCACCCCAAGTGATTTATGAACGGATAAAGGGGAATACAGACCGTCCGCTTCTGCAGGGAGATAATCCCTATGGGAAAATCTGTGAACTGATGAAAGAGCGGAAACCGAAATATCAGATGGCGGCAGATGTGGCTGTGGATACCGATACGAACGATTTGGAAGAGATTGTGGCGGAGCTGGTAAAACAGACGAAAGGGGAAAACACCGGACGGGAAAAGAGGAGTAAAAATGGTTGAAGCGAGAAGAAAATATTTAAGGGACATTCTTGCCAAAGAGCAGATAGCGGCAGTATTGATTGACAGTCCGTCTAATCTTTACTATTATACCGGCTTTACCGGCGGCGAAGCCATGTTTTTGATGCCGGTACAGGAGAACAGTGCATTGCAGGAGAATGGCATATTACAGAAGAACGGTGTATTGCAGGAGAACGGTACATTGCAGAAGAACGGCGCAGGGAAAGCGGCAGGATATCTGATTACAGATTCCCGGTACGAGGAGCAGGTGGAAAAAGAATGTCCGGACCTTACGCTTGTCCGGCTGGGGAAAAAGGGATATAGTGAGGCGGTAAAGGAGCTGCTGCCCGCCGCCACTGTTGCTTTGGAGGATACGATGTGCCTGTCCCGGTATTTGAAGCTTTGCAGGACCTGTAAAGAATGTACTTTCCTGCCGGCAGGGGATATGATTGGACAAGGCAGGATGGTAAAGGATGACGAGGAACTGGCGAAGATTGCAAGGGCAGAGGCTATCGGGGATGAGGCGTTTACCTATATTTTAGGTGTGATTAAGCCGGGGATTACAGAGGCGGAGATTGCGTTGGAGCTGGAATTTTTCATGAAAAAGAAAGGCGCATCGGGTTTAAGCTTTGACACGATTGTGGCAAGCGGCGCCCATTCCTCCATGCCCCATGCGAAGGTAACGGATAAACGGGTTGAATACGGTGACTTTGTCACAATGGATTTCGGCTGTATTTACAAAGGGTATTGTTCAGATATGACCAGGACGGTAGCAGTTGGCAGACCGACGGAGGAGATGGAAAAGGTATATCGGATTGTTCTGGAGGCAAATCTCAGGGCAATGGAGGGAATCCGGGCAGGGGTAAGCTGCAATACAGTGGACTCCCTTGCCAGGGACTATATCCGGGGGCAGGGGTACGGAGATTACTTCGGTCATGGTTTAGGTCATGGCGTAGGTCTGGATATTCATGAAGAGCCGAGATTTTCACCGAGCTGTGAGATTGTGGCAGCGGAAAATATGGTGATTACGGACGAGCCGGGAATCTATCTGCCGGGACGGTTCGGCGTCAGAATTGAAGATTTGGTAGTGGTAAAGAAGGATGGATATGAAAAGCTGTCCCAATCGGAGAAAGAGCTAATCATTCTGTGAGGAGTTCTTTTCCGGGCTGCAGAAGTGCAGAAATTTTTTTGTAGTATTATTCAGATTATGCTCATCGTAAATAAAGCCTACGGTACGTTTGGGAATGGCATGATCGAGGGGAAGTTCCATAACCTGTCCGTTTTCGATATAGGAGGAAACAAATTCCCGGACCACGCAGGCAACACCCATTCCGATGGCGGCGAAGTCAATCAGTAAATCCATATTATTGACTTCCAATACCTGCCCGGGATGGATATGGTGGCGTTCAAAATACTGCTCAATAAATTTCCGGGAAATATTTTCTTTGTCTAACAGCATCAAATTGGATTTTTCCAGAATTTCCTTCGGTGTAATCTTTTTCGCCCTGTGCCGTTCTTTGATGGCGGGCAGGGTACTTTGTTCCCTTACCGTTAAGTTGTCAAGATAAATCTGGGTGGCAACGAAGGTGTCCTGAATGGAGCGCAGAGGCATAAAATGAAAGCCTTTATCCAAGGGGGTTTCACATATCAGTCCGATGTCAATTTTTCCCTGGGTTAAAAGCTGTATAGTCTCAAAGGTGGGATTGCAGGCAATGGATACCTTGACATGGGGGTTTTCCCGGATAAAATCCTGTAAATAGGAAAGCAGAATGTGTTTGCACAGGGATGTGGATACCCCGATGCGAATCTGTCCTATGCCGAGCCGGTCAATCTGTTTTAACGTTTTTTCCGCCAGCTCAATGGAATCAAAGGCGGTAGAAAGATATTGAAACAAGGTTTCCCCCTCCGCAGTAAGCTTTACTCCCTTTTTACTCCGGATAAACAGAGTGTGGTTCAGTGCATCCTCCAGCCTGGAAATAGACTTGGATACGGCGGGCTGGCTGATGTACAGCGCCTCGGCGGCTTTACTGATATTGCCGGTCTTTGCGGCTTCATAAAAAATTCTATAGTAGTTCAGATTTTGTTCCATTTCAAATTTCTCCCTCTTTACGGTGCTGCTGTTCTCCTGTATAATAATAAAAGTTATCATTGAAAGCGGATGTATTACCTGTAATTATAACAGACGGCAGGGCTGTTGTAAAACAGAATGGTTTATTTTATAATCTTTGGTTATTATATGTATTCAAAATATATATTTTAATTATATAAAATTTTATGATAAGATAAAGAACATCAAGACAAAAAGGAGAGAAGTGGCTATGGGAATGACAATGACACAGAAAATCTTAGCTGCCCATGCAGGACTGCCCGCTGTGGAGGCAGGCCAGCTGATTGAGGCGGATTTGGATTTGGTATTAGGAAATGATGTGACAACACCGGTGGCAATTCATGAGATGGAGAAGTTTAAGACCGATAAGGTATTTGATAAGGATAAAATTGCCATGGTACTGGACCATTTTACCCCGAATAAAGATATTAAGAGCGCAGAGCACTGTAAATGCGTAAGGGAGTACGCCGGCGCACAGGAGATTACTAATTTCTTTGATGTGGGGGAAATGGGAATTGAGCATGCACTGCTTCCGGAAAAAGGATTAATTGTGGCAGGAGAAACCTGTATCGGTGCGGATTCCCATACCTGTACCTACGGAGCATTAGGCGCATTTTCTACCGGTGTCGGTTCCACGGACATGGCGGCGGGAATGGCTACCGGTAAGGCATGGTTTAAGGTGCCTTCCGCAATTAAGTTTGTGCTGACGGGAAAACCGAAGAAATGGGTCAGCGGTAAGGATGTGATTTTACACATTATCGGTCTCATTGGCGTGGACGGCGCACTTTATAAGTCCATGGAATTTGTGGGAGACGGTATTGCCGCCCTTTCCATGGATGACCGGTTCACCATGGCAAATATGGCGATTGAGGCAGGGGCAAAAAACGGTATTTTCCCGGTGGATGAGAAGACAGCTGCCTATATAAAGGAGCATTCGGTAAAGGAATATACGGTGTATGAGGCGGACGAGGACGCCCAGTATGATGAGACTTATACCATTGATTTAAGCGAGCTGGAGCCTACGGTGGCATTTCCCCATTTGCCGGAGAATACAAAGCCAATCAGCCAGGTACCGGAAATTAAGATTGACCAGGTGGTGATTGGTTCCTGCACAAATGGACGGATTGAAGATTTGCGGATTGCTGCAAAGGTTATGGAGGGCAGGAAATGTGCAAGGGGACTGCGGGTAATCGTAATTCCGGCAACACAGGCAATCTATCTGCAGGCAATGGAGGAAGGACTGTTAAAGACTTTTGTCGAGGCAGGGGCAGTGGTATCCACGCCTACCTGCGGTCCCTGTCTGGGAGGACATATGGGGATTCTTGCGGCAGGGGAGAAGGCGGTAGCAACGACAAACCGTAACTTTGTCGGACGGATGGGACATGTGGATTCGGAGATTTATCTTGCTTCGCCGGCAGTGGCGGCAGCTTCGGCGGTAACCGGTAAGATTTCGTGTCCGTGCCAAATCGGAATGTAAATCAGTGTTTAGGAAACAGACAGAATGGTTTGAATAATCGTTTAGTATGGAGGTTAAAGTATGAAAGCACAGGGAACAGTACACAAATATGGGGATAACGTGGATACCGACGTCATTATTCCGGCAAGATACCTAAATTCGTCGGACCCGGCGGAGCTGGCGAAGAACTGTATGGAGGATATTGATAAGGATTTTGTAAACCGGGTAAAGCCCGGAGACATTATGGTGGCAAATAAAAACTTCGGCTGCGGCTCGTCAAGAGAGCATGCGCCGATTGCCATTAAGGCAAGCGGGATTAGCTGCGTGATTGCGGAAACCTTTGCCAGGATTTTTTACCGCAATGCTATTAACATCGGACTTCCGATTATTGAATGTCCGGAGGCGGCAAAGGGTATTGAAGCCGGTGATGAGGTGGAAATTGATTTTGATTCCGGTATGATTTATGATAAGACAAAGGGTACAGAGTACAAAGGCCAGGCATTTCCACCATTTATGCAGGAGATTATCAAGGCGGAGGGGCTGGTAAATTATATCAATAACAAATAAAGGAACTCTGGCTCATCAAAGAAAAAAGGAAAAAGAAAAGGAAAGAAAGAGATGAATTATCATTTAGCAGTAATCAAAGGCGACGGTATCGGACCGGAGGTCGTTACCGAGGCGATGAAAGTATTAGATAAGATTGGTGAAAAATTTGGACATACGTTTTGTTATGAACAGCTTTTAATGGGCGGATGCTCGATTGACGAATACGGGGTTCCCCTGACGGATGAGGCGGTAGCAAAGGCGAAGAAGTCTGATGCGGTACTATTAGGTTCAATCGGCGGGGATACCAGTACTTCACCGTGGTATAAATTGGAACCGTCCTTAAGACCAGAGGCAGGCTTATTAAAAATCCGTAAGGAGCTGGGATTATTTGCCAATTTAAGACCGGCACTGCTGTATCCGGAGTTAAAGGGCGCCTGTCCGTTAAAGGAGGAGATTGCGGACAAGGGCTTTGACATGATGATTATGCGGGAGCTGACCGGCGGCTTATATTTTGGCGAACGGAAAACCGTGGAGGAGGACGGCAAAAGAAAAGCCGTGGATACGTTAACCTATTCCGAGGATGAAATTCGGAGAATTGCCATCCGGGGATTTGATATTGCCATGAAGAGACGGAAAAAGGTGACGTCGGTGGATAAGGCGAATGTGCTGGATTCCTCCAGACTTTGGAGGGCGGTTGTCAATGAGGTGGCAAAGGATTATCCGGAGGTAGAGGTAGAGCATATGCTGGTAGATAACTGTGCGATGCAGTTAGTCAAAGACCCGGCGCAGTTTGATGTGATTCTGACCGAGAATATGTTTGGCGATATTTTGTCCGATGAGGCTTCGATGGTAACCGGTTCCATTGGAATGTTAGCCTCTGCATCCTTAAATGAGACAAAGTTCGGCATGTATGAGCCAAGCGGCGGCTCGGCGCCGGATATTGCGGGACAGAATAAGGCAAATCCCATTGCGACGATTTTGTCTGCGGCGATGCTTCTCCGGTTTTCCCTGGACCTTGATAAAGAGGCGGATGCCATTGAAGCCGCCGTTAAAAAGGTGCTGGCAGACGGATACCGCACCTGCGATATTGTATCCGAGGGAACAACCCTGGTCAGCACTGCCGGGATGGGAGACTTGATTGTGGAGAGGATATAGGAGGTGCGCATATGGGTTATGTAGAAGGAAAATGTCCCGGGTGCGGAGGCACGGTACGGGAAAGGTGCAATGCGTGGGTATATGGCAGTCCGATAAGAACCTGCCCGCATTGCCAAAAAGAGTTTCTGGATAACCGGTGGAGAGAAGTTGCCATTGACGGATTTGTGCCCGGCTCTAAGAATGCAAGGTTCTATCTGTGGGGAATGATTGGATTTCTGGCAGCTACGGTTGTCTGCATTTTATGGCTGTGGAGGATGGTAAGCACGCAGGGGCATTATCCAATCAAATTAGTTGGATGTATCGTGGTTGGCATTGCTGGCACGATTGGGTGTGCGGTTGTATTTTTGCGGATTGTAACAGGGTATGAGGATAAACAAAATGCAAGATACATGGATGAATCCAGGAAAAGATTACAGGATACAGATTATGTCGATAAGCTCATTTCGTTTGGCTATACCGTTCCGGACGAATATAGGAAAGAATAATTAAAGAATAAAAAAGGAGACGATAGAAATGAAGAGTGATAATGTAAAAGTTGGTATGCAGCAGGCGCCGCACAGGTCTTTATTTAATGCCCTTGGCATGACCGAGGAAGAATTGGCGAAACCGTTAGTCGGTATCGTATGTTCCTATAACGAGATTGTTCCGGGACATATGAACCTGGATAAGATTGCCCAGGCGGTGAAAATGGGAGTGGCTGCCGCAGGCGGTACACCGATTATGTTTCCGGCGATTGCCGTATGCGACGGAATTGCCATGGGGCATATCGGAATGAAATATTCCCTGGTGACCAGGGACTTAATTGCGGATTCAACGGAATGTATGGCAATCGCCCATCAGTTTGACGCGCTGGTCATGATTCCCAACTGTGATAAAAATGTGCCCGGACTGTTGATGGCGGCGGCAAGAGTAAATGTGCCTACGGTATTTGTATCCGGTGGACCGATGCTGGCGGGGCATGTTAAGGGACATAAAACCTCCCTTTCCTCCATGTTTGAGGCGGTTGGCTCCTATGCGGCAGGCTCCATGACGGAGGAAGATGTTGACGAGTTTGAGTGTAAGGCATGTCCGACCTGCGGTTCATGCTCCGGCATGTATACGGCAAATTCCATGAACTGCCTGACGGAAGCGCTGGGGATGGGACTTCCCGGAAACGGAACCATTCCGGCAGTATATTCCGAACGGCTTAAGCTGGCAAAGCATGCGGGCATGGCGGTGATGGAAATGTATAATAAAAATATCCGTCCAAGGGATATCATTACAAAAGAGGCAATCATGAATGCATTAACGGTGGATATGGCGCTGGGCTGTTCAACAAATTCCATGCTGCATATTCCTGCCATTGCCCATGAGATAGGTTTTGATTTTGATATTTCCCTGGCAAATGAAATCAGTGCAAAGACGCCGAATCTCTGCCATCTGGCGCCGGCAGGTCCTACCTATATGGAGGATTTAAACGAAGCCGGCGGTGTGTATGCCGTAATTAACCAGTTAAAGAGTGCGGGGTTAATCAACGAGGACTGCATGACCGTAACCGGTAAGACAATCGGCGAGGCGGTAGCGGACTGTCAGAATAAAAATACCGAGGTAATCCGTCCAATGGATAATCCGTACAGTGCAACGGGCGGTCTTGCCGTCTTAAAGGGTAACCTTGCACCGGACGGCTCGGTAGTAAAACGTTCTGCGGTTGTTCCGGAAATGATGAAGCATGAAGGTCCTGCAAGGGTATTTGACTGTGAAGAGGATGCCATTGCCGCAATAAAGGGCGGAAAGATTGTTGCCGGCGACGTAGTGGTAATCCGTTATGAGGGTCCTAAAGGCGGGCCGGGTATGCGGGAAATGTTAAACCCGACATCTGCCATTGCGGGTATGGGACTCGGTTCTTCGGTAGCATTGATTACCGACGGAAGGTTCTCCGGGGCAAGCCGTGGCGCATCCATCGGACACGTATCGCCGGAAGCCGCTGTTGGCGGTCCCATTGCCTTTGTGAAAGAGGGGGATATCATTAAGATTGATATTGACAGCCATAGCCTGGAGCTGGATATTTCGGAAGAGGAGATGGCAAAACGGAAAGCGGAATGGGTACCAAGGGAGCCTAAGGTAACCACCGGATATCTGGCAAGATACGCAAAAATGGTTACTTCCGGTAACCGCGGCGCCGTTTTGGAGTTTTAGAAAAAATAAAAAAATTCTTTACAAAGAAGGCGTGGGGCTTTATTATGGTAAGGATGAATGGTGAAGAGCAAAGGGTACGGGAAAATATTGTACCTTCAGATAATTGCTTGAGGAGAATAATAAGGAGAAATGAGAGATGAAACAGTTAACAGGTTCGGAAATTATAATTGAATGCTTGAAAGAACAGGGTGTTGATACGGTATTCGGTTATCCGGGTGGAACCATTTTAAATGTCTATGATGCGCTTTATCAGCATCAGGATGAGATTACCCATGTACTGACTTCTCATGAGCAGGGAGCGTCCCATGCCGCAGACGGATATGCAAGGGCTACCGGTAAGGTTGGTGTATGTATGGCGACATCGGGTCCCGGTGCAACAAATCTGGTTACCGGAATTGCAACGGCATATATGGATTCCATTCCTATGGTTGCCATTACCGCAAATGTAGGAGTTTCCCTGCTGGGTAAGGATTCTTTCCAGGAGGTGGATATTGCCGGTGTGGTTATGCCGGTGACCAAACACAGCTTTATTGTAAAGAATGTACATGAACTGGCAAAAACTATTCGCCGTGCATTTAAGATTGCCCAGACGGGGAGACCCGGTCCGGTATTGGTGGATGTGACAAAGGACGTTACCTCAAATCTTGCGGATTATGAGTACAAAAAGCCGGAAGAGATTCTGCCGGTAACCGGCAGCATTAAGGAAGAGGAGCTTAACGAGGTAGCGAAGCTGATTAAAAAATCAAAGAAGCCGTTTATCATGGCAGGTGGCGGAGTGGTTGCAGCAGGGGCTTATCGGGAATTCAGACAGTTTGCAAAGCTCATGGACGCACCGGTATGTGATACCCTGATGGGCAAGGGCGTAATGGACGGTAACGATTCGCATTATACGGGAATGGTTGGGATGCACGGAACGAAGGTTTCTAACTTTGGCGTCACCGCTTCCGATTTACTGGTGGTTGTCGGCGGACGTTTTTCTGACAGGGTAATCGGGAATGCCAAGAAATTTGCCAATGATGCCAAGATTGTGCAGATTGATGTGGACGCAGCGGAAATCAATAAAAATATTGTTGTGGACGCAAGCATTGTCGGAGATGCAAAGGAGGTTCTGGCAAGGCTGAACCAGATGATTGAGCAAAAGGATAACCGGGAATGGCTGGAGGAGATTGAAGCGTTAAAGAAACAGTTCCCCAATACCTATCCGACAGATAAACTGACTGGGCCTACCGTTATTTCCAAAATTTATGAGCTGACTAAGGGCGATGCCATTATTACCACGGACGTTGGACAGCATCAGATGTGGGCGGCGCAGATGTACAGGTATAAGGAGCCAAGGCAGCTGCTGACCTCCGGAGGACTGGGCACTATGGGATATGGTCTTGGTGCAAGCATCGGTGCAAAGGTCAGCAGAAGGGATAAGGTAGTCGTGAATATTGCGGGAGACGGGTGTTTCCGGATGAATATGAATGAAATTGCCACTGCAGCACGCTATAATATTCCGATTATTCAGGTAGTGATTAACAATCATGTGCTGGGCATGGTACGCCAGTGGCAGACATTATTTTACGATAAGCGGTATTCCAATACCGTGTTAAATGATGCCGTTGATTTTGTCAAGGTTTCGGAAGGCATGGGGGCTTTGGCATTCAGAGCGGAGACGCTCCCCGAATTTGAGGAGGCTTTTAAGAAGGCGCTGGAAGCCGGCAGACCCTGCGTCATTGACGCACAGATTGATGCGGACGATAAGGTATGGCCAATGGTGGCAGCCGGACAGCCGATTGCGACCTGCTTCTCGGAAGAGGATATTGAAAAATAAAGGAAATCAGGTATTTGCGAAACTTAAGCTTTTCAAGACGTCCGTTGTACAATATAGACAAATCAATACAGGCACGCTTGCGCTGCTTGTCGCTCGCAACAGTGCTAAGCTCGAAAAAACCTCGCTAAGCACTGGCGGCTCCAAAGCACCTTGTTTATGATATTGTCTATATTGCACAACTGGATTTTGAAATTGGGAGTTTCGCAATTACCTAAATAAAGAAAATGTATAACAGGATAGAAGCATATAGGAGGATATAACATGGAAAGAGTTTACAATTTTTCAGCAGGACCGTCTGTATTACCCGAGGTGGTGTTAAAGCAGGCGGCGGAAGAGATGCTTAACTACAACGGTACAGGGATGAGTGTGATGGAGATGAGCCACCGCTCCAAAGCCTTTGAGGAGATTATAAAGGATGCAGAGCAGGATTTACGGGATTTGTTAGAGATTCCGGACAACTACAAGGTACTGTTTTTACAGGGGGGAGCATCCCAGCAGTTTGCGGCAATTCCGATGAACCTGATGAAAAACGGTGTGGCAGACTATATTATTACGGGGCAGTGGGCAAAGAAAGCCTTTGAAGAAGCAAAGAAGTATGGTAATGCCAAAGCGGTTGCCTCTTCTGCGGATAAGACTTTTTCCTATATTCCGGACTGCAGCAATCTGGATATTGACGATGATGCGGATTATGTATATATCTGCCACAATAATACGATTTACGGAACAACCTATAAAAAGCTTCCCAATACCAAAGGTAAGCTTTTAGTGGCAGACATGTCCTCCGATATTTTATCCCAGCCGGTAAATGTAGAGGATTATGGGTTAATTTATTTCGGCGTCCAGAAAAATGTGGGTCCCGCCGGGGTGGTTGTGGTCATTATCCGTGAGGATTTGATTACCGATGAGGTATTACCGGGGACCCCCACCATGTTAAAGTATAAGACTCAGGCGGATGCAGATTCGCTGTATAATACGCCGCCCTGTTACGGTATTTATATTTGCGGCAAGGTGTTTAAATGGGTGAAGGAAATGGGCGGACTTTCCGCAATGAAGATTCATAACGAGAAAAAAGCAGCAATTCTTTACGATTTTCTGGATTCCTCCAAGCTCTTTAAGGGAACGGTGGAAAAAGAGGACCGTTCGCTGATGAATGTTCCGTTCGTAACCGGAAATGATGAGCTGGATGCAAAGTTTGTCAAGGAGGCAACGGCAGCAGGCTTTGTTAACTTAAAGGGACACAGAAGCGTCGGCGGCATGCGTGCATCCATTTATAATGCTATGCCGATTGAGGGCGTGGAAAAGCTTGTGGAGTTTATGAAGAAATTTGAGGCAGAGAATCAATAATCTGGCAGGAATGAATAAGGGAAATAGGTAATTGCGAAACTCTCTATTTTCAAAATCTAGTTGTGCAATGTAGACAAATAGCATAAGCAGGTGCTTTGGAGCCGTTGGTACTTAGGTGCCGTATTTTGGCACCTTATGTACCATTACGTGCGACAAGCAGCGAAAGTGTACCTGCGTTGATTTGTCTACATTGTACAACGGATGCTGGCAAAAACAGAGCTTCGCAATTACCTAATAAATAAGGAAAAGTAAGGAAGGAGCCATTATGACAAAAGTAAATTGTTTAAATCCGATTGCCGCCTGCGGTCTGGATTTGTTTTCAGATAATTATGAGATAACGGACAGTATGGAGGGCGCAGATGCGGTGCTGGTGCGCTCTGCATCTATGCATGAACTGGAGCTGCCGGAAAGCCTTACCGCTGTTGCAAGGGCAGGCGCAGGAGTGAATAACATTCCGTTGGAGGAGTGTGCGAAAAAGGGTATTGTGGTATTCAATACACCGGGGGCAAACGCCAACGGCGTAAAGGAAATCGTTATTGCCGGTCTTATGCTGGCTTCCCGTGATTTGATTGGCGGTTATAACTGGGTGAAGGAAAATGCCGGTGATGCGGATATTGCAGGGAAGGTGGAAAAGCAGAAAAAGAATTATGCCGGAAATGAAATCCAGGGAAAGAAGCTGGGGGTAATCGGGCTTGGCGCCATAGGAGCGAAGGTGGCAAATATTGCGTTCCGCCTCGGAATGGAGGTGTACGGGTATGACCCGTATGTTTCCGTGGATGCCGCATGGTCTCTTTCCAGACATATCCGGCATATTACCGATGTGGAGGAGATTTATAAGGAATGCGATTATATTACGGTTCATGTACCGGCGCTGGACAGCACAAAGGGCATGCTGAACCGGGAAACCTTTGCCATGATGAAGGACAGAGTACACATTTTAAATTTCTCCAGAGATACGCTGGTAAAGGATGAAGATATGAAGGAGGCGCTTGCTTCCGGAAAGGTGGCAAAATATGTTACCGATTTCCCTAATCCTGCCATTGCAGGGGTGGAAAATGTAATTACGCTGCCACATCTTGGCGCGTCTACGGAGGAATCCGAGGATAACTGTGCGATTATGGCAGTAAAGCAGGTTGCGGACTTTATGGAAAACGGAAATATTAAAAATTCCGTAAATTATCCGGCTTGTGACGCCGGGATATGTACCACTGCCGCAAGAGTGGCAATCTGCCACAAAAATATTCCGGATATGCTGACCCGGTTTACCGGTGTATTTTCAAAAAAATCCATCAATATTGCCAATATGGTAAGTAAATCTAAAGGAGACTGGGCTTATACGCTTTTAGATGTGGAGTCGGAGGTTGACGAGGCAAGCAGAGGTGAGCTGGCGGCGATAGAAGGAGTAGTTAAGGTAAGAGTAATTTAGTGAGAAAATCAATGTAGAAATTTGAAAAAGTCATATTATCCCTGACGGTGGCAGACCTTTAACCGAAAGAAGGATTACCCCTGTCGCCGTCCGGATAATATGACTTTTTTACACCGGAATTTCATAGTGTCATCGTATAATTATTCGGATATAATAGACATACAGCACCATGTGTGCAAATGAGGAGAAAAGTTATGGCAGTTAGCATTTTGGTGGCGGATGATGATGAATTATTGCGGAATCTGGTGAAAGAGGTTTTGGAAGAGGAAGGGTTTACCGTATTTGCCGCAGCAAACGGAGAAGAGGCCATTAACCTGTTTTGGAAGCATTCGGAAATTGCCCTGATTATTTTGGATGTGATGATGCCTGAAATTGGCGGAATGGAAGTATTGGAGGAAATACGGGAACGCTCCGATGTTCCGGTATTGATGCTCACGGCACTGGGGGATTCCGCCAGTGAATTGTCCTGCCTGAAGAGCGGGGCAAACGATTTCGTCAGTAAGCCTTTCCATTATGAAATACTGGTGGAGAGGGTGAAAAACCTGTTAAAGCTGGCAAAGGTACACAGTGTCGAAAATATTCAGTGTGGAATATTGGAGCTGGCACCGATGGAGCATAAGGTGTATGTTCGCCAGCAGGAGGTAATTTTAAATAATAAGGAGTACCAGCTGCTGGAATATTTGATTCAAAACCGCAGTATTGTCCTTTCCAGGGAAAAAATTCTTGACCGGATATGGGGATATGATTATGAGGGAGACATCCGGACCATTGATACCCATGTAAAAATGCTCCGGGCAAGCCTGAAGGAAGCAGGTAATTATATTAGGACAATCCGGGGAGTCGGTTATTGCTTTGAGGAGACGTCATGAAACAGTCATTGAGTAAAAAGTTGTGCTTTGTCGGAATGTCCTTAATCGGGGCATTTGTATTGTTAAATATCGTTTTGGCATATTTTTTTCTGATTCCGCTGTCCACGTTCCGAAGCCGGTTACAGATGGAGGACATTATGGAGGACATTGAAAGCCGGATAGAATATACGGATGAAAGCTTTGGCGATTATATTACCCAGATTACCGAGGAGATGGACGTCTGGGTTACTGTGGCAGACCGGGAGAAGAAAATTATCCACGCAACGAGGGACAGCGAATTGGAGAAGAAGTATCTGGGTGTTTATACCGGCAGTATCTTTGATGAGAATTATGATTCGCTGGAGAGAGGGAAGACCGTATTTTATGCAAGAGCGAAAGAGAGCAATAAAGGCATAATTACGATAAAGGTAATGAAAAAGATTGCCGATAACCGCTATCTGATTTTAAGCCGCTCTTACCGGAGCCTGGAGGAGGCGGCAATCTCGGCGATTATCTTTGACGCTTTGGTGGGCGTCGTATTTATCTTTGTGGGCTTTTTTGTCGTCTGGCGGTTAAGCCGGCATGTGGTGGAGCCGGTGGAGAACATGAAAAATGTGGCGGAGCATATTGCCAGGCTTGAATTTGATATGAGGGTTGATATCCAGACAGAGGACGAGATTGGGCAGTTAGGACATTCCATCAATACGATGTCGGAGCAGCTGGAGAGCAGCCTGCATCTGCTGCAAAAGGATATCGAGAACCGGAAGAAGCTTGTGCGGAACCTTTCCCATGAGATGAAAGCCCCCCTTGCAGTAATTATGGGGTATGCCGACCGGTTAAAGGAAGTGATTTTTCACGACCCGCAAAAAGCGCTTAAGTATAGCGAAATTATTTCCAACGAAAGTATGCGGGCGGATATCCTGGTAAAGGAGATGCTGGAATTTTCCAAGCTGGAACGCCAGACCGAGGAGCTTCGGCGAGAGAGTTTTCTGGTAAAGGAACTGTTTGACGATATCGGTAAACGGTTTGAAGAGGAGTACATGGAGGATTCAATAGAATATCTGGAGGTTTATGATGAAAAGGAAGAGCTTGTTGCGGATTATCTGATGCTGGAGCGGGCGGTTTATAATCTGCTCCGCAATGCCGTAACCTATGGTATGGCGGAATCCATGGTCATCCGGATTTCGGGAAAACGAAACGGCGGTTACTATGAAATCCGTGTGTATAATTCGGGAAGCAGAATAAAAGAGGAAGACCAGACCACTATCTGGGAGGCATTCAGTAAAGTGGATAAGGCGAGGACAAGAGGAAAACAGGGCTCCGGAATCGGGCTGTCCATAGTGCGGGAAATTGTGGAAGCGCATGACGGATATTATACGGTGGAAAATGTGGAGGACGGAGTGGAGTTTTTGATTTCCGTAAAGGGATAGAATAAAAAACTTGCTAAATTAACCGGATTAGAGTATGATGGTGGAGAATCAGAGATAAAGAGGTGTTTAGCAATGAGTGAAAAATTAAAAGTAGGTATCCTTGGCGGTACCGGTATGGTAGGACAGAGATTTATTGCCTTGCTGGAAAATCATCCGTGGTTTGAAGTGACTACGATTGCCGCCAGCCCCAGAAGTGCAGGAAAGACTTATGAGGAGGCGGTGGGTGACCGGTGGAAGATGGATACTCCGATGCCAGAGGCAGTTAAACATATGGTTGTGCACAATGTAAATGAAGTCGAAGCCGTTGCGGCGACCGTTGATTTTGTATTTAGTGCAGTAGATATGACGAAGGAAGAGATAAAAGCAATCGAGGAGGCGTATGCTAAGACAGAGACGCCGGTTGTTTCTAATAATTCGGCGCACCGCTGGACTCCGGATGTACCGATGGTGGTGCCGGAGATTAATCCGGAGCACATGAGGGTGATTGATTTTCAGAAGAAGCGTTTGGGGACGACCAGAGGTTTTGTGGCGGTAAAACCCAACTGTTCCATTCAAAGCTATGCTCCGGTGCTGACGGCATGGAAGGAATTTGAACCCTATGAGGTGGTAGCGACTACCTATCAGGCTATTTCCGGAGCAGGAAAAACCTTTAAAGACTGGCCGGAGATGGTGGGCAATATTATTCCCTTTATCGGCGGAGAGGAAGAGAAATCAGAAAAAGAACCGCTTCGTATATGGGGGTATATTGATGAGGAAAAAGGGGAAATCGTTCCGGCAAAAAGTCCGGTGATTACCTGTCAGTGTATCCGTGTACCGGTATTGAACGGCCATACCGCTGCGGTTTTTGTAAAATTCAAAAAGCAGCCGACAAAGGAGCAGCTGATTCAGAAGCTCAATGAATATAAGGGAGTACCGCAGGAGCTTAACCTGCCGAGTGCACCGGCGCAGTTTATCCGCTATATGGAGGAGGACAACCGTCCCCAGATAAGCCTGGATGTGGATTATGAGAACGGAATGGGCGTTTCCGTCGGACGTATCCGTGAGGACAGCGTATATGACTGGAAGTTTGTAGGGCTTTCGCACAATACGGTGCGCGGCGCTGCAGGCGGTGCAGTGCTCTGCGCAGAGCTGTTAAAGGCACAGGGCTATATTACAAAAAAATAGAGCGTGATGGACGAGACTGTCCCGTAAAGGAAAATGTCTGTTTTGTGTATGTGTACAGGACAAAGCAGGAAAGAAACCCTTTGTGGGACAGTCCTTTTTTACTTTTCTCTTTTATAGGAGGGAAAAAAGGTGTATAATTTGTTTAGCATAAGGCGGAGGAAGCTATATTGGCGGAACGAAACAGGCAATTAACGGCGGGAGGCAGAGATTATGGGCAGTCAGAATAAAGAAAACGAACAAAAAAATGAAATGGTGGTACGAAAAAAGAGCGAGCTGGCAATTCCAAGAACCGGTCTTGCCGTAAAGGGGGAACTGTCGGTAAAGGGAGAGCTGGCGGTGAAGGGAGAGCTGGCGGCAATCAATGAGCTGGCAACCCGGGGAGAGCTGGTACTGCCGGGGGAATTGGAAAAGAGTGAAAGCGGCGACCGGATTATTATTGTGGAGAGCATTAAGGCAGCAGTGGAGTATTTACGGGGAACGGAGGGAAATATTCTGACCACTACCGGCGCATTGGAATTATATGAATATACCGAACTGGAAAACTACAGGGAACGGGTATATTCCAGAGTTCTTTCCCACGGTGATGTGATTAAGGCATGTGAGAATCTGGGAATACAGGGACGGCATTTAATCGGGATGACTGGACCTTTTTCCAAGCTGATGAATTATACGATGCTGAAGGACTTTCAAATCCGGTATCTGGTTACCAAGGATTCGGGAATATCGAACGGATTTATTGAGAAAACGGAAGCGGCAATGGAGCTGGGCGTAACGCTGATTGTGGTTGCGGCGCCTTATCATAATGAAGAGGGAAGAGAAGAAGAGGTAGTAAAGCGGTTAAGGGATAAGAGGAGCTGAACGAAATGCTGGTAAACGGTCAGGGATAAAAGAGGAGCATACAGATGAAAAGAAGGATGACAAAATCAGTCTTGTTTGCCGCAGCGGCATTTTCTCTTGCGTATTTTGTTTTATTGATGTGTACGATTGGAGCGGCATACCGGTTTAATTATGTATGGCTGCTGATGGGATTGTGCTTTCTGGGACTGGCAGTCGTTATTGCCCTTTCCGGTAAAGCTGTGGAAAAGCTGCCCCGGGGCGTGGTGGCGGCGGTTAACGGCATCGTGTTTATCGGATGCCTGCTGTTCGTTATTGTAGAAGGGCTGATAATCGGGCAGAGCTTAAAGGAACCAAAGGAGAAAGCGGATTATCTGATTGTGCTGGGGGCGAAGGTAAACGGTACGCAGCCCTCAAAAATATTGGAATACCGCATTGAAAAGGCATATACCTATTTAAAACAGAATCCCGATGTAAGGGTGATTGTGAGCGGTGGGAAAGGCTCTGATGAGGATATTTCGGAAGCACAGGCAATGTATAACGGTCTGGTGGAGCGGGGAATAGAAAAGGAGCGCATTTATCGGGAGGATAAGTCCACCTCCACGAAAGAGAATCTGGATTTTTCCAAAAGCTGCATGGAGGAAATCGGGCTGGATATCGAAAAGGAAAGAGTCCTCATTGTCACCACTGATTTTCATGTGCTAAGGGCGGTAGGGATTGCCAAAAAGGCGGGATACCGCAATGTGGAGGGACTGGCGGCAGATTCGGTCTGGTATTTGGTTCCGACTAATTATGTAAGGGAGTTTCTTGCGGTGGTAAAGGATAAGCTGGTGGGAAATTTATAATCCGGACAGCGGAAAGCAGGGATAGGAGGAGTGAAGATTGAGTAAGGAAGAGCTTGTAGAGACAATGGTGAAAATGGAGTGGGATGCCTTTGACAAGGTGGAGAATGAGGGCGGGCGTGCAGACTGCCAGAATGACTGGAATACGTTTTCCCTGATGCGGAGAAGCCAGTATCTTGCGTGGCCGGAGCAGTTATTGTCCAGCTTTCTTGTGGATTTTCGTGAAGCCAATGAACGGGGATGGAATCTGATTACCGAGAAATACGGACGGATGATGGAATATACGGTACCGGAGGAATATGCCGCCATTGAAGCCAGCCTCCCGGCATGTTCGCCAAGGAAACGTGCAATCGTGGACCAGATTGCAGAGATTCAGGTTGGATGGATGGAAGAGTTTGCGGCGGAATACCCACATATGGCAGCCAACGCCAGAAGTATTCATTCAACGGAGGATTCCCCCTATTCGACTTCCTATGAGACCTATTTAAAGGGAGAGCTGCTGACCTATTCTGACCGGACACTGGCAATGTACGGAAACTGGATTGTGGAGCTTGAACGGAGTAACGGGAATCTGGCAAGGATTATTATGGAAAACACCGCAAAATTATACGGTTATGCGTCATTAGATGCAGCGGAAAATGCACTGGCAGAGCAGGAGCGGCAGTGAGAAATAATTTTTTGTTGAAAAAGTGGACAAGATAAGGTATACTTTCGATATGTGAGTGCTTAGATGCAATGAAGGAGGATTATTAGAATGGCAACAATTTCAGCAGGAGATTTTAGAAATGGCGTAACCATTGAGTTTGAGGGAAACATTTATCAGATTATTGAGTTCCAGCATGTAAAGCCGGGAAAAGGAGCGGCCTTCGTCCGGACAAAGTTAAAGAACATTGTCAACGGCGGCGTGGTGGAAAAGACGTTTCGTCCCACTGAAAAATGTGAAACTGCCCATATTGATAGAAAGAACATGCAGTATTTATATGAAGACGGTGATTTATTCTATTTTATGGATAATGAGACCTATGACCAGATTGCACTGGGCAAGGATGTTGTGGGGGATTCCCTTAAATTTGTCAAGGAAAATGAAAATGTCAAGGTGGTTTCCCATGCAGGCAACGTATTTGCCATAGAGCCGGAGATTACGGTAGTATTGGAGGTTACGGAATGTGAGCCGGGAGTTAAGGGAAATACGGCAACCGGAGCGACCAAGCCCTGTACGGTGGAAACCGGGGCAACGTTAAATGTGCCGTTATTCGTTAACCAGGGGGATAAGATTACCATTGACACCCGTACCGGGGAATATATGTCAAGGGCTTAAGGATGCCGGCTGGACAAAGCTGCCGTTTTGCCGGATAAGGAATATCAATCAAAAACAGATAAAAAAGACTGTTACACCGGAAGAACCGTTTCTTCTTTCCGGTGCAGCGGTCTTTTTTTGTCTACACCCATTTTTTGTCCCGGTTCAGATAAAATAGTTGTAATGATTCGCTTTGCCGCCACATATATTAACAGTATGAGAGAATTTTTATCTGACGAGCCGGACGAGAACAGGGGAGGAAGCATGGCAAAAAAGGAAGAAATATTAAAAATATTATCGGCAAAGCTTCGTAAAATACTGGAGAGCGCCAGCATGGATTATGAGCTTTTACAGGAGCTGAGGCTCAGGGTTATGGAACCGTTTATTATCATTTATGACGGGGAGGAGTTTTTTGTTTCCGAAAAGGGAAAGCTGGAAAAACAGGCAGGGGAGGGATATATGGTTACGGCAAAGGATGTGAAAGAAACCTTGGAATATATCAGCAGCTTTTCGCTGTATGCTTATGAGGATGAAATCAGACAGGGGTTTATTACGGTTCAGGGCGGGCATAGAATCGGACTTGCCGGCAAGGTGATTTTAGAGCAGGGCTCCGTGAAAAGCGTAAAGCACATATCCTCCATCAATATCCGTATGTCCCATGAGAGAAAGGGATGCGGTAAGGAGATTTTGCCGTACATCTATGACGGAAGGCAGATATGCCATACCCTGATTATTTCTCCTCCCGGATGCGGAAAAACCACGCTGCTCAGGGATATGGTCAGGCTGATATCCAACGGAGATAAAAAACACCCGGGGATGAGTGTCGGCGTAGTGGATGAGCGTTCGGAAATCGGCGCCTGTTACCGGGGGCTTCCCCAGAACGATGTGGGAATCAGAACCGATGTGCTGGACTGCTGTCCGAAGGCGGAGGGGATGCTGATGATGATTCGCAGCATGTCACCTGCGGTAATTGCGGTGGATGAGATTGGAAAGCGGGAGGATGTGGAGGCATTAGCCTATGTCATGAATTGCGGATGCCAGATGCTGGCAACGGTACACGGAGCATCTATTGAGGATATTAAGAATAAACCGGTTTTGCGCAAGCTGGTGGAGGAGAAATTGTTTAAGCGGTTTGTTATCCTGTCGGGGGAAAGAAAACCGGGAGCGTTGGAGACGATTTTTGACGAACGGGGAAGCGTTTTGTTTGACCGGAGATGCGCAGTGGAATAAGGACATCCGAAGAAACAATAAGGAGTGCTGTAAAAGGAGGAAACCGGAATGCTATTCTGTAAATTTGTGGGAATCATTTTTGTGATGGGGGCATCGGGATATTTTGCCGTTAATCTGAATCAGACGATGGAAAACAGAAGCCGGGAGCTTAGAAGGCTGTACAGCCTGCTCCTTCAGTTAAAAAGTGAAATTCAATATATGAGCAGTACGCTTCCGGACTGTTTCCGGAAGCTGTCATCGGGTACGGCAGAGCCCTTTAAGGATTGGCTGGACGGGCTGGCGGGATGTATGGAGGAAAAGAGCGATATCGTTTTTTCCGAGCTCTGGAAAGAAGAGCTGGAACGGCTTTGCGGAATGTCGTCCATGCAGCAGGAGGATTTGGAGCCGGTTTTGGAGCTTGCGGACAAGCTGGGAGGGATTGATTTGGACGCACAGCTAAAAGCGATTGATTACGCCCTCTTACATATTGAGAAGAACAGGAGCAGTCTGGAAAATGAATTGAATCAGAAAAAAAAGGTAGTGATGACGCTGAGTCTTTTTGCCGGGTTTATGGTATTGATTCTGCTGCTGTAGAAAATGGGACACAGGTAAGGAGGCTGCTATGTCGGTTGAAATAATCATAAAAATTGCGGCATTGGGAATAGTGGTGGCATTGCTGAATCAGGTGTTAAAGCACGCCGGGAGGGATGACCAGGCATTTTTTATTACGCTGGCGGGAATTGTCATCGTGCTTACCTGGCTGCTTCCTTACTTTACCGAGCTGTTTGAAACGATGGAAAATATGTTTGGCTTATAAGACGGATAGATGGTGAGGCGGAAAATGGATTTTTTTAAAATCGTTTGCGGGGTAATTATTGGTGTGCTTCTGGCAATTAAGCTGAAGGGTCTGGGAAGCCCGCTTTGGGTGTATCTTTCCATGGCGCTTAGTATTTTTGTGCTTCTTTATGTTGTGAACAGGCTTTCCTTCGTACTGGATTTCCTGGATAACGTGATGGAGGACATCGGGCTGGAGGCCGGATATTTTGAAATTCTGATTAAAATTGTAGGGATATCCTATCTTTGTGAGTTTGCCTCGAATATCTGCCGGGAATCCGGTTTTCTGGCAGTGGCAGGGCAGATTGAAATCGGTGGGAAGCTTACGATGATGGTCATGAGCATGCCGATTTTAATGGCAATCGTAGAGACGGTCATGTCCGTGCTTTAGCGGACAAGCCCAAAATGGGCGTGGCAGGCAGTTCTGCCGGACAAACCGCAGCAGGGGAGGAGCAGGCTATGAAATGGCAAAAACGGTTTCAACGGGCGCTTATGGGAATAGGATTACTTTTTTTGGTTCTGCCGGCAGGAATTGTCCGTGCGGCGGAATCGGAAGAGGTGGTAAGGGAGTACTATGACAGTTATCGGGAAAGCGCCGATATGGAAGAGATTGACCGGGATTTGTCTCAAATCAGTAAGGAATATGATTTTTCGGATTCCCTGTCTACCGTTTCCATTTTCGAGCTTTTGCTGGAGGGAAAGGTGGAAGAGGCAGTTTTGCAGGCAGTAGATGGATTTTATCAGGGGATTACGGCTGAAATCCTGCAAAACCGGGTACTGCTGGTAAAACTGATTATCCTGGTCATCGTTGCGGCGGTTTTCCATAATTATTCCTCCGTGTTAAAGTTCAGCTTTGTCGGGGAACAGGGATTTTATATTACCTATCTGATGATTGCGGTGCTGCTGATGCAGTCCTTTACGCTGGTATATGGCATTGCAGAGGAAACCGTACAGTATTTAAAAGAAATTATGGAATGCCTTTTGCCCGCATTTTATATGTCCATTATCTTATGCAGTGGACTGACGACCTCGCAGATGGTGAACACCATGTTTTTATGGATGCTCTCTTTAATTGAGAAGCTGCTGTTAACGATTGTCCTGCCGGGAGTACGGATTTACTTTCTGATTGTGGTGTTGAACCAGATAAATACAAAGGACCGGTTTTCCAAGCTGGCAGGACTTCTTAAACAGGGAATACAGTTTCTGTTAAAATCAGTGGTAACCGGGATTATCGGACTCAATGTGATGAAAAGCATACTGATTCCCGTCTATGATAATGCAAAATATAACGTACTGCAAAAAGGGCTTTCCGTAATCCCGGGAGGGGCGTCCCTTTCCGGTCTGAGTACGATTTTAGTGGGGGCGGGGGTGCTGATTAAAAACAGTATCGGGATGACGGCGGTAATTATTCTGCTGGTGTTAGGCAGTATCCCCCTGTTGAAAATGCTGTGCTTTTATCTGGTCTATAAGGTGATTCTGGCGTTAATCCAGCCCATCAGTGACAATCGGATTCTTACCGGGCTTCAGGGAGCCGCCGACAGTACGGGAATATTACTGCGGGCAGTGGCGACCTCCGTTATTTTATCGGTGCTTTCCATTGCCATTGTGATTCTGACGACAAATGTCAGGCTTTACAGCGGATAAAAGAGGGGTTGGAGGGCAGGAGCACCCGCCCAACCGGACGGGAAAAGCAATCGGGAGGTATTTTATGGAGGAGATTCTTGCATGGGTGAGAAGCGGTCTGCTGTTTGGCATAGTGGCGTCGCTGGTGATGATGCTAAGTCCCAACAAGGCGTATCAAAAGCATATCAGCCTGGTGGTAGGGCTTTTATTTATTCTGGTGATGGTACATCCGATTATGGAGCTGTTTGATTTGGACAGCAGCACCTATCTGTCATATATCCGGAATTTTTTGATGCTGGAGACAAGGCAGGAGGAAATGTCGGAAGAAAATATTCTGCTTTATGAGGAGTCCGTTAATGCACAGTTGAAGACTGTTCTGCAAGAAGGCGGATATCCGGTGGAAAACGTTTCTGTCCGGGCAGAGGAGGACGGAAGAATTACCGAGATATGTCTGGTATTTAACAAAGAGGTGGACGAATTGGAGCGGTTGGAGCATAATCTGATAAATCTGTTTGGAGAGGATGTGAGGATTCGCTATGAAGCCCAGTGACTTTTTTCGCAAAATTAAGCTGACGCAGGAAAAAAAGGAAAAGGCGGTTATTTTGTTTCTGCTGGGAATATTTTTTCTGCTGGCAGCCGCACCGGTATCTGATTTTTCGGGGAAACAGAAGGTAAAGGAAGAAGAGGAGACGGATACCGGTGAGAATACGGAAAAAATAAAAAAGGATGCATACATTGAGCGGTTGGAGAATAAGCTAGAACAAACCATTGGAGGTATGGAGGGCGCAGGAGAGGTTTTGGTCATGATTACGTTAAAGGATAACGGTGAGAAGATATTAGACAAGAATCAGCCCTACGAAAATGAAATAAGCAAGGTTAAAGAGCAGGGAAAGGATTCGGAGCTTACCAGAATCAAAAGTGACCAGGAGACTGTATTGATGGAAGAAGGAGGCGACTCTGTTCCGATTGTTGTACAGGAAATGTACCCGGAAATCGAAGGGGTAGTGGTAGTATGTGAGGGTGGTGACAATACCAGCCTTGCCCTTCATATAAAAGAGGCGGTGGAGGCTCTGTTTTCAATCGATGCCCATAAAGTAGTCGTGTGCAAATTAAAGAAACAGTAACCAGCCATGAGCAAAACGCCGCTTTCTTAACCACACGTTGTACAATATAGACAAATCACCGCCGGGCACGCTTTTGCTATGTGTCGCTCGTAATGGTACATAAGGTGCCGAAGTACGGCACCTAAGTACCAACGGCTCCCCAATGCCCGACTTGCGATATTGTCTATATTCCGCAACTGTATTTTGGAGATAGTACGTTTTGCTCATGATTGAAACAGTGACAGTAAAGGAGAGAAGATTTATGAAGAAAATATTTAAAAAGAATCAGGTTATTATTACAGCGCTGGTAATTATGATTGCCGTAGCCGGTTATCTGAATTTTACCAGTGATAAACAGGTGCTGAATACTTCGGTGGAGAATATGAAAAGCGAGGGGGCAAGCGGCAATTCGGACGATGATACCATAAGCGCAGCTCTTGAGGATACGGTAGGAGAAGAACAGTATGCTTTGGAAGAGGAAAACAGCGGCAGCCAGACAAATGAAGCCGTAACGGATGTGCAGGCAGAGGCCTTGCAGGAGGAAAATGCAGATGGCCAGACAGCAGAAGAGGGGACAGATGATTTTGTCCAGGCGAGCGTAGATGAGGACGGCAACCCAATCGACTCGGAGACGGTAGGGGAGGCGGTGTTGACCAGCAGCTCTGTAACCCTGTCCCAGGCGAGACTGACAAGGGAGCAGACCCGGTCGAAGGCAAAGGAAATGCTGTTGGAAATCATTAACAATGAAAATCTTTCGGAAGATGCGAAAAAGGATGCGGTAAATAAAATGCTGTCCATGACGGAACGGATGGAAAAGGAAAGTGCGGCTGAGACCCAGCTGGCGGCAAAAGGGTTTACCGATGCGATTGTCAGCATTTCCGATGACAGCGTAGACGTGACATTAAGCATTGCGGAGCTGACCGATACCCAGCGCACGCAGATTGAAAATATTATTATGCGGAAAACGGGCTGTGAATTAAATCAGATTGTGATTACCACTACGCAGGCAGGGTGAGCATTTGGATAAGGCGGAGGCTTAAAACATGGGTGCCGGACGCGGGAGAACTGGGTAGCGGATTCAGGGAAAGACACGCTTGCGCTCTATATTCCAACGCAGCGGTACATAAGAGGATGCCTTGCTTTGCAAGCCACCCTCTAAGTACCGGCGTTTCCACAAGGTCTTTCCTAAGAATCCAGATACCCAGTTCTCCCGCTGTATACGGACGATAACACAACATGTACAGGAATTTTTGTGTTGATTCTGTCAGGAACCGGCTTTAAACAGGGGGAAAAAGTAAGCGGTACGGCTAATCTGGATTCCAAGTGAAGGACTATTTCATCCGTCGGTACTTAGCGTTCAGTCTGCATAGCATGCAGGCTGAATGCTTATGTACCGCTACGAATGAAATGGAGCGCAAGCGGGGACGGAACGGGAATCCAGATTAGCCGTACTGCGTATTTTGTCAGCTCCTATATTTAAAGCGTCCGCATTTTCCCGGCTTTGCAGCATCCGATTTATAGGATAAGCAAGAATTTTTTAAAAAGATTGCAAAAAGTATGGAATGTTTGGTATACTATAGTCTATATGAGTATAGTTTCAGTCAGGAATTGGCGAAGGAGGAATGAAAATGGCAGCAGAAATGCAGGGCAGCACATATAGTTTTAAGGAAGCAGGAGTTCTTGGAGACATTCAGATTGCAGATGAGGTGATTGCCATTATCGCCGGTCTTGCGGCAACGGAAGTAGACGGTGTGGCAAAAATGTACGGAAATATCACGAATGAACTGGTCGGTAAGCTGGGCATGAAGAATCTTTCCAAGGGTGTCAAGGTTTTAGTTACTCCGGATGAGGTGAAGGTGGACCTTTCCCTGGAATTAAAATATGGATACAGTGTATTGGATGTTTCAAACAAGGTTCAGGAAAAGGTTAAACAGGCAATCGAAACGATGACCGGATTAACGGTTTCCGTGGTCAGAGTACGGATTGCAGGAATTGCAATTAACAAAGAAGAAAAAAACGCAAAAGCTTAACGGATGAGAAATAAGGCTGCTGTCTGACCGCATAATCCTTTGGTTGGGAGCAGCTTTCTTATCGTAAGTCAGTACAAAAAAGGAAAAAAGCGTTATATAGAGAGGATTTGAGATGTTAAGAAGCCAGGTGAGGGAAGAGATATTTAAGATATTGTTCCGGCTTCCGTTTATTGCAGATGAAGAGCTGGAAGAGCAGATTGCATTTGCGATGGAGGAGCTGGAGGGAAAAAGTACGGAGAATCAGGAGTATATCCGCAAAAAGGTTCTCGCCGTCCATGAACAGGTTAAGGAGCTGGACAGCAGGATTGCGGAGAACTGTGAGGGATGGAATATTAACCGGATTGGTAAAGCGGAGATTACCATTATGCGGATTGCTGTTTATGAGATGCTCTATGAGCAGGACGTGCCCGAAAGCGTGGCAATTAACGAAGCCGTGGAGCTGGCAAAGCTTTATTGCGACGAGGAGGCAAAGGGATTTGTCAATGCGGTGCTCGGTAAGGTGGCAAAGGACATGGAAAAATAGGAAAACCGCAGGTGATATCCGGGATAAGCAGGTCGAATCGGGATAAAGGAGGCAGCTATGGCGACGGTGTATTCGGTTTCGCAAATCAATCTATACATAAAAAATATGTTTTCCAATGACTATCTGCTGCGGAATGTCCAGATTAAAGGAGAGATATCCAATGTAAAATACCACTCCTCCGGACACATTTATTTTACCCTTAAGGAAGAGGGAAGCAGCATAAGCGGTGTCATGTTTAAATCTGCCAGATATCAGGGGCTGGATTTTACCTTGGAAAACGGCCAAAGCGTTGTTGCCACCGGAAACGTGACCGTGTATGAACGGGATGGAAGGTATCAAATCTATGCAAGGGAAATCCGGCTGGACGGACTGGGCAGTCTTTATGAGGAATATGAGCGGTTGAAGCAGAAGCTTTATGAAGAGGGGCTGTTTGAATTTGAACACAAAAAACCGATTCCGGCATATCCGAAAAAAATAGGGATTGTCACGGCAGAAACAGGAGCGGCAATTCAGGATATTTTAACGATTGCCAAAAGGAGAAATCCTTTTGTACAGTTATATTTGTACCCGGCGCTTGTTCAGGGCGAGGGAGCGGCAAAAACCATTGCGGCGGGAATCGAAAAGCTGGACACCATGGGAATGGATACCATTATTATCGGCAGAGGCGGCGGTTCCATTGAAGATTTATGGCCCTTTAATGAGGAGATTGTAGCGAGGGCAATTTATCGGGCAAATACCCCGATTATTTCTGGAACCGGGCATGAAATCGATAATACAATCGCAGATTATGCGGCGGATTTACGGGCACCGACGCCAAGCGCCGCCTGTGAGCTGGCGATACCGGATGTAATGTCTGCCCTCCATCAGGTGAAGCAGCAGGAATACAGGCTGAAGCGGTGGATGGAGCACTGTCTTTTAAGGAAAAAACAGACACTTCAGACATTGGAGGCAAGGCTTTCCGGCGTATCGGTAGAGAACAGATACCGGAATCAACGGATTTATCTGGACTCCCTGCAGGACAGGCTTAGCCAGTCCATGCAGGCAAAGTATCAGAAAAGGCGGAATTACCTGGAGATACTGCTGGCAAAATTAGACGGGTTAAGCCCTACCGGAAAGCTGGCGGGGGGGTACGGATATATTGAGCGGGCAGACGGCGAAGCGGTGAAATCCGTAAAGGATATACAGGAAAAAGACGCTTTTACGGTAACGCTCCGGGACGGAAGGATAGAAGGGATTGTTACGGCAGTCAGTGAAATTGAGGAGTAAGAAAATGGCGGGAAAAAAGAAAGCATTTCAGGTAGAGGAAGCATTTAAAGAGATAGAAGAGATTATCGGCAGGCTGGAATCCGATGAGGTTCCGCTAAAGGATTCCCTTGATTTATACAGCAAGGGGGCAAAGCTGCTGGCGGAATGTAAACAGGAATTAACCGGGATTGAGAAAGAAATGATTATCATCGGCGAACACTTAGAAGCGGATGGGGAAACGGAGTAAAGACAATATGGAAGAAAAAATGACAAAGAGACTGGAATATACGGAAGCGGTGATTGCCCGGTATATGCCAAAGGAATACCAGCTGCAAAAGACTGTGATTGATGCAATGCAGTATACCATGTCTGCCGGAGGAAAACGTATCCGCCCGATTTTGATGGGGGCGGTATATGAATTTTTTGGAGGAAGCTCCCGGATTGTGGAGCCCTTTATGGCGGCGCTGGAAATGATTCATACCTACTCGTTGATTCATGACGACCTGCCGGCATTGGATAATGACGACTACCGGAGGGGAAGAAAGACGGCGCATATTGTTTACGGCGAGGCGATGGCGATTCTTGCCGGGGACAGCCTTTTAAATTATGCCTATGAGACGGCAGCGAAGGCATTTTCCCTGATTGAGAAGAATGACGGACAGGCGGATTCAGTGTTAAGGGAGCTGGAGGAACGACGCCTTGTGGAGCAGGCGATGGCAATTCTTGCCCAAAAGCCGGGGATATACGGCATGATTGGCGGACAGACTGCGGATGTGGAGCTTACGGGGACGAGATTAAATGAGGAGCAGCTCACCTACATTTACCGGAATAAAACCGGAGCTTTGATTGAGGCGGCGATGATGATTGGCGCTGTGCTTGCCGGAGCATCGGGAGAGCAGATTGAAAAAATGGAAAAAGCGGCATATAATGTGGGAATGGCATTTCAGATTCAGGATGACATACTGGACGAGACGGCGACCTTTGAGGAGCTGGGAAAGCCGATTCACAGTGATGAGAAAAACGACAAGGTGACCTATGTTACGCTTCATGGAATTTCGGAAGCCGAAAAAGAGGTGAAGAGGCTTTCCGATGAGGCGGTGGAGATGGTGGACGCATTGGAGGGTGACGCTGCATTTTTAACCGGTTTTATCCGGAATTTAATCCATCGGAAAAAATAGCGGACAGACAAAAGAGGGATAGCGGTATGAATTTGTTGGAAAATATTAAGGAACCGAATGATATTAAGCAGTATGATGTCGAGGACTGGGAGCAGCTGGCAAAAGAAATCAGAAGCTTTTTATTAAGCCATATAGCGAAAACCGGCGGACACCTTGCCTCCAATCTGGGGTGTGTGGAGCTTACGATGGCATTACATCTGGTACTGACCCTGCCAAAGGATAAAATTATCTGGGATGTGGGGCACCAAAGCTATACCCATAAGATTTTAACCGGGAGGCAGGAGGGCTTTGACACACTCCGGCAGTTAGGCGGAATGAGCGGGTTTCCCAAAAGGGTAGAAAGCGAGACGGATGTTTTTGAAACCGGGCACAGCTCCACCTCTGTCTCTGCGGCAATCGGTATGGCAAAGGCGCATGAATTAAAGGGGGAAAAGGGGACGATTGTTGCGGTGATTGGGGACGGCTCCTTTACCGGGGGACTGACCTACGAAGCGTTAAACAATCTGGCAAGGCTGAAGAGCAGCTGTATGATTGTTTTAAATGACAATGAGATGTCCATTGACGAGAACGTGGGGGGAATGTCCAGTTATCTGAATAAAATCCGTGTGGGACAGACCTATAACGAGGTGAAGTCCGGTGTGGAAAAGGGACTGCTGAATATTCCGGGAATCGGCGAGGGACTTGCCAAGGCGGTAAAACGCGGTAAGGACAGTATCAAGGGTCTGCTTGTGCCGGGAATGTTTTTTGAGGATTTGGGGATTACCTATATCGGTCCTATTGACGGACATAATATCTCCCAGATGGTGGATACCTTTGAAGCGGCGATTAAGCTGAAACGCCCGGTGGTGGTTCATGTCAAAACCGTCAAGGGGAAGGGATACCGCTATGCGGAAAAGCACCCTACGTACTTTCACGGAGTGGAGCCCTTTGATTTGAAAACGGGAAAAGCGTTAAAGGAAAAGAAAAAAATGACCAATACCGGTGTGTTTGGGCGCAAGCTGCTGGCATTGGGAGAGGAATATCCCAATCTGGTGGCAATTACGGCAGCGATGGCGTCCGGTACGGGACTGGAAAAGTTTGCTAACGTATATCCGAAACGGTTTTTTGACGTGGGAATTGCGGAACAGCATGCGGTTACCTTTGCGGCGGGTCTGGCAAGCGAGGGGATGCTTCCGGTGGTTGCGGTGTACTCCTCTTTCTTACAAAGGGCATATGACCAGATTCTGCATGATGTGTGCCTGCAAAAGCTGCATGTAATTTTTGCCGTTGACCGTTCAGGATTGGTGGGGCAGGATGGCGCAACCCATCAGGGGATTTTTGATACCTCCTATTTAACCCATATTCCGGGAATGACGGTTCTGGCGCCAAAAAACCGCTATGAGCTTACAAAGGCGATGGAGTTTGCCTGTGAATATCAGGGACCGATTGCGGTAAAATACAGCCGGGGAGATGCCTTTTATGGACTAAAGGAACATCTTGCGCCGATTGAGTACGGAAAAAGCGAGCTGCTGTTTAGCGGAAGCAAAGTGGCGCTGATTGCGGTTGGCAATATGGTGGAGGAAGCAGAAAAGGCATACGAAAGCCTGAAGGCAAAGGGAAAGGAGATTACCTTTGTCAATGCCAGATTTGTAAAACCGCTGGATGAGGAAATGTTAAAACTGCTTGCCGCAGAGCACGAGGTGGTTATCACGGTGGAAGAGGAACAGTATTTGGGCGGTTACGGTGAAGCCGTATCGGCTTTTTATATGAAGAATGGGATTACGGATGTAAAGGTAAGGAATCTGGCAGTGGAGGATGTTTTTGTGGAGCACGGACTGGTGGAGGAGCTTCGGCGTCTCTTAGGCATTGACAGCGCAGGCATTGAAAGGGTTGTAGAGGAGTATATCGGATGAAGGAACGGTTAGACGTTTTACTGGTAAACAGAGGACTTGCTCCGTCGAGAGAAAAGGCAAAAGCGATTGTGATGTCCGGTATTGTTTTTGTGGACGGACAACGGGAGGATAAAGCAGGCGCTTCCTTTGACGAACAGGTAAAGATTGAGGTCAGGGGGGCAGCGTTAAAATATGTCAGCCGGGGAGGCTTGAAGTTAGAAAAGGCAATGCAGCAGTTTGGGGTGCCGCTGGCAGGAAAGGTCTGTATGGACGTAGGCGCCTCCACTGGAGGATTTACGGACTGCATGCTGCAAAACGGGGCGGTAAAGGTTTATTCTGTGGATGTCGGGCATGGACAGCTGGACTGGGGGCTTCGCAATGATGAGCGGGTAGTCTGCATGGAAAAAACGAATATCCGCTATGTAACCCCGGACCAGATTGACGAGCCGCCCGCTTTTGTCTCCATCGACGTGTCATTTATTTCCCTGACGAAGGTATTGGAACCGGTGAAAGCGTTGATGACCGGGGACGGGGAGATTGTCTGCCTGATTAAACCGCAGTTTGAGGCGGGAAGGGAAAAGGTGGGAAAAAAAGGGGTAGTCCGGGATAAAAACGTACATGGGGAAGTGATTCATATGGTTATGGATTATGCGAAGACTGTGGGATTTGTGCCCTGTAATCTGGAATTTTCCCCCATCAAGGGACCGGAGGGGAATATTGAGTATCTGCTTCATTTGAGCAAAAATGCGGACAGGCTTCCGGGAAATATTGATGTGGAGGCAGTTGTGGAGGCGTCTCATACCGCACTGGATAAACCGGCACAGGGATAGAGGATTTGAAATGGAAAGATTTTTGATAGCGACAAATTGCATTAAGGATAAAAATTTCAGGCTGACCTCCGATATTGAGCGGTATATCAAGGCTCAGGGAGGAACGGTAAAGCGTATTGTGGGAGATTCCGGCGGAGAGGAAACCAATTACCGGCTGGAGGCAGAGGAGCTTTTTGACTGCGTTATTGCCTTAGGCGGTGACGGAACGATACTAAAGGTGAGCCGGGATTTGCGGGCGCTGGATATTCCCATTGCGGGGGTTAATCTCGGAACCCTCGGTTTTCTGGCGGAAATTGAGCCGGAGCAGATATATCCGGTATTAAAGCGTCTGTTTGAGGGGGATTATGTCGTCGAGGAGCGGATGAACGTCTGCGGTGCCGTATATAAGGCGGGGAAAAGCGAGCCGCTTCATGAGGATGTGGCGTTAAATGATATTGTGATTACCAGAGCGGGATTTTCCCGGGTAATCGGTCTTAAGGTTTATGTGAACGGTAATGTCATGGATATCTATGAGGCGGACGGCGTAATTGTCAGCACCCCTACCGGCTCCACCGGTTATAATCTGTCGGCGGGCGGACCCATTGTTTCACCGAAGACCAGCTTAATGATTGTCACCCCGATTTCTCCCCACTCCCTGACGGCAAAAAGCATAGTGCTTTCCAGTGAAGACGAGATTGTCATCGAGGTATTGCAGATGCGGAAAGCGCAGGCGGAGGAGGCAATCGTTAATTTTGACGGACAGCAGGGAATCCTGTTATCTGCCGGGGACAGGATTATCATAAAAAAAGCCGCCTCCACGACAAAAATGATTAAATTATTTGATGTCAGTTTTTATGAGGTGTTAAGGGAAAAAATTTCAAATCATATCAGATAGGGGATAAAATGAAGGATAAGAGGCAAAATAAAATTAAAGAGATTATTGAAGCAAAAGAGATTGAAACGCAGGACGAGCTGTTGGAGGAGCTTTCCAGAGCGGGATTTTCCACGACTCAGGCAACCATTTCCCGGGATATCCGGGAAATGAAGCTGACGAAGGTATCCTATGACGGAAGCAGGCAGAAATATACGTTGATTCAGAGTACAGATACCGATGTGGTGAAAAAATATCATCAGGTATTAAACGCAGGTATTTTGAACATAGATTATGCAGAAAACATGATTGTTATTCATACGGTGTCCGGTATGGCAATGGCGGTGGCGGCGGCATTGGACAGTATGAATATACAGGGGCTTATGGGTTGTATTGCCGGCGACGATACAATTTTTGCCGTGGCAAGGAACAGGGAATTTTGTAAGGAAATTATTGCAAACATGAAGAAAGTAGCGTCTGACGAATAAGTTGGAGGTAAGATATGCTGTTAAATCTACATATTAAGAATATGGCGCTAATCGATGAAATGGACATTGATTTTGGCGGAAATCTGAATATTTTAACCGGGGAAACCGGTGCGGGAAAATCCATTGTCATTGATTCGATTATGCTGGCTTTAGGCGGAAAAACACCGAAGGATTTCGTGCGGAAGGATGCGGAATACGGTTTGGTTGAACTGCTGTTTTCCATAGAGGATAAGGAGACCAGAAAACGGCTGGAGGAGCTGGAGGTTCCGGATACGGAGGATGGGGAGCTGGTGCTTTCCAGGAAAATTATCGGGAACAGAAGCGTCAGCAAGGTGAATGGGGAGACGGTGACGCTTTCCAGAATCCGGGAAATTTCTTCCCTGCTGTTGGATTTACATGCCCAGCACGAGCATCAGTCCCTGCTGGTCATGGCGAATCATTTAAAACTCCTTGACCGCTACGGTCAGGAAAAGCTGACGGCGAAGAGGGAAAAGGTGTCGGCAGTTTTTGAGGAATATACCGCAATAAAGAGTGAGCTTGCCGAAAATACGATGAATGAAGAGGAAAAGAAGCGCCAGCTGGATTTGCTGGAATTTGAGCAGAATGAAATTAAGCGGGCGGCGTTAAAACCGGGTGAGGATGAGGAGCTGGAAAAGCAGTACCATCTGGCAGTCAACAGCAAACGGATTGCGGAGGGGCTTTCCCGGGCGTATTCCTATACGGAGGATACGGCATACGATGCCGTTGACCGGGCAGTCAGGGAAGTTTCGGGAATTTCTGAATATGCTGAGGAGCTCCAGGAAATGTGCGGGACGCTGGAAACGGTGTCGGAGCTGCTGGCGGATTTTGGCAGAAGCTCCAGGGAATATCTGGAAAAAAGCAGCTTTTCGGACGAAGAATTTGCCGAGCTGGAAAACCGGCTGAATACTGTGAACCATTTAAAGGCAAAATACGGAAAGACGATACCCGAGGTGCAGGAATACGGAAGGAAGCTGGAGGAAAAGCTTGAAAGGCTGATTCATCAGGAGGCTTACGCCGCCGGGCTGAAAGAAAAGCTGGCGGTGAAAGAAAAGGAACTGGAATCGGCATGCAGCGCCTTGACGGAGGCGAGAAAGCAGGTGGCAAAGGAGCTTTCCCGGCGGATTACGGAGGCGTTGGTTGATTTGAATTTTCTGGATGTGCGCTTCGATATGGTATTTGAACCCACCCCACAGTTTACCGCATCGGGACGGGATAACGCATATTTCATCATTTCCACCAATATCGGAGAGGAAATGAAGCCGCTTTCCCAGGTGGCGTCCGGTGGTGAGCTTTCCAGGATTATGCTGGCGATGAAATCCTGTCTGGCGGATGCCGACAGAATTGAAACCATGATTTTTGATGAAATCGATGTGGGAATCAGCGGAAGAACCGCCCAGATGGTAGCGGAAAAGATATATAAAATCGGAGGAAACCATCAAATCATCTGTATTACGCATCTGCCCCAGATAGCGGCGATGGCAAATCAGCATTACCGTATTGAAAAAGTGGTGGACTCCGGAAAAACGGTTACCCGGATTTACCGGTTAGGGGAAAAGGAGGAAATATTGGAGCTTGCAAGGCTTATCGGCGGAGTAAAGATTACCGATACGGTTATGCAGAGCGCAAAGGAAATGAAAGAATTGGCAGGCAAGGCAAAGGTTAACTGACTGATTTAGATGGATAGAACCCATAATAAATGTAGGACATTTGTTATGGGTTTTTTATCGTGCAAAACAAAGGAAAGGAGACGGGAAATGAAGCGGTATAAGCGTTTTTTACAATATATATTAACGGTTAATCTTTTATTTATCCTTGTGGTGGCAGGAATGGGCTATCAGAAGTCGAAGGAGCAGGGAAGCATAAAAGAGGTAACAGGCACTGCGGATACGGCGAACAGAAGCGGGAATGCGCATACGGCAAAAAGTGCGGTAAGAAAGGTGGTTCCTGTGGGAAAGACGGTCGGAATATACATCAACACAAAAGGAATTTTAGTTATTGATACCGGTGAGGTTATCAGTTTATCAGGGGAAACAAAGACGCCGGCAAGAAATAAACTGAAAACCGGCGACTACATTACCATGTTAAACGGAAATGAGGTTCACACCAAAAAGCAGCTGGTCAAGGCGATAACGGACTGCGGCGGCGAGACGCTGGTTTTTCATGTCAACCGCAACGGGGAAGAAACGGATGTGCGGGTAGAGCCGGTGGAAACAGGAGTGGATACCTATAAGGTCGGCATCTGGGTAAGGGATGACCTGCAGGGGCTGGGTACAATCACCTATATGGAAGAAAATGAATTTGGCGCATTGGGGCACAGCATCAATGATATGGATACCGGGGAATGCCTTGCGGTTTCCGGGGGCGAACTGTATGAGGCGGATATTTACGGGGTGGAAAAGGGGACAGCCGGAAAACCCGGAGAAATTGAGGGAATGATAGCTTATGAAACGGAGAATGTGGTGGGGTTAATTGAGGATAACCGGATTTATGGCATATTTGGAACCGTGACCGAGGAATTTCAGCAGGAAATGCAGGGGGAAGAGGCGGTGGAGGTGGCGGATATCGGCGAGGTCCAGATTGGAAAGGCATATATTCAGTCCTATGTCAGCGGACAAAAGGAGCAATATGAGATTGAGATTATCAATATTCATAAAAATAAAAACGGCGACCAGGAGATGGAGATTCTGGTTACGGATGAGCAGCTGCTTTCCCTTACCGGAGGAATCATCCAGGGGATGAGCGGCAGTCCGATTCTACAGAACGGAAAGCTTGCAGGGGCGGTTACCCATGTCTTTGTGGAGGAGCCCGCCAAGGGGTATGCGATATTTGCTAAAACCATGGAAAATAAGCAGAAGTAACGGAGGGATGGCGGTCCTGTCCTCCGTTGTTGACAAAAGGGAAATATCGGGGTATACTTAAGTCGAGTTAGCGGCTACTAACACATAGTGGCCGCATTCATTAAAGCTATCAGTTAGTTATGACTAACACGTGTTAGAAGTAAGAATTACGATATCCTGAACAGGAAAACGACAGAAAAAAGCTTTTAGATGCAGCTTGACGGCGTCTAATAGGTAATTGCGAAACTCTGTTTTGCCAGCATCTGTTGTACAATGTAGATAAATCAACGCAGGTACACTTTCGTTGCTTGTCGCACGTAATGGTACATAAGGTGCCAAAAAACGGCACCTAAGTACCAACGGCTCCAAAGCACCTGCTTATGCTATTTGTCTACATTGCACAACTAGATTTTGAAAATAGAGAGTTTCGCAATTACCTACGGCGTCTAAACAGGAAAGGAGAAAACATGTCAGAAGAAGAAAGAAAATTTTTAAAAATTGTAGGGCTGAAGAAAGGGTTTGGCAGCGGAGAGACCCGCCAGGAGGTGCTCCGCGGAATGGATTTTTCGGTTGCCAAAGGAGAATTTTGCGTGCTGCTCGGACCTTCGGGGTCAGGAAAGTCTACGCTGCTTAACATAATCGGTGGGATAGACAGCGCCGATTCGGGTTACATATCCATAAATGGCGATAAACTGAAGGATTTGGACGAAAAAGAGCTGACACAGTACCGCAGAAAGCATCTGGGATATGTTTTCCAGATGTATAATCTGATTGGAAACTTAAATGTGAAGGAAAATATTGAAGTCGGGGCGTATCTGTCGGACAGTCCCCTTGATATTGACGAGCTTTTGCATACGCTGGGACTTTATGAACACCGGTATAAGCTGCCGAACCAGCTTTCCGGCGGACAGCAGCAGCGTGTTTCCATCGGCCGCGCAATCGTTAAAAATCCGGATATATTACTCTGTGACGAGCCCACCGGTGCATTGGATTACAATACCTCGAAGGAAATTTTAAAGCTGATTGAAGAGGTTAATCAGAAATATGGGAATACCGTCATTATGGTTACCCATAATGAAGCGATTAGACATATGGCGGACCACGTGATTAAGCTTCGGGACGGAAGCGTCCGGCATAATGAAATCAATGCGGAAAAAATTTCTGCGGTGAATCTGGAGTGGTAAGGAGCGTAACGGATATGGAAGAAAACAACAAGAAAAAAATAAAAAATCCGCTGAGGAAAAGAATTTCCAGGGAATTTCTGAGCGATTGGAGAAAATATCTTGTAGTGGGACTGTTTCTGATTCTTACGATTGGATTTGTATCTGGAATGTATGTTGCCAATGAAAGCATGATGAAGGCGGCGGATGCCGGGGTATCTGAATATAAGCTGGAGGGCGGACATTTTGAATTAGAGCATAAAGCGGACGAAAACCTGCTTTCAGAAATCGAATCCGGAAAAAAGGCGGATATTAAGCAGTACTATCTGGACGAAGCGAAAAAGGAGCTGGATAAAACCTTAGAGGAGAGCTTTGCGGCAGAGTTTGAAAGGGAATTTGCTTCTAAGCTTGGAGAAGAAGCCTATTCCAAAGCCTATGATGCGGCTTATGAAGAAGCGTATAAGGAGGCATGGAAAGAGGTAGAAAAGGAGATTGACGAGAAGTATGCGGAGGCGGAGGAAGCATATGAATTAAATGATTCCGATTTTGAGCCTGTTCCGGTAAGCCTGTATGAAAATTTTTACCGGAACGAGGAAGAAGACAGTGATGATGACGGGACGCCTGACGGAACGATTCGGGTTTATCCGGAAACGGAAGAAGTAAATCTGGCATGTCTTATGGAGGGAAGCTTTCCGGAGGAAGAAAACGAAATCGCAATCGACCGTATGCATGCGGATAATGCGGGAATTAAAGTGGGAGACACGATTACCGTGGGCGGACTCCCTTACCGGGTGGTTGGATTGATTGCCTATGTAAATTATGCAACGCTGCATGAAGAAAATACGGACCTTATGTTTGATGCGTTGAATTTTGACGTGGCAATGGTAACCAAGAGCGGTTTTGCGCGTTTAAACAGCCCGGTTCACTATAACTATGCATGGCGGTATGCCGAGGAGCCGGCGGAGGAAAAGGAAGAAAAGAGCCGCTCGGACGATTTTTTAAAGGTTCTGCTTACCCAGACGGTTACGGCGGATAATGAGATTGAAGATTTTGTTCCCCGATATGCCAATCAGGCAGTTAACTTTGCAACGGAGGATATGGGCTCGGATGAAGCGATGGGCGGTGTTCTTTTGTATATCCTGATTGCAATTATTGCCTTCATTTTTGCCATCACCATCAGCAACACCATCACCAGGGAGGCGCAGACGATTGGTACGCTTCGGGCTTCGGGTTACAGCAGGGGCGAGCTGGTACGGCATTATCTTTCCATGCCGATAATCGTAACGGTTCTGGCGGCCGGTATCGGGAATATCTTAGGCTATACCCTGTTTAAAAATGTGGTGGTTTCCATGTATTATAACAGCTACAGCCTTCCCACCTATGAAACAATATGGAATGCGGATGCATTTTTTAAGACAACGCTGATTCCGATAGTGTTAATGTTTGTGGTAAACCTTGCGGTTATCTTAAAAATGATGCGGCATACGCCGCTGCAGTTTCTGCGGCATGATTTAAAAAAGAGGAAGAGAAAGAAAGCAATGCGCCTTCCGGGGTGGAAATTTTTCGGCAGATTCCGCCTGCGTATCATGCTTCAGAATATTCCCAATTATATCATCCTTTTTGCCGGTATATTTTTTGTTATGGTCATGCTTGCCATGGCGGTAGGGATGCCGGACACCCTTAAGTATTATAAAGACAATGCTGAGGACATGATGTTTGCAAAATACCAGTATATATTGAAGTCCTGCGAGGATGAGGATGGGAATGCGGTTGATACAAAAAATGAGGATGCCGAGAAATTCGGTATGTGCTCCCTGCAAAAAAAGGGTGAGACATTGGATGAAGAGATTTCCGTATATGGAATTTCGGACAACAGCAGATATTTAGCTATTGCCGATTTGGCATCGCTTAAGGAAGGCGAGGTTTATATTTCGACAGCTTTTCAGAATAAGTACGGACTGAAGGTAGGAGATACGGTTACTCTGGATGAACGGTATGAGAACAGACAGTATCAGTTTGAAATCGCAGGGACTTATGACCGATGCCAGGGCATTGCGGTTTTCATGCCGATAAGGCAGTACCAAACAACATTTGAGCTGGAAGAGGAGGAATTTAGCGGCTATATGTCCGATACGGAAATTACCGACATTGGAGAAGAGGATATTGCAACGGTGATTACCAAGCAGGATATTACCAAAATGTGCGACCAGCTGGACCATTCCATGGGCGCCTATATGCAGTATTTCCAGGTTCTGTGCATTCTTTTGTCCGCAGTACTGATTTATCTTCTCACCAAGCTTATCATAGAGAAGAATGAAAATGCGATATCGATGACAAAAATTCTGGGTTATGAGAACCGGGAAATCGTCAGTCTGTACCTGTTTTCCACGACGCTGGTTATTATTGTCAGCGATATTATCGGGGCGGCATTAGGCGTGTTGGTCATGAAACAGGTATGGAAAGCGATGATGCTTGGCTTCAGCGGATGGTTTACCTTTATTGTCGAACCTGCCGGCTGGATAAAAATGTTTGTCTTTGTCCTGCTTGGCTATCTGATTGTTGTATTTTTTGATTTTAACCGAATAAAGAAGATTCCGATGGATGAGGCACTGAAAAATGTGGAATAAGTTGGCGGTAAAGCCCTCCGGCGGTTGCCATTTAAGGGAAAAACCATTATAATGGCAGTATATTTATATGCCGGAGGGGATAGCCATGCTTAGAATACTGATTTTTTTTATCGTGCTTTTGGGTATCGGATACTACATGGATTCATTTAAAACTGTGTTGCTCTGGGAAATTCTTCTCGGAGCAATTCTCTTTTTCGGGGCGGGAAGCGTGTCGGTTTTTGAGTGCTGCCAGAAAAATCACGATTTGTCGAGAATCAGGGAAAAGGGAACAAGGCTTACCGCAAAGGTGGTAAGCTGTGAACCGAACGCAAAGTATTCAACGGCAACGGTTCCGGCATACAGCTACTATGTGGATTTTGTGATAGAGGGAAAAGAAAAACGCGGGGCGACGCTTTCCCGCATTTGGTCCCCGGAGGGAAGCGATATTGAGATTTATTATCTTCCATTTAACGAGGGGACTTTAGGAGGAGTTGCCATTGCGGAGGAAAGCGGAAATCCGGGAACGGCAAGACTGTTTTACGGAATAATAGAATTTGCGGTGGCAGTTATCCTTTTCTTTGCCTGGAGAAAATTAAAAAGTCCCGGGGAGAAAAGGGTTAATGGCGGGGAAAGGGAAAGCACCGGGCAGATAGGGTGGCGTAGACGTAGACGGATGGTTATGGGGATTGGCGCACTGGTCTTCTTTTTGGCGGGAATGCTCTTTCTTGTCTCCGGTGTGTTAAAAAACCGGGAAGTGATACAGATTAAGGAGAATGGGGTAAAAACAACGGCAACGGTTAAACGCTATAAGTCTACAGAGCATTGGGGAAGAGGCGAAACGTTTCAGAAAGAATATTTTGTTGAATTTTTTGTGGAGGGACAGAAAAAGAGAGGAAGGTTTATCTCAACGGAAAATCTGCTCAGGAATGATACGGTAGACATTTACTATTTACCCGGTGGGGAACAGGAGGTGTTTGATGTCGCATTAGCGGATAATGAGGATAAACCGGGCAGGAATTATATTTACCGGTCGGTATTTCTCCTCCTTTTCGCACTGGGCTTTTTTTTGGATTTCTTAAATGATTAAAGAAATGCCGGAGTGATGAAAAAACACGAAAATTGGCAAATTGGATTGAAACAAAAAAGATAAGTGGAAAACGTGTAGAAACCTGCTTTTGGTTTTTTCCTGCAAAAAGGAAATTTTTCAGGCGGGAGAAAGAAATTGCGTACAAACAAAAGCCTTGTAAAATAAAGGAAAAAAGCGAAATTTCCATTTAAAAATATGTGTTGTAACACAAGATTTATTTTCTCATGATAAAGCGGAATTGTTACAGAAAAACTTACATCGGTAGTTTCATTTTGCTATAGTCAGAAATGGTCGAGGCAGCTATGTATTTTGTCTAAAGAAGATATGGCTGTGACGAATAATTATTAGGAGGTAAGTATGATTCGCGTAATGATTGGTAATCATGATGAAGCGATGCGTAAGAAAATGGAAGATATTGTGAAACGGCAGTCACAATGTCATTTGATTGGCACATACGAAAAAGGAGACCAACTACTAACGAGTATTAAAGGAAATGCACCGGATTTAGTGATTCTAAATCCTGTCTTGCCGGTATTAGACGGAATCGGAGTGATTGAGCGCGTCCGTTCGGAGGCGCAGTTCGACCCGATAAGGTTTATATTGGTAGCAAGTTCACAGCAGATTAAAGTGTTAAATGTACTACAGAATCGTAAAAATATTAAATTTCTCCCATGGGAGAATAATGAAAGCACACTAGAAAAATGTATTTTTGATACACCGAAAAATAACGTTACTTCAAATCGGTCTCTTCGGGTCGAAGATATTGTAGTGAAGCAGGGAAACCGGGAAAAGGATTTAAACCTTCTGGTTACCCAGATGATTCATGAAATTGGAGTACCTGCACATATAAAAGGATATTTATATTTACGGACTGCCATTTTAATGGCGGTAGATAATATGGACATTTTGAATGCAGTAACAAAACAGCTCTATCCCGATATTGCAAAAGAACATGGAACGACGGATACAAGGGTGGAACGGGCTATCCGACACGCTATCGAGGTTGCATGGGAACGGGGAAATATTGACATGATCCATGATTTGTTTGGCTATACCATTCAGGCAGATAAAGGAAAACCAACGAATTCGGAATTTATTGCCCTTATGGCAGACCGAATCCGTCTGGAACAGTTAAATGCATAAGCGTAGCTTTAAAAAAGGTTAAATTACCATAACAGCGAAGAGGAGAGAAGAAAATGAAACATTGTAAATGTGCCGAAAGGCGTGGAAGAATGGAGATTGGATATGAGAGAAAGTATGAAAATATTGATTGCCGCAGGAGCAAAAAAGGATATATCCGGAATGCTGTTCGGATATATGAAGGAGTTTGACTATTCATTAAAAGAGATGTCGGAAAGCTATGAGGAAATTGTAGAGCAGTTACATAGTATGCAGCCGGATATGGTGATATCCGATATCTGCTTAGAGGGAGGCGACGGAATCTCCCTGTTACAGGAATGCAGGAAAAGCCCGGAGATGAAAAATACCAAGTTTGTATTTTTGACTTCGGTTACGGCGCAAATGATTATTGATTTGGCATATGAAGCCGGGGCAGATTATTATTTTATGTTTAATCAGGAGCCGAAATTTGTTGCAAGGATTCTGGAGAGGATTTTAGAGGGACATTACCAGATGAAGGAGCAGCAGAAGCAGCGGGCGGATATGACGATGGAGCAGAAACAGTTCCTCTTTGATTCCACCTTGGAAAATGATGTGACAAAGATGATACGGGAAATCGGGATTCCGGCGCACATAAAAGGATATCAGTATATCCGGGAAGGAATCATGATGTCCGTAAAAGACCCGGAAATTCTTAACTATATCACAAAATATCTTTATCCCACGATTGCAAAAAAATATCGAACCACCACCAGCAGTGTGGAGCGGGCTATCCGCCATGCCATTGAAGTAGCATGGAACAGAGGAAAATTGGACGCAATGGAGGAATTATTCGGCTATAGTGTAAATTCCGGCAAAGGAAAACCTACCAATTCGGAGTTTATTGCGCTGCTTGCGGATAAATTCCGACTGGAGTATCGGATGAAGGGCTGCGGAACCGACCAGTTCACGGCATAAGCTTAACGTAAATCCGATGGAAATTATGCTTTCTTTGTTAGAAGATATATGCTATAATGGACGAAAGTTTATTATGCTAAGGAGAATGAAATTTAATGAAGAAGATTGCTTATATTGCTTCCGAATGTGTTCCGTTTATTAAGACAGGCGGTCTGGCAGATGTTGTGGGAACCCTTCCGAAGATTTTTGATAAAAAAGAATATGATGTACGGATTATCATTCCCAATTATATGTGTATTCCGTCAAAATATAAAGAAAAGATGAGATTTATCACGAATTTTCAGATGGATATAGGTAACCATTCCCAATACGTAGGGATTATGTATATGGAGTATGAAGGCGTACCGGTATATTTTATTGACAATGAGTTTTATTTTAACGGACTTGCGCCCTATGGGGATACAAAGTGGGATATTGAAAAGTTCTGCTATTTTTCAAAGGCGGCGCTGTCCATACTTCCGGTAATCGGTTTCCGTCCGGATATTGTACACTGCCATGACTGGCAGGCGGGGATGGTTCCGGTATATCTGAAGACCTTGTTTGCCGGTAATCCGTTTTTCGGTGGAATAAAGTCGATTATGACGATACACAACCTGCAGTTTCAGGGGAAATGGGATATTGAGCATGTCAGATACTGTTCGGGACTGCCGGATTATCTGTTTACTGCGGATAAGCTGGAGCTTCACCGGAACGCTTCCATGCTGAAGGGCGGACTGGTTTATGCAGACATGATTACCACGGTAAGCAATACCTATGCCTATGAGATTCAGACACCCTATTACGGTGAGGAGCTGGACGGTCTGTTAAGGGCAAGAAACCAGTCTCTGGTAGGGATTGTCAACGGTATTGATTATGATGTTTATAATGCAGAAAGGGATAAACATCTGGCAAAGCCGTATAACACAAAAAATATAAAGAAGAATAAGGCGATGAACAAAACGGCATTACAGAAAGAACTGGGACTTCCTGTGGATAAAAACCAATTCGTTATCGGCATTATTTCCCGGTTAACGGACCAGAAGGGACTGGATTTGGTGGATGCGGTGATGAACGATATCTGTCAGGACGGTGTACAGTTTATTGTTCTGGGAACCGGGGATTCGCATTATGAGAATATGTTCCGCTATTATCAGGGGATTCATCCGGCAAAGGTCAGCGCAAACATTTATTTTTCGGATGCGCTGTCCCATAAGATGTATGGCGGCTGTGATGCGATACTGGTTCCGTCGCGGTTTGAACCCTGCGGGCTCACCCAGCTGATGGCGCTTCGTTATGGCTCCCTGCCGATTGTCAGGGAAACGGGAGGCTTGAAGGATACGGTTATTCCCTATAATGAATACGAGCAGACGGGAACCGGCTTTTCCTTTGCGAATTATAATGCGGGTGAACTGTTAAATACCATTAATTATGCAAAGGAAGTATACTATAATCAGAAGAAGAGCTGGGAAGCCATGCAGGTACGGGCGATGAACCAGGACTATTCATGGATAAGCTCAGCAAAAAAATACGAGGAACTTTATCGATAATAAAATGAGAGAAGCTGTCGCACAAGGATGGTTTACTTTCGGTAATCGTGAAGGGATACAGGCATACTCGACCAATATCTAAACTATTCGATGGCTGTATAAGGTTTACGATTTCCGAAAGGATGACGGAGTGCGGCGGCTTCTTTTCAAAAGGAGACAGGTTATGGCTTTTGACGGAGTTGTTATTTCAAACATTGTAAAGGATATGAAAAGCCGCCTGATTGGCGGACGCATTTATAAAATCTATCAGCCGGAAAATGATGAGATTAATCTGGTGGTGAAGAATCAGGGAAATACCTATCGTCTGATGTTAAATGCCAGCGCAACGCTGCCGCTGGTCTATTTTTTGGAGGAGAACAAGGTGAACCCGGCGGTGGCACCTAATTTTTGTATGCTGCTGCGAAAGCATATCGGAAACGGGAGAATTATCGGGGTTGAACAGCCGGATTTTGAACGGATTATCCAGATTTCCATAGAACATCTGGATGAATTGGGGGATTTATGCCGGAAGAAGCTGATTATTGAGCTGATGGGAAAACACAGCAATATTATTTTTTTGGAGGACAACGGGCGGATTATCGATTCCGTCAAGCGGATTGGGGCGCAGATAAGCTCGGTAAGGGAGGTGCTTCCGGGACACGACTATATCAAGCCGCCCAATGAAAAAACGGACCCGATGCTGCTGGCAAAGGATTATTTCCAGAATGTCATTCTGGAAAAGTCCATGAGCGTAGAGAAAGCAATATCCTCGTCAATCACCGGATTTTCCGGACTGATTGCCAGTGAGCTCTGCTTTGAGGCAGAGGTGGAGGGGAATTTCAGCACGGACAGCCTGGCGAAGCAGAACAAGGACAGGCTTTGGGAGGCGGTAAGTGCGTTGGTTAAACGGATTCGGGAGGGAAATTATGAGCCGGTTATCGTCTATGACGGGGAAGCGCCGATGGCATTTTCGGCGGTGCCCCTTGCGATGTACGGCGATGCCCGGCAGGAGAAATTTGACGACATATCCTGTCTGCTTCTGGCTTATTATGCAAAGAAGGATGCCTATTCCAGGATGCATCAGAAATCCACGGATTTAAGAAAGGTTCTGGCAACGGCGGTGGAGCGTACCTCCAGAAAATATGATTTGCAGCGGAAACAGTTAAAGGATACGGAAAAGCGGGAAAAATACCGGATTTATGGAGAATTGCTTACCGCTTACGGCTATGAGGTGAAGCCGGGGGCAAAAAGCGCTGTACTCCAGGATTATGAGAGCGGGGAGGAGATTACGGTGCCGCTCGATGAGACGCTGACCCCGATAGAAAACGCTAACCGTTATTTTCAAAAATATAATAAATTAAAACGAACCTATGAGGCGTCCTGCAATTTGGTAAAGGAGAGTAAGGAAGCGCTGGAGCATCTGCTTTCCCTGCAAAACAGTATGGAAATTGCCCAATCGGAGGCGGATTTGGCGGAGATAAAGGAGGAAATGGTTTTAGCCGGACTGCTCAAGGCAAAGCCGGGAAAGAAAACCGGGGTAAAGCCGGCTAAGAGCAGGCCGTTACATTATATTTCCTCAGACGGCTTCCATATGTATGTGGGAAAAAATAATCTGCAAAACGACCGTCTGACCTTTAAGACGGCAAATGCGGGAGATTTATGGTTTCATGCCAAGGAAATCCCCGGCTCCCATGTGATTGTGCGGTTAGAGGGAAATGAGGATGTGCCGGATGCCACCTATGAGGAGGCGGCGCGCCTTGCTGCATTTTATTCCTCCGGAAAAACCAGCCCGAAGGTGGAGATTGATTATACCAGAAGGGGAAATTTGAAAAAGCCGCCGCAGGCGAAGCCGGGGTATGTTATTTACCACACAAATTATTCCATGGTGGCGCTGCCGGATATCCGGGGAATTGAAGAGGTTAAGGAATAGAAGGACAAAGGAGATTGGTGATGGAGGATAAGAAATTAACATTTATGTCGCATCTGGTCTGGTATATTCTCTGCTTTGGCATTATTTTTTTCCTGGGGGAGTTTTTCTATGCGGTGCCGGTTTTACATAACGGACAGGAATTTTTTGCGAGAACTGCGATTACCCTGTTAGCCAGTCTGGTGTTAAGCGTTTTTGCGGAAATGCTTGTGCATAAGAGCCTGATGCTTTTTATCGGGAACGAGCAAAAAGCCCATGAGCAGATTATGCAAAAGCTGCGGCAGCAGGGAATGTCGGAGGAGTTAAAAAGCACCATAGAGGAACGGTATCGGGAATGCAGGAAAAAACCGGAATATTATGTAGACTATTGCAACGTCTATGCCATTCTTCTGGCAGCGTACTATAGCGAAAAGAAGGAGCATGACACGGCATTGGCATATATTGACAGCTATGATTTAAATGGGGTAAAGCAATATGCGGCTTTGGATTATTATCAGAAAAGGCTGGTGGAATATTATTCGATGAAGCTGGTGGTGGAATGTGCGGCAGGAGAGAGGGAGAGGGCGGATAAAACGGCTGCTGAGGCGAAGAAGGCATTGACGTCATGTGCAGAGAAAAACGGAACCTCGGCTATGACGGAGCAGGCGTTGGTTTACTATGATATTTTGTGCGGAGAGGTTGAAGAGGCATTGCAGCATTTGGAAAGGAAAACGATTCCGGAGTACAACCGGCTTGAACTGCTTGCCAGGTGTTATGCGAAACAGGGAAAGCCAGACAGGGTAAACACTTTGCTGGAGGAAATGATGAGTATGGCGGATACGGACTGGAAGCGAGACGAGGTGCAGAGAATAAGGAAAGAGCTGCTGGGAGAGAAATAGGAGCGGGAAAGTCAGCGGTTTTCCTTGCATTTTCATGTTTGGTGAGGTATAATATCTTGAATTGATTTTGCCAGGGAAGAGGTTTTTCCTTGTATTTTAAGAAGAGGTTGAACAGGTGGATAAAGTGATTAAAAGTATGACTGGCTTTGGACGCGCAGAGAGTGTAACGAAGGAATGTAAGATTGTGATTGAGATGAAATCTGTCAATCACCGGTATTGTGACATGAATATTAAGATGCCGAAAAAGCTTAATTTTTTCGAGGCGGCAATCAGGAATCATTTAAAGCAGTATATCGGGCGCGGTAAAGTGGATATTTTTATTACCTACGAGGATTATACGGAGAATAAGGTTTGTGTGAAATATAACGCAGAGATTGCGGCAGAATATATGAAGTATATGGGACAGATGGCGGAAACCTTCGGCTTGAAGAGCGAGGTATCGCCGGCGGTTCTTTCCCGTCTGCCGGAGGTGCTGACCCTGGAAGACCAGTCGGAAAATGAGGAAGAGCTGTGGAAAGAGCTTGTGGTTATTTTGGATGAAGCGGCAAAACGGTTTGTGGAATCCAGGACAAAGGAAGGCGAAGCGTTAAAAAATGATTTGCTGGAAAAGCTTGAGGGAATGCTGAAGATGGTGGATTATATTGAAGGGACTTCTCCGTCGCTGGTGGAGGATTACCGGAACCGTCTGGAAGCAAAGGTGAAGGAATTACTGGGAAGTACGATAGACGAAAACCGTATTGCCACAGAGGTGATTATTTATGCGGATAAGATTTGCGTTGACGAGGAAACCGTGAGGCTCCGCAGCCATATTGAGAATACCAGGGCGATTCTGACAGAGGGCGGAAATGTCGGCAGGAAGCTGGATTTTATCGCACAGGAAATGAACAGGGAAGCGAATACGATTCTCTCGAAAGCAAATTCCCTTGATATTTCCAACTGTGCCATCGATTTAAAAACAGAGATTGAGAAAGTCAGGGAGCAGATACAGAATATTGAATAGAGGGTGAGGCACATGAATAAGAAAGGCGTTTTGATTGTCATTTCCGGTTTTTCGGGAGTGGGCAAGGGAACAGTAGTGAAAAAGCTGATTGAGAAATACCGGTACAGTTTGTCTGTTTCTGCGACTACCAGAGCACCCAGGCCCGGGGAGACGGACGGTGTGGATTATCATTTTAAAACCGTGGCGGAATTTCAGAATTTGATTGACTATAACGGTTTTATAGAATGGGCGCAGTATGTGGAAAATTATTACGGAACACCGAGAAAGTTTGTGGAGGATGAACTGGCGAAGGGGAACAATGTAATTTTGGAGATAGAGGTTCAGGGAGCCATGCATATTAAAGAGCAATATCCTGATGCAGTGCTGATTTTTATTACGGCGCCGGATGCCGGAATCCTGAAACAGCGTCTGGAGGGAAGAGGAACAGAGGAGGAAAAGGTGATTGCCAAGCGGTTAAAACGGGCATATGAGGAAACCGACGATATGGCAGAGTATGATTATTTAATTGTAAATGATGATTTGGATACCTGTGTGGAGGATATTCATTCGGTGATTAAGGCAGAAAGCTTCCGCACGGAGAAGCATAAGGCATATACAGAAAAAATGAAAAAGGAATTATTGGATATTCGAAAGGAGATTTTATCATGATTCATCCGTCTTATAGTGATTTAATGGAGGTAGTTAACAGCGATGTGGAGCCGGGAGAACAGCCGGTGGTACAGAGCCGGTATTCTATCGTACTTGCAACCGCAAAGAGAGCAAGGCAGATTATTGCCGGTGAGGAGGCTTTAGTAAAGGATGAGGGGCAAAAGCCCTTATCGATTGCCGTGCAGGAGCTTTATGAGAGTAAGGTTAAGATTGTAGGCGACGAGGAAGACGAAAAATAATTATCGTGGCAGGCCGGAGTGCCTGCCACTTAGCGTTATACCGAAGTTCAGTAAAAGGAAGGAGACCGGGTTATGAAGTTAAAGCATCTGTTAGATAAGCTGGAATACACATTGCTGCAGGGAAATTTGGATACAGAGGTAACGGCAGTAGAGAACGATTCCCGAAGGGTAACGGAAGGCGCATTGTTTTTCTGTATTAAGGGGGCTGCTTTTGACGGACATCAGTACGCGCAGGAAGCAGCGGATAAAAAAGCGTCCGTGCTTGTGGTAGAACAGGAGATAAATCTGGAAAAAATCACAGAGGTTACCGTAATTAAGGCTGCATCTACCCGGTATGCTATGGGAATAATCTGTGCGGCATTTTACGGAAACCCTGCCGATAAGCTTACGGTAATCGGGATTACCGGGACAAAGGGAAAAACCACCACAACCTATATGATTAAATCCATGCTGGAGTCTGCCGGGAAAAAAACCGGTCTTATCGGAACCATTGAGAGCATCGTGGGAGAGAAGATTGTACCGGCAAGCAATACTACGCCGGAATCGATTGTTATCCAGAAGACACTTAAAGAAATGGTGGACGCAGGGCTTGACAGCGTCGTGATGGAGGTATCCTCCCAGGGGCTGATGCTTGACCGTGTTGCCGGCATTTCCTTTGATTACGGGATTTTTACCAACCTGTCCCCAGACCATATCGGACCAAATGAGCATAAGGATTTTGCAGAGTATATGGGCTGGAAGGCAAAGCTGTTTACGCTTTGTAAAACAGGAATATTTAACATTGATGACGAACACTGCAAAGATATGTTAAAGGAGCATACCGGTAAAATGGTTACCTACGGAATGAAGGAAAACGCCGATTACCGGGCGGTAAACTTAAAACGGTATGAAAAGGACGGCTTCCTCGGGATTACTTATGAGCTGGAGGGAAAATACAGGGAAGAAGTTACTGTGAGCCTTCCCGGTGAATTTTCCGTACATAACTCATTGTCTGCCATTGCGGTGGCAAAGGAAATGGGTGTGCCAATGAAGACCATTCTGGAGATTTTGACGAAAATCCAGGTTAAGGGAAGGGTGGAAATGATTCCGATATCGGATGATTTTACCCTGATTATTGATTATGCCCACAATGCAGTGAGCCTGGAAAGCATGTTAAATACGCTGCGGGAGTATCAGCCGGGCAGGCTGGTTGCGCTGTTTGGCTGCGGCGGAAACCGTGACAGGAACCGACGGTACGAAATGGGAGAGGTCTCCGGAAGGCTTGCGGATTTTACGATTATCACTTCGGATAATCCGCGGAATGAAGAGCCCCAGGCGATTATTGACGATATAAAAACAGGAATGGCGAAGACTGACGGCCGTTTTTTGGAGATTGTATCCAGAAAAGAGGCAATCCGGTATGCGATAATGCATGCGCAAAAGGGCGATATCATTGTATTGGCAGGCAAGGGACATGAAGATTACCAGGAGATTAAAGGGAAAAAATATCACATGGATGAACGGGAGTTAATCAAGGAAATACTGGAGGAAGAAGATGTCACAAAAATATGCGGATATAATAATCGATATTTCTCATGAAGCGATAGACCGGACATTTCAGTATAAGATACCCGGACATCTGGAAAAGTATGTAAAAATCGGGACGCAGGTCATGATTCCTTTCGGAAAGGGAAACCATATCCGCAGCGGTTACGTGACGGGCATTACGGATACTCCGTTATGGGAGGAAGAAAAATTAAAAGAAATAGACAGCGTGAAGACGGACAGCGTGCCTATTGAGGGGGCAATGATTGAACTGGCGGCATTTATAAAGGAGCAGTACGGCTCCACGATGATTAATGCGTTAAAAACCGTTATGCCCGTAAAGACCACAGTAAAAAAACGGGTGCATAAGGAAGTGCAGCTGCTCATCAGGAAATCAGAAGCGGAAAATTATCTGGCGGATTACCGGAAGAAGAACGCCAATGCGAAGCTCCGCCTGCTCAGGGAACTGATAGAGGAGGAGGTTATCCCTTATTCTGTGGTGACGGGAAAGCTCAATATCTCCGCTGCAACATTAAACCGTATGCAGGAGGAGCAGGTTATTGCGGTGCGGGAAGAGGGCGTTTACCGGAGGGTGATAAAGGAGGAAGAGCCGCCTCAGACAGGCGGGGAAGCCGGGGATTCCGGGCAGGCGGTTCCCAACGAAAAACAGCAGGCGGTTATTGACCGTGTCGTAGGGGACTATAGAGCCGGAAAAACGGATACCTACCTGTTAAAAGGAATAACGGGAAGCGGCAAGACCCTTGTTTATATCGAGATTATTGATAAACTGGTGGCGATGGGAAAGCAGGCGGTTGTTCTGATTCCGGAAATTGCGTTGACCTATCAGACGGTAAAGCGTTTTCGTAAACGCTTCGGGAATAAGGTCACCATTATGAATTCCAGACTGAGTAAAGGGGAACGCTATGAGCAGTTTGAAAAGGCAAGAAAACAAGAGGTTTCAGTAATTATCGGTCCGCGCTCCGCATTGTTTGCGCCGTTTCCCAATCTCGGGATGATTATTATTGATGAGGAGCATGAAGCCACCTACAAAAGCCAGAATCCCCCGAAATACCATGCACGGGAAGTGGCAATCCACCGGGCAGGGCTTGCCGGGGCGTCGGTAATATTAGGCTCGGCAACGCCGTCGGTGGAATCCTACTATCATGCGTTAAACGGGGAATATCAGCTGTTAACGTTAAATCAGCGGGCAAATGAACAGGCAAGGCTTGCCGAGGTATCGGTGGTGGATTTGCGGGAGGAATTAAAGCAGGGAAACCGCCGTATCTTCAGCGGGAAGTTAATGCAGCTGATGAAGGACCGGCTGCAAAAGGGACAGCAGATTATGTTGTTTATCAACCGCAGGGGCTATGCCGGATTTATCTCCTGCAGAAGCTGCGGGCAGGTGTTGAAATGCCCTCACTGCGACGTCTCCTTAAAGGAACATTTTCCAGGTACGCCAAAACAGAAGCTGGTATGCCATTATTGCGGTTATGAGCAGAAAAAGCCGGAACGCTGCCCGGAATGCGGCTCACCGCACATTGCAGGCTTTGGTATCGGCACCCAGAAAATTGAAGAGCAGGTGAAGCTTCTGTTTCCCGGGGCAAGGGTGCTCAGGATGGATGCGGATACCACGAGGAATAAGCATGGCTATGAGGAGATTTTAACGCAGTTTGCCAATGGGGAAGCGGATGTTTTAGTGGGAACGCAGATGATTGTCAAGGGGCATGATTTTTCCAATGTGACACTGGTGGGGATGATTGCCGCAGATATGACCCTGTTCGACCATGATTATCAATCGGCGGAAAGAACCTTTGATTTGCTGACCCAGGCGGCGGGAAGAGCCGGCAGGGGTAAGCTTAAGGGAGAGGTGGTCATTCAGACCTACACGCCGGAGCATTATTGCATCGAGGCGGCGGCAAAACAGGATTATGAGGCGTTTTATGCGGCGGAGAGCTCTTACCGGAGCCTGCTTGCCTATCCTCCCTTTTGCCAGGTGCTGGCAGTGTTTATGGAGGCGGGGCAGTATGAACGGCTTGTTGTGCTGTCGGATACCGTAAGGCGGCAGCTGGCGTTATGGGGAAAGGACGAACAGGTGAACATTATTGGCCCCTGTGATGCGGTAATTGTGAAAGTAAATGATATCTACCGCCGGGTGGTTTATGTAAAACACAGGCGTTATGACGTATTGGTGGGGCTGAAAAACCGGATGGAGGATTTTGCGGAGGAAAGCCTGGAGTTTAAGGACTGTTATCTGACCTTTGATTTTAATCCGGTACATGCCTATTGATAGATTTTACCGGGAAAACATGATTTGGTATAATAACGGCAGAAAAGGCTTTGGCGTTGCCTGCGGGAATAAATGAAGAAGAGGAGAAATGAGATGGCGTTAAGACAAATTCGATTGGACGGCGACAGTATATTGAGAAAGAAATGTAAGGAAGTAAAAGAGATGAAGGAGCGTACCCGGATTCTTATTGAGGACATGTTTGAGACAATGTATGCGGCAAACGGCGTGGGTCTGGCGGCGCCGCAGGTGGGAATTTTAAAGCGGATTGTGGTGGTGGATGTAGACTATGAAAATCCGTATGTGCTGATTAATCCGGTAATTGTTTTGCGGGAAGGCGAGCAGACCGGAGACGAGGGATGCTTAAGCCTTCCGGGAAAGGTGGGAACAGTTACCAGACCCAGCCATGTAATCTGCCGGTGCTTAAACGAGAACATGGAAGAGGTTGAAATCGAGGGCGAGGGGCTTCTGGCAAGGGCAATCTGCCATGAGGTGGACCATTTGGAGGGTGTGTTATATAAGGATTTGGCAGAAGGGCCTATCCGGGATGCGGAGTATGAGGAGCCGGAGGAGGAATAACATGCGTGTAGTTTATATGGGAACACCGGATTTTGCGGTGGAAACGTTGGAGGAGACGATAAAAGCGGGACATGAGGTTGTGCTTGTGGTAACCCAGCCGGACAAGGCGAAAGGGCGGGGAAAGAAGCTGACCTTTACCCCGGTAAAGGAGAAAGCGCTGGAATATCATCTGCCGGTGGCGCAGCCGGTAAAGGTGCGTGAGGAAGCATTTATCGAAGAACTGGAAAGGCTGCAGCCGGAGGTGATTGTTGTGGTGGCATTCGGACAGATTCTGCCGGAACGGATTTTGGAGATTCCCAAATATGGTTGCATCAACGTCCATGCTTCCCTGCTTCCGGCATACCGTGGCGCAGCGCCGATTCAGTGGGCGGTTATCGACGGGCTTGCGGAGACCGGTGTTACCACAATGTATATGGAAAAAGGACTGGATACAGGGGATATTATTGAGCAGAGCAGGGTACGGCTTGCCGGGGACGAAACCGGGGGTTCCCTGTTTGACCGTCTGGCATCGGAGGGAGCAAAGCTGCTGGTCAAGACCTTAAAACAGCTGGAGGACGGTACGGCGGTAAGGAAAAAGCAGGACGACAGCCGGGCGAGTTATGCCAAAATGCTCTCTAAGGAAATGGGTTGCCTGGATTTTACCAAGCCGGCGGAGGTATTGGAACGGCTAATTCGGGGACTAAATCCATGGCCCAGTGCATATACCCGGTTACAGGGAAAAAACCTTAAAATTTATCAGGCGGATATACTTAGTGAAGAGGAGACGGAAAAGCTGGCGGCGGGCGAAAATAATGCGGCGGGTACAATTATTGCCGTGGATAAGAAAAGCTTTACCATCCGGTGTGGAAGCGGAGCGCTTAAGGTGTTAAATCTTCAACTGGAAGGAAAGAAACGAATGGATACGTCGGCATTTTTGCTGGGCTTTACCCTTCGTATCGGAATGAAATTAGGTGAGTAAGATGGCGGAAAAGGAAAATACCAGGCTTCTTGCGCTGGAGGTTTTAGTGGAGGCGGAAAAAAAGAACAGCTTTGTCAAGGATGCCCTGCACAAGCTGTTATTCCAAAAGCAGTTTTTAAGCAAACAGGACAGAGCGTTTATCACCCGGCTGGTAGAGGGGGTGACGGAATATCAGGTACGGCTTGATTATGTGATTGATACCTACAGCACAAAAAAGGCGGGTAAATGTAAACCGTTAATCCGCTGCCTGCTCCGTATGGGGGTTTACCAGATACTTTATATGGACGGCGTGCCGAATGAAGCCGCCTGCAATGAATGCGTCAAGCTGGCGAAGAAAAAGGGGTTTGCCAACCTTGCCGGTTTTGTAAACGGCGTGTTAAGGACGATTGAACGGAATCGGGATAACATTCATTTTCCTGAGGAGACGGAGAATCTGGAGGCAGCTCTGTCAATCCGGTATTCCATGCCGGAATGGATTACCAGGCAGATGCTTGGCTGGTATGGCGCAGAGAGAACCAGAACGATATTGCAGGCTTCTCTCGAAGAGCCGGATTTAACCATACGGATAAACGAAAGGCGGACGACAAAGGAGAATCTCAGGAAAAAGCTCGAAGAGGGAAAAATTACCGTGAGGGACGGCAGCTATAGTCCGGATGCCCTTCGGCTTCGCGGAATAAATTATGTAAACCGGATTCCGGGCTTTAAGCAGGGGGAATTTTTTATTCAGGATGAAAGCTCCATGCTGTTATATCAGGTGGGAAATCCACAGGGTGAGCTGCAAAGAGGGGAAAAGGATAAGCTGAACATATTGGATTTGTGCGCTGCACCCGGAGGGAAATGTACGCATTTTGCCCAGAAAATGGGGGACAGGGCTTTTGTGGAGGCAAGAGACCTTTCCGAAAAGAAGATAGCCCTGGTTAAGGAGAACATGGAGCGTCTGGGGCTTGATAATATGGAGACGGTGGTATGGGATGCCCTGGTACCGGATGCCGAAAGAACCGGCTGGGCGGATATCGTGATTGCGGATTTGCCCTGCTCCGGATTCGGGATTATTTCCAGAAAAAACGATATTAAATACCATATCCGCCGGGAGCAGTTGACGGAGCTGGCGAATTTACAGCGCACAATCCTGACCAATGCGGCGGAGTACGTCAAACCCGGCGGGGTGCTGCTTTACAGCACATGTACCGTTAATCCGGCGGAGAATCAGGAAAATGCGGACTGGTTTTTATCCCATTTTCCCTTTGAGAAGGAGAATATACTATGCCTTTTGCCCGAAGAGCTTAAGGCATTTGGCATAGGGGAAAATATGCTGCAGCTTCTTCCCGGCGAAGTAAAATGCGACGGCTTTTTCATCGCAAAATTCCGAAAAAGGGAATCCGTAGAATAGGAAAGGTTTTGGAAAAAGAGAAGCGTACTATGGATGAGAAAAATATGATGGATTTAAAATCCATGACAATGATGGAATTGACAGAACACATGGTTAAGCTGGGATATCCCGGATTCCGGGCAAAGCAGATTTATGACTGGTATCACGTAAAGCTTATCCGGAGTGTGGAAGAAATGAAAAATATTCCCGGGAAGCTGCGGGAAATGCTTGATGGGGATTTTGTTGCCCTGGAGGTGGTGGAACGGCTGGTGTCCGGGTTGGACGGAACCAATAAATTTGTGTTCCGTTTAGGGGACGGCAATGTCATTGAAAGCGTATTTATGCCGTATAAGCATGGAAATTCCGTGTGCATTTCTTCACAGGCGGGCTGCAGGATGGGCTGCCGTTTTTGTGCGTCCACGCTGACGGGATTAAGCCGTAATCTGACCCCGTCGGAAATGCTGGACCAGGTTTATGCCGTTTCCCGGATTACCAATCAGAGGGTATCCCATGTAGTGGTTATGGGAACGGGGGAACCTCTCGACAATTATGAAAACCTGTGCCGGTTTATCACTCTGCTGACCAATGAGGACGGACTGCATATCAGCCAGCGGAATGTGACGGTCAGCAGCTGCGGTCTTGTGCCGGAAATTTACCGGCTGGCGGAGGAAAACTTTGCCATTACGTTTGCGTTGTCCCTGCATGCGCCAAACGATGAGAAGCGGAAAGCGCTGATGCCGGTTGCCAACACCTACAGCATTGAGGAGGTAATAAAGGCATGCCGCTATTACTTTGAGAAAACCGGACGGAGAATCACCTTTGAATATTCCCTTGTTGCCGGGGAGAACGATACGGATGAGGACGCTGTACAGCTGGCAGCGCGGTTAAAGGGTTTTCCCTGCCATGTGAATTTAATCCCGGTAAACCCGATAAAAGAGCGGGAGTTTAAAAGTACGGATTATCATTCGGTGGAACGGTTCAGGGCACTGCTGGAAAAGCAGGCAGTCCATGTTACCGTCAGAAGGAGCATGGGCAGGGATATTAACGCCGCCTGTGGACAGCTAAGAAAGAATTATATCGAGGCGTCAGGAGAGCCAATTTGAAATATGCATTTTACCGTTCAAAATTGCATCTTACATTTGTTTTGTTGATTTCCTTTGCAGCATGATGTATGTTGAACATGTCAGCAAAAATACAAAATGAAAAGAATGGAGTTTTAAAAAATGGGAGTTATTTTATTTGCAGTTTTTACGGTTATGGAAATTGTGTTTACCGTGCTTAGCCTCACAAAATACAAAAGCCTTTGGCACAGAAACAGAATATTTTTCAGTGGAGCTGAGTTTGTACTCATGCTGCTGGTGATGCTTTTGCCTGTGACGGGACAGAAATGGAGATTCACAGGCTGTCTCGTTATCCTTGGAATACGCCTTGCCATTTCCTGTATCGCATATCTGATAAAGCGCAGCAGTACCCAAAAAGAAAAAACGAAGGCAAAAGCGATTGCCGGTACTGTGATGAGTATTATCATTATCGGTTTCTCACTTTTCCCTGCCTTTATTTTCGCAGACTATAATGGGCTGAAAACAAGCGGCCAGTACGAAGTAAAGGAAGCGCAGGCAATACTGATTGACAACAGCAGGCTTGAAGCTAATGAAAACGACGGCTCTAACCGTGAGATACCGATTCACTTTTACTATCCTGACGGCGATGTGGCAGACTGTCCTTTGGTATTATTCGCCCACGGCTCATTCGGCTATTATCAGAGCAATTATTCACTGTATGCGGAACTGGCAAGCAACGGCTACGTTGTAGCAAGCATAGACCACCCTTATTACGCTTTCTTTACAAAGGATACAGAGGGTAAAACCATTATCGTTGACTTTGGGTTTGTGCAGACTGCTGCTTATATGCAGTACAGCTCCGATTTTACTGAGACTGAGAATGATTATAATACTACATGTGAATGGATGTCCCTCCGCACGGCTGATGAAAACTTTGTGCTTGATACAATTAAAACCGCTAAAGACTCGGGTTCGCTTGAAGCGGCATGGTATACGGAATCAGAGGAGGCAAAGGTGGAAATTCTGGGAGCGCTTGAAATGACAGACACAGAAAAAATCGGACTTACGGGGCATTCTATCGGAGGTGCGGCAGCGGTACAGCTTGGCAGGGAGCGCAACGACATTACTGCGGTAATTGACATTGACGGCACAATGCTCGGCGAACAAATATCCTTTACCGACGGAAAGATTGGTTACAACCCTGAGCCTTACCCGATACCGATACTTTCACTGGATAATGCAAGCCATTGGGAGTCTTATATTGTTGATGGAAGAGAAACAGACTATGTAAACAAATATTTACTCGACAATGCTGTTGACGGCAGAGAAGTTCATTTTGCCGGTACGGAGCATATGGATTTTACAGATTTGCCGCTTTTTGCTCCCGCATTAGCGAAAATGCTGGGAAAGGGCGATGTGGACTCATCTGAATTCATTCCCGAAATCAACAGTATCATTCTTAATTATTTTAATTATTATCTAAAAGGAGAGGGCGAACCGAATGTTGAACCTTGGAATGCACAGACAGCGGAAAATTAATCAAAATATAACAGACCAATTCTGAAAACTTCAGGTATCCGTACACAACGTGCGGTATTGCTTTCAATATTCGACAGGTATATTGTAAATGATTATAAATATTACTCGAATAAAAAAAGATGAAAAGGAGCGGCTGGAAATTTACTGCCATAAGGTAAATAATGAAATAACAGAAATCGTCCGCTTTGTTAAATCCATACAAGGACAGCTTACGGGTATTATCGAAGGCGCACAGTATGAAATTCCTGTTTCCGACGTGTTTTATATTGAAGGAATAGATAACAAAGTATTCATTTATTGCGAAAAACAGGTATATGAAACACGTCAGAGGCTGTACGAGCTGGAGGAAGCTTTAAAGGAAAAGCATTTTCTGCGTGTATCAAAATCCGTGCTGCTGAATCTCATGAAGATTGAGTCGATAAAAGCCTCGCTGAACGGCAGGCTTACGGCTGCCCTTCAAAACGGAGAACAAATTATTGTTTCAAGAAAATACGTGCCTGAGCTGAAAAAAGCTCTGAAAGGTGGAAGCTTATGAGCCTTAAAGAAATACTTTACCGGTCACTTATGATATATTTTATTCTTGTCACCTGTATTACAGCAGGAATTGCAATCCTTGGTTCAGCTTTGGACCCTGACGCAAGCTTCGGATACAGCGCATTTGTCTCGCCGTTTATTTTTGCGGCTCTGGGAATTATTCCGAATCTGCTGATGTACTCTTCAAAGGAGTTATCAGACAGGCAGATAATTCTGCGTAAAATTATACAGTTTGCGGTTATCGAAGCAGAGGTAACAGGTGTCTGTATAATAAGTCCCATAATCCACACGGAAAAAGCCGAGGTGATTATAGGAGTAATTATCTGTGTACTGGTGATATTTATCCTTGTCAATTTTATCAGTATTATGAATAACTATTTTTTTGCAAAACAGCTTACCAAAGAGCTTATGCAGTTTCAGAAAAATATGAAGTAGAACCCAAAAGCGGCGTTTCTTACTTCCCGGCCGGGAAGAAAAGGAATGCCGCTTTTTTCAGGCAGAAATCAGCTCTCTTTTCGATACGCTCTGCGTCAAAACAGCCACAGCAAAATTTATTCTATATCTATTATGACTTGTCCTTTTTTATTCCTTGTGTTAAAATATGCGAAGTGTGAATAATTATGGTGAAAAGGAGGGTTTCGATGATATCCTATGGAAAAACAGATATCGGCATGGTTAGAAGTGTAAATCAGGATAGTATCTTCTTTTCGGATAAACACATCGGCAACCTTCCCAATTTATATATTGTGGCGGATGGGATGGGAGGCCATCAGGCAGGCGATTATGCCTCTGCGCATGCGGTAGAATGGTTTGTGGAATATGTGAAGGACTGTACCTACGTCAATCCGATTACCATTCTGAAAACGGGAATCGCCCGGGTAAATGATATGCTGCTGCAAAAGGCAGCCGAGAACCGGGAGCTGCGGGGAATGGGTACCACATTTGTCATTGCCGTGGTGGTGGAGGATAAGCTCTATGTCGCCAATATCGGAGACAGCAGGTTATACGTAATCGGGGAAGAGGCAAAGCAGGTTACTCTTGACCATTCTCTGGTGGAGGAGCTAATCCGGACCGGACAGCTTGACCGGCGAAAGGTAAGATTCCATCCCGAAAAGAACATCATTACCAGAGCGCTGGGAACTGGCAATGAAGCCATACCGGATTTTTTTGAAATCGAACTGCAAAGCAGGGAAAAGATTCTACTCTGCTCGGACGGTCTGACCAATATGGTAGAGGATGATGAAATTAAAGATATTGTGATGCAAAAGAAATTTATTGATAAGATTTGTGAGCAGTTAATTGAACGGGCTAATTACTATGGGGGAAAGGATAATATCGGAGTGGTGGTAATAGAGCAAGCTTTGAATGAGGTGTGAATGTATGTTTGAACAGGGTATGATAATTCAAAACAGGTATGAGATAATAGAAGAAGTCGGTTCCGGTGGAATGTCGGTTGTCTACAAGGCAAAATGCCATGTGTTAAACCGTTTTGTGGCAATTAAGGTATTAAAACCGGAGTTCAGTGACGACAAGAGCTTTGTCAGTAAATTCCGGGTTGAGGCGCAGTCTGCCGCAGGGTTATCCCATCCCAATATTGTCAATGTATTTGACGTGGGCGAGGAAAACGGATATTACTATATTGTTATGGAGCTGGTGGAGGGAATTACGCTGAAGGAATATATTCAGCAAAACGGCAGACTTCCCTATCAGACGGCTCTGGATTTTATTATGCAGATTTGTGCGGGAATTGAGGTGGCGCATGAGCATCATACGATTCACCGGGATATCAAGCCGCAAAATATTATTGTATCGAAGAACGGTACGCTGAAGGTTACGGACTTTGGAATTGCGAAGGCGGCAACCTCCAATACCATTGCATCCAGTGCCATGGGAAGCGTGCATTACATATCGCCGGAGCAGGCAAGAGGCGGATATTCCGACGAACGTTCAGACATTTATTCGTTGGGAATTACGCTTTACGAGATGCTGACGGGAAGAGTACCCTTTGAAGGGGAAAATAATGTTACCGTAGCGTTGATGCATATTCAGAGTGAAATTATCCCGCCGAGAGAATATTATCCGGATATTCCTATCGGCGTGGAGAGGATTGTGTTAAAGGCAACCCAGAAAAAGCCGGAACGCCGGTATCTGACCACCAATGCCATGCTTGCCGATTTACGGAAAGTGGCAATGGACCCGAATGCGGATGTGGGAAATACCAATGGGGTGATGGCAAATAACGCACCGACAATTCAGATTTCCGAGGAGGAGCTGGCGGCAATAAAGAGTGCCGCTCCCGTGGACGAGGGGATTTCCATATTTCCGGTAAACAAACCGAATCCGGAGCTGGAAGAGGCAAACCGTGCGCTGGAAAGCCTGTACGGTGATGACGACGAGATTTACGACGATGAAGAAACCCTGTTTGATGAGGAGGATGAGGACGAGGACGAGAAATCCGGGTTAGAGCCGAAAATGGAAAAAATCATTACCATTGGCGCCATTGCAGCGACGGTGATTATTGCGATTATTATTATTGTCGCCATTGCCTCCGTTACCGGGATGTTTAAGAAAGCGCCCGCCACGACGGAGCTGGCGGTTACCACGGAGGAAGCAAAGGTTAAGATGATTGATGTGGTGGGGCTTAAGGAAGAAGATGCGGTGGCGGCGCTGGATAATGAGGAGATTGCGTACCGGATTGAGCGGGAGCATTCCGATACCTTTGAAGCGGGTACGGTCATGAGCCAGAGCGTTGACGAGGGGGAGGAAATTAAAGACGGTGAGCGGGTAACCATTGTCATCAGTAACGGAAAAGAGGAAGAAACGGTTCCGGACGTGGTGGGAAAAACTCTGGCGGAGGCAAAAGCCGCCCTTGAAGCCCTCGGCTTTACCGTGGAGGAAGATGAAGAGTATGACGACGAGGTTGAAGAGGGTAAGGTAATCAGCCAGACACCGGAGGGGAACGAAAAGACAGCGAAGGGCGGACAGGTTACGATTGTGGTCAGCAAAGGAAAGGAAGTAAAGGTTGCTGTTGTTCCGGATGTGAGAAATATGACGATTACGGAAGCGGAGGCGGCGCTTTCCGCAGTAAATTTAAAGCTTGGCAATGTAACCCATGCCTACGACGATAATGTGGAGGACGGACGGGTAATTGCCCAGAGTATTGCTAACGGAACGGAGGTAAAGGAAGAAACGGCGGTTGATATTACCATCAGTAAGGGAACAGAGCCGAAAACCACGACCTATACGGCATCCTTTTCCGGCGCCATCAGCAATGTCAGCTACAACTTTGAGGAGGGTGAGTCTGTGTATATCACGTTAACCCTTAAGGTGGGAGAGGCCAGCTATACGATTATTGCTGATTATTATACAGAAGGGGCATTGCCGGTAAGGCTTTCGGATGCGAACACCATAACCGGATTGGCGAGCCAGAATGCGACGCTGGTGTACAGTGTCAAGGATGAAAGCGGAGCGGATATTACCGGTTCCTTTAAATCCTCGGTTAAGGCAAAATTAAGCGCAGTGGAGCAGTAAATGCAGGGAAAAATTGTTAAGGGAATTGCAGGATTTTATTATGTTTATGCCGGACACGGGATATATGAGTGCAAGGCGAAAGGGATATTCCGGAACCGGAAAGAGAAACCGCTGGTCGGGGATAATGTGGAAATTTCGGTTTTGGATGCGGAAAAAATGCTGGGGAATATCGACAGGCTTCTTCCGAGACAATCCCGTTTAATCCGGCCGGAGGTGGCAAACGTGGACCAGGCGATGGTGGTATTTGCCGCCGCCGCACCGGAGCCTAATTTTAACCTTTTAGACCGATTTTTGGTGATGATGGAAAAGCAGGGAGTTCCCACTGTCATCTGTTTTAACAAGCTGGATTTGATTGGAGAAGAGCGGAAAGAACAGTATGAGCATATTTATGCGCAAAGCGGATACCGGGTAATCTTTGCCAGCACCTATGAAGAGCATGGGCTGGATGCGATTAACCGGGTACTGGCGGGAAAAACGACGGCTTTGGCAGGACCTTCCGGAGTAGGGAAATCCTCAATTTTAAATATGTTAAATCCGGATGCCAATATGGATACGGGCGACATCAGTAAAAAGATTGAGCGGGGCAGGCATACTACCCGCCATTCGGAGATTATTCCGGTGGGGGAGAACACGTATCTGATGGATACGCCGGGGTTCAGCTCCATTTACTTTTATGATATGGATCCCGCCGAATTAAAACGGTATTATCGGGAATTTGACGCATATGAGCCCTATTGCAGGTTTGGAGGCTGTAATCATATCGGAGAGCGGGAATGTGGGATTAAACAGGCGGTGGAGAACGGAGAGCTTCCGCTTTCCCGCTATGAAAATTACCGCTTATTTTACGAGGAGTTAAAGGATAAGAAGCAATATTAAGAAAGGGATAGAAAAAGCATGAATTATTTATCACCCTCCGTATTGTCGGCAGATTTTTCGGTGTTGGGAAAAGAGATTGAGAAAGCGGCAGGTGCAGGCGCCGAAATGATTCACTTAGATGTTATGGACGGGCGTTTTGTTCCGAATTTATCCTTTGGGGCGCCGGTTATTTCCTGTGTCAGAAAGGTGACGGATGCAGTATTTGACGTACATTTAATGATAGAGGAGCCAATCCGGTATATAAAGGAGTTCAGACAGGCGGGAGCGGATATCATCAGCGTACATTACGAGGCGTGTAAAGAGGTAAAGGAAACCCTTTCCCGGGTTCACGAGCTTGGGGCAAAGGCAGGTTTGGCAATCAGTCCGGATACCCCGGTTTCGGCGTTAGCGCCGTATATTGAGCAGCTGGATATGATTCTGATAATGAGTGTCTATCCGGGATTTGGCGGTCAGAAATTTATACCGGAAAGCGTAGAGAAAATAAGGGAAGCAAGGCGCATGGTCCGGGAAGCGGGCAAAGGCGGGCTGCTCATTGAGGTGGACGGGGGAATCGGAGAAGCCAATATTGAAGCGGTCAGGGATGCCGGAGCGAACGTATTTGTGGCGGGTTCCGCCGTGTTTAAAGGGGACACGGAGGAAAACGTAAAGCGGCTTAAGGCATTATTAAATTAGCGGGCTATCCTTTAAACACAGGCATTTTCTTATCGGAGGGAAAAGGACATGAAGCACATCGTAATTGTGACGGGCGGACAGTTGAATATTGAATTTGCCGGGGCATATTTAAAGACCTTATCCTATGATGAGGTCTTTGCTGTTGATAAGGGACTTGAGTATACGGACAGGCTCGGGCTTACGCCGTCTTACATTATAGGCGATTTTGATACGGTGGAGGACGATTTGCTGGAGCGTTACCGGGAGCAGATAGCTTCCGGCAGGCTGGATGCGGTGATTGAGCGGTATCCGGAAAAAAAGGATGCCGCAGACACGGAGCTGGCGGTGCAAAAAGCGTTGGAAAGAGGAGCGGAATATATTACCCTGCTTGCCGCCACCGGCAGCCGGATAGACCATGTTCTCGCCAGTCTTTTTTTGCTGCTACAGGCTGACGGTAAAGGGGCAGAGTGCCGGATTGTGGACGAATATAACCGAATCTCTCTATTGGATTGGAAAAAACAGTGGAGAATGGAAAAAGAAAAGCAGTACGGCAGTTTTGTCTCTGTGATTCCGATAAGCCCGGAAGTTAAAGGACTGACCATGGCTGGATTTTTGTATCCGTTAACCGATAAAACCGTTTATCAGGGAAGCAGCCTGACCGTCAGTAACCAGATTACAGAGGATACCGCAGAGATTACAGTGGAAACGGGCAGGCTGCTGGTCATCGAGAGCAGAGACTGACAGGCTATTTTTTCTTGTGCTTGGATATCTTTTGCTCCGGAGATTTTTTTGAGCTGCCCTTCGTCCCTTTGTCGGGATTTTTATCCAAATGCTTATCTGTATTTTTTCTGGGTTTTTCCGTATTCTTGTTCTTGTCAGATAACTTTTCTTTGTCGGAAATCTTTTGCTTATCAGAAACCTTTTGCTTATCAGAAACCTTTTGCTTATCGGACGCCTTTTGTTTGTCGGATATCTTCGGTTTGTCGGATGCCTTTTGCTTATCAGACGCTTTTTGTTTGTCGGAAGTCTTTGACTTATCGGCAGCTTTGGTTTTGCCGGGTTTTACCTCATCTTTTTTATCCGGAGAAGAAACGGCTTCTTTTACCGGAACATCGGTTTTATACTCTAAAACCGGAGTGATATACTGGGATTCGTAATAGTGGAAAAGAGCTTTATATTCTTCGCTGAAGCTGTCGTTGGTATGACCGTGCATTTCGTCGAAATTGCGGTCATTTTCCACTCTTTTTACGATATGCAGGGATATATTTGCACAGTGGGAGGAAATACGCTCAAAGCTGGTCACAAGGTCTACTAAAGCGATTCCGCCGGCAATGCCGCAGTCCCCGGACTGTAAGCGGTCAACGTGATGGGATTTAATTGTTTCCTTCAGCTTATCAATAGTCTCTGCAAGGGGTTCGATACGGACCGCAAGTCCCATATTATCCTGTTTAAAGGCATCAAAGGTGGTATGGATGGCATGCTCCACCGCATTGATAATGGTGTCCACCTCATGATGTCCGGCAGGAGAGAAATGGATATCCTGTTCGTTCTTGTCTTTCGCCACATAGGAAATATTGATACAGTGGTCACCCATACGCTCAAAATCACTGATGGAATTCAAAATCTCGGATACCACAAGGCGGTTGTCCCGGGAAAGCCGCTTGGAATTGATTTTGACGATATAGGCGGAAAGAGCGCTTTCACATTTATCGATGAAGGATTCGTTTTCCTCCAGCTGCGCCAGCTTCGACTGGTCATAATTATAGATTAACCCGGTGGCAATCCGGTAGTTTTCGTAAATGGCGTCCGCCATGGAAGAAATAACCCGCTTACACTGCTCCAGGGCAATGGTGGGGGTATTTAACAGCATGTCGTCCAGATTGGCAAGCTCCTGGTCTGATTTTGACACTTCGTCTTCGCCGATGATTTTTCCGGTGAGCTCTCCCATTTTCTGGCTGAAGGGAAGCAGGATAATACTGGTGATAAAGTTAAACAAAAGATGGATATTGGCAATGTCACCGCGGTTTACCGTATCCGTCCAAAAGCTGATGCCTGCGGTATAATACACACCGTAGATGACGGCGGTAAACAAGATGGCACCAAATATATTAAAGAGAAGGTAGCTTAAGGATACCTGCTTTGCCTTTTTGTTGGTGCCGATACTGCCTAAGAGAATGGTCATGCACTTACCGAGATTTTGTCCGATGACAATCGGAACGGCAGTAGAATAGCTGACGCTTCCCGTGGCGGATAAAGCCTGCAAAATACCGACGGATGCAGAGGAGCTCTGGATAATTGCGGTAATAACCAGACCGATGAAAATGCCAAGGACAGGATTGCTGAAGGAGGTAAATGCATTTTGGAAGGCCTCCGAATTTTTTAAGGGGGCAAAGACAGATTCCATTGTGGTCATTCCGTAGAATAAAACCCCCATGCCGACCAGGATTCCGGCGATGTCTTTTGCTTTTTTCTTTTTGGTAAACAACAGAATAAAAGCGCCGATACCGACCAGAATCGGAGCAAAAGAGGAGGGCTTTAACAGCTCCAGAATTAAATTGCCGGAGCCGAGGTCACCGAGACGGAGAATCTGTGCGGTTATCGTGCTTCCCACGTTGGAGCCCATGACTACCGGAATCGCCTGAAAAACCTTCATGATACCGGCATTGACAAAACCAATCAGCATAATTGTTGTGGCGGCAGAGCTTTGGATGATGGCGGTAACCCCGGCGCCAAGCCCCCAGCCCTTGATAAACCCGACGCCCTTTCGCCTGCTGGTGGTCAGTTTTTCTAAAATGCGCTCCAGACCGGAGCCGGCAAGCTTTTCCAACGAGGAGCCCATCAGGCTCATTCCGTAAAGAAAAAGACCGATTCCTCCCAAAAGCTGTAAAACAGACAGTATATCCATAATGCTTATCCTCCTTTGACTGTATTGCCTATTATAAAAGGTTTTCTATTTTTTGTCACTATTAAATTTGCCGTGGGACTTGTAATTGTCAAAAAAATCCTGTAACATGGTAGGAAAGGTACATTCTCCGTAACCACGGAGAATGCGGAGTGGTGAGGGATAAAGAGTTAGGGGATTATTCAAAGTGGGGGAAAGGCATATGGATAATGAACGGAAGGTGCAGTATTATGAAAGATTCAGGGAATTTGTGCAGGAAATGAATCATCTACAGGATGAGAATGATTTGGGAATAAAGCGTATTCTCGAGGGGGTGTGTTCATTACTGGAAATATCCGGAATGGTGGTATGGTTTTACGAGACGCCGATGAAAGAGGCAATAGGACAGGGGGAGTTTTTTGAATTGTTTGGCTCTTTGCCGGAGCAGTCCGGGGAAATCCGTATGCAGCGCCGTCATGTAACCGGCGGTGGCAATGTTGTAAGATATGATGTCTATGTGAAGGACGGGGAAAGCGCATGGAGCAAATGGCAGGAGGAAGAAACCGGTACGCTGCTGGATACGGTATTTTCTTATCACGGCAAAATCAGAACGGGGCGCATTGCGGAGAGGCTGACCTTTTGGGATGTTGATTTCGGGCTTCGTAATATGCGCTATTTCATGAAAACAATCGGTGAGAAGATAGCGAGAAAACAACTGGTTGGTTATGTGGCGTGCGTATATAATCTCAAGCGTTTTTCCGTTGTCAATGAGCTGGTGGGAAGAGAAGCCGGAACAAAAGTCATGATTCGTTATGCAAAGGGGCTGGAGGCGTTATATCAACCGGATGGTCTGGTAGGCCATTTAGGGGGAGATAATTTCCTGGCGTTATTCCGCCGGGACAAGCTGGATGCGGTACAGCAATATTTCCGGGGCGTTTCCGTGACCTACGACGAGGTAAGCGGGGAGCATGTGTTCGTGAGCGCCACCGCCGGATTTTATATTATTTCCGACATGGAGGGGATTCATGGTCCGGATGATGTGATGGAAGGCGCTTATGTGTCCTCCAATATGGCAAAAAAATCAGAAAATGAGGATATTATCTTCTGGAATGAGCAGATTAAAGCAAGGCAGTTCCGGAAGAAGAAAATTGAAAATATCTTTCCTGACGCATTGGAAAACGAGGAGTTCAAGGTGTATTACCAGCCGAAGTTTTCCTTAAAGGATGAATATAAGCTAGTCGGGGCGGAGGCATTATGCCGGTGGTTTCATGAGGGGAAGATGATATATCCCGATGATTTTATTCCGGTATTGGAGCAGTCGGCGAATATCTGTAAGCTGGATTTCTATATGCTTGACCATGTGTGCAGGGATATCAAAAGGTGGGTTGACGCAGGAAAAGAGATTGGCAGGGTGTCGGTAAATTTATCAAGAAAGCATTTAACCGACCAGAATCTGCTGGCACATATTCTGGAGATTGTAGACAGAAACAAGATTCCCCATGAATATATCGAAATAGAGCTGACGGAAACAACAACAGACGTGGATTTTAAGGATTTGAAGCGTGTGGCAAACGGGCTGCATGAATGCGGCATCAGCACGTCCGTAGATGATTTTGGAATGGGGTATTCTTCTTTAAATCTGATTCGTGATGTCTCCTGGGATGTATTAAAGGTGGACAGAAGCTTCCTCCCGGAAACAGAGGATTCCGGTGATGACAATAAAAAGAAGGGGATTATGCTTAAGCATGTTATCCAAATGGCACAGGAGCTGGGCTTACAGTGTATTGTAGAGGGTGTGGAGACCGAGGAGCATATACAATTACTGAAAAAGAACCGCTGTTATCTGGCGCAGGGATATTATTTTGATAAACCGCTTCCGGTGGAAATGTTTGAAAAACGGCTGGAAATTTAAATAACTGGATTTTTTAGGTAAAGTGTGTTACTATATGAACGTTGCTGCCTGATTATGGTATTTTCCGGCTTATCCGGCAGACCGTTTTTGCGGGCAGACATAATGAGTTAAGGAGAACAGAGTATGGGTAATTCACTAATATGGATTTTACTTGCCTTTGCCGCCTATATGCTATTGATGATTGTCATTGGCGCAAAGTATGCAGGTAAGACCAAAAATTCAGAGGACTTTTTTTTAGGAGGAAGAAATTTAAACGGATGGGTGGCTGCATTGTCTGCCCAGGCGTCGGACATGAGCGGCTGGCTGCTGATGGGGCTCCCGGGAAGCGTCTATGCATTCGGTACGGGACAGGCATGGATTGCCGTCGGTTTGTTTATCGGTACCGTCTGTAACTGGCTGTTTATCTCGTCCCGGCTCAGACGATACACGATTCGGGCAAACAATTCACTGACGCTGCCGTCCTATTTGGAAAACCGTTTTCACGATAAGAAACGGATTTTGCTGATTGCCTCTTCCGTGGTAATCGTTATTTTCTTTCTGGTTTATACCGCATCGGCGCTGACTGCCGGAGGAAAGCTGTTTGCTTCGGTGTTCGGGGTAGACTACAGGATTGCGCTGACAATCGGCGCAGTCGTCATTTTAATCTATACGTTTCTGGGCGGATTTATGGCAGTGTGCACAACGGATTTCATCCAGGGAATGTTAATGCTGGTGGGCGTACTGTTTGTTCCGATTATCGCCTATATGCTGACCGGGCCGGAAAATCTGATTGGGATTTTAGGGGATTCCGGTGTTGCGGGAGGCGCCAGCTCCTTTTTAAATATTATGGAGGATTCCGGCAGCAGGGTTTCTGCCATTTATATTATTTCCCAGCTTGCGTGGGGGCTTGGTTACTGCGGCATGCCGCATATTTTAGTGCGGTTTATGGCAGTATCCAGTGAAAAAGAGCTGAAAAAATCCAAGGTTATTGCGATTATCTGGGTTGCCATATCCTTAAGCTTTGCCGTGCTAATCGGCATTGTGGGACGCGCCTATCTCTATCCGGAGATTCTTGGGGAAACGGTGGATATTTCCGCAGAAAACGTATTTATTGAAATGATAAAGAAAGTCTTTATGGAGGATATACATCTTGCCTTTGTCGGAGGGTTATTCCTCTGCGGGATTCTGGCGGCAATTATGTCCACAGCAGATTCCCAGCTTCTGGTTACCGCATCCGCAGTATCGGAGGATTTGTTCAAGGGTGTATTTAAAAAGGACGCAAAGGATAAAACCGTGCTGGGCTTAAGCCGTGCTACGGTTGTGGTTGTAGCTGTTCTTGCTTACGTGATTGCGTTGAATCCGGACAGCTCGGTTATGGGGCTGGTTTCCAATGCATGGGCAGGGTTTGGCTCTGCGTTCGGACCCATTGTGCTGCTTTCCCTGTACTGGAAACGGGTAAACCTGCCGGGAGCGATTGCCGGTATTGTATCCGGAGCCGCAACGGTACTGGTATGGGATTATATTCCGCTATTCTCCACCGGAACAGTGGGCAGTAACGGAAAGGAAATACTGAATACCCTGGGAACGGAAACCGGGCTTTACTCCCTGGTGGTAGGGTTTGCAGTCGGAATGATTCTGATTGTTGCCGTTTCGCTGGCAACCAAGGCTCCGTCGGAGGAAATGCTTAAAGAATTTGAGGATATGCAAAACGGGGATTTATAGGACAATAAAAGAGACCAGATAACTGGTCTCTTTCTTTATAAGTATAAGGGAGAATTAAATGAAAAAATTATGAAAAAGTTACTGTATTTAATATAATCCATAAATATGAACAAATTATGACATTAAATCAAACAAATTGAAAACATTTTAAACGAAAAAGGATATCTTTGCCAAAAAGAGGGCGGCAGGGGAGAGGAAAAGATGAAATACAGGGTTTTTTGCGTTGGAAAAATTAAGGATGCCTTTTACCGGCAGGAGATAGAAGCTGTTTGTGACGAGGCAGAGCGCAGAGGAAGAAGGATTGAAATTGTGGAATTTCCGGATGAAAAAATACCGGAAAAGCTGAAGGAAAAGAACAGGGAGGCATTTTTGGAAAAGGAATGCGCCGGAATGGAGGGCAGATTAAGCAGCAGGGATTATGTTGTGGCGCTGTGCATCGAGGGGAAGGAGCTGACCACAAGCCAGCACAGGGCATATGTAAAAAGAGCAAAAGAGGAGGGAAAGGAAACGGTTACCTATATCATCGGGGGCTCTTTGGGCCTGCCCTTGCGGATTAAGCAGCGGGCGGATTTAAAATTCAGCTTTTCCAAAATGACGTTTCCCCACCAGATGATGCGCCTGGTGCTCTGTGAGGAAATTGCCGGAATATAAACTACCCGCCGGGGAGAAATTTATTTGTGGTAGGTTTTTCCCTGAAGAATCGTATATCCCCGGTAAAGCTGCTCAAAAAACAGCAGGGAAAGGGTTTTCGGGGAAAGGCTGATTTTGGTTAAGGAGAGATAATCCACGTTTTCCGGCGTCTGCCCGTCGGGCAGTGCGGAATAAAATTCGTCCTCCGTGAAGCCGATGATAACATGGACGGTGGATTTCCCGCTGTGTTGAAGAACGTTCAGATATTGTGCAAATTCCTCCGAAGAGTATGTGGAGCTGCCGGACTGCAAAAAGAGAAAGTGCTGATGTCCCAAATGCAGTTCCTTTGGCAGGGTGAGGACCGTGCAGGGATGAAAAGCGGTGTCGCCGTAAGCAGACAGCCGCTTTTGAAATTCCGCATAAGCGGCATGGTAATTGCGGTTTACCTTTTTTTCCTTACAATAAATATGATAGTGCATAGTATTCCTCCGCTTAATGCCCCGGAACCTGCCGCCGGGCATGAAAAATGCACCAGAAGAGAATCGAACTCCCGCACATGGCTCCGGAGGCCATTGCTCTATCCACTGAGCTACTGGTGCATGCAGATAATATAATACTACAAAACTTTCAAAATAGCAAACGGAATCTTGCAATTTAATATGTATTTTGTTAGAATAGGACTGAAAAATGCTGAAAAACAGAGAGTATGACAGGAGAATATCATGAAAAAAAACATGTTTGATAAATTATCGGATTCTTATGAACGCTTTCATCTGGAAAATTCCGAAATCAACAGAGGCGGAAATACCGTCTACATCAGTCCAAAATTAAAGCTGACGCTGGGATGGAGCTTATTTGTTCTTTGCAGCGTGCTCGCCTATTTATTTATCGGGGCGCCCGTTACCGGCGGAAAAACCATTTCCCAGGAGGACAAGAAAGCGGTTCTGGATGAAGAGGTTGACGTAAAGGAGGAACATGACACGATTGTTCCTTACGAAAAAGATGCGGACGAGGAATTGAACGAGTTTATTACCATGTATTATAAGGCGATTACCTCCTGCGATTATTTACGGCTGCAGGATATGGTGACGGAGCCGTCGGCATATAGTGATGAGGGAAATCTTAAAAAAAAGGCGGAATTTATTACTGCATATGACAATATCACGGTTTATACGAAGGAAGGGCTGGATGAGGGAAGCTATATTGCTTTTGTCGTTGCCAATTTAACGATTGCCGGAGTAAACTCTTCGCCCTATGACATCAGTATTCTGTATATTGTCAACGGCGCAAGAGGATATCTGATTAATAACGGCGCTCTGTCAAAGGATGCGTCGGCATATATTGAACGGGTTAAAGGGGATAAGGATATCCAGAAGGTGTTTAAAGCGGTGGAGAAGAAAAATAACGAATTGAAAGAAAAAGATTCTTCCCTGCAGGAATTTTATGACATTATCAGCCGGAGGGATATGGAGACAAAGTCAGCGGCGGATTATCTTCCATCCGAAGAGGGAAGCAGTGAAGAGACGGGTCAGCAGACAGAGGAAAATTCCGGGGAAAGCCAGCCGGAGGAAAACAGCCAGACACCGGCGGAGGGACAGGCAGAGAGTGAGACGCAGGGAGAGGATAGCGGGGAGACAGGCGAATAGGCAGACTTTCCGGTTTAACCGTTTTCCTCCGGAGGAATTTCTTCCGGTGGACAGGATGCGTAGACATCGATACCTCTCGGTTTAACCGGTGTGGAAAAGACAATCTGGGTTTCCGTCTTTCCGTATTTCTGGAGCTGGCCGATAAAGGAATCCAGTTCCATGGTACTGGGAAAGGCAACCTTAATGAGCATGGAGTAAGCACCGGTTACACAGTTGCATTCCAGCACATTGGGGCAGGATTCGATATACGGATAAAAAATCGGTTTCTGCTTCGGGTCCAACGACATGTTGATAAATGCGGTGACATGGTAATCCAGCATAACCGGGTCAACTGCCGCATGGTAGCCGGTGATAATTTCGGCTTTTTCCAGCCGGTCGATTCTTGCGGATACGGCGGGGGACGATAAAAAGACCTTGCCGGCAAGATATTTTAACGGATATCTTGCATTTTCCTGTAATAAATGTAAAATTTTCTTATCAATATTATCCACTTAACCCACATCCTTTTATATGATTTTTTTACACAGAAAACGAGGTGTCCTTATCTTTGTTAAGAACACCTCGCTGTATCCATTTGCTATTATAGCGGCATCTCTTTATTTTTTCAAGTAAAAAATGAAAAAATTTGAAAAAGTGTGCCAAGCGTGGTATGATAAATAGAAATATCCTTTTGAACGGTTACGGAAGAGGCAGGCGGTTATCCGCGCAGCAGGCAGAGAAGAGGGAATACTATGGATAATATCATGAGATTGAACAAATATTTAAGCGCATCGGGGGTTTGCTCCAGAAGAAAGGCGGATGAATGGATTGCCGGGGGTAAAGTATCCGTCAATGGGATTCCTGCCAGCATGGGTATGCGGGTAAGCGATGAGGACGAAATCTGTGTGAACGGTCAGATTGTGAAAAGGGAGACTCCCTTTAAGCTGGTGGTATTCAATAAGCCGAAAGGGTACGCCTGCACCGCTTACGGAGGAGACGAATCGGGGATTTTTAAGAATTTTAATCTGGATTCGGATTTGAAATATATCGGCAGGCTGGATAAGGACTCCGAGGGAGTGCTGCTGTTAACCAATAACGGGGATTTGTGCAATGAGATTGCAAAAGCAAGGAATCAGCATGAGAAGGAATATGTGGTAACGGTGAACCGGACGATAACCGACGAGTTTTTAAAAGGAATGGCGGAGGGGGTAAAGATTCATGATTCCAATAAGGATGCATGGGTTGTGACCAATCCCTGTAAGCTGAAAAAGAAAAATGACAAATCCTTTTCCATTATTCTGACGCAGGGATTAAACCGGCAAATCCGGAAAATGTGCGAGCACTTTGACTATAAGGTGGTTAAGCTGCGCAGAATACGGGTAATGAACATTGAAATCGGCGATATGAAGCCGGGAGATATCCGTATGGCGACAGAGGATGAGCTTGATGAGCTGCAAAGAAGAATTATAAGAAGCCATGAGCAGGTGAAATAAGACGATAAAAGGTGAGGCGGTATGGAGAAAAAAGCACGGTTGAAGGAACTGGTTTCCGTTTTGAATGAGGCATCCAGGGCATATTATCAGCAGGATACAGAAATTATGTCCAATTTGGAGTATGACAGATTATATGATGAGCTTAACGCATTGGAAAAGGAAACGGGCATTGTGCTTGCAAACAGCCCGACGATTCATGTAGGGTATGAGGTGCTCAGTGAACTGGAAAAGCAGCCGCACCCCTCTCCGATGCTTTCGCTGGATAAAACTAAGGAAGCTGCATCCTTGGTGAGCTGGCTGAATGGGCAGGAAGGCATTCTTTCCTGGAAGCTGGACGGGCTGACGGTGGTTCTCACCTATGAACAGGGAGAACTGGCGAATGCGGTTACCAGAGGAAACGGGGAAATCGGTGAAGTCATTACCAATAATGCAAAAACCTTTGTCAATATACCGAAGCGGATTCCCTATAAGGGGAATCTGGTGATAAGAGGAGAAGCGGTAATCCGGTATTCGGATTTTAATCGGATAAATGATTCAATCGAGGCGGTGGAGGACAAATATAAAAATCCCAGAAACCTTTGCTCCGGCTCGGTAAGACAGCTGAATAATGAGATTACCGCAAAGAGGAACGTCCGGTTTTATGCCTTTGCCCTGGTGACGGATGTGGTAGATGAACAAAATACGGCGGAGGAAAGCGTTAACGGCACCGTGGAGGGACGTTTCCGCTGGCTGACGGAACAGGGCTTTGACGTCGTGGAGCACCGTCCGGTAAATGCGGATACGGTGGAGGAAGAGGTAATGCGGTTTGCGGCGGCAATTCCGGATAACGACGTCCCCTCCGACGGTCTTGTGCTGTCCTATAACGATATTGATTACGGAAGAAGCCTTGGCAGAACCGCAAAGTTTCCGCGGGATTCCATTGCCTTTAAATGGGCGGATGAATTGGCGGAAACCACGCTTAAGGAGGTGGAATGGTCTCCGTCGAGAACCGGGCTAATCAATCCGGTTGCGGTTTTTGAACCGGTGGAGCTGGAGGGAACGACAGTGACCAGGGCAAGCCTTCACAACGTGAGTATTTTAAAGGCACTTGGTCTGGGTCTGGGAGACAGGATTACCGTCTATAAAGCCAATATGATTATCCCGCAGGTAGCTGAAAATCTTACCAGAAGCGATAATCTTATCCTTCCGGCAGTGTGTCCCGCCTGCGGAGGGGAGACTACCCTGCAGGATGTTAACGGCGTACAGTCCTTATACTGTATGAATGCAGAGTGCAGCGCCAAGCGCATTAAAGGGTTTTCCCATTTTGTATCAAGGAATGCGATGAACATCGACGGGCTTTCGGAGGCTACGCTGGAAAAGTTTATTGCCTGCGGTTTCTTAAAGCGTCTGCCGGATTTATTTCATCTGGAGAGGTACAGGGAGCAGATTATTGAATTGGAGGGCTTCGGTGAAAAGTCTTACGATAATCTGATTAAATCCGTTGAGGATGCCAGAACGGTATCCATGGCAAAGTTTATCTACAGTCTGGGAATCAGCGGAATCGGACTCGCCAATGCAAAGGTGATTGTCGCGCATTTTGGCTGGGATATGGAAGCCGTTATGGCGGCAAAAACAGAGGAGCTTACGGAGATTGAGGGAATTGGCGGGGTATTGGCATCTGCCTTTTCTGCCTATTTCCGGGATGAAGAAAAAATGCAGACGGTAAGGGAGCTGCTTGACGAGATTACTTTTGAACGGGAAGAGGAAACCGCCAGCCAGACCCTTGCCGGGAAGGTGTTCGTGATTACCGGCAGCCTGGAGCGGTTTGCCAACAGGAATGCTTTAAAGGATTTTATAGAGAAAGCCGGCGGCAAGGTGACCGGCTCGGTGTCTAAGAATACGGACTATCTGATTAACAATGACGTGCAGTCCACGTCGTCTAAAAATAAAAAGGCAAATGAGCTGGGAATACCGATTTTATCGGAGGAAGAGTTTATCCGGCTTTCCGGGGAAGAATAGCGGCTGCTTAACCGGAATATACATTTTATCAAGCCGTGACAGAAAAGAGGAAGAGAGCATGCCAATCAGAATAGACAATGATTTACCGGTAAAGAAGATATTAGAGGAAGAGAATATATTTGTGATGGATGCGGACAGGGCGGTGAGCCAGGATATCCGTCCGCTGGAGGTGGTGATTTTAAATCTGATGCCGTTAAAGGAGGATACGGAGCTGCAGCTGCTGCGAAGTCTTGCCAATACGCCGATTCAGGTAAATATCACCTTTATCCGGACGGGAACCTATGAGCCGAAAAATGTGGCGAGAAAGCATTTGGAGAGATTCTATACGACCTTTGAAGAGATTAAAAACCGTCGCTTTGACGGTTTGATTATAACGGGTGCACCGGTGGAAAAGCTGGACTTTGAAGAGGTGGAATACTGGAAGGAGCTGACTGATATTATGGACTGGTCCGAAAAGAACGTCACCTCCACCCTGCATATATGCTGGGGCGCCCAGGCAGGGCTGTATTACCGATACGGTATACCAAAATACAACCTGCCAAAGAAGTTTTCCGGTATCTATAAGCATTATACCTTTCACAAGCGCACACCGCTTGTCCGGGGCTTTGACGATTCCTTTCTGGTTCCGCAGTCGCGTTACACCGGAGTGAGCAGGGAGGATATCGTCGCTAACGACAAGCTGGAAATCGTATCGGAAAGCGAGGTAACGGGACCGTATCTGATTATTGCGGAGAGCGGAAAAAATATATTTGTCACCGGCCACCCGGAATATGATACGCTGACTCTTGACCAGGAATATAACCGGGACAAAAAAAAGGGAATTAACCCGGAGATTCCCTGCAATTACTATCCGGAGGACAATCCGGACAAAAAACCCATTAAGTCATGGCGCTGTCACGCGAATACCTTGTTTTTTAACTGGCTTAATTACTATGTGTATCAGGTGACACCGTATGAATTGTAGAGTAAAATATAGGGATAAAAGAGGGATTTATGTATTATAATGTGGATTATGAAATCTGTGCTCTGGTTTTTCTGATGCTGTTGATTATTATTTCATCTGCACAGAGGCGGCTGGAGGGATTTCAGTCAAAAATATTTCGGTTATATCTGACAGCGTGCTTTGGCAATATCTGTCTGGATATCATTACCTGTTATACAGTTTCATATTATCAGATGGTGCCGTTATGGTTAAATTATCTGCTGAATACGGTATTTTTAATGATGCAGTGCCTGATTCCCACCATGCTTGTGATGTATATTTATTTCAGGGGACAGAGGGTTACGGAGGGAAGGCAGCAGTTATTGGGAATGGCATGGATTCCGGCGATTTTCGGTGCGCTGTTGGTTTTGTCCAGCTTGTGGACAGGCTGGGTATTCTATTTTGACGAGACGGGATATCACCACGGCATCCTACACAGCTATCTGTATGTCAACGCACTGCTCTATTCTGTGGGAACGATTCTCTATACCGTTATCCGCAGAAAGACATTAAAGGAAAAGCAGTGTGCGCTGATTATCATGATGGTGGTGATATCGCTGATTCCCAACCTTGTCCAGTATGTTTTTCCGCATTACATGCTGTCCGGCGTGGGTACCGGTTTATCAATATTTATTATTTATCTTACCGGCGAGAATATGATTGTCTATGTGGATTCCCTTACGGGGGCGCTGAACAGGGAGGCGTTTACGATTCATATTCAGGAAACGGCAAAGCGCGGTAATCCGGAACAGATTTTTGTCATCGCCCTGGACAACTTCAAGCTTATCAATGAGATTTACGGCATGACGGGCGGAAATAACCTGATGCAGCAGCTTGTGGCGGCTTTGCAGAAGGAATATTCGGCTTCCCGGGTTTTCCGCTTTGGCGGGGATGTTTTCTGCGTTGCCATCAGTGAAAAGACGGAGAGCATCAAGGAGCTGGACAGTATCCGGAGAATTTTGCGGAGGGCATGGAAATTCTATGATGCGGAGATAGAAATTTCCGCCTGTATCTGTCTGATGCATACCATCCATCATAACGGGGAGGATTTGATTCAGGCGATTGAATATGCCATTTCCAAGGCGAAGTTTATCGGAAAAGGACAGTTTTTTGAGGTAGATGAAGAGGCGGTCAGCGAGATGGTGCGGCAAAAGGCGATTGAACAAGCTATGGTTGCCGCCATTGAAGAGGGGAAATTTGAAGTACATTATCAGCCGATTTACGATACGCGCCATAAACGGTTTCATTCCATGGAAGCCCTGGCAAGATTAAACGTGCCGGAATATGGTTATGTGTCTCCGGAGGAATTTATCCGTATTGCGGAGCAAAACGGCAAGATTATACAGATTGGCATGCTGGTGTTAGAGGAGGTATGCCGGTTTATCAAGCAGTATGATTTGAAGCGCAGGGGGATAGAGTTTGTGGAGGTCAATCTTTCCGTGGTTCAGTGCATGCAGGAAAAGATTTACATAGATATAAAAGAAATGCTGGATAAATACGGAATCCCTGCGGAAATGCTTAATCTGGAAATTACGGAAAGTGCCGCCGCTTATTCGGAAGAGCGGCTGATTCAGAATATGGCAAGGCTTTCCCTGATGGACATTCAATTTTCGCTGGATGATTACGGCTCAGGTTATTCCAACGTCAATTATCTGGTGGATTTGCCCTTTTCCATCGTCAAGCTGGATAAATATATTGTATGGGCGGCAATGAAAAAAGTAACTTCCCGCATGGTTTTGGAAAATACTATTGCGATGTTTAAGGATATAAATTTAAAGGTGGTTGCGGAAGGTATCGAGGATTTGGAGATGGCGGAAATTATTACGGCGATGGGAGCGGATTATCTGCAGGGCTATTATTATTCCAAGCCGGTACCGAAGGAGAAGCTGATAGACTGTTTGGAGGAGGGATATCTTGAAACACTGTAAAAGAAGAAATAGGAAAAGAATATTTCTTGTTCTGGGTATTATTGGGGCAGGATGGCTGACCGGATGCGGACAAAATACCGGCGGACAGGCGGAGCAGGAGAGATATGTTGCAGTAATCTGTAAGGGCTCTCAGCATGAATTTTGGAAAACGGTGGAGCAGGGAGCCATGGATGCCGGGGAGGAATTGAATATTCATGTTACGTTTGAAGCGCCGGAGGATGAATCGCAGATTGACGTGCAGATTGGGATGATGGAAAAAGCCATTGAGAATCAGTCCGATGCTATTGTGCTTGCCCCCTTAGACACGGACAGGCTGAATGAGGTTATTGACAAGGCGGTAAAGAAGGGGATACCGGTTCTGACCCTTGATTCGGATGTGACGACCGAGACCAGAGTGGCGACAATCGGGACGGATAATGAGACGGCAGGGGCGATTGCGGCAAGAAATGCGGCGGAGCTGATGGGCGGTGAAGGAAAGGTTGCGATTATCTCCTTTGTGGAGGGGGCGCAGACTGCTATTGCAAGGAACGAAGGCTTTATCCGTGAAATGGAGAAATATAACGGAAAGATAGAAATCGTGGGAATTGCCTATTGCGGCGGAGATTCGGAGGTGGCAAAGGAACAGGCGCTGGAATTTATAAAACAATATCCGGATATTGCCTGCATTTACGGTGCAAATGAAGGCAGCGCCGTGGGTGTGGCAGCGGCGGTCTGCGAAAAGAACAGACAGGATGACATTATTGTTCTTGGCTTTGATTCTTCAGATGCGGAGATTGCGTTTCTGGCAGAGGGAGCCATTGATGGAATGATGGTACAAAATCCCTATAATATGGGTTATTTAGGGGTTCGTAATATCAATAAGGTATTGGACGGAAAAGCGATTGAAGAGAGAATTGATACGGGAGCAACCTATGTTAACGGGGATAACCTGTATGATGAGGATACTCAGTGGCTGTTGTATCCATTGGGAAAGGATGAGGGAGAACAATGACAGAAAAGAAAAAGGGGATGAGTATCCGGAAGAAGCTTTTGTTTAGTTATTTTTCCATCGTGGCGCTGATACTGGTAACCGGGATTGTAGGGATTTATAATGTTAGAGAGGTATATTATAACAGTAACGAAATTTATGTCAATAATCTGAACTCTGTAGAATATTTAAAATCCATTAACCAGAATATCAAAGAGATTGACCAGTGTGTAATCAGTATGATGAGCAGTCTTGATGAGGATTATCATGAGGAATATGTGGAAAGGATTGCCAGTCTCCAACAGGATAATCAGGAGTTGATGGAGCAATATGATAAATTAAAGGTGACGGCTTTGGAGAAACGGAGATACAACCAATGCAGGCTCAGTATTTTAACCTTTGATAAACAGATTGCCGCTATTGTGGAGAAGCTGGACGATAAAGACAAGGAGGCTGCGCTTAACGCCTACGAGCAGGAGCTTATGCCGGTTAAGGCATGTACCTATGAGCTGGCGGAGGCGGTAGTGGAGCTTTCCACGGCAAATGCCCGGAGCAGGAATGAAAATAACCGGAGAATCCACCAAAATTTAATTCTGATTATCGGGGGAATTATGGGCTTATCCGTAATTGTCGCCGTTGTAATTACCATCGGAATGAGCAATTATTTTACCAACAGGCTGGCGGAAATCCAGCGGCTGGCAAAGCGTATTTCGGAGTACAATATAGCGGATGATATTCAAAATATGGCGGATGATGAATTTGGACAGACGGTGGAGGCGTTAAACGATTCCCAGTTCATGATGCGCGATTTGCTGGAAAAAATAATTGACGAATCCGCCGCCATCAGCGATACCGGAGAGGAGGTATCCTTAGCGGTACGGAAATCCGGTCAGCGGATTGAACGGGTAAACATCCAGATGCTAAATTCCGGGGACAAAACGGAGCAGGTGGATGCGACGGTAAAGCAGATATTGGAGAACCGCTCATTGGATTCGGAAACGGTTAAGCTGCTGAATGCCGTGTTGGAGAAATCCGACCGGGCAAGGGAAAATCTTTCCGAGGCGAGAGCGGAGCTCAGCAGTATTGCCATGTATTTGGAGCAGATTGCCATAACCTCGGATTATCAGAATGAAATTGCCAACAGCCATAAGGAGCAGGTGCAGAAATTCAAAGTATAAGGGTGTTATTCCCGAAGCAATGCCTTTACCCGGCCGGTAAAGCAGATTACGCCGTAAATGCCAAGAACGGCAATGAGAACCACCACCTCAGGTATGCCGCCGGAAAAGGACAGCAGTTTCCGGTAGCAGAAGAATGCGGCGGCACCCGTCAGAATAAAGGCGGCGGCGGGGAAAAAGATATCCCGGGAAAAGGACAGGCTTACCGGCACAACGGACTGCAGCTTGAAAAGGCAGGCAAAGGTTAAGAACAGGTAGCCGGTAAAGAGACCGATGATATAACCGTAAATGCCGATACGGGGAACGGTAAACAGGATAAAGCCCAGCCGTATTCCGGTGGCGGCTACCGTCAGCATCAGGTTATGGGAGGCGAAGCCGAGACCGTTTAATATGCTGGCAAGATTGGTGGCAAGATAGATAAAAGGGCAGAGAAAGGAAAGCTGGTACAGATATGTACCGGCTTCTTTGTTTTGGAAAAAACAGCCGCCGATGGAGGGACCGAAGATGTAAAATACCGTGGTAGAAAAAAGTCCTACCAGCAGGCAGAAATGCAGGCTTTTTTCGCAGAGCCTTTTCAGGTAGCCTGCATTTAGCCGGGAACTGGCAGAGGAAACGGCGGGTAAAAGCATGGTGGATAAGGAGTTGGTTATCGTAGAGGGGAACATAATAAACGGGAATGCCATTCCGGAAAATACGCCGTAGGTGGCAAGGCTTTTCGTGGAATCATGGTAAAAGCTTAACAGTACGGTGGGAATGATAATAGCCTCCATGCTCTGCAGGGCAGTGAGGGTTAAACGGTTGGCGGTAAGGGGAAGGGCATCCCTGAAAAAAAGAGAGAGGACTTTCTGCCGGCGGATGGGGGAAACGGAAGACCCGTCCTTTCCGGGATAAGCGGCAGGGCGTCTGCGGTTTTTTCTGTCGTGAATGTACAGGGCGCCAAGGGAAAAGAGAAAGGAAACAATTTCGCCGATGACGATACCCCGGACAGCAAAGGCAGCGTCATAGCCGCTTTGCACAAAAATATAGGTGGAGAGAAGATAAAGCCCCAAAACCTTTGCCGTCTGCTCGAGAAAATCGGATATTCCGTGAATACCGGATTTTTCCAGTCCCAGAAAATAGCCGTGAATAGCCCCTTTCATCGCCATAAAAGGGATTCCCAGACTGATTACCTTAAGGCAGGCTTCACATTCCGGAGCGTTCAGAATATGCGTGCATAGCCAGCCTGCATTGCGGTACATAATAATCGTGATAAGCAGACCGGACAAAAGATTGATGAAAAAACAGGTTTTAAAAAATGCCCTGGCGGTTCCGTAATCCCTGCGGCTGTTGTATTCGGAAACCAGCTTGGTAAGGGCAAGCTCATTTCCGAAGGTGGTAAAGGAAAATGCCACCATATAGAGCGGGAAGATAAGCTGGTAAATCCCCAGCTCCTTCGCACCGATTAACCCGGCGAGGAATATTCTATTATAGAATCCGATAATTCTGGTGGCGAATCCGGTAAGGGTCAGAATCAGCGTTCCCTTGATGACCAGATTCCGGGAAATCAGAAGTCGGATGCGTTGATAGCGGCTTTTTATGTTCATGGAAGAAAACCTCCTGTTTACCCTGCTTTTGCTAATTTATGACCTGAATATCCGGAATATGTCTGTTTTGCTCTTGACAGCAGGAAAAAACATTGTTATATTATCCCTATAATATCCGACTAAATTAGTGGGAATTGAGGTGGTAGAATGAAATTATCGACAAAAGGCAGGTATGGTCTGCGGGCGATGATTGATTTGGCTGATTTTTCGGAGGAAACGCCCCAATCCATTGCCAATATTGCAGCCAGACAGTCTATTTCAGACAGCTATCTGGAACAGCTGATGGCAAAATTAAAAAAAGCCGGGCTGATTGCCGGTATCCGGGGTTCCCAGGGGGGATATGTACTGGCAAAGGCCAGCAGGGAGATTAGTGTCGGAGATATTTTAAGGGCATTGGAAGGGGATTTGTCGCCGGTAAACTGTACAGGGCTTAAAGGAGAAAGCGAATGCTCTGGCAGTAAAACCTGTGTGACCAGAAATGTCTGGAAGCGGATTGACGACAGCATTCAGAGTGCGGTGGATTCCATTTATCTGAATGAACTGGTAGAGGATAACCGAAGGATGCGGCTTAAGGAGAACTGTCCGAAGACGGACTGTGATTTGTGAATCAGCGTGTAAGCAAAATAGTATATTAGGAAAGAGGAACAGGAATTATGGAAGAAAAGCGATTTATTTATTTGGACCATGCGGCGACAACCGCAGCAAAACAGGAGGTTGTGGATGCGATGCTTCCTTTTTTTACCGAAAAATTTGGCAATCCGTCCAGTGTATATACCTTTTCCCAGAAAAATAAAGCGGTGATTACCGAATGCCGGGATGCCATTGCCTCAAGCATTGGTGCGAAAAGTAATGAAATCTATTTTACCGCTGGGGGTTCAGAGTCTGATAACTGGGCATTGAAGGCGACGGCGGAGGCTTATGCCCAAAAGGGAAAGCATATCATTACGACAAAAATTGAACATCATGCCATTTTGCATACTGCCCAGTATCTGGAAAAGAAAGGATTTGATGTAACCTATTTGGACGTGGACGAAAACGGTGTGGTAAAGCTTGAACAGTTAAAGGCGGCAATCCGTCCAGATACGATTCTGATTTCCGTTATGTTTGCCAACAATGAAATCGGAACGATTCAGCCGATAAAGGAAATCGGGGAAATTGCAAAGGAGCACGGCATTTTGTTTCACACCGATGCGGTTCAGGCGTATGGGCAGGTGCCCATTGATGTGGACGAATACCATATTGATATGTTAAGCGCCAGTGGACATAAACTGAACGGACCGAAAGGAATAGGATTTTTATATATCCGGAAAGGGCTTAAGCTGAAGAATCTTATCCACGGAGGGGGACAGGAACGCTCCCGCCGTGCGGGGACGGAAAATGTAACCGGAATCGTAGGGCTTGCCAAAGCGGTGGAGCTTGCCCTGGCGACAATGGAGGAGCGGCAGGAAAAGGAAACCGCTATGCGGGACCATTTAATTGAGCGTATTTTGGCGGAGGTACCTTATGCCCGGCTGAACGGGCACAGGACAAAACGCCTCCCGAATAATGTGAATATCAGCTTCCAGTTTATTGAGGGAGAATCCCTGCTGATTATGCTGGACATGGCAGGAATCTGCGCCTCCTCCGGCTCAGCGTGCACCTCCGGCTCACTGGACCCCTCCCATGTATTGCTGGCTATCGGGCTTCCCCATGAAATTGCCCACGGCTCACTGCGGATGACCCTCGGGGATGAAAATACAATGGAAGAAATGGATTATGTAGTGGATAATATTAAGGAGATTGTCAAAAAGCTTCGCGATATGTCGCCGCTTTATGAGGATTTTATGAAGAATAACCAATAGCTTACAGGAAGGAGAAAAGGGAAATGTATAGTGAAAAAGTAATGGACCATTTTACCAATCCAAGAAATATGGGTGAGATTGAAAACGCAAGCGGCGTCGGTACGGTGGGAAATGCCAAATGTGGAGATATCATGCGCATTTATTTTGATATTGACGCAAATCAGGTTATCCGGGACGTGAAATTTAAGACCTTTGGATGCGGTGCGGCGGTGGCAACCAGCTCCATGGCAACGGAGCTGGTCAAGGGAAAAACGATTTACGAGGCGCTGGAGGTAACGAATAAAGCGGTTATGGAGGCGCTTGACGGACTTCCTCCGGTAAAGGTACACTGTTCTTTATTGGCAGAGGAAGCGATTCATGCGGCGTTATGGGATTATTGCGAGAAAAACGGGATTACGATAGACGGGCTTAACAAACCGAAGAATGATATCAGCGAGGGTGAAGAAGAGGAAGAATATTAGGTTTTTTGCCGGCCGGCATACGGATAATCAATTTGGCAAAGCCAAAACGGAGGACAGGGCATGAAGAAAAAGGTTGCGGTTGGCATGTCGGGAGGAGTGGATTCCTCTGTGGCGGCCTATCTGTTGAAGGAACAGGGATTTGATGTGATTGGAGTCACCATGCAAATCTGGCAGGATGAAGATGCAGATAAGATGGCGGAAAACGGGGGATGCTGCGGACTTTCCGCCGTGGAGGACGCCGGACGAGTGGCGGGTATGCTGGATATTCCCTATTATGTTCTGAATTTTAAGCGGGAGTTTAAACGGCATGTTATCGATTACTTTATGGATGAGTACATGCATGCGAGGACACCGAATCCCTGTATCGCCTGTAACCGGTATGTAAAATGGGAGGCGCTGTTAAACCGTGCCACGGAGCTGGGCTGCGATTATATTGCCACAGGACATTATGCCAGAATAAGCAGGCTTCCCGGCGGAAGATTTGCGCTAAGGAAATCGGCGGCAGACCGTAAGGACCAGACCTATGCGCTGTATAGCCTTACCCAGGAGCAGCTGTCGAGAACCCTGATGCCGGTGGGGGAATATGAGAAAAAAGAAATCCGGCAGATAGCACAAAAGCTGGGGCTGTCCGTAGCCGGTAAGCCGGACAGCCAGGAAATCTGCTTTATTCCGGATAATGATTATGCGGGTTATATTGAACGGGAGTCGGGAAAAACCTTTGCAGAGGGTAATTTTGTCGATGTAAAAGGAAACATACTGGGACGGCATAAAGGAATCATCCACTATACGATTGGGCAGAGGAAAGGACTGGGGCTTTCTCTGGGAGCGCCGGTATTTGTACTGGAAATCCGTCCTGATACCAATGAAGTGGTTATCGGTACCAATGAGGATACCTTTCATGACAGACTGCTGGCAGGGCAGCCGAGCTGGATGTCCATACCGGAGCTTACCGGGGAAAAGAAGGTAACGGCGAAAATCCGTTATTCCCATAAAGGAGCGCCCTGTATTATCCGGATGGCGGGAAAGGATAGCGTGGAATGCCGGTTTGCGGAGCCTGTCCGGGCGATTACCCCGGGACAGGCTGTGGTATTCTATGAAGAAGATATTGTTGTGGGCGGGGCGGTCATTTCCCATTCCGGTTAAAAACAGAAATATACATTTTTAGCATAAGGTGTTTTATTTTTTGGGAAATTATTGTATAATAATAAGAATGAATTGTTTTGCAGCATGAAAACGGATAAAGAAAAATGGAGGATTGGTTATGGGGAACAAAAGGAAGAGTATAGGGTATTTTCAGGGAATGATACTTTTTAGCCTGCTGCTTGCGGCGTGCTTTGCGTTACCGGCACAGGCGCAGGGGGTAGAGGATGCCCTGCCATTTACAGAGGAAAGCGCATTTGTCATTGATGCACAGACGGGAATTATTACCGGGTATAATGAGAATCCGGAGGAACCGGCGGAAGAAGTGATTATCCCGGCGGCAGTCGGGGGCGTTGCGGTAAAGGGACTTTCGGGAACCTTCAAGGATAAGGTGAATATTAAACGGGTTATTGTACCGGATACAATAACAACCCTTGGCGACGATACCTTTAACGGCTGTACCGCTCTTAGTGCAGTGTGCGTTTACCATCCGGAAACCGGAGAAACAAAAGAGGAATTGGAGAGTAAACTGGAAAACGAGTGGGAGAGCGTTCAATGGAACAGGTATATTGTGTCCGGCGACGGGGAAAACCAGACGTTTTATGCAGTTACCAGTAAAGGAAATTGTGTGATTATTCCTGCGGGAGTACAGACTATTGGAGAGCGTGTGTTTAATTCCTGCGGCTTTTGCAGCTTTGACGTTATGGAGGGAAACACGTTTTTTAAGGACAGCAATGAAAGCGGGGTAAATCTGGAAGAGGGTGTCGGAGCGTGCCTGATGTCCGCTGACGGAAAGAAGCTTTACCGGCTGGCTTCCGGCTTTCGGGATTACCAGAATAGCCTGGAGTACTCTCTGCCGGAGGGGATAGAGGAAATATATCCCTATGCTATACACAAATCCGGTTTGCAGAGGGTAGAGGTTCCCACCACGGTAACCCAGATAGACGAATATGCATTTTATGAAAGCGGGCTTTTGGGGATTACCTTTGCGGAGGAATCCCATGTAGCGAAAATCGGCGCATGGGCATTTGCCTATAATGCGAATCTGGATATTATTCTGCCGCCGTCGGTTACCTCCATTGAAAGCTACTGTTTTGCCTATATTACAAACCGGACTCCGGATATTTCCAAGACGAAGATAACAACGCTTCCGGCGTACACCTTTGAGGGATGCCCGAATCTGCATACGATTACGATGCCGGCTACGCTGTTAAGCATCGAGGCATATGCTTTTGCCGGAAATGCGAATCTGAACGAAGTAATCTTTTTAGGAGACAGACTGGAAAAAATCGGAACCGGTGCTTTCAAGGACTGCCAGAACATGCATGTCATTGACATTCCGGAGGGCGTGACCGCCATTGAAAACGATACCTTTTCCGGATGCCAGAACTTAAATACGGTTAAGCTGCCGGATTCCTTAAAGACGATTGGCGATAACGCTTTTTCAAACTGCCAGAATATCCATGAAATGGTTATTCCGCCAAATGTGAATTATATTTCTAATTCTACGTTCAGCGGAGTTGCGCCGGAGAGATTAAAGGGAATAGATACCTCCAAAAATCCTTATGCCCAGACAAGGGTAAAAAAAGAGCTGCCCAAAAAGGGAGAAAAATTTACTGTCGGCGTGCTGACCTATCAGATTACCAAGTCCCATAAGACAAAAGGGACGGTTACCGTGTTGAAGCCGAAGAACCGGAAGCAGAAGAAAATCACGATTCCGGCAAAGGTAAATATCAACGGATATAATTTTAACGTGACGGCAGTTTCCAATAAGGCGTTTAAAGCAAATAAAAAGTTAAAGACGGTGGTAATCGGTGCCAATGTAAAGACCATTGGGAAAGAGGCATTCCTTAATTGTAAGGTGTTAAAGAAAATTACTGTTTCGTCAAAGAAGATTACCAAGGTAAACAAGAATGCCTTTAAGGGAATCAACCGGAAAGCAAAAATTAAGCTTCCGAAGATGAGTAATAAGAAATTTAAGAAATATAAAAAGAAATTCCTGAATAAAGGGCAGGCGGCAACAGTCAAAATAACCAAATAATGCAGTCCGCCAAAACAGTAAAATAAAAGGGTGGCACATATGTATACACAAAATATTTTAGATTTAATCGGAAATACTCCGCTAATCAGCCTTAAGCCGACGACCGGACTGAATATTTTCGCCAAAGCGGAATTTTTAAATCCCGGTGGCTCCATTAAGGACAGAATTGCGAAAAACATGCTGGAAACGGCGGAACGTGAGGGAAAGCTTAAACCGGGGATGACGATTATTGAGCCGACCTCCGGCAATACCGGAATCGGTCTTGCACTTTGCGGAATCCGGATGGGATATCCGGTGATTATCGTAATGCCGGAGAATATGAGCGAAGAGCGGAAGAAGATTATCCGGGCATTGGGAGCCGAGCTGGTGTTAACCCCGCCGGAATTGTCTATCGGCGGAAGTGTGGATAAGGCGGAGGAAATCTGTAAAAGCAGTGATAACTATTTTATGCCGCAGCAGTTTGAAAATCCTGCCAATCCGGATATTCATTACCGGACCACCGGACCGGAAATCTGGGAACAGATTGGCGGCAGGGTCGACATTTATGTTTCCGGGATTGGAAGCGGCGGAACCTTGCAGGGGGTGGCAAGGTTTCTGCGGGAGAAAAATCCGGAATGCCGGATTGTGGCAGTCGAGCCGAAGAATGTTTCCGCCCTGTTAGGGCACGAGCCGGGACTGCATCAGATTCAGGGAATCGGCGACGGCTTTGTTCCCGATGTTTTGGACGTATCCATGATTGACGACATTATCGAGGTGACGGACGAGGATGCCATCGGCACGGCGAGAGAGCTGGCAAGGGTGCAGGGACTGCTTTGCGGAACCAGCTCCGGCGCAAATGTGTGGGCGGCAAAACGGATGGCGGAGAAATATGGAAAAGACAAGGTTATCGCTACGATTCTTGCCGACCGGGTGGAGCGCTATTTCAGCACCAGCCTGATTTGAGACGGAATTATGGGATAGACCATATAGGCAATTGCGAAACTTAAGTTTTTCAGACATCCGTTGTACAATATCGACAAATCAACGCAGGTACACTTTCGTTGCTTGTCGCACGTAATGGTACATAAGGTGCCAAAATACGGCACCTAAGTACCAACGGCTCCAAAGCACCTGCTTATGATATTTGTCTACATTGCACAACTGGATTTTGAAAATAGAGAGTTTCGCAATTACCTGGGATAGACATAAAGTGAAAGGATTGATGGTAGAAATGACAAAGATTGATATTATTTCAGGTTTTTTAGGTGCAGGAAAGACAACCTTGATTAAAAAACTGATTGCTGAAGGGTATCAACAGGAAAAGCTGGTGCTTATTGAAAATGAATTTGGGGAAATCGGTATTGACGGCGGGTTTTTAAAGGATGCAGGCGTTCAGATTAATGAGATGAATTCGGGCTGTATCTGCTGTTCACTGGTGGGCGATTTTGGCAAAGCGCTAAAGCAGGTATTGGATGACTATGCGCCGGACAGGATTATTATTGAGCCCTCCGGAGTAGGAAAGCTTTCCGATGTGATGAAAGCGGTGGCGGATATGCATGAAGAAGAAATCGTGATGAATTCTGCGTCCACTGTGGTAGATGCGCAAAAGTGCAAAATGTATATGAAAAATTTCGGCGAGTTTTTCAATAACCAGGTAGAGCATGCCGGTACAATTATTCTCAGCAGAAGCCAGAAGCTGTCTGAGGATAAGTTGGAAGAAGTGACTGCCATGATAAAAGAGCATAATGATAAAGCAACGGTAATCACGACGTCATGGGATGATATTGACGGAAAGCAGATTGTTGCTGCCATGGAAAAGAAAAAATCCTTAGTGGAAGAGCTGATGGAAGAAGCGAAGGTATGTCCGACCTGCGGACATGTCCATGAACATGGGGGGCATGAGCACTGTCATGACCATGGAGAACACGACCACGAGGGGCATGAGCACCATCATGACCATGGAGAACACGACCACGAGGAGCATGAGCACTGTCACGACCATGGGGAACACGACCACGAGGAGCATGAGCACCATCATGACCATGGGGAGCACGGCCACGAGGGGCATGAGCACCATCATGACCATGGAGAGCACGACCACGAAGGGCATGAGCATCACCACCACCATCATGCTGACGAAGTCTTTACCAGCTGGGGAGTAGAGACGCCGCACCAGTATAATCGGGATGATATTGAAGATATCCTGAAGAAGCTTGCCGATTCTGGAAATGGGGAATACGGAATGATTTTGCGGGCGAAGGGTATGGTTCCGGGTGTGGACGGTACATGGATTTATTTTGATTTGACTCCGGAGGAGTATGAGATACGAGAGGGCAGACCGGATGTAACCGGCAAGCTCTGCGTTATTGGAAGTGAGTTAAAAGAAGAAAAGATTGCGGAATTATTCCATGTGTGAAATAACTAAGTCAAGAACCCGTTGTTCGATAATGGATAACGGGTTTCCTTGTTATATCCGGGTAGCCATGAGCAAAACTTTGCTTTCTTAACCACACGTTGTACAATATAGACAAATCACCGCCGGGCACGCTTTTGCTATGTGTCGCTCGTAATCGTACATAAGGTGCCAAAGTACGGCACCTGAGTACCAACGGCTTCCCAATGCCCGGCTTGCGATATTGTCCATATTGAACAACTTTTTGGAGATAGTACGTTTTGCTCATGGCTTATATCCGGGGAATAAAGAGTGATTAAGGAAGGAAAAAGAGATGAGAAAAAAGGAAAAGGAAATTCCGGTATTTATTTTTATGGGCTTTTTGGAATGTGGGAAAACGCGGTTTTGCCGGGAAACCTTAGTTGACCGGAACTTTACAGAGGGAGAACCGACGCTTTTGCTCGTGACGGAAGAGGGAGTGGAGGAGTATGACGAAGAGGAATTAAATAAGCGCAATATTACGGTGGTGTATCTGGAGGAAGAGGATATCAATATGGAAAAGCTTCTGGATTTGCAGGAAACGTATAATCCGAAGCAGGTAATGATTGAATATAACGGGATGTGGCAGTTAGACAGGCTGTTTACCATCCGGGTTCCCAAGGGCTGGACCATCGTTCAGGTGATTACCCTGATTGATGCGGGGACATTTACCGTGTACAACAATAATATGAAATCCCTGATGGCGGAGCATATCCAAAGCGCAGACATGGTCGTGTTTAACCGCTGCACGGATGAATCGGATATCAATACGATGCGCATGGCGGTTAAGACCATTAACCGCCGGGCACAGATTGTATTTGAAAATGTGAACGGACAGGCACAGATTGATAACGGCGAAATGGAGATTCCTTACGACTTGGAGGCGGATATCGTGGAGATTGAAGATGAGGATTTCGGAATCTTTTACATTGATGCGTCGGATAATCCGGAAAAATATGTTGACAAGACAGTAAAATTCAAGGGACAGGTGTATTGTCCGCCGCAGTACAAGGGTAAGGCGTTTGTCCCCGGACGTTTTGCCATGACCTGCTGTGCCGAAGACATCACCTTTTTGGGATTTAAGTGCGTTTCCCTGGAAACGCCGAATTTAAAGGACCGGGAATGGGTGACGGTGACAGCAAAGATAAAATGCGAATTTTATCAGGAGTTCGGCGGGGATGGACCGGTGCTTTATGCCCAAAAGATTGAAAAGGCGAAGAAAGCAAATGAAGAGGTTGTCTATTTTTAATCATTAATAAAAGAAAAGGAGAGATTGTAATGGCATTAAATGATTTTTTTGATAAGGTGAAAGAAACATCCAGTAATGCGGTGGATAAGGCGAAGGATACCACAAAGCGCTTAGCGACGGTAAATGATTTAAAAAGTAAAATCCGTGGCTATAATAATGATAAAAATAAATTGTTTACCCAGATGGGGATGGATATTTATATTGCAAAGAAGCAGGGAGAAAGTATCGACGAGGCGGTTGACGAGTTTGTGTCCCAGATTGACACAATAAATGTGCGGATTAAAAACTTGCAGGAAAAACTGGCGCTTGTGGAGTCGGAGGAATAGAAGAAATCTGTCAGTTTAATGACTATGGGATTTAGATGTTGACAAAGCAACATTTATTCGGTATGATTCAATTTATGAAGGTAACCGTTAGACAATGACAGCGGAGATAATCTGCCAAGAGAAAGATGAGGGTGTTATGGCGACAGGAATTATTGGAACAGGAAGCTTTTTGCCACCGACGATTGTTGACAATAACGAGCTGGCGAAGATGGTAAAGACGGATGATGAATGGATTAGAGAGCATACCGGAATTGTGGAACGGCACATTGCGACAGATGAGACCACCTCTTTTATGGCGGCAGAGGCATCCCTTGCAGCAATAGAAAATGCAGGGATTGACGTAAAGGAGATTGATTTAATTGTACTGGCAACCCTGTCTCCGGAGCGGGCAACCCCCAGCATGTCCTGTATCGTACAGGACAGGATTGGTGCGGTAAATGCCACCTGCTTTGATGTAAACGCAGCCTGTTCCGGCTTTGTATATGCACTGCAGACAGCGGACGCTTATATACAGGCGGGATTTGCAAGGACAGCGCTGGTTATTGGCGCAGAGACTCTTTCCAAGATGGTGGACTGGAAGGACAGGTCTACCTGCATTTTATTTGCAGACGGTGCAGGAGCCGCTATTGTGACGGAAAAGGAGAAAGGAATTATCAGCAGCGTAACCCGCAGTGATGGCTCTAAGGGAATGGCGTTAAAGTGCAAGGAGCGTTCCACCAGAAATTTCTTAAACAAAAAGACGGAGGATAAGCATTATATCCAGATGATTGGTCCGGATATCTTCAAGTTTGCCGTGCGGAAGGTTCCTGCATGTATCGAATTGTTATTGGAGCGGGCAGGAATGACTAAGGACGAGGTGGACTACTATGTTCTGCATCAGGCGAATGCAAGGATAATTGCATCGGTGGCGAAGAAAATGGAAATTCCGATGGAAAAATTTCCGATGAATGTGGAGCATTGCGGAAATACATCCAGTGCATCAATACCGATTCTTTTAGATGAAATGAACAGGGAGGGACTGTTGGAACCGGGGAACCGCATTGTGATTTGCGGCTTTGGCGGGGGACTTACCTGGGGAGCACAGTTGATTGAATGGTAGAAACATACCCGGCATAGCCGGAAAGGAGCCTGCCAAAAGAGGCTTCTTTCCGCTATACCGGGATATCTTTTCGTGCGCCTGTATGCGGCGGAAAGGGAGATAGAAAAAGGATTAACGAGGGAGGACAGGATGAATGAGTAAAATAGCGTTTATGTTTCCGGGGCAGGGAGCGCAATATGTCGGAATGGGCAAAGAATTTTATGACAATAACGAAAAGAGCAGGAAGATTTTTGAACAGGCATCCGAGGCGGTGGGGTTAGACCTTAAAGCATTGTGTTTTGAGGAAAATGAGGACATACATATTACGGAATATACCCAGATTGCCATGCTGACGGCAGAGGTTGCCATGCTGCAGGCGGTATTGGATTTGGGGATTAAACCGGATGTGACAGGCGGTTTGTCCCTTGGCGAATATTCAGCATTGGTGGCTTCAGGCGTCATGGACTTTGAGGACTGTGCCAGGGTGGTCAGAAAGCGTGGTATCTATATGCAGGACGAGGTTCCGGCGGGAGAGGGAAAAATGGCGGCGGTTATCGCCATGGAAGCGGATAAGATTTTAGACGTACTGGAGAAAATTGACGGTATTGTCGGGATTGCCAACTATAACTGCCCGGGACAGATTGCCATTTCCGGGGAGAAGGATGCAGTAGATGCAGCCTGTGAAAAATTGAAGGAAGCAGGGGTAAAGCGGTGTATTCCGTTAAACGTCAGCGGACCGTTCCATTCACCTATGCTGAAAGGGGCAGGCGAAAAGCTGTCCAAAGAATTGGAAGGCATAACGATTCATGATATTGCCATTCCTTATGTGACAAATGTTACCGGTGATTTCGTAAAGGATAAGGGAGAAGTAAAGGCGCTTTTAGCAGAGCAGGTTTCCCATTCCGTAAAATGGATTCAGTGTGTGGAGGCAATGCTTCGTGACGGAGCAGATACCTTTGTGGAGATTGGACCGGGAAGAACATTATCTTCCTTTGTCAAAAAGATTAACAGGGAGGCCACTGTTGTCAACGTGGATAAGTATGCGGATTTGGATAAAGTAAAGGAACTTTTAGGATAATGAGGAGGAGCTATGTTAACAGGTAAGATTGCATTGGTAACCGGAGCAAGCAGGGGAATAGGAAAGCAGACGGCAATAACGCTTGCTTCCTACGGGGCAACGGTGATTGTGAATTATAACGGCAGCGAGGAAAAAGCCAATGAGGTAGTGGCGGCAATTAAAGAAAGCGGAGGCATGGCGGCGGCTTATGGCTGCAATGTATCGGATTATGGCGCAGTGGAGTCCATGATGGATAGTCTGTTTAAAGAATATGGAAGAATTGATATTTTGGTGAACAACGCCGGGGTGACAAAGGACGGTCTGCTGATGAAAATGTCAGAGGCGGACTATGATACGGTACTGGATATCAATCTGAAGGGAACCTTTAACTGTATCCGGCATATTTCCCGCCGGATGTTAAAACAAAAGAGCGGAAGAATTATCAATTTATCCAGTGTAGTGGGTGTTTACGGAAATGCAGGACAGGTAAATTATTCGGCGTCCAAGGCAGGGATTATCGGGATAACCAAATCGGCGGCAAAGGAGCTTGGCTCCAGGGGAATTACAGTCAATGCCGTTGCGCCGGGATTTATTATTACCGAGATGACGGATGCTATGCCGGAGGAGGCAAAAAAGCAGGTGGCTGACCGGATTGCCATGAAAAGGCTGGGAGAAGTAACGGATATTGCGGAAACGGTGGCATTTTTGGCTTCGGATAAGGCGGCATACATTACAGGGCAGGTGCTCTGTGTAGACGGCGGGATGAGTATATAGCAGGTGCTTGCGAAACTTAGATTTTCAAGGCACTGTTATACAATATAGACAAATCAACGCAGACACGTGCACAAGGCATACCTTTCTACTAAGCTCGGCAAAGCCTCGCTAAGTATTCAGGCATTGCGCTACTTGTTGCTCGTAATGGTACATAAGGTGCCAAAATACGGCACCTAAGTACCAACGGCTCCAAAGTATCTGCTTGTGATATTGTCTATATTGCACAACTAAACTTTGGAAATAATTAGTTTCGCAAGCACCTGCGAGTTATAGCATGGAAAGGAGAACAGATAGATGAGAAGAGTTGTAGTAACCGGAATGGGGGCGATTACCCCGATTGGGTTAAGCGTGGAGGAGTTTTGGGACGGCGTAAAGAACAGCAGAGTGGGCATCGGACCAATTACCAAGTTTGATGCTTCGGAATATAAGGCAAAAATTGCGGCAGAGGTAAAGGGATTTGTGGCAAAGGACTATCTGGAGCCCAAGGCGGCGAAGCGGATGGAGACTTTCTCACAATATGCCGTTGCCGCTGCAAAGGAAGCGATGGAGCAGGCGGGACTGGATATGGAAAAGGAAGACCCGTACCGTGTGGGGACGGCTGTGGGTTCCGGTATCGGAAGCCTGCAGGCGATTGAGCGCAACGAAAAAAGACTGATGGAAAAGGGACCGAACCGTTTGGAACCGCTGCTGATTCCGATGATGATATCCAATATGGCAAGCGGAAATGTATCCATTTATTTCGGATTAAAGGGAAAATCCATAAATGTAGTGACTGCCTGCTCAACAGGTACGCATAATATCGGGGAGGCATTCCGTACCATTCAGTACGGGGATGCGGATGTGATGATTGCAGGAGGAACCGAGGCATGTGTTACCCCCCTTGGCGTGGGCGGCTTTGCAGCATTGACGGCATTAAACACAACGGAGGACTGCAGCCGGGCATCTATTCCCTTTGATAAGGACAGAGCGGGCTTTGTGCTTGGAGAGGGCGCAGGCGTGGTTGTCTTAGAGGAATTGGAGCATGCAAAGGCAAGAGGGGCAAATATTCTGGCTGAGCTTGTGGGATATGCCTCAACGTCGGATGCCTATCACATTACTTCTCCGGCGGAGGACGGTATGGGCGCTGCCAATGCAATGATTTATGCCATGAAGGATGCCGGGGTTTCTCCCGCAGAGGTGGATTATATTAATGCGCATGGAACATCTACCCATCACAATGATTTATTTGAGACAAGGGCGATTAAGATTGCCATGGGAGATGCGCAGAATAATGTGCTGGTCAGCTCCACAAAATCCATGGTGGGACATTTACTGGGAGCCGCAGGCGGCGTTGAATTTATTACCTGTGTGAAGTCCATAGAGGAGGGTTATATCCATGAAAATGTCGGACTTAAGCAGGTAGAGGACGAAGAGGAATTTTCACTCAACTACGTTAAGGATAAAGGGATTTCAACAAAAGTAAATGTCTGTATGACCAATTCTCTCGGTTTTGGCGGACATAATGCAACATTGGTGGTAAAAAAATATACGGCGTAAAAATACATTTGATGGCGGAGGAAGATATGGAATTAGATATTAAGCAGATTATGGAGATTATTCCCCACAGACAGCCATTTTTGCTGGTTGACCGGGTGACGGAAATGGTGCCGGGAAAATCCGCTAAGGGCTATAAAAACCTTACTTATAATGAACCCTTTTTTGCCGGGCATTTTCCGAATGAGCCGGTGATGCCGGGAGTGCTTCAGTTAGAGGCGCTGGCACAGCTTGGAGCTGTTGCGGTATTGTCCCAGGAAGAGAATAAAGGAAAGACAGCCTATTTCGCCGGCGTTAATCAGGCAAAATTTAAACAAAAGGTAGTGCCGGGCGACCGCCTGGATTTGGAATGTGAAATTATTAAGGTAAAGGGTCCGTTAGGCATCGGGGCGGTTACCGCTGCGGTGAACGGAAAGATTGCCTGTAAAGCGGAGATTTCCTTTATGATAGGTTGAGACCGGGTTAGCGGCAGGAAGAAAGGCAGGAATATGTCATGAAATTTATGGCAAAGTACAGGCATGCAATTACGGCGGTGATTGCGCTTCTTTTCATCGGATGTCTGATTTTTTTCGGGGTGAAGGTACAGAGAATAAAAAACGGCAATGTTGAAGCGGATACCTTTTCCGGGGTTGCAATGGGAACGGCAGTGAAAAAAACGATTTATTCGGAAAGCAGGGCAAGAAGCGAAGAGGTGGATAAACGGATTGACGAGGGTCTGCGGGAACTGGAAATGCGGATATCTGTCCGTATGGAGGGTGCCGAAGCCGCAGCGTGCAATAAAAATCATGTGGCGGACGGGCTTTACGAATTGTCCGGGGAGTTACTGGATTATCTGAACCGGGAAATGGAAATCTATAACGAGTCAAACGGCGCTTTTTCTCCCTGTATACGTCCGCTTTCCGTCCTATGGGGAATCGAGGACGGGAAAAGCGAAGTGCCGGCGGCTGAGCAGATAGAGGAAGCCTTAGCCTGTACCAGTGTCGTAAATCTGGAGCTTCGGGATGAGGGAATCGTTTTTCATGAGGAGAACATGGCGATTGATTTCGGTGCCGTGGGAAAGGGAATTGCCGGCGACAAGATAATGAAAATCCTTGCGGAGGAAGGCGTTCAGGGAGGCGTAATTTCGATAGGGGGAAGCATTGCCGTCTACGGGAACAAGGGAGACGGAAGCGACTGGCATATCGGAATCCAGAATCCGAGGGATGAGGAGGGGAAGATGCTTGGTGTTATTGACATTAAGGGGAGTAAAATGATTTCCACCTCCGGAGACTATGAAAAATATTTTGAGCTGGACGGAAAACGGTATCACCATATTTTTAATCCGGCAACCGGTTATCCGGCGGACAGCGGTCTGATATCGGTAACCATTGTCAGCGACAGCGGTTTTTTGTCTGACGCACTGTCCACCGCATGCTTTGTCATGGGACTGGACGAGGGAATGGCATATGCAGAGGAAAAGGGAGTGGACGCCGTCTTTGTGACGGAGGATAAAGAGGTTTATGTTACCGAAGGACTGAAGAAAAGCTTTCATTTACGGGCAAAGGAATATGCATTAAAAAAATATAAGAAATGATGCGGCTTGCGATGGAAAAGGACGAAAAGCGTAAAAAATTGAAAATCGAGATAAAAAAGGGAGATTTATTCATTGTTCCGGTGGTTTTGCTGGTGGCGGGAATCTCCTTTTTTTGGATGGGCATGCAGGGAGAGGGTGACCTTGTCCGGATTACGGTAAAAGGGGAGGTTTCGGAATACCGGCTGTCGCAAAACCGGGTAATCCGGCTGGAAAACGGGGAGTCGGAGTATAATACTGTCGTAATCCGCAACCGCGAGGTGCATATGGAAAATGCAAGCTGTCCGGATAAGGTCTGCGTCCGGCATAAAGCGGTTTCCAAAAACGGAGAGAGGATTATCTGCCTGCCCAATGAGGTATTTATTGAAGTGGAGGGCTTCAGGGAAAAGGAAACGGATAATTAGGGGAAATGCAGGGATGAGTACAAAAAAGATTACAATTTTGGGTATGCTTCTGGCGGTCTCGCTGGTGCTTTCCTATCTGGAAAGCCTTTTGCCGGTAATGATTGCCGTTCCGGGAGTGAAGCCCGGGCTTGCCAATATGGTTACAATGCTGGTTTTATACCGCTTTGGCGGAAAGAGTGCAGGGCTTTTTATGACTGTCCGGGTGCTTTTTTCCGGACTGCTTTTTTCCGGATTTGCGGGAATCGTTTACAGCTTTGCCGGCGGGGTTTTTTGTATTGTCATAATGAGCATTTTCCGGAAATGTTCTTTTTTTTCCATACTGGGAGTCAGTATGCTGGGCGCCGTCTTCCATAATCTGGGACAGATTTTTGCCGCATGGCTAATCATGGAAAATGCGCATATTTTTTATTATTTCCCCGTGCTCTGCCTGACGGGAATGCTGTCCGGAATGGCTGTCGGATATCTGAGCGCCATGCTTATCCGGCGTTTTGACAAATGGTTTCCGGAAAGGGACGAATAAAATTCTTGATAAAAAAGTGAAAATCACCTAGTAAAAAAACGCTGACAGTTGTATAATGGAAACAGTTATTGGACCTATATATTGTGTACTGCAAATTTAGATGAACTTGATAAAAGAGAGGTAAGATGCATGGGGTTATTGACGTTTTCAGGCGGAATCCATCCCTATGACGGGAAGGATTTATCAAAGGACAAGGCAATCACGGATTACCTGCCAAAGGGGGAGGCGGTTTATCCGCTGTCCCAGCACATCGGTGCGCCGGCGGTTCCGCTGGTGAAAAAGGGCGATAAGGTTTTGACCGGACAAAAGATTGCAGAAGCCGCAGGCTTTGTATCGGCAAACATTCATTCCGGGATTTCCGGCACGGTGAAGGCGATTGAGCCGAGAATGACGGTAAGCGGAACAAAGGTTAATGCAATCATCATAGAAAATGACGGAAAGTTTGAGGAAGTCGATTTTAAGAAGAATATTAAGCCGCTGGAAAAAATGTACCGGGAGGACGTAAAGGATGCCATTAAGGAGGCGGGGATTGTCGGTATGGGAGGAGCAGGGTTTCCCACCCACGTAAAGCTGTCGCCGAAAAATGAAGACGCTATCGATACGATAATCGTTAATGGGGCAGAGTGCGAGCCGTATCTGACCTCGGATTACCGGAGGATGATTGAAACGCCGGAGAAAATCATAGCGGGACTTCAGATTGTTATCAATTTATTCGACCATGCAAAGGGAATTATCGCTATTGAGGACAATAAGCCGGATGCCATCAAAAAGCTTACGGAGATGACCGGGGATATCGAAAATATTACCGTGAATCCGGTAAAGACGAAGTATCCGCAGGGGGCTGAACGGCAGTTGATTTACGCCAATACCGGACGGCAGATTAATTCCTCCATGCTGCCAGCAGACGCAGGCTGCATTGTACATAATATCGATACGATAGTGGCGATTTATCATGCGCTGATAGAGGGAAAGCCGCTGTATGAGCGGATTGTTACCGTCACCGGTGACGCAGTAAACCGGTGTGCAAATTTAAGGGTCCGCATAGGTACCAGCTTCCGCGAGCTGATTGATTCCGTAGGCGGATTTAACATTGAAGACCCGGGGAAGATTATCTCCGGCGGACCGATGATGGGTAAGGCGATGTTTTCGCTGGATGTACCTGTGGTAAAGGGTTCTTCCGCACTGCTTTGTTTTCGGGAGGACATTGTGGCGGAGACGGAGCCGTCAAACTGTATCCGCTGCGGAAGGTGTATTGAGGTCTGTCCGGGGCGTGTTATGCCGAATAAGCTGGCGACGCTGGCAAAACAGGGCAGAATAGACGAATTTTTGCGCTATGACGGGATGGAATGCTGTGAGTGCGGCTGCTGCTCCTATGTCTGCCCGGCAAAGCGTCCGTTAACCCAGACCATTGCGGGTACGAGAAAACAGATTCTGGCAAATCGAAAGAAATAGGAGGTGGTATTTTGGAGCAGACAATGAAAATATCCTCTTCCCCCCATATCCGGGACAGGGAAACAACCGCCAATATTATGGGACAGGTCATTGTAGCCTTAATGCCTGCTGCCATTTTTGGCGTCTATAATTTTGGGATAAATGCGTTAATCACCATTTTCATTACCGTGGTAAGCTGTATGGTTTTCGAGGCGGGATACCAGAAGTTAGTGGGGCATAAGATAACCGTAACGGATTTGTCCGCCGCAGTTACCGGAATTTTACTGGCGTTAAATCTGCCGCCGGATGTGCCGTTCTGGCTTCCGGTAATCGGAAGTTTTTTTGCCATTATTGTCGTTAAGCAGTTATTCGGCGGACTTGGGCAGAATTTTATGAATCCGGCATTAGGCGCAAGATGTTTTTTGCTGATTTCCTTTACCGGGCGGATGACGGCGTTCACCTATGATGCCGTGACAACCGCTACCCCGCTTGCCGCCTTGAAAGCAGGCGAGAGCGTGGATGTACTGTCCATGTTCCTGGGGACAACGGCGGGAACTATCGGAGAAACCTCGGCGGTTGCCTTGATTATCGGAGGACTGTTTTTACTGATACGAAGAATTATTGATTACCGGATACCGGTATTTTATCTGGGTTCTTTTTCTTTGTTTATCCTGCTTTACGGACTGGCAGCCGGAAGAGGCTTTGACTTGTCGTTCCTGCTCGCCCATTTGTGCGGCGGCGGCTTGATGTTAGGCGCCTTTTTCATGGCAACGGATTATGTGACTTCGCCGATTACCGGCAGGGGCAGGATGCTTTTCGGCTTACTGCTGGGACTTCTCACCTTTTTATTCCGGATATACGGTGGCTCAGCGGAGGGAGTTTCCTATGCCATCATTATTTCCAACTTGTTGGTGCCGTTAATCGAACGGATAACCGTTCCGAAGGCATTTGGAAAGGGGGCGAAAAAGCATGAGTAGCGAAGGAGTGAAAAATACCGTGTCCCTGATGGTGATTACCCTTGTTGCTGGGCTTTTGCTGGGACTGGTTTATGAGATTACCAAGGAGCCCATTGCCAGGGAGCAGCAAAGGGCAAAGGAGGAGGCTTATAAACAGGTTTTCGCCGAGGCGGCTTCCTTTGAGGCGCTTAATGTGGATTCCGGGAGGATTGAGCGGGAATTAAAGGGACATGGAATGGATGCCACAATAAATGAAGCGATGCGCGTGCTGAATGAAACCGGTAATGCCGTAGGGTATGTGCTTACGGTGACCGAGCATGAAGGCTATGGCGGAGATATTCAGTTTGCCATGGGGGTAACCGGGGACGGGACGGTAAACGGGATTTCGTTTTTATCCATTGGCGAGACTGCCGGGCTGGGCATGAAGGCGAAGGAGGATTCCTTTAAGAACCAGTTTGCAGGGAAAAAGGCGGAAAGCTTTGTCTACACAAAAAACGGCGCTGCTGCCGACAATGAAATAGATGCTATTTCCGGCGCAACTATTACCACCAATGCAGTTACCAACGGGGTAAATGCAGGATTATATTATATTCACACATTGGAAGAATAGGAGGGCAGGAGGAATGAATAAGACTTTAGAGCGTTTGAAATGTGGTATCATTACCGAGAATCCTACCTTTGTTCAGATGCTGGGAATGTGTCCTACAATGGCGGTTACCACTTCGGCGGTAAATGGTCTGGGAATGGGGCTTACCACAACCGTAATTTTGATTTTGAGTAATATGATGATTTCCGCACTCCGGAAAGTGATACCGGATAAAGTTCGTATTCCGGCATATATCGTTATTGTGGCGTCCTTTGTCACAATTGTACAGTTTTTGCTGGAGGGCTTTGTGCCGTCCCTCTATGCCAGTCTCGGGATTTATATTCCGCTGATTGTCGTAAACTGTATTATATTAGGACGTGCGGAGAGTTATGCCTCCAAGAATAACGTCTGGTTATCCATGTTTGACGGAATCGGCATGGGGCTCGGGTTTACCGTCGGGCTTACCGCTATCGGAATATTTCGTGAAATTTTTGGCGGTGGGACGGTTTTCGGCATCCGGATTATGCCGGACGCTTATGAGCCGGTCACCATCTTAATTCTTGCGCCGGGAGCGTTTTTCGTTCTCGCTGCTCTGATTGCTTTGCAGAATAAGATACGCATCAACAAGGCAAAAAAGGCAGGAACCATCCTAATCTGTGAAAAGCAGGGAGGATGTGCGGAATGCACCAATACGCTTTGCGGAGGAAAGGCATATACGGAAGAAAGTGTGAAGCGGGAAAAGGAGGAATCCTGATGATACCGGTAAAACGAAAAGCAATGATGAGGAGAAAAATCCGCAGACTGAGAAAGGCGGAGAAAAGGTTTGCTAATGTTGAGCGCAAAAGGCGGAGAAGAATAAGACGGCTGGTAAGAGGCAGAACGGTACGGTTAAGGTCCCGCCGGCGGCGGACGGAAAAGTCCGGGAAATGCAGGAAGGAGCCGGGGCGGGAAGAGAAAAGGGAGCGAAAACGGCGGAAGAAGGAAGAACGGCGGAAAAAAGCAAAATCCAGAAGGGAGACGGCAAAGCTGAACCGTACACTTAGAAGGAGGCGGAAGAGATGAATTTATTTTTGATTGCAGTGGGAGCTGCTTTGGTCAATAATGTTGTATTAAGCCAGTTTCTGGGATTGTGCCCCTTTATCGGGGTTTCCAAAAAGGTGGATACGGCAGCCGGTATGGGAGGGGCGGTTATTTTTGTGATTACCATTGCCTCTGCGGTTACCAGTCTGATTTATACCTTTATTCTGGATAAGCTGAATATTACTTATTTACAGACGATTGTGTTTATTCTGGTTATTGCGGCGCTGGTGCAGTTTGTGGAGATGTTCTTAAAAAAGAAGGTTCCTTCGCTGTATCAGGCGCTTGGGGTATATCTTCCGCTGATTACCACCAACTGTGCGGTGCTGGGGATTGCCTTAATCAATGTCCAAAAGTCTTACGGGTTTGTCACCTCGGTGGTAAACGGATTCGGAACAGCCGTGGGATTTACCGTTGCCATTGTCATTATGGCGGGTATTCGGGAGAAGATTGAATATAATGATATTCCGGAATCCTTTAAAGGAACGCCGATTGTACTGTTAACCGCCGGATTGATGGCGATGGCATTTTTCGGATTTTCCGGACTGATTAAGTAGGAGGTAGGCATATGGGGATTAGTGTGACATCCATTCTGCTTGCTATGGTGATGGTAGGCGGAACAGGCGTTATCATTGGAATTTTGCTTGGTATTGCCGGAGATAAGTTTGCAGTTGAGGTAAATGAGAAGGAGGCGGCGGTCAGGGACTGCCTGCCGGGGAATAACTGTGGCGGCTGCGGTTATCCGGGCTGCGACGGACTGGCGGCGGCAATCGCCAAGGGCGATGCACCGGTAAACGGCTGTCCTGTGGGCGGTGAAGCCTGCGCTGAGGCAGTCGGCGCCATCCTCGGAGTAAAGGCGGGGGAAACCGTAAAAATGACTGCCTATGTAAAATGCGCCGGAACCTGTGAAAAAGCAAAGGATAATTATGAATATGTGGGACCAAAGGACTGTAAACTGGCAATGAACAATCCCGGCGGCGGTCAGAAGGCGTGCAGCTTTGGCTGTACCGGCTATGGAAGCTGTAAGGCGGTTTGTCCTTTTGATGCGATTGATATCATTGACGGAATTGCCGTGGTTAATCCCGATAAATGTAAGGCATGCGGGAAATGTGTGGCGGAGTGTCCGAAGCATTTGATTGAGCTTGTTCCGGCAGACGCCGTCTGCCATGTGAAATGCAGCTCGGGGGATAAAGGGGTTGAAGTAAAGAAGGTCTGCCAGGCAGGCTGTATCGGCTGCGGTCTTTGTGCAAAGGCCTGTCCCTCAGAGGCGGTTACCGTGGAGAAGAACCTGGCGCATATTGACCAGAGCAAGTGTACCCGCTGCGGAGCCTGCCGGGAAAAATGTCCGGTGAAGGTTATCCTGTAACCGCATTAATAAAAATGAGAAGAAATGAGCAAAAAAGAGGTACTGTCTCACGGAAAAGCTTTTGTGAAACAGTACCTTTTCTATTCCGGCAGGTTAAAAATTAAACGGATTAAACGGACGGTTCCGCTGTTGTCGGTATAGCGGTTATTCGGAACCATCAGATAGACCGTATCATAGGATAAATTTAAATTCCGGACAAAGTCCGAGCCGCTGATATCAATGGCGGCGGCATAGGGCTCCCCGTTATTCATATACCGGGATTCATCGGTGGCCTCCACGATATGTCCGGCGACGGAATCGTATAAATCGGAATCCAGGCAGGAATCCAGAATGGCGATATCCCCGGTGGATTTATAATAGTTAAGCGCTTTTTCGTCCCCGATGATGGCGTCCAGCTTGCCGGATGAGATATATACGATGATTTTTTCGTAATCGGTTAAGGTGGTTTCCCTGATGGCGATGTCGTCTGCGTTATCAATAGTTAAATCCGTAAAAACCTGAATGATGTTTTTGTTGTCTAAATGATAATAATCCCGGAAGACATGGGGAATATATTCTTCGGCAACGGCATTGACCCCGTCGTTGGTAATGGCGACAATCAATTCCGTGGGAAGATTGGCGACATATACGGTATGGATAAGCAGACCGGTTAAAAAGACGCCGGCGATGGCAACGATGAAATGCCATTTATAATAGCGGATAATGTAGCTTCTCCGCTCCTTCGGCTCCATGGAGGAAAGCCGTTTATTCCGGAGCTTCTTTTTGTATGCCCGCCGCTCCTTAAAGGACATGCCGGATAACTCCAATGCATTTTCCGCATATAAATTCTCGTCCTCCCCGTCGGCGGCTTCCGCCTGTCTGTCCTGTTTTTTCTTTTTGTTTTCGGACTTGCTCCGGGTGGGAGCATTCCCGGCGGTTTCGGATTTTTTTTCTTTTGCCCCGTCCTTTTTGGTGGTTAACGGTAAATCGTCTGTTTTTTTCATGATTGTATGACCCTTTCTGTATGCTGCGCATTCCCATTGTAGCCAGGTATTTGCGAAATGTAAGTTTTTTAAATATTCGTTGTACAATATAGACAAATCAACGCAGACACGTGCACAAGGCATACCTTTCTACTAAGCTCGGCAAAGCCTCGCTAAGTATTCAGGCATTGCGCTACTTGTTGCTCGTAATGGTACATAAGGTGCCAAAATACGGCACCTAAGTACCAACGGCTCCAAAGTATCTGCTTGTGATATTGTCTATATTGTACAACTAAACTTTGGGAATAATTAGTTATGCAATTACCTGTCACATTGTAACATATGAGAGGGGGACTGGAAAGTTTTTCACAAAAAGTTAATAAATTAGTGGATTTTTTTTCCTCAATCATGTATAATTCAACCGTAAACATATTATGTAAAGCACAAGGACAATGTCTTTTTGTCCGTTATCCGGCATATATTGTGATGAGCAGGTTATGGAGTTTCTATGACATTTCTGGATTTGCGGCAAAAAGAAGTAATCAACTGCAAGGATTGCAAACGTATTGGCTGTGTGGCAGACGTGGAATTTGACCCGGTGTGCGGTCAAATCTGTGCGCTGATTGTTCCGGCGCCCGTCCGCATTTTTTCCTGCTTTGGAAAATGTATCCGGTATTATATCCGGTTTTGCGACGTGGTACGGATAGGACCGGATATCGTGCTGGTCGATGTCTGTCTGGATAATGCCATAATGAAGGATGATTAAATTATAGGAGGAGATACAGATGAAATGCCCATTTTGTGGAGAGGACAACACGAGAGTCATTGACTCAAGACCGGCAGACGATAACAGCTCTATCCGGAGAAGAAGGGAATGTGACGACTGTGGTAAACGGTTTACCACCTATGAGAAGGTAGAGACCATTCCGTTAATTATTATCAAAAAGGATAAAATCCGTGAGGCATATGACCGTTCCAAGATTGAATCCGGCGTGGTAAAATCCTGTCATAAACGGCCGATTTCCGTAGATGATATTGAGAAATGCGTTGACCGGATTGAAACCAAGATTTTCAATCTGGAGCAAAAGGAAGTGGAGAGTACGGTAATCGGTGAGGTGGTCATGGATGAATTGAAAATGTTAGACCAGGTGGCGTATGTCCGGTTTGCATCGGTTTACCGGGAGTTTAAAGATGTCAATACCTTTATGGATGAGTTGAAAAAACTGCTGAATTAGAATAGGTTAGAATGAAGCGGATGCAGCGGAGGGATAAATCTTCCGTTGCATTTTTTGCATTTATCCTCTATAATAACAGATGTTCATACCTGGAGACGGAATAGGAGTTTTCATGTATAGTAAAGTTCTAAGTGGCACACTGCACGGCGTGGAAGGAAGGCTGATTGCAGTGGAAGCCGATGTCAGCGAAGGACTGCCAATGTTCAATATGGTAGGTTTTTTAGCATCTGAAGTGCGAGAGGCAAGCGACAGGGTGAGGACCGCCCTGAAAAATTCCGGTTATCTGGTTTCCCCAAAAAGAATTACCGTAAATTTGTCTCCGGCAGACATTCGGAAAGAAGGTTCCGTCTTTGATTTACCCATTAGTATAGCCCTGCTTGCCGCCTATGGATATATTCCTGCGGACAGCTTGGAGGGTACGCTGTTAATCGGCGAGCTGTCCTTAAACGGAGATATCCGCGGCGTCAGGGGGATTCTGCCTGTTGTGGATTTTGCAAGGGGACAGGGAATCCGTACAATTATTCTGCCCTATGGCAACAGAAAAGAGGCTTCCGTTATTCCGGATATGGAGATTTACGGCGCCAAAAGCTTAAAGCAGGTAGTAGAGCATCTCCTGGGTGCCGGGCGGATGCATCCGGAGAAGCCTTATTCGGCGAAGACTTCCTGTGGGGAGGATTTTTCGGTGGATTTTGCAGATGTGAAGGGGCAGGGAACCCTGAAGCGGGCGACGGAGATTGCGGTGGCGGGCATGCATAATATTCTGTATATGGGACCGCCGGGAGCGGGGAAATCCATGATTGCCAAAAGAATCCCTACGATTATGCCGGAGCTTACCGATGAAGAGAGTATCCAGTTAACCAAAATTTACAGCGTTAACGGTTTGTTAACACCGGAGGAGGGATTGATTAGGAAACGCCCTTTCCGTATGCCCCACCATTCGATTACCGCTCAGGCGCTAATTGGCGGAGGTAAGATTCCCAGACCCGGGGAAATCAGCCTGGCGCATCACGGGGTGCTGTTTCTGGATGAATTTCTGGAATTTCAGAAGAATATTATCGAAATGATGAGACAGCCGTTAGAGGACGGCAGCGTTACCATTTCCAGACTGCACGGAAGCTATACGTTTCCCTGCGAATTTATGCTGGTAGCGGCAATGAATCCCTGTCCCTGCGGATATTATCCGGATTTATCCAGATGCCATTGCACCGGACCCCAGATTGAGCGCTATTTAAAGCGGCTATCGGAACCGATGCTGGACCGGATGGATATGAATATTATGGTGAAAAAGCCGGATTATGACGAGCTGTATGGAGAGGGCGTGGAGGAGAAATCCGCCGTAATCCGGAGGCGGATAGCGACGGCGCAGGCAGTACAGAAGAAGCGGTTAAAGCCCTTTAACCTGCTGTTTAATTCACAGATTCCCGCAAATTTGCTGGAAGAGGTATGCATGTTTAACGGGGAGGAGCTGAAGCTGCGGAAAGAAATATTTAAACGCTATGATTTGTCGGCGAGAGGAGCGGCGAAGGTGCTGAAGGTAGCGAGAACCATTGCGGACCTCGACCATTCCCAAAGGGTAAAGAGCGGGCATATCTGGGAGGCACTATCCTACCGGATGACGGGATTTTATCAGGGAGGGGAGAATAAATGTTAAGAAAAGAGGATTACTGGTATTGGCTTAACAATATTAAAGGGTTTGGCAGGGTTACCCTCCGAAAACTGATAGCGGAATTTAAGACGCCGGAAGCCGTTTACTATGCGAGGGAAAAGGAGATATGCCCTCTTCTCGGGGAAAAGCAGGCTGCGGCTTTTTGGGCATCCCGGGATGAAGAACAGATTTTAGCCGGCAGACGGCGGCTTTTGGCCAAAGGAATACGGTTTATCCATCCGGACAGTCCGGATTATCCGGCAAGGCTGCGGGTGATACCCGACGCCCCTCTTGGTTTATATTTAAAGGGAACATTTCCGCCGCCGGCAGCGGCGGTAGCCGTTATCGGCGCAAGAAACTGCACACGGTACGGAAAGGAAATGGCGAGGTTTTTCGGAAGGGAGCTTTCCCGCTGCGGGATAAGCGTAATCAGCGGTCTTGCCAGGGGAATCGACGGCATGGCGCATGCGGGTGCGCTGGAAGCAAAGGGCTATACGATGGGCGTATTGGGCTGCGGGATTGACAGAATCTATCCCGAGGAGAACTACCGGCTTTTTGCGGATATGGAACGGACGGGAGGAATTTTGTCGGAAAGCAGCCTGGGAGTTGCTCCGGTTCCCGGTTTGTTTCCGTTAAGAAACCGGCTGATTGCCGGTCTTTCCGACGGAATTTTAGTGGTGGAGGCAACGGCAAAAAGCGGTACGTTTATTACGGTTGACCAGGGGCTGGAGCAGGGGAAGGAAATATTTGCGCTTCCAGGCAGGGTTACGGACGAGCAAAGCGCAGGCTGTAATCATTTAATTAAGCTGGGCGCCCACACGGTAACGGAGGTTTCCGATATTTTAGAGATACTTCATATAGAAAGGAAAAATATTCCAAAATTAAACGATTTGGAAAGCGTTAGGCAAAAAACGGCAAAAATGTCTCTTGCGCCTCTGGAAAAAATGGTGTATAGTTGTTTGCGAATTGAACCAAAATATTTAGATGAAATTATTTCTGAGGCGAAAACCGCTCCCCAGGAGGTATGTATGGCATTAAACCGCCTTGTACTGGCAGGGGTAGTAGAAGAACCCGTAAGAAATTATTATGCAATCAGACTATAAAGAATATCATCAGTACTGGAAGGAGCCGAGCTATGGCAAAGAACCTTGTTATCGTGGAGTCGCCGGCAAAGGCGAAAACAATTAAAAAATTTCTGGGAAGCAGCTACGAAGTCATTGCTTCTAACGGTCATGTCCGGGATTTGCCGAAATCCAAGATGGGAATTGATGTAGACGACAATTTCGAGCCGAAGTATATTACGATTCGGGGAAAGGGGGATTTGCTTGCCACACTCCGCAAGGAAGTGAAAAAGGCGGACAAGGTGTATCTCGCAACTGACCCGGATAGGGAAGGGGAGGCGATTTCATGGCACCTGTCCAAAGCATTAAATCTGGAAAATAAAAAATATAAGCGGATTACCTTTAATGAAATTACTAAAAGCGCAGTAAAGGGGTCGTTAAAGGAAGCCAGGGACATTGATATGGATTTGGTGGACGCCCAGCAGGCGAGACGGGTATTGGACCGTCTGGTAGGCTATGAGATAAGTCCGGTTTTATGGGCGAAGATAAAAAGAGGCTTAAGTGCAGGACGTGTGCAGTCGGTGGCGCTCAGAATGATTTGCGACAGAGAGGAAGAAATAAATAATTTTATTCCCGAGGAATACTGGACGCTGGAGGCAGAGGTGAGAGCTGCCGGGGGAAAGACGGCGTTTACCGCAAAGCTGCAAAAGACGCCGGAGGGAAAGGCGGAAATCCACTCCGAGGAACAGATGAAGAAGATATTGACCGGTCTTACCGGTGTGGCGCTGTCGGTGAAGGAGATGAAAAAAGCGTCACGGATAAAAAATGCACCGCTGCCCTTTACCACCTCCACGCTGCAGCAGGAGGCGGCAAAGAAGCTTAATTTTGCGACGGGAAAAACCATGCGGATTGCACAGCAGTTATATGAAGGTGTGGAAATTAAGGGAAAGGGCAGTATCGGTCTGATTACTTATCTGCGAACGGATTCCGTCCGTATTTCTGACGAAGCAAATACAGCTGCGCTTGATTATATTGAGCAGCATTACGGAAAACAGTACGTGGGCGCTAAGGAGGCAAAAAGCGGAACCGGAAAAAAGATTCAGGATGCCCACGAGGCAATCCGTCCCACAGACATTACCCTTTCGCCGGTGAAATTAAAGGAACAGCTTTCAAGAGACCAGTTCCGGTTATACCAGCTGATTTATAACCGTTTTCTCGCCAGCCGTATGGAATCGGCAAAGTATGAAAGCGAAACCCTGAAGCTGGAGGCAAAGGGCTATGAATTTGGCGCAGTTTCCACCAGGCTTGTTTTTGACGGATTTATGGCGGTATATGCGATAGAGGACGAAAACGACGAGCTGAAAAACAAATTTAAACAGATTGACAAGGATACGCCGGTTGTTGTGGACAGATTTATTGACAAGCAGCATTTCACACAGCCTCCGGCACATTATACCGAGGGCTCCCTGGTAAAGCGGCTGGAGGAGCTGGGAATCGGCAGACCCAGTACCTATGCGCCTACCATTTCGACGATTCTGGGAAGACGCTATGTAGTAAAGGAAAACCGGAATCTGTATGTAACGGAGCTTGGGGAAGCGGTCAATCAAATTATGTTAAAGGCATTTCCGGTTATTGTGGATACCGAGTTTACCGCAAATCTGGAATCGCTGTTAGACAAGATTGAAGAGGGAACCGTGGATTGGAAAACAGTGGTCGCCAATTTTTATCCGGATTTGGACGAAGCGGTGACTGCGGCGAATAAGGAGCTGGAGCAGATTAAAATCGAGGACGAGGTGACGGAGGAAATCTGTGACGAATGCGGAAGGAATCTTGTCGTTAAATATGGTCCCCACGGTAAATTTCTTGCCTGTCCGGGATTTCCCGACTGCCGGTTTACCAAGCCGTATTTTGAAAAAATCGGCGTGGAATGTCCGGAGTGCGGCAAGGATATTGTGTTAAAGAAAACGAAGAAGGGAAGAAAGTATTACGGCTGTATCAACAATCCGGATTGTGGATTTATGTCATGGCAGAGACCTTCAGAGACAAAATGCGAAAAATGCGGAAATATTATGGTAATTAAAGGAAATAAGCTTGTCTGCCATAATGAGGAATGCGGATATGTACTGGATAAACCGAAGGATAAGGCTTGACGGTTTTTTTCCATTTGATACCTTTTTCAGAAAATTGTTGTTATTGCAATTAAATTGTGTTAAAATCATATAAGATTGGAGGAAGGCTATGAGCGTACAGTTATTGGATAAAACGAGGAAGATTAATCAGCTTTTACATAATAACAGTTCGCACAAAGTCGTCTTTAATGATATCTGCAAGGTGTTAAGCGAGATTTTAGAGTCGGATATTCTAGTTATCAGCAGGAAAGGAAAGGTTCTCGGCATTAAAAACCGCTCCGATATCCGTGAGATAACCGAGCTTATTGTTCCCGAGGTAGGAAGCTTTATTGACTCGATGTTAAATGAGCGTCTTCTGGGGGTGTTATCCACAAAAGAGAATGTGAATTTAGCTACTTTGGGATTTGAATTTGAAAATCTGGAATGCTATCAGGCGATTATCTCGCCGATTGACATTGCGGGGGAACGATTGGGTACTGTTTTTATGTACAAGGAGGACAGACAGTATACCATTGATGACATTATTTTAAGTGAATACGGTACCACTGTAGTGGGGCTGGAGATGATGCGGAGTGTCAATGAGGAATCTGCGGAGGAGGACAGGAAAATTATGGTCGTCCGTTCTGCGGTGGGAACGTTGTCATCTTCTGAAGCGGAAGCAATGATTCATGTTTTTAAAGAGCTTTCCGGTAAGGAAGGAATCCTGGTTGCCTCCAAGATTGCAGACCGGGTCGGCATTACCCGTTCTGTGATTGTTAATGCTCTTCGCAAGCTGGAAAGCGCAGGTGTCATTGAGACCCGTTCTTCGGGGATGAAAGGAACCTATATTAAGGTACTCAATGATGTGGTATTCGATGAATTGGAGAAATTGCATAGATAATAAAATGGATTTCAGACTGGCAAAAGGATTTGTGGGCACTCTCATAAGTCCTTTGCTGTTGTGTGCAGGCAGGATAATTTTATCGAACCGGTTATTCACCGATACCGGTTCGGTATGAAATATACTATCAGGAAAGGAGAGATTTGATATGATTAACACCAATATCTATAATTATATCAATGTGCTGGATAAAGCGGCGGATGCAGCAAATTCCAGAGGTGAGATTCTTAACAATAACCTCGCTAATGCGACAACTCCGAATTATAAGCGTAAAGATGTTTCCTTTGAAAACTATTTGGAGCAGGAATTAATCGGAGGTGAGCCGCTGGATGAGCGTATTGCAGGAGTGAACACCCATTTATCCGATTTTGGCGGATTGATATATACCGATACGTCCACGCTGTCTTATCGTCTGGATGGAAACAATGTGGATGTGGATACGGAAGAGGCTATGCTTGCCCAGAACCAGATTCGATATAATACGCTGGTGTCTCAGATTGGGCAGGAATTTTCCAGATATAAAATGGTTTTGTCTGAAACCTGATTTTGGTAAGGAGGAATAACGGATGAGTAGCGGAATATTTAATGCAATGAATGTCGCAGCGTCGGGAATGACTGCACAGCGGACCCGGTTAGACATTATTTCCCAGAACATTGCCAATGTAAATACTACACGGGACGAAAACGGAGAGGTATACAAACGGCAGACCGTGGTCTTTCAGGAGAACGCAAATTCTTCCTTTGACCATGTGATGAGCCACCGCCTGGAGACCTATCACGCAAAAGGGGTTAAGATTGCTGCGATTGTGGAGGATACCACGGAGGGACCTATGGTTTATGACCCGGACCATCCCGACGCAGATGAAAACGGATATGTTATGCGTCCGAATGTCAATACCGTTACGGAGATGACGAATATGATTGATGCCAGCCGGGCTTACGAGGCGAATACCACGGCGTTTAATGCGGCAAAATCCATGGCGATGAAAGGGCTGGAATTATTCCAGTAAAGAGGTGAGAGGAAATGGCAGTTTCAGCTATCAATGACGTTAATGCGCAAAAGGCGCTGCTTGAACATCTGCATTCGACAAGTAAGGTGGAAACGGATACAGGTGCGGCATTTGATAATTTGTTAAACTCCGCAATCAGTATGTATAAAGAAGCAGACGATTTACAAAATGCGGCGGAGGAATCCGAGATAAATTTCGCGCTGGGTTATGCAACCAGTACGCATGATTTGGCGATTGCCCAGCAGAAAGCAAATATTTCCCTGCAGTATACGGTGAAAGTAACAAGCAAGGCGATAGAAGCATATAAAGAATTGATGAATATGCAAATATAAACAAACGGGGTTTTCTCGTAGGAAAAGGATGCAAAAGGCACTATGTTAGACAGATTAAAAGGAATACAGGTTAAAATTGTAGAGTTTTGGAATCGGTTTACAAGTAAGCAAAAGACAATGGTGATATCTATTTCGGCGGCAGTGATTTTAATGCTGGTGGCGTTAATTGTGTTGCTTAACCGTGCCCATTATGTGGAATTATTTACCTTTGATAATACTTCCGATGCGGCGGCGGCGAAGGAGGTATTGCAGGAGGCGGGAATAGCGGTTGAAATTTCCAATAACGGTCTTACCTTTACCGTAGATGAGAAAAATGAGGCGGCAGCGAGGCTGGCGCTGGGTGAGAATAACATTGCGACGAATAAAAATGACGATTTGAACTGGCTGTTTGACAACAGTATGTCCACAACGGACAGCGAACGGCAGCTGAAAAATAAAATCGTAAAACAGAATGAAATCAGTGAGGAGCTTGCCCTGATTGACGGGGTAAAGCAGGCGTCCGTGCAGATTACAATTCCGGATACGTCGAACTCTTTGCTGTCGGCGGAAAAAGAGGCGTCTGCCAGTGTTTTACTGATTACCACAGATGATTTTGCCGATGAGAGCGTGGAGGGAATTGCCAATCTGGTGGCAACCTCCCTTGGCAATAAAACGACGGATTCCGTGCGGATTATTAACCAGGCGGGAACATTGCTGTTCGGCGGGGATAACGGTTCGGGAACGTCTGCGGGTTCTGCATCGGAGAGCATTAAAATAAAAAATCAGGTAACGGCTAATCTGCAGGACAGGGTAAGAAGCCTTCTGGTAAATTCCGGCGTTTATAATGACGCAGAGGTTACCGCTAATCTGGATTTGGATTTGGATATGGCGAAGATTACGGATGAACACCACTATACCGACGACGAGGAAGAGGATACCGGACCTTTGGTGGAGCAGTATACCTATGATGCGGAAAATGCGGACGGAACGCTGGGAATCCCGGGAACAGACTCCAATGACGACCAGGTAAATGACTATGAAATATTAGCTGGAAATGCCGGAAATAGCAGTGCGAATGTGGTTAAGCAGACGTGGCATGACAGTGTAACCACCACGGTAACGGAAAAGTCGGTGGGAACGGTGAATACGGCAAATTCCACCATCGCTATTGTATTGAGCCGGTATGTGGTTTATGACGAGGCAAAGATGAAACGTTCCGGTGAATTGCAGGGAACCAACTTTGAGGCTTTTCAGAGTGAGAATGATGTCAGACAGCAGATAGAGGTGGATGAGGAAACCTATAGCTTGATTGAAAAGGCAACGGGTATTCCGGCGGAAAGCATTCAGATTAGCGCATTTGAAGTACCGTTATTTTATCCGCAGGAGACGACTGCAGCGGAAACGGTGGCAAATTATCTGCAATTCGTTCTTGCCGTGTTGATTGTGGCATTGCTGTGCTTCGTTGTATTTAAGGGAATGAAGCCGGTGGAGATAACCGAGCTGGAGCCGGAGCTTTCTGTGGAGGCGCTGTTGGCGACTACTAAGGAAAACCAGTCGCTGGAGGATATTGAATTTAGTGATAAATCCGCAATCCGTCAGCAGGTGGAGCGGTTTGTGGATGAGAATCCCCAGGAGGTTGCTATGCTGCTTCGTAACTGGCTGAATGATGAATGGGATGAGTAGTGTACGGATAGATTTGGGAGGAATAGATTATGGCTTCATATGATGATGATGTTTCAGGAGTCCGGAAAGCGGCAATTTTATTGATTTCTCTTGGACCTGAGAAATCAGCAAATATATTTAAGCATTTAAAAGAGGAGGAGATTGAATCCCTTACTCTTGAAATTGCCAATACAAGAAGTGTTTCTCCGGATGTGAAAGAACAGATATTGGAAGAATTTTATGAGGTGTGTCTGGCGCAGCAGTATATTGCAGAGGGCGGTATCGGCTATGCAAAGGAATTGCTGGATAAAGCGCTTGGTGAGGATAAGGCAAAGGATGTCATCGGCAGGCTTACTGCTTCCTTACAGGTACGACCTTTTGAGTTTGTGCGTAAAGCGGATGCATCCCAGCTGTTGAACTTTATTCAGGATGAGCATCCACAGACGATTGCTTTGATACTGGCATATCTGCCCTCCGGGCAGGCTGCCGCAGTGGTAAGCTCCCTGCCGCCGGAAAAACAGGCGGATGTGGCGAAGAGAATCGCATTGATGGACCGTACGAGTCCGGACATCATCAAGGAGGTGGAAAAGGTGCTGGAAAAGAAGCTTTCTTCTCTGGTCAACCAGGATTACACCATTGTGGGCGGCGTCGATGCCATTGTTTCTATTTTGAATACGGTTGACCGTACGACAGAGAAGCATATCATGGAAACTCTGGAAGTGGAGGAACCGGAACTGGCAGACGAAATCCGCAGGAAGATGTTTGTATTCGAGGATATCCTTAGTCTGGATAACCGTGCAATTCAGACGGTGCTCCGGGAGGTGGACAACAACGAGCTTGCCGTTGCGCTTAAGAATGCCAATGAAGATGTACAGAACTGTATCTTTAGTAATCTGTCTACCCGTCTTGCTACGATGATTAAAGAGGATATGGAATATATGGGTCCGGTAAGACTTAAGGATGTGGAAGAGGCACAGCAGAAAATTGTTAATATTATCCGTAAGCTGGAGGATTCCGGAGAAATTGTTATTTCCCGTGGTGGAGGTGACGAGATAGTTGTCTAATTTGATTAAATCCGGATTTATCGCATTTTCACAGGATAACACGCTGGTGATTGATGCCAATCAGAATAAAATTATCAAGGAGATTGATACAAGATTGGAAGAGGCTGCCCGCAGGGAAAATTCTGCGGAAGAGGCGCTTGCCGAGGAGCTGATTCGGGATGCCGGTCTGGAGAAAGAGGATTTTGAAGAACTTTCCGAAGCAAATGGCGGCGCTTCCTTTGACATGGCGGCCATGTCGGAAAAAATCCAGAGGAAGGCTGCCGAAATGATTAAGGCGGCAAAGGATGAGGCAAAGGAAATTGTCAGCCAGGCGCATGATGAGGTGCAGCAGCTCCGTTCAGCCGCTTTTGACGATGCGGAAAAAATTAAGGCAGAGGCGCATGACGAGGGCTACCGAACCGGTTATGAGGAGGGTATGGCAGAGGTAGAACAGATTATGCGGGATAACGAGGAAGCGTTTGCCGAAAAGTTAAAAGAGGCAAAGCTTCAGCTTAAGGAACAGGAAGAGGCGTTTGTCGTAAGGACAGAGAAAAAAATGGTAGATATCTTATGCCGGCTGATTCCGTCCGTTACCGGTGTCGTGTTAGAGGACCAGCGGGATGTGCTTTTGTATCTTATCAATAATGCCATAAGGGATTTGGATAACAGCAAAAGCTTTGTGATTAAGGTATCCGGTGAGGATTATGAGGATTTGGCTGACCGGGAAGAGGAAATTTACGGGGCGTTAAACCCCAATATCGAAATGGAGATATTTGAGGACGCAAAGCTTGGCCCTTTGCAGTGCCAGATTGAAACGGATAACGGAATTGTGGATGTCAGTTTAGATGTACAGTTGGAAAATTTAATCAAGGCGCTTAGGTTGATGATTAAAGAATAGGTGATAGGGTTGAATATTGATTACGAGCCATATTTTTCTCTGGCTGACCGCTCTTTCGTGAAGGAGCTGGGGAAGGTGGCAAAAATTGTGGGACTTACAGTGGAATCAATAGGTCCTTCCTGTAAATTAAATGATTTATGCATGATTACATCGAAAGACGGCTCCCAGAAAGCTATGGCAGAGGTGGTGGGTTTCCGGGATAACCGTGTTTTACTTATGCCCTTTGAAAGCGTGGAGGGAATCGGTCTTGGGGCTACGGTGGAGAATACGAAAGAGCCTCTCCAGGTACAGGTAGGAGAAGAGCTTTTAGGGCGTTCACTGGACGGTCTGGGAAGACCGCTGGACGGAAAAGAGCTGAATTTGAAGGAAACCTATCCGATTGAGGCGCCGCCGCCGGATGCGTTAAAGCGGAAAATGATTTCCGAGGTGCTGCCCTTAGGGGTGAAAGCGGTTGACGGAATGATTACCGTGGGCAAAGGACAGAGAATTGGAATTTTTGCCGGTTCGGGTGTGGGCAAATCCACGCTGTTAGGCATGTTTGCCAGAAATACCAGGGCGGATATCAATGTGATTGCCCTGATTGGCGAGCGGGGAAGAGAGGTTCGGGAGTTTATTGAGCGCGACCTTGGAGAAGAGGGAATGAAGCGTTCGGTTCTGGTGATTGCGACATCAGACAAACCGGCGTTAATCCGAAATAAAGCGGCAAAGACGGCAACGGCAATCGCAGAATATTTTAGGGATAAAGGGAAGGATGTCCTTCTTATGATGGATAATATGACCAGATTTTGCATGGCGCAGAGGGAAATTGGCCTGGCTTCCGGTGAACCGCCGGTGACAAGGGGGTATCCGCCCTCTGTTTATTCGGAGCTGCCCAAGGTTTTAGAGCGCGCCGGTAATTCGGAACGGGGCTCCATTACCGGGTTATATGCGGTTTTGGTGGACGGCGACGATTTTAACGAGCCGATTTCCGATACGGCAAGAGGTATACTGGACGGTCATATCATTCTTTCCAGAAAATTAGGGCACAAAAACCATTATCCGGCGATTGATGTGCTGCAAAGCATTTCCCGCTGCATGAGTGGAATTGCCGCAGAGGAACATAAACATCTGGCGGGCAGGGTGAAAAATGTCCTTGCCACCTATAACGAGGCGGAGGATTTAATCAATATCGGCGCTTATAAGGCGGGTTCAAACCCGGAAATTGATTTTGCTATCTCAAAAATCCGACAGGTCAATGAATTTCTGATACAGGATGTGGACAGCAAATACGGCTTTGAGGATGAGTTACAGATGCTTTCCGATATTTTTGGCGGGGAGGCACTCTGAGTGGAGACCGCAAGAACAGGTTTTACAGGGAAGGGTAGTGCAGTATGGCAAAATTTGTCTACCGTATGCAGAATATACTGGATATCAAATATAAATTAGAAGAGCAGGCAAAACAGCACTATATGGAGGTCCGCGCACATTTAAATGCGGAAATTGAGGTATTGGAGCAGTTAAACCGACGCAAAGAGGAATATTTTGTCCGGTACAGGCAGCTGGTGTCCAGTCAGCTTGACTTAGTGGAGATTGAAGAGTGTAAAAGTGCAATTATCCTGATGGATGAATATATTTTTGAGCAGCAGGCGGTAATTGACCGGGTTGAAAAAGAGCTGGATGAGGCGGTACAGCAGATGAATGAGGCGATGAAAGAGCGGAAAATACAGGAAAAGCTCAGAGAGAATCAGTTTGAGGTATTTTTGCAGGAGCTGAATCAGGAGGAGGCTAAGGAAATTGACGAACTGGTCAGCTACCAATATAATCATAAACAGGAAGAGGAGGTATAAACCTTATGGCAAAGAAAAACAAACAGGAGAGAATGGACAATGAAGAAAGTATTGGCAGTAAGATTTTATCCGTCTTTTTTGTGTTGTTGATTATCATTGTCTGGATTGCTATTCTCGCGGCACTGATTAAGTTTGATATCGGAGGCTTCGGAAGCAGTGTGCTCAGACCGGTGTTCAAAGATGTTCCGGTCATCAATAAAATTTTACCGGCGCCTTCAAAGGAAGAGCTGGAAAAAGAGGCGGCTGAAAATCAGGACGATAATCAGATTGCCACACTTTCCCAGGCGAAGGAAATGATAGAAAAGCTTCAGGCGGAGAATGAAAAACTGAATGCGTCCAATAAGAGCCTGAAAGAGGAAAACGGGGATTTATCCAAGGAAGTAGAGCGTTTAAAGGTTTTTGAAAGCAGCCAGAATGAGTTTCAGGCAAAAAAAGAAGAATTTTATAACGAAATAGTCTATGGAGATAACGCTCCGGATGCCGATACATATATCGAGTGGTATGAAAGTATTGATGCAGCTAATGCAGAATCCATTTATAGACAGCTGATTTCCAGCCAGTCTGCAAACGGGGACTTAAAGGATTTGGCGAAAACCTATGAGAACATGAAGCCGGCGGAAGCGGCAGAGGTTCTGGAGAAAATGACCAATGATTTGGATACGGTTGCGGAGATACTCAGGGCAATGAAGGCAGAAAGCCGGGCAAAGGTAATGCAGGAAATGGACCCTTCCTTTTCAGCAAATATCACGAAAAAGCTTATGCCGTAATACCCACTCAACAATTAAAGAAAGGAGGAAGAGCATGCAGGTCAAAGAAAAAGTGAATGCATCAAATCTGCTGATGGTCGGTATGCAGACGGCAGAACGGGGCAGGGCAGCAAAAGCAGGCGAAACCGATTTTGCAAGCTTTCTTTCCCAGTCGGCGGGCAGTGCAGAGGTTAATCCGCAAAAGAGCAGCGAACGGAAAAGCCTGGCGGTGGATACCGACAAACGGAGCGGAGAGATTTCCAATCAGCAGGAGACAACAAGCGAACCGGTGAAGAAAGCGGAAAATGCGAATAAGGCTTCCGAAACACCGGAGAAAGCGGTGGAGGAGAAGACGGAAAGCCTGTTGACCGATACCGGGAAAGACGAAGAAGAAATCCAGACGATTGCAGACGGAATTATGCAGATGCTGATGGGGCAGTTCAATCTGACGCCGGAGCAGCTGGCGGATAAGCTGGAAGCGGCAGGAATGCAGGCGGAGGATTTGTTAACGGCAGGAGGATTGAAAGAGTTCTTTTTGCAGATGGAAAATGCGGAGATTTCCGATTTGGTTGTCAACGAGGAGTTAAACCAGAAATGGAATACGCTGTATCAGGAATTTGAACAGCTGTTACCCACTGATACCGATTCCGGGCTGGTAAAAGAAGTGGCACAGACATTGGAGGCCAGTCTTTTGGCAGACAGTATTCCGGAGGGAAAAGAGGCGCCGGTAAAGGGAATGCCAAAGCAGGAATCGCCGGTAACCGATAACGGGGAAGGCGCAGACCGGGAGATGCCGATATCAGCAGAACCGGAGGTTGTCTTACAAAAAGAAAGCGCTGGAAGCACATTTGGAAATGGACAGTCGGAAAATCCGGACACGGATGAACAGGCTGGCGCTGTGGAAAAGAAAGATATTCCGGAAGCTTCGGCTGGCAGGAACGGGTTTGAAAATCCGATTCTACAGGCAATCCGGGATGCGGTGAACCAGGTTGAGGAGGTAGAAATGCCGGCCGAGCCTGTTCGGGGAGAAGAGGTAATTAAACAGCTTGTGGAGCAGATTCGGGTGAATCTGAACCAGGATAATACCTCACTGGAAATGCAGTTGTATCCACAGCATCTGGGCAGGATTCAGCTCAATGTGGTTGCGAAAGACGGAATCATGACGGCGAGAATCGTTGCGGAGACAGAAGCAGCAAAACAGGCGATTGAGGGCGGTCTTACCAGTCTGAAGGAGTCTATGGAGCAGCAGAATCTGAAGGTCGATGCGATTGAGGTAATGGTTTCCACCACCGGTTTTGAGCAGAGCAGCCAGAACCAGGAGCAGACACAGCAAAACAGTACGGCAAAAAACGGACGCCGGCTTCAGTTCCTGGACGGAGAGGAAGAAATTCCGGAAGAGGATGCGGCGGAAGCGGAAAAAATGCGGGCGGCAGGCAGCAGTGTCAGCTTTTCTGCATAACAGACTAAAGAATACCGGCAATATTGCCGATGGTATTTATAGAAATAAAAAGGAGGTAGTGATATGCCAGGAATAGGAATTGATACATCCTCTGTGGAAAAAGCAGTAGGAAGTATGTCATCAAAGGCAGGAAGTACGTTGGATAAGGATGCATTTTTGCAGCTGCTGGTTACCCAGATGCAGTACCAGGACCCGTTAGAGCCTACCAGTAACACGGAGTACATGGCACAGCTTGCACAGTTTTCAACCGTAGAGCAGTTGGAGAATTTAAGCGGTATATTCAGTGCAAATCAGGCATTAAACATGGCGGGGCAGTATGTTATCCTTAATGTTCCGGATGCGGCAGGGAATATGAACCAGGTCAGCGGGCTTGTGGATTTTGTTACGATGAAGGACGGAAAAGCATTTTTCCACATTAACGAGGATTATTATCCGGCTGAATATCTGGATTCTATTGTAAGTCTGGATTATTTGGAGCATCTGATTAACAGTGCGAACCAGGCAGACGGAAAACAGGAAGACGGTGATGCGGAAGATTCCGGAAACACCGCAGGCAGTGGGGAGAACACCACGGCGTAAACAGATGGAGCTGGCAGCAGCCTTATAGAAAAGGGGCGATAACATGGAGCGTTTACAAAATTCGTTTATGTCAATTGAACAGATAAAGGATACCTATTTAACCAATGGGAAACCGGAAAATCGGCAGAAAACGGTAACGGACCAGGGACTTTCCTTCCAGCAGGTGTTAGAGCGGGCAAGCGGAGCAAAGGATGCTTTACAGGGTGTAACCTTTTCAAAGCATGCGAATGAGCGGCTGGCAAGCCGGAATATCAATCTGGATGACGCACAGTTAAACCGGTTGAACAAGGGCGTAATGCAGGCAAAGGAAAAAAGCATTAACGAATCTCTGGTAATGATGGATAACCTTGCGTTTATCGTAAATGTAAAAAACAATACGGTAATCACGGCAATGGACCAGGATACAAATGACAGTAATGTATTTACCAATATTGATGGAGCAGTTATTGTATAGCCGGACCTTTATGGAGGCTAGTTTTCCCCGGAATGACAGATGGGGAAACATCAGTAGAATTAAACAGGAGGTCAAAAATTATGATGAGATCACTTTATTCTGGTGTGGCAGGACTTAGAACACATCAGACAAAAATGGATGTTATAGGTAATAATATTGCAAATGTAAATACGGTTGGCTTTAAGTCCAGCCAGGTGCTGTTTAAGGATGTTTTATATCAGACAACACAGAGTGCTACAGGAGCAACAGCTAACAGTGGTGGTACCAATGCAAAGCAGATTGGTCTGGGTACTACGGTGGCAACGATTTCCGTTTCCCACCAGCCCGGCTCTTCACAGTCAACGAATAATCCCTATGATTTGATGATTAACGGCAGCAGCTTCTTTATCGTAAACCGTGACGGAACAAATTATTTTACCAAGGTTGGCGCCTTTAAGAAGGATGATGCCGGCAATCTGGTTACCGGAAACGGCGAGCTGGTAATGGGATGGCAGGTAGACCCCAGTGACCCGAATGCCATTAAGCGGGATACGGTATCCGCACTCAGACCGGGTTCATTGGAATTTCAGACTGCTGCACCGGAGCTGACCTCCAAGCTGCATCTGGACGGAAATATCACGTCAACGGACCCGAAGCTGCTTTCCGCCGACGGAGTAGTGGCAACGGTTTCCATTTACGATAATCTGGGCTATCCTTACGAGGTTAAGTTCAAAATTACACAGGACACCAATGACACAAGCCTGTACAATTTGTCGGTTGTTTCCGTAAAGGATGCAAATAATGTGGATATCTCCCAAAACGGTACAAATGCTTATAATGTGACATTGCAGTATACCACGGTTAAGTTTAACAAGAGCAACGGCAGCTTTGAAAGTGTGGGCGGCAGAGCCGGAAACAAAACCACAATGCTGACCATAGCGCCGAACGGGACGAACGGTAATGTTTTCCGGGACCCTAACGCAACGCCGCCGGTTACCGGGATTGAGCTGGATTGTTCTTCCCTTACGATGTATTCCGAAGTCGGAGGAGAGTGTGATATTGAAGCGATAAGAGGAGGCACGGATAAGGATAAGAGCGGTGCCGGACGGACGGTAGGTACCCTTGACGATATTAACATTGATACCAACGGTAAGCTTTACGGTGTTTACAGTAACGGTGTGAGCAGGCTGCTGGGACAGATTGCCGTGGCAAATTTTGTTAATCCGGCAGGTCTGGAGGCAATCGGTAACAGCTTATACAAAGAGACAAAGGCGTCCGGTGATTTTGACGGAATAGGTAAGGATATTACCTCCGTGGGCGAGACCATGACGCAGGGCGTTATTGAAATGTCCAATGTGGACCTTTCACAGGAGTTTACCGAGATGATTGTTACCCAGAGAGGTTTCCAGGCAAATTCCAGAATTATTACCGTTTCAGATACATTGATTGAGGAACTGGTAAACCTGAAGCGATAATTGAGGGCACAGGACAGCGGATAACAGGGATGTCCTGACAGAGAAAAGAATAAAAGGCAGTTGTATTATGGAAAATTCCTGATATGGCTGCCTGTCTTTTGCGTGCTGGCGGAAAGGAGGGGTTAAATGATTGAAGTGACCAGGTTAAGCGGCGTGAAGTTTACGGTAAATGCCGACATTATTGAATTTGTTGAAGAGACGCCGGATACGGTGATTTCCCTAACAACTGGAAAAAAAATAATTGTAAAAGAGGGTAGACAAGAGGTAACAAATTTAGTAATATCTTATAAGAGAGCAATTTATGGTTCCACTGAATAAATTTTAGTGGAATATCCTGCTTTTTTGTGATATAATTGGTTCAAGCGGTCATTTTAAAGCTAATCTTTACATATAAAAATGTGGTTGTTTAATCTGATTTAGGGGAATGGCCTGTTGAATAACGAAGAGCGGCATCCGGACGGGATGGCGACAGGATAAATGAATAAAGGGCTTCTTGAAAAAGGGGTCTTAATTTACTGTGAATTGGCGAGGTGGAAGTTGTGGATATAGCAACAATAATTGGAATAGTATTTTCTTTTGCATTGATGATTTTTGGTATGGTAACAGGAGTAGCGGGGCCGTCAGGTGCATTGTCTTTCGTACACGGACCGTCTGCACTAATCACATTTGGTGGAGCCTTCGGCTGTGTGCTGGCATGTGTTCCGCTCCAGGATTTTATTACAGGACTGAAATCCTTTCTGCTGGTGTTTAAAGTCCCCACTGTGGATTTGGTGGGAACGATTAAACAGATTATTGATTTATCCAATGTGGCAAGAAAGGAAGGACTTCTCGCTTTGGAGGAATCGGCAAATAATCTGGAGGATGAATTTATGAAAAAAGGAATCCTGCTGATTGTGGATGGTACAGACCCGGAGCTGGTAAGAGGAATTTTGGAAGCGGAATTGGTTAATGTGGATGCCAGACACCAGAAAAACATTGCCTTCTGGAAACAGATTGGTGCGATGGGACCTGCGTGGGGTATGATTGGTACGCTGATTGGACTGGTTTTGATGTTAAAGGATTTGTCCGACCCGGATTCCATTGGTCCGAATATGGCGACGGCGCTGATTACGACATTCTACGGCTCCGTGCTGGCAAACTGGATTAGCTCTCCGGTAGCCTATAAGCTGGGCGTGTTTAATGATGCAGAGATGCAGCTTAAGGAGATTATGATTGAGGGTCTGCTGTCAATCCAGGCAGGTGAGAACCCGAGAGTTATTGAAGAGAAATTAAAATCATTCCTTGCTCCGGATGTGAGAGAGGGACTTTCAGAAGGCGGTGAGTAAGAGTTGGCAAAGAGAAAAGAAAAACCCGCTGAGGAAGGTTCACCGGCATGGATGGCAACGTTCAGTGATTTGATGAACCTGTTGCTTTGCTTTTTCGTGCTGCTGTTTGCAAGCTCGACAGTGGATGACGGTAAGATACAGAGGATTGCGGCATCCTTTACCAATATGAGCTTTAGTATTATGCAGGAAGGGGCAGTTTCCCTGGTTGAAGGAGATATTGTTTCCGGCGGGGTGACCCAGCTTCCGGGAATCGAATCCATATTAGAGTATATCGGCGTGGCGTCGGAGACGGAGGGCAATAATGAAAATTTGTCCGCCACCGGTGCGGATGAAGGCGTGGAGGATGCGTCTGACCAGCCGGACAGTGTGGAAGAGAATGAATCAATGGTCAGTAAAGACAGCCAGACGGAGCTGGACAGGAAAGAATTGAAGGAACAGTATGAAGAAGAGGGGCTTCAGCAATCCGAAGAGATGTATGACGAGATTTCGGAAATTACCGAGTCTTACAATATTGATGACCGGGTGATTTTGGATTATAATTCTCAATATGTATCCATGGATTTAAACGGGGCAATCCTGTTTGATGCGGGACAGGCGAATATTCGCGATGATGCCAGAATGTTTATGCAGAAGGTTGCCGGCATTTTGGAGAGGTATAATGATTGCGTTATCGAGATTGAAGGGCATACCGATAATGTACCGATTCATAATTCGACATATGAGAGCAACCGGGATTTGTCCACCATGCGGGCAATCCGGGTATATGAATATGTCATGGAGCAGGCAAACTTAACCGACGGAAATATGAAGGTTGCAGGATACGGAGAGAGCCGTCCGGTAGCGTCAAATTCCTCCGAGGAGGGACGGGCGAGAAACCGGCGGGTTTCCATTAAGATATATAATCAGCTAAATTCAATCACTCAGACAGGAGAATAGGAGAGAAAGATGAAAAAGAATTTAATTACAGTCATTATTTTAGCGCTCTGCATCGTAAATCTGATTTTAAATGTAATTGTGATATTTGTCTGTATGCCGTCAGCGAGAAAGACGAATAATCTGATTACGCAGATTGCAGCGATATTGGATTTGGAGCTGGAGGCGGGGGATGAGCAGCCACCGGTAGAATTGGAGAACATTGCGAACTATAATGTAGATGCCCAGGTAGTCAATCTAAAGGATGATGGCAGCGGTGACAGCCATTTTGTACAGGTGGGACTAACACTGGAGTTAGATAAATCGTCAAAGGAATATGAGAGTCTGAATACGGTATTACAGGAGGCGCAGGGCGCTGTATTTGACGAGGCCCGTAATATTATACAGAATTACACCTATGCCGAGGTGGCAGACCAGACTAAGCAGGAAGAGATAAAGAAAGAGATTTTGAAGAGCCTCCAGAAAAAATATGCAACCCAGTGTATTTACAGAGTGTCGTTTAGTAAGTTTACGACCCAATAGTAGATGCCGATGTTCAGGTGAGACTGCCTGATACAAAAAGCCCAAAATACTATTGGAGGTGAGAACATGGCAGATGTGTTGTCTCAAAATGAGATTGATGCGTTGCTGAAACAGTTAAGTTCCGGCGAATTGGATGTAGACGAGATTAACGAAGAGCCGGCAGTCAAAATTAAAGAATATGATTTCGCAAGGCCTGCCAAATTTTCTAAGGAACACTTACGAACATTGGAGATTATTTTTGAGCATTTTGGCAGACTGGTATCCAGTAATTTTCCGGCATATTTGCGGAAAAATGTACAGGTTGACGTAATGAATTCGGAAGCGGTTACCTATTCGGAATTTTCAAATGCACTTTCCAACCCGGTATTGCTGGGAGTTGTGGATTTTGCCCCGTTGAATGGTAATATTATCATAGAGTTAGCTTCAAATCTGGGCTATGCGATAGTGGACCGCATGCTTGGAGGAATGGGAGAACCGCTGGAAAAGCCGAGGGATTTTTCCGAGATTGAGTTAAGCGTGCTGGAAAGAATTTTTGTCACACTGGTTGACCTTTTACGGGAACCGTGGGAAAATGTAATTGAGATTCATCCGCATCTTGAGCGTATTGAGACCAATTCTCAGTTTGCACAGCTTGTTTCACCCAGCGAAATGATTGCGATTGTGACAATCAATATGACAATCGGTAATGTGGAGGGACTGATGAATATCTGCCTTCCGTTTATCACGCTGGAGGATGTCATGGATAAGCTGAATACAAAGTACTGGTTCGCTACAATGCAGAGTAAAGACCAGAACATTTATAACGAAATGATTGAAAATTCAATTACAAAAGCGCAGATACCGATTCGGGCACTGCTTGGCAAAAGCCGCATTTCCGTTATGGATTTTATCAATTTGCAACTTGGCGATATTATCAAGCTGAATTCCCGTGTAGACGACGAGTTGGATGTGTATGTTGGTAATATTGTTAAATTTAAAGCGTTACCTGGTTCTGGTACTAAACAGTATGCAGTGAAGGTAACAGAAATAATAAGAGAGGAGTAGAAACATGGATGGAATGTTATCACAGGAAGAGATTAATGCATTACTTGGAAATATGACCGGTGATGATAGTGATGCAGCTCCAGATTCTGCTTCTGGTGATATATTAACTACACAGGAGCAGGATGCGATTGGAGAAATCTCCAATATCTGTATGGGTACCGCAGCGACCACGTTATATTCACTGGTAAATCAGCGGGTAACCATCACAACACCGACAGTATCCATCAGTACATGGGATGATTTGATTAGTGAATACGAAAAACCGTGTGTTTTTATCAATATTTCATATAAGGAAGGAATTGAAGGCAATAATGTCTTGATTCTTCGGGAAGATGATGTTAAAGTAATAACAGATTTGATGATGGGTGGAGACGGAACCAACATGGTGGATGAATTATCGGAATTGCATTTAAGTGCGATTTGTGAAGCCATGAATCAGATGATGGGGTCATCTGCAACATCTCTTTCTTCCATGCTGGAGCAGAAGGTGGATATTTCTCCTCCTTCAGCCGATTTAGTGGATTTGATGGAAGAAATTGATGAAGGAAAGGTTGGCGTATTTAGGAATAATGCCTTTGTGAAGGTCTTTTTCAAAATGGAAATCGGAGATTTGGTAAACAGCAATATCATGCAGCTTTATCCGATTGATTTAGCAAAGGAATTATATGAGAAATTTACTTCCACTAAGGCAGTGGAAGAACCGGCGCAGGAAGCAAATACGCAAAGCCCAGGTTCTGGTGAAACACCGCCCGCACCGCAAGCGCCACAGACGGCAGCACCGCCTGAGTCGATGGGACAGCCGATGATGGGAGGACAGCCAATGATGGGACAACCGATGATGGGGCAGCCAATGATGGGACAACCGATGATGGGGCAGCCGATGATGGGGGGACCGGGAATGCCATACAATTATGCACCGCCTATGCAGGATATGAATATACAGCCTGTACAATTCCAACCATTTAATGCAGCAGCTAACCCGATTACACAACAGGAAAACATTGACTTGATTATGGATGTTCCTCTTGAAGTTACGGTTGAGCTTGGCAGAACCAGCAAATCAATAAAAGAGATTTTAGAATTTGCACCGGGAACAATTATTGAATTAGATAAGGTTGTCGGTGAACCGATTGACGTTTTGGTAAACGGCAAGCTGGTTGCCAAGGGAGAAGTTGTGGTAATTGAAGAAAGCTTTGGTATCAGAGTATCTGATATTATAAAACAATAAAGTATTATTATGAAATGGAGAATATAATATGGCTAAGAGTATTTTAATTTGTGATGATGCAGCGTTTATGAGAATGATGATTAAAGACATTCTGGTGAAGAATGGCTACACTATTGCGGGGGAGGCAGAGAACGGCTTAAAAGCGGTTGAAAAATACGCAGAGACCAAGCCGGATCTTGTGCTGATGGATATTACCATGCCAGAGATGGATGGTCTCCAGGCACTGAAGAAGATTAAGGAATCTGACCCCAATGCGAGTGTGGTAATGTGTTCTGCGATGGGACAGCAGGCAATGGTTATTGAAAGTATTCAGTCCGGAGCGAGGGATTTTATTGTAAAACCGTTCCAGCCGGACCGTGTACTTGAGGCTGTAAAAAAGGCAGTTGAATAATATGATATTATCTCAATTACCATCCAGGCTGGAAAGCATCGGACAGCTCATTTGTGTGGTATTACTGTTTTTCTTTGTGTTGTTTTTGGCTTATCTGGCAGCAAGGATTGCCGGAAGCCTTCAATCGAATGTAATAAACAAACACAGCAACATTAAAGTAATTGAGGTGTTTCGGCTGTCTAACAATAAGCTTATTGAGATTGTTAGAATCGGGGAGCATTATCTGGCTTTGGCGGTTTGTAAGGATACCGTTACGGTATTGTCCGAACTAAATGCCGAGGAGGTTAAAGAGCAGGAGACGGCCCTGGAACCGATTCACTTTAAAGACATACTGGACAGGATTAAGAATGAAAAACAAGATAAAGAATCATAACATAACAAAATGGATATTAAACCATATTCATATTAAAAAATTCATAGTGGCTTATCTCATTATCTTTGCCGTATTGTGTATCGGTTTCCGGGTTCAGGCAACAGGGATAGATGATGCGCTGGATAATGAGAGAGAGACAGTTACCAATCTGGAGGAGAATGTACCGTTTTCTTTAGGTGTTACCGTTGATACCGATAACGACGAGGGAACGCTGGCGGGTACGCTTCAGCTGCTTTTGGTAATTACTGTCATTTCATTAGCTCCATCAATTCTTGTGATGATGACGTCCTTTACCAGAATTATTGTGGTGTTCCACTTTTTGCGGACAGCACTTGGTACACAGTCGACACCACCCAATAACGTATTGATAGGGCTAGCGTTGTTTTTAACCCTTTTTATCATGTCTCCTACACTGGAGCGGATAAATGAAGAGGGACTTAAGCCGATTTCCGAGGGAACCGTTACGCAGGAGGAAGGACTGAAGGCATGTATGGAGCCCCTCAGGGACTTTATGCTGAACAATGCGGAAACCGAGGATGTGAATTTCTTTCTTGATTTGGCAAAGATTGACAGTGTGGAGGAGCTGGCGGATATTCCAAATTCCGTACTGATTCCTGCATTTATGCTGGGCGAGCTTCGCAAATCCTTTATTATTGGATTTTTGATTTACATTCCCTTTATTATCATTGATATGGTTGTAGCTTCCACGCTGATGGCGATGGGAATGATGATGCTGCCGCCAACAACGATTTCCATGCCGTTTAAGATTCTATTGTTTGTTATGGCGGATGGCTGGAATCTGGTAATTGGGGAGCTGATTAAGAGTTTTACCTACTGACGGGACTTGAGAATATAGATTGGAAGTGTGAGGATGAGTACAGAAATTGTAATCGATATTGCAAGGCAGGCTTTATGGCTGATTATTAAATGTTCGGCGCCCCTTTTGCTTGTATCGCTGGCAGTTGGTCTGATTATCAGTATTTTTCAGACCGTTACCTCTATTCAGGAGCAGACCCTTACCTTTGTTCCCAAGATACTGAGTATTTTTATTACATTGATTATCTGTGGCGGCTGGATTATGGATAACATTGTTGCTTTCATGAATAATTTGTTTGAGCAGTTCTCGACTTATGTGGGGTAGCATATGATTGAGCAGTCATTTTCTATCTATCATTTAGAATATTATCTGGCCATTGTGGTCAGAGTAATGGGAGCAATGGCTTTTGCCCCCATTTTTGGTAATATTTCCGTGACAAGAAGAGCCAGGCTGTTTATCGGTTTTGCGGTTTCTCTGGCAATATTGTCCGTACATCCGTATGTTCCACTGGAATATACAACCTTTTTAGGCTACACGGTAATTTTAATCAAGGAGTTAGTGGTGGGGGTAACCATAGGCTTTATGTCGAGTATTACCCTTTCCATTATCAGTATGGCAGGACAGTTTATTGACCGGGAGCTGGGATTTTCCATGGTATCAAATTTTGACCAGACTTTCAACACGGATACAACGATTTCTGCTGAATTTTATAATATGCTGGTAATGATTATCATGCTTTGCACGAATATGCATTATTTTATTTTGTCTGCGCTGGCGGATTCCTTTGAACTGATTCCTCTTGGGCAGGTAACGGTGGATACCGGCACGTTATATGATGTGATGCTGGAATATATTACAAGCTACTTTATCATTGCCATGCGGATAAGCATGCCGGTTTTGATTTCCATTATGCTGTTAAATGTAGTATTGGGGGTCATGGCAAAGACTTCACCGCAGATGAACATGTTTGTTGTCGGAATCCAGTTAAAGATTTTCGTCGGTTTCTTTGTGATGTTTGTGACGCTGCTGATGCTGCCCAATATTACGGAATTTATTTATAAGCAGATGCAGGAAATTGTGACAGGGGCATTAAAAGCCTTTTATTAGGATGGTGTGTTCATGTTTCCATATGATGAATATAGAGTACTGCTTCCGTTAGACCTTCAGCTTTTTGCTAAGGAAGGTCCGGGAGGGGAAAAAACAGAAGACGCAACCTCGAAGAAATTAGAGGATGTCAGAGAAGAAGGTAATGTTGCAAAAAGTACGGAGATTACGACGGCAGCGGTTTTGTTGGCGCTGTTTGTCTGTCTGAAATTTACCATGGGATTTGTTGGCGGGCGGCTTATGCAGTCCTTTAATCAGTTTTATTCTCTGATTCCCAGGATGGTAAATGACAGGATTCGTCTGGAAGAATTTACTTATCTGTTGGTGGACGGTATTTTCTTTCTGGGAATTACCATTCTTCCTTTTTTACTGTTTGGCGCTGTTGTGGCCTTTTTCAGCACCTCATTGCAGTTTAAGTTTAAGGTTACAGCGAAGCCGCTTCAGCCTAAATTCAGCAAATTGAATCCCATAAACGGGTTTAAACGGATGTTTTCCCTGAATACGCTGATGGAGCTGTTGAAATCCATTGTAAAGATAGGCTTTATCAGCTATATCGTTTATGGCGTATTTACCAACCATGCAAGAGATATCTATCTGCTCTATGATATGTCCCTGTCGCAGAGCATTTTGCTGATGTACGATATTGCGCTGGAGCTTCTGATTAAAATTTGTATGCTGTTTATCGTCATTGCGGCAGCAGATTTTCTTTATCAGCGCTGGAAATTTAAGCAGGATAATAAAATGACGAAGCAGGAGGTTAAGGACGAATATAAAAACCAGGAAGGAGACCCGAAGGTTAAGGGCCAGCAGCGGCAGCGGATGCAGCAGGCATCCCAGAGGCGGATGATGGCGGCAATACCGGAGGCGGATGTGGTCATTACCAATCCGACACATTTTGCCGTTGCGCTGTCCTACAAATCCGGTCAGGGGCAGGCGCCGGTTGTGGTGGCAAAGGGAGCCGATTTTCTGGCGGGACGAATAAAAGATATTGCAAGGGAAAGCCGGGTGGAGATTGTGGAAAACAAATCCCTTGCGCGGATGCTTTACTATAATGTGGAGCTGGGGGCGGAGATTCCCCCGGAACTGTACCAGGCGGTGGCAGAGGTTTTAGCATACGTTTACCGGCTGCATAACCGGGTCAGCTAGCAAGAAGAGAAAATGAGTAGAAAAGGAGGTGTAAAAGAGAAATGAAACAGATTAGCTTTCGAGGAGATTTATTTGTAGGATTGTATTTGCTGGGAGCGATTATCTTTTTCATTATCCCTATTCCTTCGCTTCTGCTGGATTTGCTGATTACGTTTAATATTATGGTCGCACTGATTATTCTCTTTAACTGTCTGTTTGCAGAGGATACGCTGGCAATGTCGAGTTTCCCGACCATTTTACTGTTTACCACGATTTTCAGAATAGCATTAAATATATCCTCTACCCGGTTGATTTTATCCACTGGCAATCCGGGGATTGTGGTGCAGACCTTTGGTAATTTCGTCGGCGGAGGCAATCTGGTAATTGGCGCCATTATCTTTATTGTGCTGGTCATTGTGCAGATGGTGGTAATCAATAAAGGTTCCGAACGTGTGTCTGAGGTAACGGCGCGTTTCACGCTGGACGCAATGCCGGGTAAACAGATGGCGATAGATGCCGATTTGAATACGGGAGCGATTACGGACAGGGAAGCGATGGAGCGGAGAGACAAGATACAACAGGAGTCGGCGTTCTTCGGTTCCATGGACGGTGCCACAAAGTATGTAAAGGGAGACGCTATAGCGGGACTGATTATTACCGCCATCAACTTAGTGGGGGGAATCGTCATTGGTATGACGATGCAGGGGCTTGAGATATCCGAAGCGATGTCGCGGTATACGATTTTAACCATTGGCGATGGTCTGGTTTCCCAGATACCCTCCATGCTGATTTCCCTTGCTACCGGTATTCTGGTTACGAAAGCGTCTAAATCAAGCAATATTGGTGATATTATGATAGGGCAGCTTTTTCATGTGCCCAAGGTTTTATATATTGTCGGTGGAACCCTCTGCTTTCTGGGGGTCTTTACCCCTCTCCGCAGCGAGGGGCGGATATTGATTTATCTTGCCCTGGGGCTTGGAATTGTTGTTCTGGGAAGACTGATTGCACATTCCCAGGAGGTGGGCAGCATTGAAGAAGAGGTTCAGGAGGAAGAGGTTCAGGCAGATGAGATACGCAGACATGAAAATGTGAATGCCCTGCTGCAGGTAGACCCGATTGAGCTGGAATTTGGATATGGAATTATTCCGCTGGCGGATGTGAACCAGGGCGGAGATTTGCTTGACCGGGTGGTAATGATTAGAAGGCAGATTGCGCTGGAGCTTGGTGCGGTAGTGCCGATTATCCGGCTTCGGGATAATATCCAGCTTAATCCTAATCAGTATATCATTAAGATTAAGGGCATACAGATTAGTGAGGGCGAAATTTTATTTGACCACTATATGGCGATGAATCCGGGGTATGTGGAGGAAGAAATCACCGGTATTCCCACCTTTGAGCCGTCATTTCATCTGCCGGCTATCTGGATTACCGAGGCGCAGCGTGAGCGTGCCGAATCCATGGGATATACGGTGGTGGACCCGCCGTCCATTATTGCAACCCATTTGACGGAAATTATTAAGAGCCATCTGGATGAGCTGCTGACCAGACAGGATGTACAGAACCTGATTAACAATGTGAAGGAGAACAATGCAACTCTGGTAGAGGAGCTTGTGCCGAAGCTGTTAGGAGTCGGGGAAATACAGAAGGTACTACAGAATCTGTTGGCAGAGGGAATTTCCATCAGGGATTTGGTTACTATTTTCGAGACCCTGGCGGATTATGCCGCAACAACGAGAGACACGGATGTATTGACCGAATACGTCAGGCAGCGGTTAAAGCGGGCGATTTCCAATACGTATTTTGCAGAAGGGGAAATGACAACGGTGGTTACCCTTGACCCGAAGATTGAGCAGGATATTATGAATTCAATCAAACAAACGGAACAGGGTGCATATATTACATTAGACCCGGCTGTTACGAAGAAAATTTTAAATTCCGTGGAAACGGAGATAAAAAAACTGGAGAATCAGGGAAAAGCACAGATTATCATTACCTCACCGATTGTCCGGATGTATTTTAAAAAGCTGACAAAGGATTACTTTAAGGATTTGAATGTTATTTCATATAATGAAATTGAATCAGATGTAGAACTACAATCAATCGGGGTGGTGACAGTAAATGATAATTAAAAAATTTCAGGCAGGTACGGAAACGGAAGCCATTATGATGGCAAAGGATGATTTGGGCAAGGATGCCATTGTGATGAATATTAAGACGATTAAACCGAAAGGGCTGTTTAAAATATTCAGAAAAACCCAGGTCGAGGTCACCGCTGCCGTAGATGAGACGTCCAAAAAGGAGGGAAAAACAGAAAAAACCGCTGACAGCCGGACAGCTTCTTCCCAGTTTAATGCAAAAATTGATGAAAAGCTGCATCCGGAGTTAAAGAAGGAAAGTGACGAAGCAAAAGAGGCAAAGGAGCTGGAGGAAAAGTTAAGCAGCCTTGCCATGCTGTTAGAGCAGCAGCTGGAATCACAGAAAAACGAGGAAAAGAAAACAAAAGAGGCGGCGAAAAAGGAAGAGGAAAAAGAGAAGGAGGCATCTGCTGACGAGAAGAAGGAAGATGTTGTGGATAAAGCGGAGGTTTCCGAAAAGGACAGCCTGAAAAATAAATCGGTGGATTTGATTATTGAACAGCTGACCGGTAACGAGGTGACCTATGCCTATGCAAAACAGATAATCGACGAAATTAGTCATTCCGGAAACATCCGTACTCTGGACGACATGCTTGCCGGTGTATACCAGAAGCTTATTTTAAAGCTTGGCGAGATGAAACCGATTTCTTTTGACGAGGAGGATAAAAAACCGAAGGTCATTTTCTTTGTCGGACCTACCGGAGTGGGGAAAACCACCACGATTGCAAAGCTTTCTTCCAAGCTGATATTGGAGGAGAAAAAGAAGATTGCCATTTTTACCTCGGACACCTATCGGATTGCTGCGGTGGAGCAGATAAAAACCTACGCCAATATTTTGTCTATTCCGGTAGAGATTATATACGAGGTAAAGGATTTAGATACGGCGCTTCCGAAATACAAGAGCTACGATTATGTGCTGGTGGATACTGCGGGCCGCTCGCACAAAAACAAAGAACAGATAGACGATTTGAAAAATTTGTTTAATGCATTTTCCCAATACAGCATTTTAACTTATCTGGTACTAAGCGCAACGACCAAATATAAGGATTTGAAAAAAATCACGGCATTATATGAGGACATTACGGAGTGCAGCCTTATTTTTACCAAGCTGGATGAGACAGATGCCATTGGAAACATATTAAACTTAAAATTAGATACAGGAATGTCGTTGTCCTATGTTTCCTATGGGCAGAATGTTCCGGATGATATTGAGGTCTTGAATCCGCAAATCATCGCCAAAAAGTTATTAGGGGGGGGCGAAGGCTATGGATCAGGCGGATGAATTACGCAAGAAGGTTAAATTACTAAAGGAGAATGCTCCATCCACCAGGGTCATTGCCGTGACAAGTGGAAAAGGGGGAGTGGGAAAAACCAGTATTTCGGTGAATCTGGCGCTTCAGCTCAGACAACTGGGAAAAAGTGTTGTCATTCTGGATGCGGATTTCGGACTCGCTAATGTAGAGGTGATGCTGGGGATTCGTCCCCGGTATAATCTGGCAGATTTGATTTTTAACAACCGCTCAATCGAAGAGATTATTACAGAGGGTCCCATGGGAATCGGTTTTATTTCCGGCGGTTCCGGTGTACAGGATTTGGTCAATCTGGATATGGAGAATTTAAAAACCCTGATTGCCAAGCTGGTGAAGCTGGACAGTATGTATGATGTGGTCATTATCGATACCGGTGCGGGAATTGCGGATTCCGTCATTGAATTTGTGTTAAGCTCCCCCGAAGTGTTATTGATTGTTACTCCGGAGCCGACCTCCATTACCGATGCTTATTCGCTGCTTAAGGCGGTAAATCGGAAAAAGGGGTTTGACCGGAAGCAGAAATCCATTAAGGTGATTACAAACCGGGTAAATAATATGGAGGAAGGGAAAGAAATTTATGAAAAGATAAGTCTTGTGGTATCTAAATTTTTGAATATTCAATTAGAATATTTGGGCTATATTCCTATGGATAAACAGATTTCCAATGCAGTGATTGAACAAAAGCCGATTTCCATCAGTTCGCCGAACAGTGAACCGGCTGTCCGGATTAAAAGCATATGCAGCAAGCTGCTGGATATTCCTTTTCAGGAAGAGGAAAAAATAGGATTTGCAAAGGTATTGCTTGATTTTATAAAATCTAAAAAGAATGGGTAAGGGTATATGGATAGTAGAATTATAATAGGTGATAAACTGGATATACAAAAATTGGACAGTGAAAATTCCGATGCGCAAACCGAGAAGAACCGGGTTTATTCCAGCCGGGTGTTAGATGAAATGCAGAATGGAAATATGCTTGTTTCCATGCCGTACCGGGACGGAAAGATGGTTCCGTTCAGCGTCGGGCAGGAGATACAGGCGACCTTTTACACAAAATCCGGCTTGCTGCGCTGTCAGTCAAAGGTGATGGGCAGATATAAAAATGGAAATATCTTTTTTATGGAGCTTGAGCAGGAGACGGACCTTATAAAGGTGCAGAGGCGGGAATATTACCGCATGGACTGCTATATTCTGATTGAATACCGCATTGTCGGGGAGGAAGAGCGCAAGATGATTGAAGCCGACGAATTTTACGACCCTGAGCAGACGGAGTGGGAATGGAAATCCGGAACCATGCTGGATTTGTCCGGCGGGGGAAGCCATTTTGTCTCCGCATTCCAGGAAGAAAAGGATACCATGATTCAGCTTCGCTTTGATATTCATCTCGGAGAAAAAATAGAGTCGGTATCCCCTTATGCGATGCTGCTGCGCTCGGAGCGGAACAAGAATAACAGTACGATTTACGATAACTATATTATGTTTTGGAATGTGGACGGAAATCTTCGGGAAAAGATTATCCGGTATATCTTTGATGCCCAGAGGAGAAAGCGCTCTAAGGACTCGGGTATGAGTTAGTGGTGCGGCAGGCATCCTGCAGCGAATAAAAGGCATGATATTTGCGGATTTTTCGGTTGGAAACATTGCAATATCGTGCTTTTTTTGATAAAATAGCTTTGAATGTTACTATACACTTATGTGCAGGGTAACATTTGGTATAATAAATGCATCAATTTAACGGGGTGAAGTTATGGCGGACAAGATAATCGATAAGCTTGTGATGATTGCTAGTTCCACAGGGGGACCGAAAGCATTGCATCAGTTGATTCCTACGCTGGATAAAAACATAGACGCTCCCGTTGTAATCGTACAGCATATGCCAAAGGGTTTTACGGCTACGCTGGCAGAAAGACTGAACGAAACCAGTGCGATTTCGGTAAGTGAGGCAGAAGACGGCGGCAGGCTGGAAAAAGGGCATGTGTATCTTGCACGGGGCGGTAAGCATCTGCAGCTTGCGGTTGACAGAAAGAAAAAGCTTGTTTTCCGGGAAAATGAGGATGAGCCGATTAACGGACTGCGGCCCTGCGCTAATATCACTTTTGAAAGTCTTTCTCCTATATCCGTCGGAACGCTGGTTTGCGTAGTGCTTACCGGAATGGGCTCTGATGGCTACGCCGGTATCCGGAAGCTTAAGGAGAACAAAAAGGTTTATACGATTGCACAAAACAGGGAGACTTGTGTTGTCTATGGTATGCCGAAAGCTATTGTAGACAACGGTATAGCAGACATGGTTTTACCTTTGGAAGAGATAGGAAAAGAAATTATGAGAAAAGTGGGGGTGTATTGATATGGATTTAAGTCAATATCTTGAGATTTTTATTGATGAGACAAAGGAGCACTTACAGACGTTAAATGACCAGGTGCTGATTTTAGAGGCGGAGCCGGATAACATTGACACGGTAAATGAGATTTTCCGTGCGGCGCATTCATTAAAGGGAATGGCGGGAACAATGGGCTTTAAGCGGATGCAGAGGCTTACCCATGACATGGAAAATGTATTTTCGGAAATCCGGAACGGCAAAATGAGCGTTTCTCCGGATTTGGTCGATGTGGTATTCAAGTGTCTGGATGCGATTGAAGAGTATCTGGGGTGTATTGTGGAGACCTCGGATGAAGGGGAAAATGATAACGAAGAGATTATCGGTTTGTTAAATGCCTGTCTGGAATCCGGAGGAGAGAACTCCGAAGCGGAAGCCCAGGGTGAGGCGGAAGCAAAGAAGGAAGAGGCGAAGGACGCTGAAGAGGATGGGGATAAACGGAAGTTTTTACATATCAGCATTGCCGATTTTGAAAAGAACGCCATTACCGAGGCAAAGGCACAAAACAAAAAGGTATACGGGGTTACCGTTTACATTGAAGAAAACTGTATTTTAAAGGCAGCCCGGGCATTTCTGGTCTTTAAAGGGCTGGAGGAAGTGGGCGAGATTATCAAATCCGTACCGGGAGTGCAGGATATCGAGGATGAAAAGTTTGATTTTGATTTCTCCATGCTGGTAATCTCGGATAAACCGTTAGAAACTGTCAAGAAAGTAATTACCAATGTTTCCGAGATAAAGGAGGCGGTAATTGAGGAGTATGAGATTCCGGGAGATGCCGAGGTAATCAGTTCAGTTCAGGAAAAAGAAGAAAAGGAGCCGGAAAAGAAGGATGAGCCGAAAAAGAAAGCCGCTCCGGCAAAAACGGGCTCGAAACCGGTTGCAAACCGCTCCGTCCGTGTGGATATCGAAAAACTGGACGTGCTGATGAATCTGGTCAGCGAGCTGATTATCGCCAAGAACGGTCTGGTATCGGTCAGCAACCAGGAGGACAGCAAAACCTCCATGCAGAGCTTTAACGAGCAGATTGAATATCTGGAGAGAATTACGACCAACCTGCATGAATCGGTAATGAAAGTAAGAATGGTGCCGATTGAGAGTGTGGTAAACCGTTTCCCGCGTATGATTCGTGATTTATCGAAAAAACTCGGTAAAGAGATGGAATTGATTATGACCGGTGAAGATACGGAATTAGACCGGACAGTTATTGATGAGATTGGGGACCCGTTAATGCATATGCTGAGAAATTCGGCAGACCATGGCCTGGAATCCACGATAGACCGGTTAAAGCTTGGAAAACCGCAGGTAGGAACGATTCAGTTAAATGCTTATCAGGACGGAAATAACGTTACGATTGAAGTGGAGGACGATGGAAAAGGTATCGATGTAGAGAAGGTAAAGGCGTCTGCGATAAAGAAAGGACATATTACTGAGGAGCAGGCGGAGATGATGACGGAGAAAGAGGCAATCGATTTGCTGTTCCGTCCGGCATTTTCTACAGCGGAGAAGATTTCCGATGTATCCGGCAGAGGCGTAGGACTGGATGTGGTAAAGAACAAAATTGAAGGTCTGGGCGGTGATGTGGAGGTATCGACCAAGCTTGGGGAGGGAACTAAGTTTACGGTAAGATTACCGCTTACCCTGGCAATTATCCAGGCGCTTATGGTGGAGGTACGGAAAGAGAAATATGCCATTCCGCTTAACTCCATTGTCACGATTGAGGATGTGCTGGTAAGCGATATCAAATATGTACAGCAAAAGGAAGTGATAAATCTGCGGGGAACGGTAATTCCCCTTGTCCGGTTAAATGAAGTGCTGGATTGCCCTCCGGCAGAGGATGAGCCGGAGAACCTTGTGATTGTTATTGTCAAGAAAGGGGATAAACAGACCGGTCTTGTCATTGATAATTTATTAGGTCAGCAGGAAATTGTAATCAAGCCGCTTGGCAAATACATCAATATCAACAAGATGATTAGCGGCGCAACGATATTGGGCGACGGTGAAGTTGCCTTGATTATTGATTCAAATTCATTGATTTAGGGGGTATGCAGTTATGGATGAAAATACAGTAGTAAGTGAATCAAAGCAATATATTGTTGTAAAACTGGATAATGAGCAGTACGGTATCGATATTTCCTTTATCGACAATATTGTCCGGTTACAGCAGATTACAAGAGTACCGAAGGCACAATCCTTTTTTGAGGGGGTAATTAACTTAAGAGGGGAGATTATTCCGGTAATGAGCCTTCGCTTAAGGTTTGATTTGCCGGATAAAGAAAACACCAATGCAACCCGGATTATTATTGTAAAACCGGAAAGTAACGCCAAAATCGGTATTTTGGTGGATGAGGTAAGAGAGGTTGTCACCCTGACGGAAGATAATATCGAAAAGGCGGATTATGATGAGCAGGGCTTCAATCTTTTAGGCGTTGGAAAATATAAAGAGACGTTGATTTCGCTGTTGAATATTCAGGGCATAATCACGGATCTGGAAAATGTGTAGGTGAATGTATGGGACATGGCGAATTGACAAGTATGAAAATTGATATATTACGGGAGATTGGAAATATTGGTGCGGGGAATGCAACAACGGCGCTTTCTGTCATGTTAAAATCCAATCTGCGTGTGGAGATTCCGGTTGTGGAGATATTAGGCTTCAATGAGCTTTCTGATTTGGTAGGCGGTGCGGATACAGTGGTGACGGCAGTGCTTACGCATTTTACCGGGGAAGTAAGCGGAATGACGATGTTCATTCTGGAAATGGAAGAGGCAAAAAATCTCGCCGGAACTATGCTGAATAAGACGTACCCTAAGGATTTTCGGGAGTTTGACCAGATGGACAAGTCGGCGCTTGTGGAGGTCGGCAATATTTTGATGAGCTCCTACATTTCCTCTATCGGGACGCTTACGAACTTGAAGCTGAATATAGTACCTCCGGCAATCTGTGTCGATATGGTGGGCGCTGTATTGAGTATGCCGATTAGTGAACTTGGACAGGTCGGTGATCAGGCAATGATTATTGATTCAAAATTTTTGGATAATGAAAGGCCAATAAATGGATTTTTACTCTTTGTCATGGATGAGATATCCTTCGAGAATATTTTTGAGGCCTTGGGAATAGGGTGTTAAGAATGGAAGAACTGATTAAAGTTGGAATTGCTGATTTGAAATTATGCAAAACCCCGGATAAGATTACAACGATTGGATTAGGTTCCTGTGTGGGGATTGTTTTGTATAGTGATGTATCAGAATGGTGTGGGATGGTGCATATTATGCTGCCTTCCAGTAAAGAAATAAAAAATAATACCAATCGTGCCAAATTTGCAGACAGCGGAATCGCGGATTTAATTCTTGCGCTGGGACGTAAGGGTTTGGCCCGCAATATGCTGTTGGCGAAAATTGCAGGCGGCGCTGCGATGTTTCAACTTTCAGGAAAGACGGATTTGGGAAGTGTGGGAGACAGAAATGTCAAAGCGGTGAAGCATGCGTTAACCGTGGTTCATGGTATTAGGATTGTGGCAGAGGATACCGGTGCGGATTATGGACGTACAATTATTTTTGATAATGCGACAAAGAAATTGACTGTCCGCTCTGCCGGAAGACCGGAAAAAACGATATAAAATCTCTTGTTTGGAAGAAGCGGGGTTTGACGATGAAATTACAATATCTACGAGCATTTATTGTTCTGGTGGCAGGCTTGATTACTCTGATTATCAATATGAAGATGGGCAGGAGTAATACAGTGTCTTTATTGGTTTTACTAATCGTTTTGATTATTTTCTATTTTCTGGGAACGCTGGCAGTGGAATTGATACAGCATTCCATGAATAAACTGGAAGAAGAGCCGGATGAGGAAGAAGAGGAACAGCCACTGGAGGAAGAGTCAGAGGATACGGTTTCCATTCCTTTTGACGAGGACGAAGAGGGATAAAATAGGCGGGGTGTAGTGAATGGACGATACAAAGAATGTGTTATGGGAGGAATATATTAAAACCAAATCCGACAAGCTGCGCGAGCAGATTATCATTGAATATGTTCCTTTAGTGAAGCTTGTTGCTGGTCGTCTTAATATGTACCTGGGATATACTGTGGAATATGATGATTTGGTCAGCTATGGTGTGTTCGGACTGATTGATGCGATTGATAAGTTTGACTATGAAAAGGGCATAAAGTTTGAAACTTATGCCAGTCTGCGGATTCGCGGTTCCATTTTGGACCAGATTCGTAAAATGGACTGGATACCGCGGTCTGTCCGGCAAAAGCAAAAGCAGATTGAAAATGCTACTGCACAGCTGGAGAAAGAGCGGGGGTCCGGAGTTAAGGATAAGGAAATCGCCGAGGAGCTTGGCATATCCCTTGAGGAATACAGAAGCTGGGAAGCGCTTACCAACATTTCCAATATTGCTTCACTGGATGAATTTATGGAGCAGGGAACGGAAAACGGGGTAAAGGAATTTCGCAATACGACCTATCTGGAGCCGGAGGAGGTTGTGGATAAGGCAGAGGTGAAAAGAATGCTGATGGATGCACTGGAGCTGTTGACGGAAAAGGAAAAAAAGGTGATTTTACTCTATTACTATGAGGAGCTTACCCTTAAAGAGGTTGCCAGTGTGCTGGAGGTGTCCGAATCCCGTATATCACAGCTGCACTCAAAGGCATTGGAAAAAATGAAGAAGCATTTAGGCAGATATTTTGAGATATTGATGGGCTAGTAAAAGAAGGGAGACGGGGATGAAATATACGAATGGTTTTTTTCAATTAGATATTCGTACAGACGGGGTCTATTTGAAAGTATTTCCGGCAAAAGAGGGCGGAAAAGCGATTGATGCAAGGGAACTGCTTGACTATTTGGGAGACTGCGGAATAGAGGGATTCCAGAAAACGGAATTGGCAGCTGCGGTTGAACAGGCGCAGGCAGAGACCGAAATATTTGTTTCCGAAACGGCTATCGACGAGGTGGATGAAAAGGTGAAGGTAACAATCAGCGATGACCGGATGCTGGCATATGTTCGGTTCTATGCACCGTCTACCGGGGGAAAATATCTGGCGGAGGAGGATATCCGGGATGAGCTTAACCATTATGGCATCGTCCATGGAATAGCCGGAAAGGTTATCCAGGCCTACCTCAAGGGAAGGCAGTTTTGCCGGGATATTCCCATTGCAAAAGGAACTGCTGTGGTACAGGGAAGAAGCGGCGTGATTCACTATCAGTTTGATACGGCGCCGACGGCAAAACCAAAGCTGTTGGATGACGGCAGGGTTGATTTCCACCAGCTTAATTTGTTTACCAGCGTAAAGGAAGGAGAGCTGCTGGCAGAGCTGATTCCGGAGGTAGAGGGAACGCCGGGAATAGATGTGTACGGTAAGCCGGTTCAGCCGAATAAAATTAAAAAGCGGGTATTGAAGTACGGGAAAAATATTCGGATTAGTGAGGATATGACGAAAATTTATTCAGAGATAGACGGCGATGTTAAGCTGGAGGGCGATACGGTGTTTGTTTCCCAGACCTATGTGGTGCCCGCCGATGTCGACACCTCTACCGGAGATATACATTATAACGGCAATGTAATCGTAACGGGGAATGTCCGTTCCGGCTTTAGAATTGAGGCTGAGGGGGATATCGAGGTTAACGGCGTGGTAGAGGGGGCAACGGTGATTGCTACCGGGAATATCGTGCTGAAACGTGGTGTGCAGGGAATGAGCAAGGGGTATTTGCAGTCCGGAGGGGATATCGTTACAAAATTTCTGGAAAACTGTAAGGTTAAATCGGAGCATACAATCAATACCGGCTCCAGTCTGCATTCCGATTTGGTGGCCGGGGATAAAATCGTGGTCAGCGGAAAGAAAGGGTTTTTGATTGGAGGAACCATTTCGGCGGGGAAATTGATAGAAGCCAGTGTATTTGGAAATAAAATGAATACGGTAACGGTGTTAAAGGTAGGTGTTGAGCCAGAGGTTTATGAGCAGTATAAGGCGATTTCCATCAACATAAAGGAAATGCAGGATGAAATGCTGGAATGCCGGCAGCTTTTGGAAGAGCTTACGAAAAAGGCAAAGGAAGGCGTGAAGCTTCTGCCGAACCAGTTGATGCAGTTTAAACAGGAAGAGGAGAAATTCAGACGGCTGAATGCGGAGCTGGAGCAGGAGTCGGCAAAGTATAAGCTGTTAAAATCTCAGATAGACGAAAACAAGGACGGTAAGGTTGTCGTCAATTCTTCGATATATCCGGGAGTAAGCATTTATATGTCAAACCGTGCCTATCCGGTAAAAGAGGTTCGGAGCAGGTGCCAGTTCAAGATAAGTGGAGCTGATGTAGTGATTTCATCAATATAGACAGCTTGGAAATAAGGAATATTGATGGGAGGTGTTATCATGATACGTCCGATAGAAATGCAGATGCTTCTTCCACGGACAGAGTCTGTGGGAAGTGCGCAGCAGCACGAAAACCAGCAGATAGTAAATACCAATACCCACGCCGCCAGCGAAGCGGCAAAGGAAGCAAAGCATAATAGTGAAACGGTAATCAAAAAGGATGCCAATGAATTTGCCGAATACCAATATGATGCCAAGGAAGAGGGAAACGGTACGTACCAGAACCCCCGGAAACGCCGGCAGAAGGAAAACGGTGATGCAGATGCCGATGAGGAAAGAAAGGAAAGAGAGCCACAGGCAATCGACAGGCAGCCGCGGATAAATATACAGATTTAAAAACCGTTAAGCACAGGATGAGAAAGACATACCCTCTTGGTCTGTGTTGGATGGATTAATGTGCATCAGCCTGCGGAGGGCGATTAGGAGGAAAAAATGACAAGTGCAGTAGTGGTAATGATGATTATTGGTTTTATTTTCATATTTGCAAGCTTTTTTATTTCGGAGAAGCTGATGAAAAAAGAAAGCGATGTCAATGTGGATTTTCTTACCGTGGATGAAAATTATGAATTTTCCGACAGGGAGCTTAAGATTATTAAGCGGAAGATTGAAGATGTGATTGCAAATCAGGCAAAGGACATTCTTTATGAGACGAATGAGTCGCTCTCAAGCATGGCGAATGAAAAGACCCTGGCACTGGGGGATTATGCCGTTGCCGTCTGTGAAGAGATTGAAAAGAACCATAAAGAGGTTATGTTTTTATATAGTATGCTGGATGATAAGCAGAAAGAGATTATGAATACGGTCAGAACCGTGAATGAGGAGAGGCAGGAGACAAACAGGCTTTTGGAGGAGATAAAGCTGTTTCAGACCCAGGGGCGGCCGGTAAGCGGACTGGATGGGACAATGGAAGACAGTCTGGGAATACGGACGGGAAAGCAGATGGAAGGACTGTTGTCCATGCGGCAGATGGAGGAGGAACAGAAGCTGTCCGCACAGCTGGAGGCAATAAAGGGCGGAAATGGGGAAACACCTTCTGAGCCCTTAAAGGAAGAGCCTGTGAATGAGGAAGAACCGGAAGAGAGTGAAATACCGGAAGAGGTACCGGAAGCCGCAGATGAAGAGGATTTATTCGGGGAAGCGGCGCAGGACAGCAGGGATATTGAAGAGCTGATGGAGGAATTTGGGGATATCGAAAATTCCAATGCCATTATTCTGGCAATGCATAAAAACGGCAGCAGCATTCTGGAGATAGCCAGACAGCTTGGATTAGGTGTTGGCGAGGTTAAGCTGGTGATAGATTTATACAGAGGAGCGGAAGAATGAAATTCAAATATTTTTTAAGAGGTCTTGGCATCGGTCTTATCTTTGCTTCTGTAATTTTTCTGACCGCATATCAGAGCAATATACCCAGTATAACGGATGAAGAAATCGTGAGACGGGCAAAAGAGCTTGGGATGGAAGAAAAAGAGGATTCCGTTGCCGGGCTGATTTCTGATAAGACGGAGAATGATAAACGGAATACCGGGAAAAGCAAAAAAGAAGAGGGAAGTACGTCGGCTGCAGAAAATCCGGATTCTACAGGGGAAAACACAGCTGTTGAGCAGAGTACCGAAGAGCAGACGGATAACGCAGATACTACAGAACAAAAGGAGACGGCTGAAGACGAGAGAAAGCCGGACGATACCGTTAGTCTGACGATAGATGGCGGTTCATCCTCCTATCCGGTCTGCCAGAAATTGAAAGAGCTTGGAATGATTGAGAATGCCGACGAGTTTGATGCCTATTTGATTGAGAATGGGTATGCAGCCCGGATACGTGTGGGTACCCATACGTTGAAAAAAGGGATGAGTTTTCGTGAAATTGCAGAAGCAATCTCGGACCCTTTATAGATTAAAACAAGCAGAGCCGAATAACCGGTTCTGCTCGTTTTGGCAATGGAATTTATTTTAGGTTGATTATGGTTGTGTCTTCTCGAGAGAGAGCATTCCTTTGAAGGTAAGTATCAAAGCTTTCGCTGTCATATCCTTTAAATTCCGAATTTTTGCAGTCAAAGGCGATTTTATAGGAGTTTCCTTCTTCTGTTGTAAACCAGAAATAAATCCTGTTAAGAGAAACACCGTCTTCGGCAGCATTTTTAAAATAGCTGCAGAAAACTTCTTTATATTCCGAAGTAACACCGAAGTAATTTTTTAGATAGTCTTCTGCTTTTTGACACATATTCTGTACATGATTTTCTGCTTCAGATATGGATATTTCATCTTCAAAGTTGTAAAAATCATTCACCATTACGTAGGACAGAGCCCCATCTTTAGCATTGATATAATATTGGTAAATGGGAATATTGCCGATATAATAGCCCACGTTATAATATAGCTGATGAGAAGCTCCGGCAGCTCCTTCCGAGTCCGCAGCTTCGATAGAAGAGCTGACGGACAGCTTTGTCACACCGCCGCATAAGTAATCCGGATTTTGGACAGCAAGCAGTCTTGCCTTCAGCTCATCACTGATTTCTTCACCGATTCCCTCAAATAATCGGTCGTGATATTCTTTCGCAATCGCCACGGCTTCTTCTTCCGGTATGCCGCCATTTGCATCAGCCTCCTGCTGTAATTGCTGTCTTGCGTCTGCCTGTGTCTGATGTTCATCCGCAAATAATTCCTCTGCCCGGGATTCTAATGCATAATTTGTTTTATAATCTGCGTCAATGAGCTGTAAAAGCTCTTCATCGGTAAGTTCTCTTTCGGGAAAGTACATATACATGGCAGTGATGACATAGCATGGAATATTTGCATCAATCTGATTTTCGCTCTCTGCCTTCTGCATTTCTCCTTCCGGAAACAATCCTTCTTTATAGGCAATGCCCAGCTCGTGCATACGTTCCTTTTCATGAAGTGTCAGTTCCCGGGAACAGGTGATTTCCCCTATATGATAGGCGTCGGCTTCCTGTGTAATCGCTTTCTTTTCTTCCTCCGGCATGTTTTCCATCCGTTGCTTCGCCATATTTTCTACTACAGCATAGGCCGTAAACCCTCCGGTACAAGCTATTGTAAGAATCATTGCCAGTATTGCGGCTTTTTTTGCCAGGCTATATTTTTGATTTTTTCGTCTTAGCATATTCTGCTCCTTTTCTTCTAATTGGGAGAGGAAGGAATCCGGCATGGGATAATTTTTTGCCATGCCCTGGAGGGTGCATAATTGTTCCACTAAAGCATCCGTTTCCACATAATCTCCCTTTTCAATAGACAACTGTATTTGTTGGATTAAGGTTGTTTTTGTTGATGTATCAGCCGATATCATAATATTCCTCCTTTCCAGGTTATCCGGATATCTATATATGTTATAAAAAGTGGAATGTAACGAATTAAAATTCTGAGATTTCTAATTTTTTAACTAACTGACGGATTTTTTTTCTCAGCCGGACATACCGCATTCGGACTGCCGGTTCTTTCATCTGCATATTTCCGGCTATCTCGCCCATTGAAAGCTGTTTTTTGTAATAAGCATAATATAATTCCCTGTCTTCATCGGAAAGCATGGAAAGAATCTGATTTTGATAGTGTTCAATATCAACCGCTTCGTCATATTGCCGGCAGATAAAATCAAACACGTCATATTGCCGAAGAGAAATATTCTCAGTTAATTCTTCCGTCATGTGCTTTTTCGATGTCCTGAAATATTCTAAAACCAGGTTTTTCGCAGTTTTATAGAGAAATGCTTCCGGTTTATTATGATGCAAAAAAGAATCTCCCTTTTTTAAGGCAATATAAAAAACATCCTGTGTCAGATTTTCCGCACATTCGTGATTTCCGGTTATCGCTAAAATATATTTAAAGATTCGGGAATAATTTTCTTTACATATTTCTTCAAAAGTCATTTGCACATCACCTCATCTATATATGTCAGATTTTTAAGAAGGTAACAATACTGCACCAAAACTTTTTTAAAAACCTTTTTTAAAATCAAAAAAAACTTGTCGTATGGATATTCTTATGTTATAATACCACTCGGTAAAAAAATAATACACAGCGGTGGATTTCCTGAAAGGGTGCAGATTTATAGTAAAAAGCGCAATGGTAAATCTGTTTTTTGGAAGCGGAAGCCGTTGGAGGTAAAACCAGGAGGTAAATGATGAGCGTTATTTCAATGAAACAGTTATTGGAAGCAGGTGTACATTTCGGACACCAGACAAGAAGATGGAACCCTAAAATGGCGGAGTACATTTATACCGAGCGTAACGGTATCTACATTATTGACTTACAGAAGTCAGTGGGTAAGGTAGATGAGGCTTACGAAGCAATCAAGAAGTGTGCTGCCGAGGGCGGAAAGATTTTATTTGTAGGAACCAAGAAGCAGGCTCAGGACTCCGTTAAATCGGAAGCAGAGCGGTGCGGAATGTTCTATGTTAACGAGAGATGGTTAGGCGGTATGCTGACCAACTGGAGGACCATTGAAACCCGTATTGCAACATTGAAGAAATACGAGCAGATGGAAGAGGACGGAACCTTTGAGGTGCTTCCGAAAAAAGAGGTTATCGGTATCAAGAAGGAAATGGATAAGCTGCAGAAGAATTTGGGCGGTATCAAGGAAATGGGCGGTGCGCCGGATATGATTTTTGTTGTTGACCCCCGCAAGGAAAGAATCTGTATTCAGGAGGCACATTCCCTGGGGATTCCTTTGGTTGGTATTGCCGATACAAACTGTGACCCGGAGGAGCTGGATTATGTAATCCCCGGTAATGATGATGCAATCCGTGCGGTTAAGCTGATTGTGGCAAAGATGGCGGATGCGGTAATCGAAGCAAACCAGGGTGTTGACGCTGAGGTGGAAGCCAAAGAGGAGGCTGTCAGCGAGGAAGAGAACGTAGAAGAATAATAGAAAACCGGGAATAGAACGACGTGTGCGTTCTATTCCTTTGTGTAAATAAATCGTAATTATGGAGGGAAATAACAAATGGCGATTACAGCAGGTATGGTAAAAGAGTTAAGAGAACAGACCGGCGCAGGAATGATGGATTGTAAAAAGGCGCTTACTGAGACAGATGGTGATTTTGATAAAGCAGTCGAGTTTTTACGGGAAAAGGGACTGGCAACCGCACAGAAGAAAGCAGGAAGAATTGCAGCGGAAGGTATTGTGGCAACGACAATTAAGGCAGACGACAAGACTGCTGCCATTGTCGAGGTTAATGCAGAGACAGATTTTGTGGCAAAGAACGAAGTATTCCAGACTTATGTAAAAGAAGTGGTTGAGCAGATTGCAGACTCTGATGCTGCGGATGTGGAAGCATTTAAGGCGGAAGCATGGGCGCTGGATTCTTCCATGACGGTTCAGGATAAGCTGGCAGCAATGATTGCTAAGATTGGTGAGAATATGAATATCCGGAGATTCGAGAAAATCGTTTCAGAGGATGGTATTGTTGTTTCCTATATCCATGCCGGCGGCAAGATTGGTGTTTTAGTGGAAGCAAAGACCGATTCCAATGCAGATGTAGTAAAAGAGGCGCTTAAGAATGTTGCCATGCAGATTGCGGCTTTGAATCCCAAGTATGTCTCCACAGACGAAGTGCCGGAGGATTATAAAGAGCATGAGAAGGAGATTTTAATGGCTCAGGCTAAGAATGACCCGAAAAATGCAAGCAAGCCGGAAAACATTATCGAGAAGATGATTATGGGCCGTCTGAACAAGGAGCTGAAAGAGGTCTGTCTGTTAGAGCAGGAGTATGTTAAGGCGGAGAACAAGGAGACGGTTGCCAAGTATTTAGAGGCAGTTTCCAAAGAAGCCGGTTCTACGGTTACACTGAAGAGGTTTGTCCGTTTTGAGACCGGAGAGGGTCTGGAAAAGAAAAATGAAGACTTTGCGGCTGAGGTTGCTGCACAGATGAAATAGTCGTCCGGATGACGAGAGAGCCTAAAAAACGCTGGGAACAAGCATGTTTCCAGCGTTTTTGGCATATCGATTTTAATTCCTGTCATTGACATATTTACGGTATACCGTTATACTCGATGGAGAAAGAATCAATGGAATGGAGAGCGGAGAAATGGATTGGATTAGTTTATTAAGAGAAAAGAATCTTTCTGTATATCAATGTGCAAAAGAAAGCGGTGTGCCATATACTACCTTGTTGGATATTGTAAAGGGAAAGACAAGAATGGAAAAATGTATGGCAGAAACAATATATAAATTGGCGAAAACGCTCAATGTGACAATGGAAGAACTTTTAGCAGAACAGTTTAGAGAAAATGAAGATATATCAAATTCAGGAGATTTTGAAATCTATAAAAGTAATATCTGCCATTTAGTAAAAGATAAAGGAGATATTGATTTTATTATTGACACTTTGAAAGAAAATCAAATAAGGATTTATTGGGAACGGAAGTGGTATCGGGAAAGCTTTTACCTTTTGGCAATGGTGGATTATTTAAGCAGGGAAAATGACCTTCCGCCTTGCAATGATTATGAGGATATAAGGAATTGTACGCTATCAGAACCATTATATCCGAGGGATGTTATTCTTGCTGCAAAGCTGGATGCTTCGCTTGATGTAAAAGAACAGTGCTTGAAGGAAGCAATTCCAGAGTTTATGAGATTTAATATTGTAGAAAGCGAGATAAGAAATGTCTGTTGAGAAAGGCTTTACCAAGGAAAATTTGGATTATTATTTGAAGGAATTGGCAAAACTAAATTATCGCAATATTCTAAATATTACTGCACATATTCTAACATATTGAATATTAGAACCATCAGTGCAGAGTATCTTATTGCGATGAAACTAATGTCGGGAAGACGCTATAAGAAAGATTTATCTGATATTATAGGAATTTTGAGTGAACAGGAAAGAATGGGAGAAACCTTGAATTATCAGCAGATTGATGTGCAGACCGCATTGAAAGTCAGTAATCATATTTTAGATACCATTGAACGGTTGGAGCAGTTTCCGGATTCCGGTTCAGCTGCCCCGGATGATTGGCTTAACGAGCAGGGATATCGAATGGTAAAAATGATTACATTCAGCGCTATCCAGGGGTACTTGCCACGGTTGTTGTTTTAATGACAATTCCTACGTTGGTATTTGACTTGAGAGGAGAAGAAGGAATCATAACCCTAATTATACTGGAAGCAGCTTACATAACAATTTATACACTGGCTTATTTCAGGATAAAAAAGAAGAAAGAAAAATATGGAAAGAAGAAATGATTTCATACGGTTTATAGATCAGGACGGTACGGTGCAGTGAGGAAAGACATATTGATTGTTGATGATGATATTTATATTGGAAATGTGCTGGAAGAAGCACTTGTAAAAGAGGGATATCGTGTTTTGCGCGCTTACTCCGGAACAGAGGCGCTGTTTAGTTTATCCCAGTCCAAACCAGACCTTGTGCTGCTTGATTTAATGCTGCCGGGGTTAAACGGTGAAGAGGTACTTCCGCAGATAGAAGGGATACCCGTGATTATATTGAGCGCAAAAGTGGATATTGATAATAAGGTGGATTTGCTGCTTGGCGGCGCTGCTGATTATGTGACAAAACCCTTCAATACAAAGGAGCTTTTAGCCAGAATTACCGTACAGCTTCGGGGTTCTGCGATTTCCCCTGCTGCTTCTATTTTGACCTTTGACGATATAACGCTCAATACTGATACGCACATTGCAGCTGTCGGAACAGTTGAGATTAAACTGACCAGAACGGAATATGCTATCCTCAAGCTGTTGATGCAAAACCCCACACAGATTATGACAAAATCACGACTGTTAGACCTTATTAGTGAAGATACCCCCGATTGTACAGAAGGTTCGTTAAAAACGCATATCAGCCATTTAAGGGCAAAACTCCGTAAAGTAACGAACAAAGATTATATTGAGGCAGTATGGGGAATTGGCTTCAAAATGAAAGAATCATAAATCTCAACCATTTCTCAACGATTTTCTTTACCGTTTTCTCAACTGTTTTGAAGTAGAATGTCAGCATCATATAAAGGAGGTCAATCTTATGGATTATGTTCTTAGAACCAACGCCTTGAGTAAAAATTATAAAGATTTCAAAGCGTTAAACGGACTGTCTATGAATGTTCCCAAAGGGGCAATCTATGGCTTCGTTGGAAAAAATGGTGCTGGCAAAACAACGCTTATCCGATTAATCTGTGGTCTGCAGGAGCCTGCGTCTGGTGACTATATGCTGTATGGCAGGAAAAATACGGATAGGGAGATTGTTAAGTCCCGCAGGCGAATGGGGGCTGTTGTAGAAACCCCATCTATTTATCTTGATATGACGGCAGAGGATAACCTGAAACAGCAATACTGCATTATTGGACTTCCATCCTATGACGGGCTTGCCGATATTCTGAAATTAGTGGGGCTGGAAAATACCGGAAAAAAGAAAGCGAGAAACTTTTCTCTGGGTATGCGCCAGAGACTGGGTATTGCCATAGCGCTTGTTGGCGACCCCGATTTTTTGGTGCTTGATGAACCGGTAAATGGTCTTGACCCCCAAGGTATTATTGAAATACGGGAGCTGCTATTAAAGCTGAACCGTGAAAAACAAATCACTGTTTTGATTTCAAGCCATATCCTTGATGAATTGTCACGGCTTGCCACACATTACGGCTTTATTGACAGCGGACGGATGGTAAAGGAAATCAGCGCAAAAGAACTGGAGGCTGCCTGTAGAAAATGCGTTCGTGTGGAGGTCAGCAGTACAACGGCGCTTGCCAGTGTACTCGAGGGGATGAAAATCGATTATAAGATTTTAAGCGATGCGGCCGCTGACATCTATGCGAAAGTAAATGTTTCCCATTTAACAGCCGCTCTCGCAAAAGAAAATTGCGAAGTTATTTCTATGCAGGAGCGGGATGAGAGTCTGGAAAGCTATTATATTGGTCTTGTCGGGGGTAGCGGAGATGAATAAATTATTAAATGCAGGTTTTAAAAGATTAAGAAAAAATAAACTGTTTTGGTTATTAACTATATTTAGTATCGGTCTTGCATTATTTATGATTTACACAAGTTATAGTGATATGAAGGTCTATGGTGATGCCATAGAGGTAGAACAGCTCATGCTGAACTACTCAACAATAACAGGTATTGTAACCGCCATATTTACCAGTTTATTTTTAGGAGTGGAATATTCAGACGGAGCAATAAGAAATAAAATCAGTACAGGTCATAAAAGGTCAGATATATATTTAGCTAACTTGTTCATAACATCTATTACAAGTCTGTTTTCCTATATTTTGTTTGTTGTGACAGTAGCAGTAATTGGAATCCCTATATTTGGCGGTATAACCATATCTATTTCCAGGCTGCTAATGTTATTGGGATGTATATTGGTAACGGTAATTGCTTATTCCAGTATATTTACCTTTATTGCCATGATGATTTCCAATAAAGCAATTACGGCTATAGTAAGTATTATGCTTTCTTTTGGAATGATGATGGCGGCTATGATCTGTTTTAATATTTTGGATGCTCCAGAGCTTATTCCGGAAGCATCTTATGTTAATGGAGAAAATGCAGAAATAGAAGAAGTACCAAATCCTAAATATCCAAGTGAAGAAAAAAAGAAAGTCTGTCAAGCATTACTGGATATCATTCCGGCAGGTCAGATGTTCCAGCTTGCAGGAAGAGATGTTCCGGATTTAAAGGTTTTACCGTTATATTCTCTGGGCGAATTTATCGTATTTGCCGGTGCAGGGGTATTGCTGTTTGGGAAAAAAGAATTAAAATAAGGAGAAGGCTATGGAAATATGGTTATGGGCTTTAATCGGCGGTATGGTTATCATTATCCCTGCCCTGCTTGTAAAAATTCATATCTTACAAAAAGCCGCAAAGGAAATCGAAACTGCCTTTGCCGACAGGCTCATAACGGATACAAATACGCTGATTGATATTTCAACCAGTGATAAGTATATGAGGGGGTTAGCGAATACTATCAATGTTCAGCTCCGTAATCTTCGTGCGCAGAGACACCGCTTCATACAGGGAGACGTCGAACTCAAAAATGCGGTTACCAATATTTCCCATGATTTGCGTACACCCCTTACTGCTATTTGCGGATATTTGGATTTACTGGAACAGGAAGATAAATCGGAAACGGTGAAACGGTATCTTGAGATAATCAGAAACCGGGCAGAAATATTAGCACAGCTGACGGAGGAGCTTTTCCGCTACTCCGTCATTGCTTCAAGCGGGGAAAATGCAGTAAAAGAGCCGGTTGCAATAGGCAGCATATTAGAGGAAAGCATCGCCGCATTTTATACCGCTTTTCATGAACGGGGCATTGCTCCGAATATACGGATGCCCCAGGAAAAAGTTATCCGAAATCTTGACCGTTCCGCATTAGCCCGTGTGTTTTCCAATCTTCTGAACAATGCCGTTAAATATAGCGACGGTGATTTGGATATTATACTGTCTGAAACGGGAGAGATTGTTTTTGCCAATACGGCGTCAGGGTTAAACGAGGTACAGATTGGCAGGCTGTTTGACCGGTTTTATACGGTTGAAACTGCCAGAAAATCGACAGGCTTAGGATTGACAATTGCCAGAACACTGATTGAACAGATGAATGGATTGATATCGGCAAAGTATGAGAACGGCCGATTAACTATCCGTATTGTGCTTCCGGACAGTTAATCGGCGATTGGTAAAAAAACATGCGATGATAGAGGGATAGGAAACCGCGCTGTAAAAACAGTGCGGTTTTTGAATGTAATAATTAGCGGATTTGACAGGAAGAAAGGCAAGAACTGGGTTCAAAAGTGAAAAAATTGTGGCGGAGATTGGGTTAGTATGGTACAATACGCTTAATTGGCTTAGAATAGTATGGAAATAGTCTGGCAGTTGTCTTTCCGGACGGCAGAGTAAAAAATGTAGGAGTGCAAAGAGGTACAGAACGTGAAGAAGAAGCATAGATTATCTTATTTTTTAATCGTTATTTTCGCGGCAATGATTGTCTGTCTGGCGGTGCTTTTTTATGCCAGAAAGATGAATGAAACAATTTCAAAAAATATCATCAATTCTATCAGTGAGATTGCAGAGCATGATAAGGCGACGATTCAGGCATATATCGAAATCTGCTGGCAGGACCTCGATGAAATCAGGCAGCGTTTTATCAGTTTTGAGTGCAATACCATTGAAGACGTTGAGACGAGATTGAATCTGGAGTGTGCTTCCAGTGGGTTTACCCATATCTATCTGGTTGCTGAGGACGGTACTGTCTATACGGACAAATATGTTATTTATAAACCCGGGGAAGATATTCTGGACAGGAATCTGGATTTTCTGCCCTATTTCCAAAATGGTGAAGAAAAAGTCGTTGTCCGGTTTGACGATAAAGATGAGGGCGGCTGGCTGTCAAAAGAGAGTATTCTGTACGGAATCCGGTTGAATGATTACAGTGTGGAAGGCGTAAAAATGTGTGCGCTGATTGGAATCAGCGATATTGCATCCATTCAGGACAAGATGGTGATTGACAGCTTTATCAAGAATGGAAAAAGCCGCGGCCACAGTGCGCTGATAGATATGGACGGGAATTACATTGTCAATGTGAACAAAGAAATTTACCTGGACCAGAAAAACAATTTATTCGAGCACCTGTCAGAAGCCGAGAATAGCGATTTGGAAAATGATGAGATAAAGGAGAAGCTGAAAAACCAGGAAATTTTTGGTTTTTATCATTCCCATTTCGGGGAAAAGGGAAAGGAACTTTTTTATTTCATCCCCTTTGATGATAATTTTGACTTGTATTTCATCATGTCGCTTAATGAGGAAGTCTTTGTGGAGCGGAGAAGAGAGCTTTTGTCCCTCAGTATGGCAATGACGGTGGTCGCTATGGTTACCGTACTGGTTATGCTGATTATTATCATGAGACTACAGATAAAAACGGTGCGGACAACGGAATCGGCGAAATCCCAGAAGGAATTCCTCTCCAATATGAGCCACGAGATACGGACGCCGTTAAATGGTCTGATTGGCATGAATCATCTGATTATGGTAAATATTGACGATGAGAGCCAGAAACCGCAGATTAAGGAATGGCTGAAAAAATCCCACAGCACAGCGAATTATCTGCTGTCGCTGGTAAATGATATCCTGGATATGTCGAAGCTTCAGGCGGGAAAGGTGGACATTGTGGAGGAGCCGATGCTGGTTCCTGCAATGATTGATGAGATTGCGGCGATGCAGTCCGACAACATCAAAACCCGGGGTGTGGAATTTATTCTGGAAACGGATATTTCTGTGCCATGCATTGAGGGTGATGTGACACGCACAAAGCAGATATTGATGAACATTGTCGGCAATGCCGCCAAGTTTACACCGGAGGGCAAATGGATTCGCCTGTCGGTTACACAGGAAAAAACCGATGATATGCACGTAATCACGACTTACCGCTGTGAGGATACCGGAATCGGGATATCCGAGGAATACCTTGACAAAATTTTTGATTCCTTCAGCCAGGAGCGGAGCAGGAATAACCAGGGGATTAAAGGGACCGGGCTTGGTATGGCAATCAGCAAGCTGCTTGCAAAAGCGATGGGCGGGGATATTACGGTGGAGAGCAAGCTTAACGTCGGGAGTACGTTTACGGTGACTATCCCTTCCAAAATCGTACAGGATATTCCGGATGAACTGAAGGAGTCAAAAGAGGTGGACGCAGGGGAGAAGGATACCCAGCCGGCAAACAGGGACAGAGCTCCCATCAAAATCCTTGTTGCCGAGGATGTGGAGCTCAATGCGGAGATTTTGCTGGAAATCCTCAAAATGGAGGGATTTGAGACGGTGCTTGCGCAGAACGGGCAGGAAGCGTTGGATTTATTTGCCCAATCGGAAATCGGAGAATTTGATATTATTCTGATGGATATGCAGATGCCGGTTATGGACGGATGTACCGCAGCCAGGAACATCCGGAAGCTGGACAGAGCAGACGCAGAATCGGTTCTGATTTATGCCTGCACTGCCAATATGTTCCAGGAGGACAGAGAGGAGGCAATCGCCAGCGGAATGAATGACTTTTTGACGAAACCGATTGATGTGAATGTCCTGTTGAAGAAAATAAGGAAAGGCGAAAGAAAAGATAATCAATAGGAGGATACGATGAAAAGAAAAATAATCGCAGTAATGTCTGCACTAATATTATGTGGCAGTCTTTTAGCGGGCTGTGCCGGGAAAAAAGAGATAACCCTGATTATCAAGGTGCCTGATTTAGCGATGAATTCCGTCAGCAATCCGGACATTTCGGTTGCAGGTACTTTCTTGCAGCAGGCAGGTGAGGAGTTTGCAGCGCAGTATAAAGAAGCCGATGTCGCAATCCGGGTGGAAAATTTTGCCTATGTGGATGAAGTAAAAGCAATTACGGACAGCTTTGACACGGAGGATGCGCCCGATGTTCTCTATGAAGGCTATTTTAATATGGCATCTTATCTGCATACCGGCAAAGTAGTTCCGTTAGATGATATCATTTCGGACGAGCTGCGGAGTGATATTGATAATGCGTCCTGGGCGATGAGCATGGCGGATGGGAAAACCTATATGATGCCGTTCTTAAGCATGCAGAATATTTTGATTTACAATAAAAAACTGTTCCGGGACTGCGGTCTTGATAAATACGTTACTGATGAGCAGACGATACAGAATTGGACGATGGAGGAATGGACGGATATCCTGGACACGCTTGCCTCAAAGCTTCCGCAGCAGACGTATCCGCTGATGATGTACAGTAAAAATAATCAGGGCGATACCCATATCATGTCGTTTATCCGAAGCTTTGGAAGTGAAATTTTTGCTGAGGACGGGCATTTTGACTTTGAAAACGAGGCGGCGGTCGAGGCGCTGGAGTGGCTGCAGTCGGGCGTAGACAAGGGCTGGTATCCGCCTCATCCGGAAAACCTGGAGATTTCAGACTGCAACGAACTGTTTATCAATGAGCAGCTGGCAATTCATATTTTTAACAATGCAAACTTCATTCTCTATGACAATATGGAGGATTATGGGTATGTGAATTTTCCCGGTAATACGGCGACCTCTTTTGTAACCGGTTTTGAAGTGTTTGACAATGGGGATGAGGTAAAGCTGCAGGCGGCAAAGGATTTTATCCAATATATATACGAAAATGATAAATGGCTGGAGCTGTCTGCCGGAAATATTCCGGTGAGCAGGAAGGTTGCCCAAAAATATCAGAATCAGATTACGATGCTGGATGAATTTACCAAAAATGCAGAAAACGTAGTGGATTTTATGAATAACAGTCCGAACTGGCAGGGGAATGACACCTCCGTCCGCAGCGTGTTCTGGCCGAATATCCATGAACTGCTGTCCAAAAGCGTTACTCCGCAGGAATGTGCAAAAAAACTGGATGAGACATGTAATGCCGCACTGGATGAAGGATGGGAAAACAGTGTGCTGCATGAATAAGTTTTATTTACAGGGGTATACAGGATAGCACAGAGGAAGGTTCAGGGAAAAGGCAGGACCGTAGAGGCATGGAGACAGAAGAATGGGTAAAAGAAGAGTGCTGATTGTAGAAGACCATAAAGAAATTAGCGAGATGCTGGCGGCGTTCCTCGAAGAGCATGGGTATGAGGCAGAGTGCGCCCAGGACGGAAAAAAAGCCTCCGCTCTGTTGAAAAGCAGGGAATATACGATTATTTTGATGGATTTAATGCTCCCCTATAAAAGCGGGGATGTTCTGCTTGAGGAGCTGCGGACACATGCGGATACTCCGGTAATCTGTTTGTCGGCTAAGTCCGGCATGGAGACAAGGCTGGAGGTGCTTCGGATGGGGGCGGACGATTACATTCTGAAGCCCTTTGATTTGGACGAGGTACTGGTAAGGATGGAAGTCGTCCTGCGAAGAAGTGAGGGCGCAAGGACGGAGGAGGGGAAAAATGACGCTTTGGAAAAAGCTGTTTTAAGCTGCGATGGGCTGCGGCTGCTCCTTGCGGAACACCGGGTGGAATACAAGGGAAAAAATGTTCCGCTGACGTCGAAAGAGCTGCATCTCCTTAAGCTTTTTATGGAGCAGCCGACGAAAACCTTTACGAAGGCAAATTTATATGAATCGGTATGGCAGGATACGTATTTTTACGAGGATAATACAATTAATGTGCATGTCAGCAATCTGCGCAGCAAATTAAGGAAGGCGACGGGACAGGATTATATTGAAACGGTATGGGGTATTGGCTACCGTCTGAAGGAAGAGGGAAAAAAGGAGGGGGAACATGTGGATTGGAATTAGCATACTCCTGTTCGTTCTATGTATATTTCTGCTGTTATACCGTTTTGCCATAAGACGGGAAATCCGGAAGCTGAAAGAGGAGCTTCCGCTGACGAGGGACCTTTCGGATAACCGGCAGCTCAGCATAGCGTTGTTTGATAAAGAGCTGACAAACCTGGCTGCCGAAATAAATCATAATCTGGATTACCAGAAGCAGTTGAAGCTGCAGGCAGAGCAGTCGGAAAAAAGGCTGAAACAGTCGATTTCAGATATTGCCCATGATTTGCGCACTCCGCTTACCGTAATAAAGGGGAATTTGCAGATGCTGGAGCGGGGCGGGACGCTGGAGGGAAAAGATAAGCGGTATCTGCATATTTGCCAGGAGAAAGCGGATATGCTGAAAAATATGGTGGATGATTTCTTTGAAATGTCGGTACTGGAAAGCGACGGTACCCGTGTGGAGCTTTCGGAGGTGGATGTGACAAAGCTTCTGGTGCAGTTTCTTATCGACCATGAGGCGGTAATCAAGGAGCATAGCCTTACACCGGATATCCGGCTTCCGGAGAAAAGTATTATGGTGCCGATGGAGGAAAAGCTGTTTTTGAGAATGCTGGGGAATTTATTCAATAATGTGCTGCAATATGCGGAGGGTTCTTTTGGTTTATCCATGGAGGTAATAAAAGAGAAGGAGAGGGACGTGTGCCGGATTGCGTTTTCTAATGTGCTGCCGCCGGATTCCGATTTGGATATAGAGAGTCTGTTTGAGCGTACCTACCGGGGAAACCGGGCAAGACAGGGCTCCGGAGCGGGCCTGGGGCTTTATATTGTGAAGCTTCTGGCAGAAAAACAGGGTGCGGAGGTTTTTTCCCAAAAGGAAAAGGCGGAACTGGTTATCGGCGTGTGCTATCCGCTAAAAGGATAGGCTGGGTATAGTTTTTTCCCTGTACGTGAAGAATAATTACAGAAATTTAAAGAATTTAAGAAATTCTTTAAGTTTCTTTTTTATTATAAGGAAAAGACGGATAAATTGGAGGATACTATGTCAAAGGTTTTAATTGAGGTAAACGGATTGGAAAAGCAGTACATGAAGCAGAAAGCTGTCCGGGATTTCTCTTTTCAGATTAAGGAAGGGATGATTTGCGGGCTTATCGGACCAAATGGAGCAGGGAAAACCACTATCATGAAAATGCTGGGCGGTCTGGTGCTGCCGACGAAGGGCAGTATTTCCGTCTACGGCGAGGATACGGAAAAGGGGCTTGCAAAAGCGAGAAGCCGGATGAGTTTTATGATTGAGACGCCTTATGCAAAAGAAAAAATGTCTGCCCGGGAGAATCTGGAAAAGCAGCGGCTGCAAAAAGGGATTCCGGATAAACACCGGGTAGAGGAGGTGCTGGAGATTACCGGTCTTGCCGATACCGGAAAAAAGCAGGTGAGGAATTTTTCGTTAGGTATGCGGCAGCGTCTCGGCATTGCCAATGCGCTTTTGGCAAAGCCAGAGATTATGGTATTGGACGAGCCGATTAACGGTTTGGACCCGGAGGGGATTGTCGAGATTCGGGAGCTGCTGTTGAAACTGAATAAGGAAGAGCATATCACGATTATTATTTCCTCCCATATTTTAAGCGAGCTGTCTCTACTCTGTACGGATTATTTATTTATCCATCATGGGGAACTGATTCAGTTCATTGATACGGAGGGTCTGAAAAAAATGTGCAAGGAGCATTATTACATTCATACGGATAATGACGAGATGGCGCTGGCAGTACTTACGGAGCGTTTAGGGATAACCGATTATGACGTTGCCGGGGATGGAGGTATCTGTCTTTACGAGCATCTGGATAATATCCGGGAGGTTTCAAAGACGTTATATGAAGGCGGTGTAGTTCCGTTGGCACTTGGACTGAGGGAAGCAAATCTGGAGCAGTATTATATGGATATGGTAGGTGAGCAGAATGTGGAATATAATGAAAGCACAAAATTATCAAATCAGAGGGGATAACCTTGTCCTGTATGTCCTGCTGCTGGGATTATTGATTCCTCTTGGCAGTGCATGTATGGATTCCTCAAATCTGGGTGAACTGACCGGCGGTATTTTAATGGCACAGCTTGGCTCAATAATGCCCTTAATTTATGGCATGGCATGTCTCGTTCTGATTTCCAGAATCTGTGGCTGGGACGCTGTGGACAAAACCATGAATTATGAGATTATGGCGGGACATTCCCGGGCAGAGGTTTATTTTGGAAGAGTTCTCGTGAGTGTGTTATGGGGGCTTGGCGCCGGAATTATCATGCTGCTGTTTCCGCTTCTCGTTGTCAGCATAATAAACGGATGGGGTAATAATATGGCTTTAGGTGATGTGGCGCTCCGGTGCATACTTGCCCTGTTTCCGATGCTCCGTCTGATTTGTGAGGTTGCCATGCTTACCTTTTTACTGAAGAGCTTTTATCAGGCGCTGGTAATCGGATATGTTTTCTGCGATATCGTGATGGTGGGTGGAATGATTTATGAGGAGATGACGGATGCATCCCTTACTGTACAGACTGCTCTTTATAATCTTACCTGGGTATTGGATTTTAGTAATGCTAAGTATGAATATATTGACGGAAAGGATATTCCGGTGTTTCTGACAGCGGTCAGTCCTTCCATGGCGGCAGGTACAATTTTGGTGTCTCTGCTTGTGGGCGGAATCTGTCTGGCATTGGGCTATCGGATATTCCGGAAAGCGGATTTGCATTGACAAAGAATAAAACAGTTGACGGACAGGCAGTCAATGAAGACGAGGGAGAGAATTAGGATGAAAAATATTATAAAAGCGCAGATATACCAGTTAAAAAGGGAGAAATTATGTTATGTGGTATTTGCCGTTATAGCGATTATGCAGATTGTCTCGTTAATCGTAGAACTGGGGTTTTCGGATACGGCGGTATCTGCCGGAGCTTATCTGGCGGTAAACGGAAAAGATATCGTATCCACAGCCCTTATGTTTGCGATGGTTCTTACCGGACAAATCTGTGGAAACGATTTTATGGATAAAACCGGTAATTATGAATTGATGGGCGGACATTTGCGGAAGGATATTTATTTTGGCAGGGCGGTACTCAGCATAGTGTTTGGCACGGCAGGAACGATGCTGCTTGGTATAGCTCCCGTTGCCGTTTTCTCTGTGATTAACGGATGGGGGGATGCCGTAAACATGGGGGATGTGGCAGTTTGTTATCTGCTGTCCCTTTTCCCGATTTTACGGGTTATCTGCGAATTTGTGTTTATCAGCTTTGTGATAAAAAATGCATATATTGTCATGGCGTTGGGCGTAATTATCGGCATGGGACAGACGGCATGGATAGAGCTGTTTGGAAACGGCACGCTCATTTTTCTGGGAACGGGAAATCTGTATAAGCTGTTTGACTTTTCATCATGGAGCACGTTTACCTTAGTGGGTGAAAAGGAAATTATGATATATGATGCTGCCCTGACGGCAGGCGAAATTATAGGGACTGTGGCATCGTCGGTTTTGATTGGCGGTTTATTTTTACTGCTGGGCTTTCTGTTTTTTGAAAAAGACGATTTGAATTAGGAGGTAGAGGATGATTTATGAGGATTTAGCATTTATCATATTGGAGACGGTTTTTGCGGCGGGACTATATCTGCTTGCCGGATATGCCACAAAAGCATTAAGTCCGAAATGGCGGCTTTGTTATGCGGTTCCTTTAATCGTCTGCTTTCTGGCGATAGCGGCATTCGGCTTTGAAAAGTCCCTGCTTTCTGCCTATCTTGGCACGGGGATTTTGCTGGTGGGATTTGTTAAGGATGCGGAAAAACCCAGAAAAGCGGCCAGTGCAACGGCGGGAATCGGAATTTTGCTTTCCGCCGTAATATGCAGTGTTTATCCGGGCTACCGCTCGCCGGATTACGTGAAGGATTTTAACCGGGGATTTGCAGAAATGAAAGCCCACTATGTACTGACAGAGCAAAAAGGGATAAACTGGGATGAGCTTTATGCAGAATATCTTCCCCGGTTTGAAGCGGCGGATAAGGCGCATGATAAGGTGGAAATATGTCTGGCATGGAATGATTTTGCGATGGAGTTTCACGACGGTCATGTGGCATATAGCGCAAAGGATGAGAATACGGCAAATAAGGCACTGGAGAAATTGTGCGGAAACGATTATGGCTTATCGTTAATAACAATGACGGACGGGCGGACAGCAGCGGTGAATGTGGAGGAGAAAAGCGCCGTTTCTGCCGCAGGGATTCATAACGGAACCGTGATTACCGCATGGGACGGCGTGCCGATAGATGAAGCGGTGGAAAATGCAGAGGAAACGGCGAAAAGGATTAGGAGCTATGCCTGCCGGGAAAATGAAGAGTTTTACCGTCCACTTATGGCTGCCGGAGCAGGAGGAGACAGCGTTACCATTTCCTACATAGATGAAAACGGCAGTGAACAGACGGTTACTGCGCCAAAGCTCGGTTCCTATGTGGAGCGCCTGAAAATGACCATGGAAATACTGGATAAGGGCGTAGAGATTTCCAATCTGGAATGGCAGGAGGTGGACGATAAGACCGCATTGCTCCGGATGCGGTTTATGGCTTATGACGCCAAAGAAAATTACGGGGAAATGGAAAAGGAAATCCGCGAAAAGCTTTTGGAGCTGAAAGAGGCAGGCATCACCAATCTGATTTTTGATTTGCGAAGCAACGCCGGAGGCTCCGGCACTTATGTGGAGCATATCGTCAAGCTGATTGCTCCGGAGGGGGAACATCTCTATGCTTATGACGGAGTGTTGGACTTAAAGAGCATGAAATACAAAAAGGACGATGCATCGGGCGCCTATATAAAAGGAGAAGCCGAGCGTTATCGGGGAGAAAATATGTGGGCTGACGGGAAGATTATTATCCTGGTCAACGCACAAACCATCAGTGCGGGGGACCATTTCAGCCGGATTGCCAGTGCATTTCCCAATGTGACGATAATGGGCTTTACCCATTCCAACTGTTCCGGTCAGGGAGTACATGGAATAGAGTTTGATTACGGTGAGTTAGATTATTCTGCTGCATTGCTGTTAGAGGAGGACGGAACGGTTTTTTTGGATACCGATAAGAGCGGGGAGGCAACGGTTCCTTTGGATGTGCAGATTCCCTTTGATGAAACTGCAATAAAAATGATGTTTGATGAGGGGGAAGATTATGTGCTTTGGTATGCGAGGAATTATCTTGAATAAAGCTTATCAATAATATCCACAATAAAAACATACGGAGAAACACAGTGAGGGGACTGTCCTACGGAGAACATAAAAACAGGTTTTTCGTGGGACAATCCCTTTTGTGGGATTTGGATTGAAAAACTTCTTGTTTTTTAGGTTTCATTTTAAAAAGGAGTGTGTTATAATAAATTCTAATCGTGCAAAGGGATAAATAATCAAACTGTATAGGAAAGGATATCTAGTTATGCCAGCTGAAAAAAAGAAGAAAGATACAAAGAATATACAGGCGAAAAAAAGAAAACGAGTAAATCGTTTGAAAATGATGATTGTTGCTGGTGCGGTTATATTGTTGTTCACCTCTGTTTTTCTCAATGCGATTTTGGTGATTAAGGTGTTACATTTGGAAAATCAGATTGAACATTTATATTCGGAGGTTCCTGTATCCTATATGCAGAATCCTTTAGATTTATAAGCATTGGAGGAAAACATGAGTTTTTTTAAGGATTTTAAGGCAGATTTTACCCAGGCAATGAATGAACTGATGCCGGACGGTAATGAAATGTATGATGAAGATGAGATTATCGAGGAAATGTCGGGAGAAGAAATTAAAGAAGAGAGCACTCCTGAAGTGAAGGCTCCGGCAAAGAAAGAGCCGATAGAAAAGCCGAGAAAGGAAAAACCGGTTAAAGAAAAAACTGCTGCCAGGGTTAAAAAGGAAAGGGCAGAGAGCAGGACAAAAACAGCAAAAACGCCGAAGAAAAGTGTATTGCAGAAAGCGGAGCCGGAAAAAGAGCTGGCGGATGATGAATTGGATATTGCACCGGAGGATATGTCAGAGCAGATTGATGATTTACTGGAGCAGGAGATTTACAGCGATTCGGATAAGGCGATGCTGTTAAATGACGACACGGAAGTAAACACGATGGATATGTCCGTGGAGGAGCTTTTGAATCAGCTGTCGGAAAAACAGGAAGTAAAGCAGGAGGAGGAAGAAGAGCCTTCCGTTGATGATTTACTCAGCCAGTTGGAATCATCAATTCCAGGAAGAAAGAAGAAAGCGGAAATAAAGGAAGAAGCTCCCGAAGAGGAAGAAGCTTTGGAAGAGCCGGAAGAGATAGAGGAAGAGGAAGTCTTTGAGGAGCCGGAAGAGATAGAAGAGGAAGCCTTGGCGGAACTGGAAGAGGAAGACGACGAAGAAGCCTTGGAAGAGGAGGACGAAGCAGAAATCTTGGAAGAGCCGGAAGAGATAGAGGAAGAGGAAGCCTTGGAAGAGACGGAAGAGGAGGACGACGAGGAAGCTTTAGAAGAGCCGGAAGACGAAGAAGACCTGGCGGAGTCAGAAGAGGATGAACTGTCCGGAGAAGAGGAAGCTGCGGAACCGCAGGAAGAGAAGTCTCTTTACGCCAATGATGAAGATATGGGGCTTAGCGCTTTGCTGAACAGCCTTATGGAAAAGGATGCAGCGGCGGCGGAGACAGCGGAAAGAACTCTGACTGTTGACGGAGACGGGCAGGCGGAAGCTTTGGAAGAAGACGAAGAACCGGAGGCTTTGGAAGAGTCAGAGGAGGAGCAGCCGGAGACGTTGGAGGAGGAGCAGCCGGAGACATTGGAAGACGAAGAACCGGAAGCTTTGGAAGAAATAGAAGAACCGGAAAATGAAGAAGAGACGGAAGAAGCAGATAATAAAGAACAAATCGTAGAAAAATCGGAGGAGACGGAAATGGGCAAAGATAAGAATGTTGTTTCTATTAATTCAGTTGAGGGGAATGAACAGGCAATGGGTATGACAGCAGAAGATTTTAATGTGGATGCGGCAGACCCGGAAACCACTTATATTACAAAGGGAACAAGATTAAAGGGTGATTTGGAAATCGAGGGTTCTATTGATGTTATCGGAACCGTTGAGGGAAATATTATCTGTAAAGGAAAGGTTGTTGTCGGCGGCGTGGTATTGGGCAATGTTACCGCAGGTGAATTATATGCCAATAATGCCAAGATTCAGGGAGATATCAAATCCTACGGAAGCGTCAAGGTAGGCGTCGGCTCAGTAATTATGGGCGCGATTGAAGGGGAATCGGCGGTTATTGCAGGAGCAATAAACGGCAACATTGATGTAAAGGGACCGGTTATTATTGATTCTACCGCAGTAATTATGGGCGATATCCGTTCGCGTACCGTTCAGATTAATAACGGTGCGGTAATGGAGGGCTTATGCTCACAATGCTATTCTGATATTGACGTGAAGAGCTATTTTGCACAGTAAGGCAGACCGGGGAATACCGCTGGAAGTATCAGCGGAAGCATAATAGAAAAACAGGAGACATCTATGGAAATAAATCGTATTTTATTGAAGTTAAGCGGAGAGGCTTTGGCGGGAGATAAGCATCAGGGCTTTGACGAGCCTACGGTGCAGGAGGTTGCGCGTCAGGTAAAGGCTGTTGTGGATTCGGGAAAGCAGGTTGCCGTAGTAATCGGCGGAGGCAATTTTTGGCGGGGGAGAACCTCCGAGCATATGGACAGGGTAAAGGCGGACCAGATTGGCATGCTGGCAACGGTGATGAACTGCATATATGCGGCGGATATGTTCCGTACAGTGGGGCTGAAAACCAGAATTATGTCTCCCTTTGTCTGCGGAAACGTGACGGAGCTTTTTCATAAGGATACCGCCGTGGAGGCTTTGGAAAATTCTGAGGTAGTATTCTTTGCGGGGGGGACCGGTCATCCGTACTTTTCCACGGATATGTCTACCGTTTTAATGGCAATCGAAATTTCGGCGGATGTCATTCTTTCTGGTAAAGCAGTTGACGGTGTTTATGACAGCGACCCGAAAACCAATCCGGAAGCAAAAAAATACGATACCATGAAAATGAAAGATATTGTTGACCGCCAGTTAGGCGTGATTGATTTGGCGTCGGCAGTTCTCGCTATGGAAAACCATATGCCGATGATGCTGTTTGGCTTAAATGAACCGGACAGCATTATTAAAGCGATGACGGGAAAATTCAGCGGCACATATATTGAAGCGTAACGCCGCTTCGTCAGCCGGTTGCAGATAAGGAGGAGAAAAAAGTATGTTAAAGCAGTTTGAAGAGAAAATGGAGAAATCTTTGGAAAGCCTGGAGGGTGAATATAACAATATTCGGGCAGGCCGTGCCAATCCGAATATTTTAAATAAAATTAAAGTGGATTACTATGGTGTTCCTACACCGCTTCAGCAGGTGGGAAATGTCAGTGTTCCGGAGGCGAGAACCATTGTCATTACCCCGTGGGAAAATTCATTGTTAAAGGAAATCGAAAAAGCAATTCTCTGCTCTGATTTGGGACTTACGCCCAATAATGACGGTAAGTCCGTTATTTTAAATTTCCCGGAGCTTACCGAAGAGCGGCGGAAGGAGTTAGTCAAGGATATTAAGAAAAAGGGCGAAAGCGCCAAGGTTGCCGTGCGGAATATCCGCCGGGATGCGAATGATTATTTTAAGAAGCAGTTTAAAGCAAATGAAATTTCAGAGGATGAACAAAAGGATTATGAGGATAAGGTTCAGAAGCTGACGGATAAATATGTGGATAAGATTGATACGGCGATGGAGAACAAATCCCAGGAAATTATGACGGTATAGACGGGAAAACCATTTATTGGTCTGGAGGACGGATTTGGAAAGTATTTTAAAGGCGATTAAAGAGGAAAAGCTGGAAGTTCCCAAGCATGTGGCAATTATTCTTGACGGAAACGGAAGATGGGCGAAAAAGCGGAATATGCCGAGGAATTTTGGACATGTCCAGGGTTCCAAGACAGTGGAACAGATTATTGAGGACGGATATAATATGGGTATAGAATATATTACCGTATATGCGTTTTCAACGGAAAACTGGAAACGTTCAAAGGATGAGGTGGATGCGCTGATGAAGCTGCTGGCAAAATATCTCATTGATTGTATTGAGCGTTCCACAAAGAATAATATGAAAGTAAGAGTGATTGGGGATAAATCGGGACTGGCAGATAATCTGGTATCCCGAATCAATGAGCTGGAAGAGGCAACGATAAACGCTACCGGACTGAAATTTACCATTGCCATTAACTATGGGGGCAGGGACGAATTAAAAAGAGCGGTGACAAAGATTGCCGGGGAAGTAAAGGAAAACAGGTTACAGCCGGAGGAGATTACGGAAGAGCTGATTAACGGTTTTCTTGATACGGCAGGACTGCCGGACCCGGATTTACTTATCCGGACCAGCGGTGAAGAGCGGTTGTCAAACTTTCTTCCGTGGCAGCTTGCCTATACGGAATTTTATTTTACGGATGTATTATGGCCCGATTTTACCAAAGAAGAGCTTCTTAACGCAATTCGGTATTATAATGGAAAGGAACGCCGGTTTGGCGGGGTATAATGGGATATGAAGAATAGAATTATCGGCGGCTTTTTTGTGGCAGTAGTTACCTTGATTATTCTGGTTTCGGGAGGAGCGGTTTCGGCATTGCTGCTGACTCTGATTTCCTTAGTTGGTGTCTATGAGATGTTAAAGGTATACCAATTAGAAAAAACACCGTTTGCTGTGCTGGATTATATCGGAACGGTTGCTGTGTATATGTTGTTATATTTGGATGAGAACCGGTTTTTGTTTCCGGTGGTTATATTCCTTCTTATTCTGCTGCTGACCGTTTATGTAGTCTGTTTTCCTAAGTATAAGGACGTTGAGGTACAAAAGTCGTTTTTTGGCTTCATCTATGTAACGGTGCTGTTGTCTTATGTATTTCGTATCCGTGCCATGGAATCCGGCATGCTGCTTTCTTTTTTTATTCTGATTTCCAGCTGGGGAAATGATGTTTTTGCTTATTTTGTCGGAAGCGCTTTAGGGAAGCACAAATTTTCCCCAAAAGTCAGTCCGAACAAAAGCGTGGAGGGGTTTATCGGCGGAATTTTGGGAGCGGCGGTACTGGGAAGCGTATATGCCGTAATTTTTCCTAACGGACTTCCTTTTTCTCCGTTTAAATGTGCGGTTATTGCGGCAGTGGGAGCTATCCCGGCAGTTATCGGGGATTTGGCGGCTTCTGCAATTAAAAGGGATAATGAGATTAAGGATTACAGCAATCTGATTCCCGGACACGGCGGAATGGTGGACCGCATTGACAGCGTACTGTTTACTGCGCCGATTACCTTTTATCTCGTAGAATTATTTAAGCTTATACGATAAAAAATTTACCGGTTAAAGGAATATGTCAGTCCGGAGGGACATAAATTTTTAAATAGGTTTTAGGAGGAAAGAATGAAAAAGGTAGCCATTTTAGGTTCTACAGGCTCAATAGGCACCCAGACATTGGATATTATCAGAAATCATCAGGATTTATCACTTGTGGCAATTTCTGCCGGAAGTAATATTTTGTTATTAGAGGAGCAGATTCGGGAATTTCATCCGAAGCTTGCCGCAGTGTGGAGTGAGAGCAAGGCAAAAGAACTGCGGACTGCCATTGCCGATGTGGTTCCCGCCTGCAGGATTGTTTCCGGGATGGAGGGACTGCTGGAGGTGGCAGCCATTGAGGATTCCGACATCCTGATTACTGCGGTGGTGGGGATGATTGGGATTAAGCCTACGATTGCGGCGATTGAGGCAGGTAAGGATATCGGTCTTGCCAACAAAGAAACGCTGGTTACCGCAGGGCATATCATTATGCCGCTGGCAAAGGAAAAACAGGTTTCCATTCTGCCGGTAGACAGCGAGCATTCGGCAATCTTTCAATGCCTGAACGGAGAACAGCAAAATTCCATCCATAAGATTTTGCTGACTGCCTCCGGAGGACCGTTCCGTGGAATGACCAGAAAGGATTTGAAGATGGTAACGCTGGAAATGGCATTGAAGCATCCCAACTGGTCTATGGGAAGAAAAATTACGATTGATTCGGCAACAATGGTGAATAAAGGACTGGAGGTTATTGAGGCGAAATGGCTGTTTCATGTTGAACCCTCGCAGATTGAGGTGGTGGTACAGCCCCAGAGCATTATTCATTCGATGGTGGAATTTGAGGACGGTGCAGTTATGGCACAGCTTGGAACGCCGGATATGCGGCTGCCAATCCAATATGCGCTGTATTATCCCGAGCGTGTTCACTTAAATGGGCGGAGACTGGATTTTTCTGCCTTGTCGGAGCTTACTTTCCAAAAACCGGATGCCGATACCTTTTTGGGATTAAAATATGCATATCGCGCCATTGAAACGGGCGGAAGCATGCCGACGGTATTTAATGCGGCGAATGAACTGGCAGTGGCAAAGTTTCTGAATAAGAAGGTTCATTTTTTGGAAATCTATGATATGATAGAGCTATGCATGGAGCGGCATAGGGTTATTGACAATCCGACAATAGAGCAGATTTTGGATACCGAGAGATGGGTATATGAGACTATTGAGAGCAGGTGGATATCATGAGTACTGTTATAAATGTAATTATTGCACTAATTGTCTTTGGCTCGATTATTTTCTTTCATGAGCTGGGACATTTTCTGCTGGCAAAGTTAAATGGCATCTATGTCAATGAGTTTGCGGTGGGGATGGGGCCGACGCTGGTGTCGTTTAAGAAGAAGGAAACGAAATATTCGTTAAAGCTGATTCCCATGGGCGGTTATTGCATGATGCTTGGAGAGGATGAGGAGATTAATGATGAACACTCTTTCAGCTCCAAGTCGGTTTGGGCAAGAATATCAGTAGTCATTGCCGGACCGGTTTTTAATTTTATCCTGGCGTTTATCCTGGCAATTATTCTGATTGCCGCCTGTGGATATGATGAACCGGTGATTGATAAATTTTCGGAAAACAGTCCGGCAAAAGCGGCGGGAATGATGGAAGGGGATGTGATTACCGGCTATAACGGACACCGGGTCTATAATTTCCGGGAAGTACTGGTGTATATGCAGTTAAAGCAGGATGATGAGGCGATTACCCTGACGGTTGAGCGGAATGGGGAAAGCAGGGAGATTAGCGTTTCTCCGGAAAAAACGGATTCCGGTTATCTGATGGGGGTACAGAGCGGAGGCAGAGCCAGGGACGGTGCATGGAATGTGCTGAAATATAGTGTTTTAGAGCTTCGCTATCAGATTAAAACAACGGTGTTAAGCCTGCAGTATCTGATTGGCGGTAAGCTGGGCTTTCAGAATCTCTCCGGACCGGTGGGCATTGTCTCCATGATGAGCGATACGATTGATGAGGCAAAGGAAAGCGCCGACGGAGACACCTCCGTGGCAGTAATCAATGTGGTGTTGAACATGCTGAATTTCTGCATTTTGTTAAGCGCCAATTTAGGGGTAATGAATTTACTTCCGATTCCGGCGCTGGATGGCGGAAGAACCTTGTTTTTGCTGGTGGAAGCGATTTTCAGAAAACGGATTCCGGCAGACAAGGAGGCTTTTGTCAATACGATTGGCTTCATGTTATTGATTGGCTTGATGATTGTGGTTATGTTTCAGGATGTTCTTAAAATTATGCACTAGAGATATTAAACCCCGCCAGCTTGCTGCGGGGTTTTTGTAATATGGCAGGGAGTGATTAGTATGCGGGGAAAAACAAAAGTAATACATATCGGAGATAAGGTTATCGGCGGAGGTAATCCGATTTTGATTCAGTCGATGACGAATACGAAAACAGAGGATGTCGACGCAACGGTGGAGCAGATTTTGAAATTGGAAAAGGCGGGCTGTGAGATTATCCGGGCTACTGCCAATAATGAGGCGGCGGCAAAGGCATTTTCAGCGATTAAAGAAAAAATCCATATCCCCATTGTGGCGGATATTCATTTTGATTATAAGCTGGCGATTATGGCGATGGAGCATGGTGCGGATAAAATCCGTATTAATCCGGGAAATATCGGCGGCAGGGAGCGGATTAAAGCGGTTGTGGATGCCGCAAAATCCTGTCACGTACCTATCCGAATCGGTGTGAACAGCGGTTCTCTGGAAAAAGAGCTGGTGGAAAAATATAATGGCGTAACAGCTGAGGGAATTGTGGAAAGTGCAATGGACAAGGTGCATATTCTGGAAGATATGGGCTTTGAAGATATCGTTGTCAGCATTAAATCGTCAGATGTCCTCATGTGTGTAAACGCCCATGAGCTGATTGCCGAAAAGACGGATTATCCGCTTCACGTAGGAATTACCGAGGCGGGAACGCTAATGCGGGGAAATATAAAATCCGCTGTCGGACTTGGACTGATTCTTCATCAGGGTATCGGCGATACCGTCCGGGTATCATTAACCGGCGACCCGGTTAATGAAGTGGTATCGGCAAAATTGATTTTAAAGACATTAGGTCTTCGGCACGGCGGTATTGAGGTGGTTTCCTGCCCTACCTGTGGCAGAACCTCCATTGATTTAATCGGGCTGGCAAATCAGGTGGAAAACCTGGCGGCGGATTATGAAGATTTGGACATTAAGATTGCGGTTATGGGCTGTGTGGTAAATGGTCCCGGTGAGGCAAAAGAGGCGGACATTGGAATTGCCGGCGGTAACGGCGAGGGTCTTCTCATCCGGCATGGCGAAATCGTGAAAAAGGTTCCGGAGGAGCAGCTTTTATCCGTGCTGGAGGAGGAATTAAAAAGCTGGAAAAACAGATAGCGGTTTGATTTGTGTTGGTAATCCGTTTTGCATGGCAGAAGCGGTTGGAACTTAGGAGGAAAGAAAATGGCTGAAAGGCGACCATTTGATGAAGTATTTCCGGGTTTTACCTGTCCCGGGGAGTTGAAGGAATTATTTTCACAGGTTTTGGTGACGGAAGCCATTTTGGTAAAATCTGCAAAGGTACTTAAATTACATATAGAAAGTAAAATACTGATTGAAAAACAGGATATTTATGCAGTAGAGGACTCGCTGAGTGATTTTGTCTTTCAGGGAAGCATGCGGGTTAAGATAATCGAGCATTATACGCTGTCCAATCAGTATAATATCAGCAGGCTGACACAGGTATATAAGGACAGCCTGCTTTTTGAGCTGCGGACAGAATCTTCCATACTTTACCGCCTGGTAAAAAATGCGGAATGGTACATCGACGAACCGGTTATCACGTTAACCCTGGATGATACTTTTTTGGCAAAGACGCGTTCCACAGAGATTAAGCGTTATCTGGAATCGGTTTATCGGGAACGCTTTGGGTATACCATACAGGTGGGATTCGACTATACCGAGGAGCAGAAGGATTCCATCAGGAGGGCAAATGAGCATAAGCTGACTCTGGAAGTAAATCAGATAGTGACGCAGGCGGAGCAAAACGAGCGGGAGCTTGCTGCGGCAGAAAATACCGGTAATCCGGAAAATGCAGCCGGGAGGGCAAAGGGGGCGGATGCCACAAAGAAAAAGGGCAATCCTGCTGATTCTGCAAGGGAAAAAACGCCGGTTCCCGATAACCGCTTTGGGGCAAGGGAAAATGCCGGACGAAGAACGCCCTATGGCAGAAATAAGGCTTCAGACCCGGAGGTAATTTACGGCAGGAATGTGGAAGGCGAAGAGGTGGGCATCACCGAGATTACAGAGGGTTTGGGTGAGATTGTGATTCGGGGACAGGTTTTTGAGATGGAGGAGCGGGAGCTTAGGAATGAGAAGCTTCTGATTACATTTGCGGTTACCGATTTTCACGATTCTGTTTCCGGCAAAATTTTTGTCACAAAAGAAGAATGGGCGGTGTTAAAAGAAGAATTTAAGGTGAAGCAGTTTTATAAGGTAAAGGGAACCCCCGCATATGATACCTATGTGCGGGAGATAACGATGAACAATATTGCGGGAATCAAGCCGATACCGGATTATACGGCAAAACGGCAGGATAACGCACTGGAAAAACGGGTAGAGCTGCATATGCATACGGTATACAGCGACAATGACAGTGTGGTGGATGTAGGCAAAATTATTTCCCGTGCAAAGGAATGGGGACATCCTGCCATTGCGATTACCGACCATGGGGTGGCGCAGGCATTTCCGGTGGCAAACCATTGCTTGAAAAAGGACGACCCCTTTAAGATTATTTATGGAGTAGAGGGATATTTTGTCGATGATTTAAAGGATTTTGTCCTGAATTCCAAAGGACAGTCGCTGGATGACCATTATGTGGTTTTTGATTTGGAGACCACCGGATTAAGTCCGAAATTCTGTAAAATTATTGAAATCGGGGCGGTTAAGATTGAGCAGGGTGAGATTACGGATACCTTTTCGGTGTTTGTTAATCCCCAGATGCCGATTCCCTATAATATTACGAAGCTGACCTCCATAACCGATGATATGGTACTGGAGGCCGATACCATTGAGACGGTGCTTCCCGCTTTTTTGGAGTTTGTCGGTGACAGCGTGCTGGTTGCCCATAATGCAGGCTTTGATGTCAGTTTTATCCGGAAATTTGCAAAGGATATGGGAAGAAAAATTGATAATTCCGTCGTAGATACCATGACGCTGGCGCATATTCTCTGTCCGGAGCTTGGAAAGTTTACGCTGGACCGTATCTGCAAGCATCTGGGGATAAAGCTGGAAAATCATCACCGGGCAGTGGATGATGCAGCGGCGACAGCGGAGATGTTTAAGCGGTTTATTCCCATGCTGAAGGAAAAAAAGGTATATACTCTGGATGATTTGGATATATTCGGAGAGACCTCGCCGGATGCAATTAAAAAATCCAGACGGTATCATGGGATTATTCTGGCAAAAAATGAAATCGGGCGGGTGAATTTGAACCGTTTAATTTCCGCTTCCCATGTGGAATATTTTCACATGCGCCCCATTATGCCCAAAAGCCTGATTAACAAGTATCGGGAGGGGTTGATTCTGGGGTCTGCCTGTGAGGCGGGGGAATTGTTTCGTGCGCTGGTAAACGGCGCAGAAGAGGAAGAGATTGACCGGATTGTGCGGTTTTATGATTATCTGGAAATACAGCCTATCGGAAACAATGCGTTTATGAAGGAGGCGGACGGGTATCCCGATGTAAATACCGATGAGGATTTACAGGATTTAAACCGGAGCATTGTCAAGCTGGGGGAAACATATAATAAGCCGGTTGTCGCCACCTGCGACGTGCATTTTCTTGACCCGGAGGATAAGCTGTACCGCGCCGTTTTAATGGCTTCAAAGGGATTTAAGGATGCGGAAAACCAGCCTCCGCTGTTTTTCCGCACAACGGAGGAAATGTTAAAGGAATTTGAATACCTGGGAAGCGACAAGGCAAAGGAGATTGTCGTGGATAACACGGTACTGATTTCCAATATGATTGAGAAAATTTCTCCGGTAAGTCCGGACAAATGTCCCCCTGTCATTGAGGATTCGGATAATACGCTGCGAAGCATCTGTTATGATAAAGCGCATGAAATCTACGGTCCCAATCTGCCAAAACAGGTTACGGACCGTCTGGAAAAGGAGCTTACCTCCATTATCGGAAACGGTTATGCGGTAATGTATATTATTGCCCAGAAGCTGGTGTGGGATTCCAATGACCACGGTTATCTGGTTGGCTCCCGTGGCTCCGTAGGGTCCTCTTTTGTGGCGACAATGGCGGGAATTACCGAGGTAAATCCGTTATCCGCACACTATATTTGTCCCCACTGTTATTATGTGGATTTTGAATCGGAACAGGTAAAAAGCTATTCCGGAAGCTCGGGGTGCGATATGCCGGATATGGCATGTCCGAAGTGCGGGACAATGATGAATAAAGAAGGGCATGATATTCCTTTTGAAACCTTCCTCGGTTTTTACGGAGATAAGGAGCCGGATATTGATTTGAATTTTTCCGGGGAGTACCAGGCAAGCGCTCATGCCTATACGGAAAAGCTATTTGGCAAGGGTCATGCATTCCGTGCGGGGACAATCGGTACCATTGCCCAGAAAACGGCGGAGCAGCTGGTATACAAATATTACCAGGAGCGGGAAATTGTAAAACGCAGATGTGAGCTTAGCCGGGTTGCAAGCGGCTGTGTAGGGGTAAAGCGGACTACCGGACAGCATCCCGGAGGAATGGTTGTCGTTCCCAGTGACCGGGAAATCTATGAATTTACGGCGATTCAAAAACCCGCAAACGATACGAAAACCAATATTATCACAACCCATTTTGAGTATCATTCCATTGATGCCAACCTGTTAAAATTAGATATTCTCGGACATGATGACCCTACCATTATCCGCCGGCTGGAGGATTTGACGGGAATTGACGCCAAGACGATTGCCTTGGATGATGCGCAGGTCATGTCCATTTTTCATGACCCGTCCGCCCTGGGAATCAAGCCGGAGGATATTGGGGGCACATCTACGGGTTCTCTCGGTGTTCCGGAATTTGGAACGGATTTTGTTATTCAGATGCTGGTGGATACAAAGCCGAAGAACTTTTCGGATTTGGTGCGTATTTCCGGACTTTCCCACGGTACCGATGTGTGGCTGGGCAATGCGCAAACCCTGATTGAAGAGGGGAAAACGGAGCTTTCCGGAGCAATCTGCTGCCGTGACGATATTATGGTTTATCTGATTCATATGGGATTGGAGCCGGGGCTTGCCTTTAAGATTATGGAAAGTGTGCGTAAAGGAAAGGGGCTTCAGCCTGATATGGAAGAGGAAATGTTAAAGCACAACGTTCCGGACTGGTATATCTGGTCCTGTAAAAAGATTAAGTATATGTTTCCGAAGGCACATGCGGCAGCCTATGTCATGATGGCATGGCGAATAGCATATTTTAAGGTGAATTATCCGCTGGCATATTATACGGCATATTTCAGTATCCGCGCAAAAGCGTTTAATTATGAGACGATGTGCAGGGGAAAGGATAATCTTGACCATTACATGAAAGAAATTATGGATAAACCGAAGGACAGAAGAACAGGAGCGGAAGAAGATGCCCTGCGGGATATGCGTCTGGTGCAGGAAATGTATGCCAGAGGCTATGAGTTTATGCCCATTGACATTTATCGTGCCGATGATGTAAACTGCCAGATTATTGACGGAAAGATTATGCCGTCATTTAATTCCGTGGAAGGCGTTGCCGGTAAGGCGGCAGCACAGATTAAGGAAGCGGCAAAGCAGGGACCGTTTATTTCCAAAGAGGATTTGCGGATTCGGGCGAAAATCGGCAAATCCACTATTGAAAAAATGACGAATCTGGGACTGCTGGACGGCATGCCGGAATCCAGTCAGTTAAGTATTTTTGATTTGTAACAGGGAATAAACTTGAATTTAGATAAAAAACGAGTATAATATTATTGATTTCTACTATGGTAGATTGAGTAAATAAAATTGCCTTTAATGTGTTATTGCATAAGGCAATTTTTTTGTTGTCGTAAATTTTATTTACTCATAAATTGACACGAGGCGAAAATGATGATATTATATAATAAATAGTTTTTATAACGAAAAGATAAGCAAAATAAATAAGGAGGCGACAGATTATGTATCAAAGTAAAGATTTATTGGCAGACAATTTTATCGGGATGTTTCCGGTAAACAAGACATTACGCTTTGAGCTAAAACCTATTGGCAGGACACAGGAATATATTGAGGAACATGGCATACTTGATACGGATTTTCACAGAGCAGAAAGCTATAAAAGGGTTAAAAAAATTATTGACCGGTATCATAAGAAATTTATTGATGAAGCATTATCGGGATTGGTATTGGATGGTTTAGAAGAATATATGGCGATTTATCTTATAACTAAAAGAGATGATAAGCAGGAAAAAGAATTGGTAAATATACAGACCTCATTGCGAAAACAAATCGCTAAGCAGTTTACTAAACATCCCCGATATAAAAATCTGTTTAAAAAAGATTTGATAAAGAAGGATTTAATTTATTTTACGAAAGGCTGTGAGGAAGAGCAGGATTTGATAAAGGAATTTACTGATTTTACGACATATTTTGAAGGATTCCATAAAAACAGGGTCAATATATATTCGGATGAAGATAAATCTACTGCAATTTCGTATCGTATAATTCATCAGAATCTGCCAAAGTATATTGATAATATCAAAGTTTTTTCCATGGTAAAAAATAGTGCTGTTTGTGAACAATTTGAAGGACTATTAAAAGATTTACAGACAAGGATAAAGATTGACACAATAGAAGAGTATTTTGAGATTTCGGGATTTAACAAGGTGATAACCCAGCAGGGCATAGATGTTTACAATACTATTCTGGGTGCATTTAGTGAAGAGGATAAAATAAAAGTAAAGGGACTTAATGAGTATATCAATCTTTATAATCAGCAGACCGGTAAACTGAAGAAGGATAAGATTCCTAAATTGAAGCCACTATTTAAACAGATTCTCAGCGACAGAGAAACTGTATCTTTTATTACCGAACAGTTTGCGTCAGATAAAGAAGTACTGGATACTGTGCAGGAATGTTATATCCGATTGAGACAGACAATATTGGAAAATGAGCAGCAAATGAATGCAGGTGAATTGCTGACGGATATCTCTTCCTATCAATTAGATAAAATTTATATAAGAAATGATTCTTCAATAACAGCGATTTCAAAATATAGATTTGACGACTGGTCCTATCTTCTTAATGCAATAAGCGATTGTTACGACCATGAAAATAAAGGTAAAAATAAGAACACTGGTAACTATGCCGAAAATAAAAAGAAAGCATTGAAAAAAATCAAAAATTATTCAATTCTGGAATTGAATAAAATAGCAAGTGATTATGCGAATAAGGAATATCATATTGAAGAGTATTTTCAGAAAGAAATTGTCAGATTGTTAAATAATGTAAATCGTGCTTATGATACATTTCTTATTTTGTATAATGCCCGAGATGACAGAACGGTTTCTTTGTGCAAAAACGACAAGGACATAGCAAAGTTAAAAGCTTTACTGGATTCCCTCAAAGAAGTACAATGGTTAATAAAACCGTTGATTGGCGGACAGGAAGAATCTGATAAAGATGAAATGTTTTACGGAGAATTACTGCGTATTTGGGCAGAATTAGATACGATTACGCCTCTTTATAATAAAGTCCGTAATTATGTAACGAAAAAAGCATATTTTTTGGAAAAGGTCAAACTGAATTTTGATAAGTCCACATTATTGGATGGATGGGACAGAAATAAGGAGAAGGATAACCTTGGTATTATTATGAGGAAGAATGATTTGTACTATCTGGGTATCCTAAATCGGAGGTATAATAAAGTAATAGAAGAAGCACCGGAACCGGAATCAAATAAGGTATATCAAAAGATGGAATATAAATTATTGCCCGGTCCCAATAAAATGTTACCTAAAGTATTTTTTTCCCAATCAAGAAAAGAGCAATTTTCACCTGGCGATGCATTAAAAGAGAATTATGATAAGGGAACACACAAGAAAGGAGAATCCTTTAATCTTGATAATTGTCACGAACTGATTGATTTTTTCAAAAGTTCATTAGAAAAACATGAGGAATGGTCACAGTTTGGCTTCCGTTTTTCTGATACAAAAAATTATGAAGATATTAGTGGATTTTATCGGGAGGTAGAGCATCAAGGGTATAAACTTACCTTTCGGGATATTGATGAAGAATATATTAACAGCTTAGTAGACCACGGACAACTTTATTTATTTCAAATATATAATAAAGATTTTTCACCGTACAGCAAGGGAACCCCTAATCTTCATACCTTATATTGGAATATGTTATTTGCTCCGGAAAATCTCAAGAATGTGGTATATAAGTTAAATGGACAGGCAGAAATATTTTATCGAAAAGCAAGTATAAAACCCGAGGATATAATTCGCCATAAGGAAAAAATTCCTATTTTAAATAAAAATCCGGAAAATAAAAAAAGAGAAAGTATTTTTCCTTATGAGTTAGTAAAAGACAAACGTTTTACCTGTGATAAATATCAATTCCATGTTCCGATTACTTTAAATTTTCAAGCAGAAGGAGAAAATCGTTTAAATCATAAAATAAATCAGCTGATACATGATGCAGAAGATATGCATGTAATTGGAATTGATAGAGGAGAACGAAATTTACTTTACTTGACGGTAATCGATATGCAGGGAAACATCAAGAAGCAAATGTCTTTAAATGAAATTATTTCCTATGATAAAAATAAGGTGAAGCATGAAAAAAATTATCAGCAGTTACTGGACAAACGGGAACGGGAGAATAAAGCAGCAAGACAGAACTGGCAGACCATCAATACCATAAAAGAGTTGAAAGAGGGCTATTTAAGCCAGGTGATTCATGTTATTGCGAATTTGATGATAGAATATAATGCGGTTGTTGTGTTGGAAGATTTGAATGCCGGGTTTATAAGAGGTCGTCAAAAAGTGGAAAAACAGGTATATCAGAAGTTTGAAAAAATGCTAGTGGAGAAGTTAAATTATCTGGTAGATAAAAATAAAAATTCGGAGGAAAACGGAGGACTTTTACGTGCATACCAGCTGACAGACAAATTTGTTAGTTTTCAGCGTCTGGGGAGACAGTCGGGTTTTCTTTTTTATGTACCTGCATGGAATACCAGTAAAATAGACCCGACAACAGGATTTGTAAATTTATTTTACACAAAATATGAGTCAATAGAGAAAACAAGAGATTTTATTATGAAGTTTGATTCTATTTTCTATAACCATGAACAGGGATATTTTGAGTTTACGTTTCATTATTCAAATTTCACCTATAAAGCAGAAGGAAGCAGACAGGAGTGGACTGTTTGTTCAATAGGAAAACGAATTGAGAATTATCGAAATCCGGAGCAGAATAATGAATGGGATACCCGTATTGTTGATTTAACGCAGGAAATAAAAGATTTATTGATAAGGTATGATATCCCAATGGATGGCGGCGGAGATTTGCGCAAAGCTTTCATAGGAATAGAAAAGGCAGATTTTTATAAGCATTTTATGAAATTATTTACATTGACTATGCAGATGAGGAATAGTGATTCCAAAACTGGGACAGACCAGCTTTTATCGCCTGTATTGAATAGACAGGGTAAATTTTTTTCCACCGGGACGGGAGATTTTCTGCCGGAAAATGCAGATGCAAACGGTGCCTATAATATAGCTCGTAAGGGGTTGTGGATAATTGAACAGATTAAGAATACAGATATCCGGCAGCTGGACAAAATAAAATTGGCAATATCAAATAAAGAATGGCTGAAATATGCACAGGAGCACACACTGTAATGAATGACGCAATAATTATATCCAATTTAAATGATTTTATATTTTGCCCAGTCTCTATATATTTCCATAATTTATATGGAGACCGAAGTACAATAACTTATCAGAGTTCCTCACAGCTTAACGGAAATAATGCACACAAATCGGTTGATAAAGGAAATTATTCATCTAAACAAAATATTCTTACCGCCATAGATGTTTACTCCGAAAAATATAATCTTGTTGGTAAAATTGATATTTACGATGGAGAAAATAAAGTTTTGACTGAACGGAAACGGCAGATTAAAAAAGTGTATGATGGTTATGTATTCCAGATATATGCGCAATATTTTGCTATGTGTGAAATGGGATATGAAATAAAAAAATTGCGTTTTTATAGTATGGTTGATAATCGGACATACGGAATAAAACTTCCACATGAAGATTTAGATATGTTTCGCCGATTTGAAGATACAATAATGGGAATACGCCAATTTTCTTTGGAAGATTTTCAACAGGAAAATATAGAAAAATGTAGAAATTGTATATATGAGCCAGCATGTGACAGGGGATTGATATGATTACACAAACAGATTTTGTAAAAAAACAGATGGTATTTTATTTTCCTAGTCAAGGTGATAAAATGACATTTAAAAATGATAATCTTGTAATTAAAGATTGGGATAATAAAACAAAGTTTCAGGTAACTTGTTATCGGATATTTCTCATTTTTGTTGTTGGGGATACAACCATTACAACAGGCTTATTAAGCAGAGCTAATAAATTTGGATTTTCTATTTGCCTTATGAATCGTAATATGAAGATGTATAAGTTTATTTCATCCAGGATGGAGGGGAATACTTTTTTGAGAAAGAGACAATATTCATATGATGGATTAGAATTGGGACAGTATATTATTTTAAATAAAGTTTCAAATCAGAGAAAAGCACTGATGAATTTCCGTAAAAAAGATGAACTGATTGAAAATGCCATAGCATCTCTGGATATGCATATTAAAAAATTACAGTCGGAACAATTAGATATAAATACGATAATGGGAATTGAGGGTTCTGCTGCAAGAACATATTTTCCACAAATGTTTAATAATGTGAATTGGAATGGGAGAAAACCTCGTATAAAATGTGATTATGTAAATGCTTCTTTGGATATTGGGTATACAATTTTATTCAATATTATCGATGCATTATTAAATGCATATGGCTTTGATGAATATTATGGAGTATTACATAGATGTTTTTATATGAGGAAGTCATTAGTGTGTGATTTGATGGAACCATTAAGACCAATCATTGATTACACTGTAAGAAAAGCAGTTAATTTGAATCAGATAAAGGAGGAGGATTTTAAAATATATAATAAGCGATATACTCTTGAATGGAAAAAGTCCGCAATGTATACGCAGATTTTTTTAAAAGCAATATTAGATTATAGAGAAGAGATATTTATATATGTACAGTCATATTATAGAGCTTTTATGAAACAAAAGGAGATAGCGGATTTTCCGGTTATTGTGTATAAAGGGTGAGGTAAATAAGATGATAATAATAAGCTATGATATTGCAGATGACAAACTGAGAACAGGATTTGCTAAATACTTGAGTCGATTTGGACATAGGATTCAATATTCAGTTTTTGAGATTAACAATAGTAACAAAATACTTAATAATATTCTTTGTGATATTGAAAATCGGTTTTCAAAAAAATTTACGGAAAAAGATAGTGTTTATTTATTCAAATTATCTTCAAGCTGTGAAGTGATTCGTTATGGATATGCTAAACATGAAGAGGAGGATATATTGATTGTACAGTAAAGAGTTGCAAACCGGAGCCTTAATGTATATAATTGAGAAAAGGTTATTAAATGTTTTGGTGATTAGTGATAAAAAAAGAGGAAAAAAGGTAAGATTAAATGAATTATATTGGTAAGATTGCCGGTATAAGAGTTTAGTAACCTATAAAAATTTCTACTGTTGTAGATAGTTGATTTAATGGGCATACAAATATGTTTAGTAACCTATAAAAATTTCTACTGTTGTAGATTTCAACCATTGCGTTTGTATCATAATGTTTAGTAACCTATAAAAATTTCTACTGTTGTAGATGAGACTGGTTTACCTGTAGAACGGACGGTTTAGTAACCTATAAAAATTTCTACTGTTGTAGATAACGTTTGTAAAAGTATCCTCTTCAGGTTTAGTAACCTATAAAAATTTCTACTGTTGTAGATAACGTTTGTAAAAGTATCCTCTTCAGGTTTAGTAACCTATAAAAATTTCTACTGTTGTAGATACGTGATAGAATATAGGTATAGAGGTAAGGTTTAGTAACCTATAAAAATTTCTACTGTTGTAGATCAGCCTTCTTCGCAGACTTAATTACTGTTTAGTAACCTATAAAAATTTCTACTGTTGTAGATGATTTCTGGAAGAGAGGAGGCGAGGAGTTTAGTAACCTATAAAAATTTCTACTGTTGTAGATCCACTCCGTTCCGGCAGACTGTAAAGGTTTAGTAACCTATAAAAATTTCTACTGTTGTAGATCGTGTCCAGTATTTTTATACGACTAAGTTTAGTAACCTATAAAAATTTCTACTGTTGTAGATGTAAAAGCAGTTCTTTATTATGCTTACGTTTAGTAACCTATAAAATTTCTACTGTTGTAGATTAAGACAGATAATTATACTAGCGATCAGTTTAGTAACCTATAAAAATTTCTACTGTTGTAGATTAGTAATCTGGTATGCAATACTCCATGTTTAGTAACCTATAAAAATTTCTACTGTTGTAGATCTTAGACACGGCAGTGACAACAGGTCGTTTAGTAACCTATAAAAATTTCTACTGTTGTAGATAGAAAAAGGAGTGTAAAGAATATGTGTTTAGTAACCTATAAGAATTTCTACTGTTGTAGATCGTGTCCAGTACCATTATACGACTAATGTTTAGTAGCCTATAAGAATTTCTACTGTTGTAGATTATTATTGCAGTAAGGGCTTGAAAAAAGTTTAGTAGCCTATAAGAATTTCTACTGTTGTAGATTCAGACTGTTTGACCAGAAAGCTGTGTGTTTAGTAACCTATAAGAATTTTTACTGTTATAGATTGAAAAGAGTATTCTATAGTTTTATATTGTTAAAAGATTGAAATTTTAATATCACGCAGTAAAATGAATAAAAAATTTTGAAGATGAAAATTTTTCAAAAAAGTACTTGCAATTTGTTTAATCATTTGCTATACTTAGCAAGTCGTCAAGGACAAGGCCAATTGGTCAAGCGGTTAAGACGCCGCCCTCTCACGGCGGAAACAGGGGTTCGATTCCCCTATTGGCTGTTCTTAGGAAAATCCAGTGTTTACAAAGCATGTAAGCATTGGATTTTTCATTGTACGTCTTTTTGCGCATTATTTTCCAGTCATTTATATTTTATTTCCATAAACAAAAAAATTTAAAACGGAGGAACTGATGAAAACAATTATAAGAAATATTTTGATTATCATTTTTTGCTGCCTGTTCTTTTTTATCATCCTTCCTTTATTCAGCCAAAAAGCCGGAGGCGGTGAAGAAAATCTTGAACGCTATCCCATCAGCCAGAAAACTGTCATTGAGGATAACAGGCACATTGCCCTGCTGGGAACCGAGATGGAATTTCCGCTTAAGATAACGGATTTACCGGATGAATTTCATATAGAGGATATGTATTATGATGAGATGACGGACGGAATTGATGCCGGAGATTATTTTCATTGTTATCTGCTAAACAAAAACAATGAGGAAATTGCCTATATCCGGGTTTCCAATTTAAACCAAAGCAGGGCGGATTCTCCGGAGGGAATGACAATAACCTATTTGGAGGCGACATCCTTTACCCATGACGGCAAAGAATATGCAGTACCATTTGATATTAAAGGGGGAGTCGGGATAGGCTCGTCCTATGACGAGGTGAAAGAAGTTTTTCCGGATATTCATATGGATGAAAAAGAGGAATATTCCATTGAAAAGCTTCAGCTTGGCATACAAACTGTTACCCTGGAATTTACCGCAGGAAAGGTATATAAAATGTCGGTACAGGCATATTAAAAGAACATTTATGCTATTGTAATAAGGATAAAGAAAAAAATTTATTCCATTATATAAAAATAAAGATAGAAAATATGGATAGGATATGATATAATGTGAAAAATAGACAAATGTCTAAGAAAAAATTATATAAATTTACCATTTGCCGGCAGGCGTGCGGAAAAAGCTGAAGCTGCTGGTTACATGGGAGAAATACCGGCAGAGTAGATTGTGAATACATACAGAAAGGGGAAAAGATGAAACAGACATTACGAGTAAAGATTACAGCAGCGATATGCGGAGTAGTAATATTGGTTTCCATAGTCATGGGAGTGAATTGCATCAGGGCATCCAGAGCAGTTACGGAAAAGGATTCACAGGAGATTTTATCCCTGTTATGCAGCAATAAGGCAGGAGAATTGAATAAAACTATTGAGAAAATCGAACAGTCGGTAGACTCTTTAAGTAATATTACATTATCTGCCATTGATGATTTCGACAAGTTCAAAAAGGATAGTCAGTATGTAGAGGAATGTACCAAATCATTAGAGGTTACCTCCAATAATCTGGCGTTGAATACCATCGGTGCACAGACTGCGTATGTGCGTTATAATCCCGAGTTTACCAATCCGACCTCCGGAATATTTTTATCTAAATCCGGAGACAGCTTTGATTTTCTGGTTCCGACGGACTTCAGTACATATGACCCGTCCGATTTGGCGCATGTGGGCTGGTATTATATCCCTGTTGAAGCGGGAGTGCCCATTTGGATGGACCCGTATTTAAATGAGAATATCAATGTCTATATGATTTCTTACGTTGTACCATTGTTTATTGACGGCACATCCGTCGGTATTGTAGGAATGGATGTGGATTTTGAGGAGATTAGAAAACTGGTTACGGAAATGCAGGTATACGATACCGGATATGCCTATCTGTTAAATGCGGATAATCTGATTTTAGCCCACAAGGATTTTGATACGGGTACTAAGCTTGAAGAAGCTTTGCCGGAGGATTTCCAACAGATAAGCGATAATGCAAACGAAGGGAAAATCATAACTTCGGGAGATAATCAGATTATTTATTCCACCCTCAATAACGGAATGAAGCTGGTGGTAAGCGTACCAAGAAAAGAGCTGTTAAAGGAAACGAATACATTATCCTATACCATTATCGGGATGATTATCTTTACCTTTATTTTGTCGATTATCTATGCGGCTTTTGTGGGTGGGACAATTTCTAACCCGATAAAGAAGCTGACTAAAATCATCCGGCTGACGGCGGATTTGGATTTTGTTACGCAGATTGACGGTCGGCAGCTGGCTATGCGTAAGGATGAAACCGGGGAAATGGCACAGGCAATTTTACAGATGAGGGAGCATTTACAGGAAATGGCAAGCAATATCGAGGGTTCCTGTGGTAATTTAAACGAGACGATTTCCCTTTTGCAGAATACGTCTGACGGGGTTGCCCAGATGGCAGAATCTAATTCGGCATTTACCGAAGAGCTGGCAGCAGGAGTGGAGCAGTCCAGCAATGCCATTGAAAAGGTACAGGAAAACCTGGAAAAGATTAACGGTAATGCGATTGCGATAGAGAAACTGTCCAAGGGTGGTAAGGGAATCTCCGTGGAAATTATGAAGCGGGCAGCAATGCTTAGGGAATCCACACAGCGGGCTTCGGATAAGACGCAGGAAATGTACAACCGGGTAAAACAGGATGCGGAAGTGGCGCTGGCTAAATCAAAAGCGGTAGAACAAATCAATGCGTTAACCAATGCGATTGACGATATTTCTTCCCAAACCAGCCTGCTGGCATTAAACGCTTCCATAGAAGCTGCCAGAGCCGGAGAAGCAGGAAAAGGGTTTGCCGTAGTGGCAACGGAAATCAGTAATCTGGCGCAGCAAACCAGTGAGACGGTATCCAATATCAACAAAATTGTAATCGAAGTAAATGACGCAGTGACGGATATGGCAGCATGCCTTGATTCTTCCATTGAATTTATGGGAGAAACCGTGTTAGAAGATTACAAGGATTTTGGAACGGTTAGCGAGCAGTATAAAAAGGATGCGGAGACTATTGAAGACAATATGACCAGCGTTAACGACGCCATTATCAATTTGTCCGGAAATATAGCGGAAATCAAGGATTCTGTAGAGGGTATCAGCAATGCGGTAAATGAAGCGGGTGTCAGTATCAATGAAATTGCCGGAAGTACTACCGATATGGCGGAGCAGACCGGAAAGAATAAAGATGTTGTAGATAACAGTATGGAAAACATTAATGTACTTACCCGGATTGTAGAACAGTTTCAAATTGGGGAGGGAAGATAACTGTTTTACATCATATTATAGCAGGGTATCCCGGTAAACGTGTACCAGAAAAATCCGGGATACCCATATTTTTAGAAAATATTCTCCCTTTTAGAATTATGCACTCAATAAAAGGGAATTTATGAAAACATATTCAGACTTTATAAAGAGAAATTGGGCTTTGTGGAGGTAATATTATGCCAAAGGAAGATAAGAGATTTGAAATTTTGGAAAAGGAAGGAAATCAGATGAAAGACTCTGGTTTAATCCAAATTATTGTTGATAAGCAGACGGGCGTAAATTATTTATGGGTAAAATCAGGTTATGCAGGTGGGCTTTCGCCGCTATTGGATGCTGAAGGAAAGCCAATCGTTACAAAATAACAAGGGGAACATTTTTCCGAAAAGGGAGAAAATATTTGACAAAACGGACTGACTTTACTATAATACACGCAAACGGATAATATGGATGGTCTCATCCCGCAAACAGGATGAGATTTTTTCTTTGTATGCATAACGAGAAAGCGAGGAAAGAATAATGACAGTTTATGAGGAGTTAGTGGCGAGAGGATTGATTGCCCAGGTCACGGATGAGGAAGAGATTAAAGAATTGATTAACAGCGGAAAAGCCGTATTCTATATTGGTTTCGACCCTACAGCAGACAGTCTTCATGTTGGTCATTTTATGGCGTTATGCCTGATGAAACGGCTTCAGATGGCGGGAAATAAACCGATTGCCTTAATTGGCGGCGGAACGGGTATGATTGGCGACCCGTCAGGCCGGACGGATATGCGCCAGATGATGACAAAAGAGACGATTCAGCATAATTGCGACTGTTTTAAGAAACAGATGAGTAAATTCATTGATTTTTCGGACGGTAAGGCAATGATGGTAAATAATGCGGACTGGCTGTCAGACCTTAATTATATTGAACTGCTCCGCGAAGTAGGACCACATTTTTCTGTAAACAACATGCTTCGTGCGGAATGCTATAAGCAGAGAATGGAAAAGGGTTTAAGCTTTTTGGAGTTTAATTACATGATTATGCAGAGCTATGATTTTTATGCTTTATTCCAGAAATACGGCTGTAATATGCAGTTTGGCGGGGATGACCAGTGGAGTAATATGCTGGGGGGAACGGAATTGATTCGCCGTAAGCTGGGCAAGGATGCCTATGCCATGACCATTACCCTTCTCCTTAATTCCGAGGGAAAAAAGATGGGGAAAACGCAGTCCGGCGCAGTATGGCTTGATGCAAATAAGACCTCGCCATTCGATTTTTATCAATATTGGAGAAATGTAGATGATGCTGATGTATTAAAATGCCTTAGAATGCTGACCTTTTTACCGCTTGAGCAGATTGATGAGATGGATAAATGGGAGGGAAGCCAGTTAAATCAGGCAAAAGAAATCCTTGCATTTGAGCTGACCAAGCTTGTTCACAGCGAAGAGGAGGCAATTAAAGCGCAGGAAAGCGCAAGGGCATTATTTACCGGTGGAAATGCCGCCAATATGCCGACCACTACGTTAACGGATGCCGATTATAACGAGGATGGAAAAATCGGTCTTTTAGATTTAATGGTGAAAGCGGAACTGGTAGCTTCCAAGGCGGAGGCCAGACGCGGTATCCAGCAGGGCGGGGTTACGGTAAACGGAGAGAAGATAAGCGACCCATTTACCACCTATGAAAAAAGTGACTTTGCAAAGGATTTTGTCCTGAAAAGAGGAAAAAAGAATTTCAGAAAGATAGTGTCAGAGTAACCCGCTGAAAAAAAAGGATTTACTGACAAAGAAAAAGCCTTCTGTGCTGGAAAAATTTCCATTGCAGAAGGCTTTTTGTCTATATTCAGGTAAGCTCGGCAATTTTGCTGACACCCACATAGATTTGTGAGATTTTATACCAGGTCGGGTAGTCTACAATTCCGGTTGCCGGCAGATTAAAGACGGTCTGAAACTGCTGGACGGCAGCTTTGGTTGCTTCTCCGAAGCTTCCGTCTACGGCAATGGTCGGAATGGATGGATAATTTCTGGCAATTCGATTAAGCTGTTCCTGTATCATTCTTACTTTATCTCCGGTAGAACCGACGGATAAATCATATCCCGGCCATGACGCAGGAATCCCGGAAATTTGTTCAGCTTCATTGATATACATATCGTCGCCATAGTAATTACGGATGATTTCAATAGCGGTATACCCCTGGTCGCCCAGATATTTGGAACCCCACTGGCTCATCCAGTTTGGACAGGTAACCCGTTTACCGTCGCAGTACTGGGTCAGTATCGGCTGCGTGACGTTTGGACGGGAAAGGTAATTGGCAAAAATGGTATCCACAACCCGGGAAATGTTTTCATATACGGTTTTCTGATAAATCCATTTATGGTCAAAGGCTGTTGAACTGGTGATGGTAAAATCATAGCCCTTTCCGCGGTACCACTCCGTTATCATCCATTCGGGACTGGGGCAAAAACGCATCAAGGCTGATTTTAAAGCGGACAACAACCTGTTCTTTCGTTATGTCAATTCGTTCGATCAACTTATTTACCAGCACCCGTTTTGTCGGTGTATCCGCATGGAGGAATAATTCCCGCCATGTTGGAAGATTGTCTTTGATATGTTCCCAGTCCGCAGTGGTGACAGTTGTATTTTGCAAATCGGCTTGCCTTTGCCGTACCACCGCTATTTGCTCCTGCTCTTTATCCTTTTGCGTATCAATATTGCGGACTAAATCTTCTAAGGAAAGGGGATATTCCCCGGTCATGGCATCCGGTATATGTTCTTCCAATACCCCGATATTATGTCTGATTTTATTAAGTTTTTCCTGTTCCATTGCGAAATCCTTTTCCTTTCTGTGTTTTTCAATATGATTGTTTTTAGTTATTTCCTCAAAAATATTTTCATTTTCCAGCAGATGATGAATATATTCTGCCAATGCGCTGTAAATAATGGGTTCAATCCTGTCTGCCCGAAACTGCTTTGTCTTGTCATGGGGAACACCCTGCCATGCATTCTGGCACTTGTAAATGGGTATTTTGCTCGCTTTTCGTTCACCGGTATTTTTCATCGTCCAGTAATTATATTTACTGCCATTTACCATTTTACAGCCGCAATAGCCACAATGCAGAACATCAACCAGAGATAACATTCCGTCGTTTCGGCTGATAACCGTTACATTCTGGTTTGTCAGTGATTTTGTGTATTTTTTACCCCGCTGTTCCCGTTTTTGCTGTACCTTTAACCATGTATCTTCATCAATAATGACAATGTCAGGGTTTGGTTTGGCAGAAAGAATCCACTCGCTGCTGTCTAAATTGCGGCTTCTGCCATTTAGACGTTCCCGGCGGTTATAGGCAGTATATCCGGCATAAATTGGATTGGTTAAAATGCTGGTAATCGTTCCGCTTTTCCATACGTCGTTCGGTGCAAGCTGCCGATAATGCTCATCTGCATTTAGCGTGCTGGCAATCTTGACAGAACCATATTCCCTGGTGAGCGAGAGATAGTAGATGTATTTGACTGCCTCTGCCTGTTCGGGGGAAATGACCAGCTGCCTGAGGATACGTCCATGCTTGCTGACTTCCCCGGAATATTCTAAGTGGTAACTATAAGGCGGATTCCCACCCATGTATTTCCCCTGTGCAATCAATTTTTTGGCAGTATCTTTTACCCGCATAGCCGTGTCCGCACTGGATTTTTGCGCCATCGCATACCGCATGGTCAGCATCATCTGTGCGGTGATATCATCCGGATTTGCAGAAAGGATTCCGTCTTTCACCGTGTATACATCGACACCCAGATTTTTGAGGGACATGATATAGATGGGAATTTCAAACATTCTTCTGCCAAGCCGGTCGTCCTTGTAGAGAACTAAGATATCATATTCCCGATTTTCGGCATCCCGATAGGCTTCCTGCAATACATCGCGTTCTTCGACAGAGTTTTTGTAACCGCTGATTCCGCCTTCAAAGTATTCCTTGCCGTCTAAAATCCAGTCGGGATGTTCTTTTATATAGTCTAAAATCAGTTTTCTCTGGATATCCAAGTCACCGTCCGCCTCTAGCTGCTGGCGGGAACTGACACGCAGTAATATGCGGACAAGGGATTTTTGCCTGTATTCATCGGAAGCAAGATGTTTGGCTATATTCAATATAAATCTCCTTTTCGTTGTTATATTCATTGGTATGGAACAATGAAAGAGTGGCTTTTATGCCTGTATGTTATGAAACATTTTTCAGATACTTTTTTAGAATATCAGAGAGAATATTTTTGACTTCTTTTTTCGTACATTCCTCCTCCCTGCTTTGTTTCGGTAATGCAAACGTAACCGTTATTCCGTTGTGTGTTTCCTCATGGTAATGGTAATTTTCTTTGTCCATGTTTGTTTCCTTTACGGATGTTCTCATAACAAGAGTATTGGGAGAGGGCTTGGAATATTCTGTTTTTTTGTATTTAATGAGTGGTTATCTTCATAATAGAATAAGGGATATTCTAATTCACAATTTTTAGAATATCCCTTATTTACAAGTCTGTCAAAGCAGTCAAACCCTCAAAGGAAATAGTTCCCTGAAGGTTGTAATTAGACCAAGAAATATACGTTAATCGCCCATTAGCATCCCATGTATATGCATAACTATCTAAATCCGTAGGTACAGTAGCCCCCAACGCTCTCTGCTCATCAATAATTTTCTGCAAAATTGCCACATCAGAGGCATTTTTCTCCACAGGTGTTCCAGCACCCACCGCCGGTCCCTGCGGTTTTGGAGTCTCTGTGGTTGGTTCTTCCGTTGTTGCTTTTTTCTTCTTTTTGACGGTAACCGTACAGGTATACTTCTTTTTATCCACCTTTGCGGTAATCTTTGCTTTGTCTGCTTTTTTGGCAGCCACCTTGCCTTTTTTGCAATTACAACCTGTTTGTATCCATTGGCGATAATATATGCCCGGACTTTTTCATAAACTCGCATATTACCTCTCAATCAAGAATTTCTTGATTGTTGATTGCCTTTGCAAAATTTTGAATGTATAATAAAATGAAAGACGGTGATAATGTGACTTATGAAATCGGAAACAGGATTCTTCGGGCTTTATTTAGCGAAAAATACAAATTGATTATGACAAGGTATTTTAGTATACTGTAAGAAAAAAGGGGAGATAAGAATGAGAAAACTAAAGGTTTATTTAGATACATCTGTGATTAGCCATTTAATGCAGGAAGATGTTCCGGAAAAGATGGCGGACACAAGAAATTTATGGAATATGTTTAAAAGTGAAAAATATGATGTATATTTATCTACTGTTACATTGGAAGAAGTAGATGATTGTCCAGAACCTAAGAAAAGTATAATGCTTGAATATTTGGATGAGATTACATATACACTTATCCAGATTGATGATAACATGCTTAATGTAGCACAAGAAATAATTGATATGGGAATATTGACAAAGAAAAGCTTTGATGATTGTCAGCATATTGCAGCAGCAGTTATTTACGAATGTGATTGCATTATATCATGGAATTTCAAGCATATTGTAAATATTAAAACAATTCGTGGCGTAAGGGCAATTACAAATTTGAAGGGATATAAACCGATTGAGATTTTGAATCCATCTGTATTATTAGAAAGTGAGTGATGATTATGGAAAAACCGATACTTAGTCCTGATTTTACAATAGAAGATATTCATAAATTAAGGGAATACAATTACTACCTTACGAAAGATATGACAAATCAGGAAAAAATGGACTTTTATAATAAACGTGGAATGGAAGTCCACAAAAAAATACAGGAAAGAAAGTTGAAAAAAAGTGCAATGTAAAGGACTATTGCCAAGCAATTTACCGGCCCTAACAGGCAACCCTGAATCAAACAATACGAAGTTACCACTCCGTATAGACCCGGTTCAGCGTAAAGGAAATGATTGCCAGTACGTTGGCAGTTATCGTCGCTTCGGGCCATGTGGCATAAATCTCACAGGAAGCAACATTTTTAATGTAGTCTTTATAAGGAACATAGTAGTCGGTCGCCGTTGTATCGGTTGGCGAGCCGTCATGAACGACAATGTATTCCGGCACAACTACTTTGCTAAGTACAATTTCTCCCCGTTCATCCATTGGTTTGATTTCCGCTTCCGCAATTTTAGGCGGATAAAATTCCCAAAGCGTATGCCCGCCAATGACGGTGGGATTGTAGAGCTGTTCACTTGTAGCGGAGGGGGTAAGGCTGATGTTTTGAAGCCCGAGTTCACCGGAAAGAATCTGGACGCCGGTAATGATGGCGTCTTCATAGCCGTCGGCAGATATCTTAAGATTGTATTCGCTGTAGGGCTGGTTATCTGACGGCTCCATGGAAAATTCCAGCGGAGGAGCCGCCAGCTCAATATCGGCGGCTCTGCCGTCGCTGTCGGTTTCTACCTGTTCAATAATCTGATTGGGATTTCCCGTGCTTGCAATTTCGATTCTCGCATTTCTTACGGGTATTTGATTGTTATCGGAAATTGCGTTAATCTGTAAATAACCCTGGTCAATATTTTCCTGAGCAGCTTTTAGATATTTCCTCAATTTCTTCATCGAAATCCTTTCCTTGCAAAATACAAAAAAGCCTATTTTGATTAGGATATGTAAAACCGCATAGTTTGTGACAGGGAAAGAAGAATTTATTTTTTATCGCATTTTACGTTAATAAAGTAGAGCATAAATCCGACAAACATTCCGCCTAGTACGTTGCCGATGGTAACGGGAATAAAGTTGTTTAGTACGCCGTTGATATCCAATGCATCCAGCTGTGTGGCGGTAATTCCGTATAATTCCTTTGCTTTTTCCGTGTACACGGGATTGGTTGCGGCTAAGATGCCGATGGGAATGTAGTACATATTGGCGACAATGTGCTCAAATCCATTGGCAACGAAAGCGAAAATGGGAAACCAGGTTGCCATAATTTTACCGGCGGCCTCCTGGGCGGCAGCGCCTTTTAAAATTGCCATACAGACAAGGAAATTACAGAGCATGCCGGATATAACCCCCTGGAACGGGTCGATGGTCGCTTTATTCAATGCGACCTTAATGGTATAGGCGCCCAGACCACCGTCACTGTAATCCAGGTTACCGCTGAAGAAAATCAGAACATCCATAATCAGGGAGCCGGCAAGATTGGAAAAAAACACGACGATTAGATTGCGCAGCAGTAAAGTTACCCGAATCTGCCTGTCCATTGCCGCCATAATCATTAAACAGTTACCGGTGAAGAGTTCTCCCCCTACCAGGACAATCATTAAAAGACCGATAGGGAAAATACTTCCCGCCAGCGCTCTGGACAGTCCCAAATTGGTCAGCGTATGGACGACAGTATTACTCGTCACACCACCTACCGCAATAAACATTCCGGCTAAAATGCCAAGGGCAATCATTTTGGAAAGTTTAAGATTTGCCTTGTTTACTGCGCCGCTTATGTTTAAATCAATAATTTCCTTTGGTGAATTCATCTGCATATATAAGCCCCCCTCTCTATTACTTACAGTGTGATAGATAATTGTGAAACTTAAGTTTTTCAAGACATCCGTTGTACAATACAGACAAATCAACGCAGGCACGCTTACGCTGCTTGTCGCTCGCAACAGTGCTAAGCTCGAAAGAACCTCGCTAAGCACTGACGGCTCCAAAGCACCTTGCTTATGATATTGTCTGTATTGCACAACTGAATTTTCGAAATTAAGCGTTTCACAATCACCTAGTTACAGTGTAAAGGAAATCACAGGATAAAGCAACAATTATTTGAAAATAATTTGTCCATGCTACTTGAAAGATAAATACTAAAGGTGTATAATGTGATAGTTTGGTTTTATATGAATAGATAAAGAAAATTAAACAGGGAAAACGGAAGATGTGGAGGATGGATGAACGATGAAAGAAAATGAAAAAAAGACTGGAGGATGGCGCACCAATAAATGGTTTCGTGCTGCAATTCCAGCATTACTGCTTCATTGCAGTATCGGTACAGTTTACTGCTGGTCAATTTTTAGTCAGGAAATTGCGGACTATATTGGATTCTCAAAGGGCGCTACGGAATGGGCGTTTAGTTTTGCCATCTTTTTCCTGGGAATGTCGGCAGCATTTTTGGGAAATGTTGTAGAGAAGGATATTCATAAATCCTCTCTGATTGCGGCAATTTGTTTTGCCCTGGGCATGGCGGGCACAGGCTTCTTTATTTATTATGGCGGTGCACACCAGGGAAGCATGGTTTCCTTGATTGGTATCTATGTTTGTTACGGCTTTATTATGGGTATCGGCCTGGGAACCGGATATCTGTCGCCGGTTAAAACGCTGATGCTCTGGTTTGAGGACAGAAAAGGTCTTGCCACCGGACTTGCCGTTGCCGGATTTGGTGCGGCAAAAGCAATCGCAAGCCCGATTATGCAGGCAATGCTGGACAATCTGGGTGAGGGCGGCATTTATAAAATGTTTATTATTTTAGCATGCGTATATTTTGTCATGATGTTTGTCGGCCATTTACTGTTAAAGAAACCAGAAGGGTGGCATGAGCCGCAGAAGCAGGAAAAGGGACAGAGCGTTATGGCGGTAATCAAGTCTAAGCCGATTACGAATTATATCGGAATCTGGCTGATGTTTTATATCAATATCACCTGTGGACTGGCGCTTATTTCCCAGGAGAAGATGATTGTGAAATGTATCGGACTGGCAGGCGTGGTCGGGGTCATTTCTACGGTATCCGCAATTTTTAATGCCGGCGGGCGTCTTGGATTTTCCGCATGGGCAGATACGATGAAGGACAGAAATACGATTTATAAGCTGATTTTTATTCTTTCCATTGCCTTTACGGCGATTATTCTGGTAACAAACGGTATCCAGAACGGCGAGGGAAATACGCTTTTAACCGCACTTGTGCTTTGCCTGATTTTTGTAGTAAATGCGGGATACGGCGGTGGATTTTCTAATGTGCCGACTCTTCTTTCCGACCATTACGGAATGAGCAATATCAGTGCGATTCATGGAATTACCTTATCGGCATGGGCATTTGCAGGACTTACCGGTAACCAGATGGCGACATGGATTGTCAATAATTTCGGTAATCCGGTTGACATCGAGCATAAACTATCAGACGGAACGACAGAGATTCTTACCGTTAATCCCACCGGGTATCAGCATGTGCTGTATGCAACCATTGTATTATATATCATTGCATTGGTTGTTTGTCTGGTCTTGGTAAAACCGACGGACAAAGCGTTAGAAGCAAAAAAAGAGAAGAAACAGGCATAATTCCTTTCCCGGATATATGTTGATGAAAAGGGGCTTTCCTTGGCGGATAGTCCTTTTTCGTTATTTTTAAACCCTTTCCGGCAGCTTTGCTGTGGCAGAACGGCTTTTTTGTTTGTCAAAGCAGGTATTTTATGCTATAGTAAATAAGTTGTATTATGCTTAAATGAAACCGCACAGAAATGGAGGGCATCAAATGTCAGAAGTAACCAGAGTTGTATTGGACGCAATGGGTGGAGACAATTCACCGGGAGAAATGGTTCTGGGAGCCGTAAATGCCGTAAAAGAGAAAAAAAATCTGGTCGTGTATATCACGGGACCGGAGGATAAGATAAAACAGGAGCTTGGACAATACGAATACCCGAAAGAACAGATTGAGGTTGTCCATGCCCCGGATGAGATAACCTGCCATGACACGCCGGTAAATGCAATCCGGTCAAAAAAAGAATCTTCCATGGTAGTGGGACTGAAGATGGTAAAAGAGGGGAAAGCCGACGGTTTTGTCTCTCCCGGCAACTCCGGAGCAATTCTGGTGGGCGGTCAGGTGCTTGTGGGAAAAATGAAAGGGATTGAACGGGCACCCCTTGCGCCGTTGGTTCCCACGGTAAACGGGGTATCCCTGCTGATTGACTGCGGGGCAAATGTGGATGCCAAGCCAAGTAATCTGGTACAGTTTGCCAAAATGGGCTCAATTTATATGGAATACGTGGTAGGCATAGAAAAACCAAGAGTGGGACTTGTCAATATCGGAGCGGAGGAAGAGAAGGGAAATGCACTGGTAAAAGAAACCTTTCCGCTGCTGAAGGAATGTAAGGATATTCATTTTATCGGAAGCATTGAAGCAAGGGATTTCCCCTACGGTGCGGCAGATGTTGTGGTCACCGAGGCATTTGTCGGAAATGTCATGCTGAAGCTGACGGAAGGGCTTGCCTCAGGGTTAATCCAAAAAGTCAAGGAGGGAATGACGGCGACCTTATTCTCTACAATCGGAGCGGCGATGGTGAAAAAACAGTTAAAAAATACATTAAAATCATTTGACGCCACCGAGTACGGCGGAGCGCCTCTTTTGGGTCTGAACGGTCTTGTTGTCAAGATTCACGGAAATGCAACGAATAAAGAGGTAAAAAACGCATTATTCCAGGTAGAGACATTTAAGGAACAGGATATCAACGGGAAAATCCGGGAATATCTTCTTACAGACAGAGAGCATTAGGAAAAGAGAAAAGTAAAATGTTAAATTATAATGAAGAGGAAATTGAAAAAAATATTAACTATACCTTTAAGGATAAGGCGCTGCTTAAGCAGGCGTTAAGCCACAGCTCCTTTATCAACGAAATGAAGCGGAGTGGTCTGGAAAGCTATGAGCGGCTTGAATTTTTGGGAGATGCGGTTCTGGAGCTGATTATCAGCGAGTTTTTGTTTACCCATGACCGGGAAATGCCGGAGGGGAAGCTGACGAAACGGAGGGCGTCGATTGTCTGTGAATTTACCCTTTCCTCCGTATCGGAAATGCTGCACTTAGGCGATTTTGTCCTCCTTTCCAAAGGAGAGGAGCTGACGGGAGGAAGAAACAGAAGCTCCATTCTCTGTGATTTGTTTGAATCTGTGTTAGGTGCGATTTATTTGGACGGCGGCATGGAGGAGGCAAAACGGTATGTCGATGCCTTTTTGCTTGCCGATATTGAACACAAAGCCCTGTTTTATGATGCAAAGACCACGCTGCAGGAAATGGTGCAAAAGGACAATAAGGGTACGGTAACTTATGAGATGATTGAGGAAAAAGGACCGGACCATTTAAAAAGCTTTGTTATGGAGGTATATGTGGACGGAGTGAGTCTCGCCACGGGAGAGGGGACCTCCAAAAAGAATGCACAGCAGATGGCAGCGTACAGGGCGATTTTGAAATTAAAAGAACAGCAGGAATAAATGGAGAGTTTTTATGTATTTAAAAAGCATTGAGGTATATGGGTTTAAGTCTTTTGCCAATCGGATTGTATTTGAATTTAACAAGGGAATTACGGGCATCGTAGGACCGAACGGAAGCGGTAAGAGTAATGTCGGCGACGCTGTGCGCTGGGTATTGGGCGAACAGAGCGCCAAGCAGCTCCGCGGCGCAAAAATGGAGGACGTTATTTTTGCCGGAACAGAGCTTCGCAAGCCCCACGGCTCCGCCTACGTGGCAATTACGCTGGACAACAGTGACCATTCCCTGCCTACCTCCTACGAGGAGGTAACGGTAGCCCGCCGGGTATACCGCTCCGGCGAAAGCGAGTATCTGATTAACGGGACAGTGAGCAGGCTTAAGGACGTACATTCCCTGTTTTTCGATACGGGTATCGGCAAGGAGGGATATTCCATCATCGGACAGGGACAGGTAGAGAAGATTCTGTCCGGTAAACCGGAGGAACGCCGGGAGTTATTTGACGAGGCGGCAGGAATTGTTAAATATAAGAAAAATAAAGCGGCAACTGAAAAGTCCCTTGCCTCTGAACGGGAGAATCTGAGCAGGGTTAATGATATTTTATCAGAGCTCGAAAAACAGGTTGGGCCACTTGAGAAGCAGTCTGAAGTGGCTAAGAAATATTTATTATACAAGGGTGAACTGAAACGGTTTGATGTTAATGTATTTTTATTGGAAAATGAGCGCATTGACGGATTATTAAAGGAAAATGAAGAGAAATTACATATTGTCAATGCGGACAGTGAACGCTTAAAGGCGGAATTTGAACAGACTAAGAATGAATATGAACGCATTGAGACGGTTTTGGAGCAGTGCAGCCAGTCCATTGACGAAAATAGAAATAAAATCCATGAGTTGAAGCTTCAGAATGAACATCATGAAGGTGAGGTTAACGTATTAAACCAGCAGATTTCCAATGCCCAGTCCACGGATGTACATATGAGTGAACAGATTGACCGGATTAACCAGTCATTGGCATCTCAGGAAAAGGAGAAGCATGAATTCCAGGAGAAAAAAGCAATTCTGGACGAGAAAATGGATAATGCGGATGATGTGGTGGAGGAAGCACAGGCTGTCAGCGAGGGAATTGAGGAAGAGATTGCCGGTTTAGAGGAAGAGATTGAAAAGAGCAAGGCGGATATCATAGAATATTTAAATGACGGCGCTAATCTGAAGGCAAAGGTCGGCAGATATGATGCAATGCTGGAAAATATCAATTATCGGAAAACCCAGTTAAATCAGCGTTTCCTGCAATTTAAGTCCGATGAATTAAAGGATAAGGAAGAGTATGACAAGCAGAATACTTCTTTGACGGAAATAGAGAATACCGTAGCCGATATTCTTGCCCGGCTGGAGGTAACGGATGCAAAGCTTGATAAAAATACCATTGCAACCAATGAGAATAAGCAGCGGCTGTTTGCGGCAAATAATGAGTACAGCAGTGTAAAATCCAAATTGGAAGCGCTCCGGAATATTACCGAGCGGTATGACGGATACGGCAATTCCATTAAGCGTGTAATGGAGCAGAAAGAAAACAATCCGGGAATTATCGGTGTTGTTGCCGATATTATTCAGGTAAATAAAGAATATGAGGTTGCTGTGGAGACTGCGCTTGGCGGAAGTATACAGAATATTGTCACGGATAACGAGCATACGGCAAAGCGTCTAATCCAGTATTTAAAAAAGAACCGGTATGGGCGGGCAACCTTTTTGCCCCTTACCACAATCGGCGGGAAATACAGTGAATTTACAAATAAGGAAGCATTGAAGGAGCCCGGTATAATCGGGCTGGCAAAGGATTTGGTAAAGGTACACGACAAATACAGTACTGTTACCAATCATTTACTGGGCAGGATTCTTGTGGCGGATACCATCGAGCATGCTATTGCGGTCAATAAAAAATTTCACCAGAGCCTGCGTATCGTAACCCGGGAAGGCGAGTTACTGACCCCGGGAGGCGCAATGACCGGAGGTGCATTTAAAAATTCCTCCAATCTGCTGGGGCGGAAACGGGAGCTGGACGAGCTTTCCAAGGAGCTTTCGGAGATTAATAATGAGATTGCCAATGCAACGAGGGAAGAGACGGAGCTGCGCACGGTGAGAGAAGAGCTGAAGTCAGCCAAGGAGGACTTAAACCTGCAGCTGCAGGAGCTTTACTTACAAAAGAATACCGTAACCCTGAATATTGAACAGGTTTCCAAAAATCTGGCGGAAACGGCGAATGCTTTTGCTTCCGTAAATAAGGAAAGCAAGGAACTGGAGTCCCAGATTGAGGAAATTAACCAGAATAAAAACGAGCTTTATGATAATCATAAGCAGGCAGAGGCAGCAAAGAAAGCATTGGAGGAAAGAATAGAGGGGTTAGAGGAACAGGCTGCCTTTAAGAAGGATGAGTTAAAGAAATCCAATGAACGGGTTTCCGAATTGATGCTGGAGTTTAATACCATTAAGCAGCAGGACGATTTTCTGATTGAAAACCTCAGACGTATCCGTACAGAGGAAAATAAACTAAAGGAAGAATTGGCGCTTTACCGTTCCCAGATGAGTGATTCGGGAAAAGCAATCGAAAATCTGGTGGCAAGGATTAATCGGTTTAAAGATTTAATTGCGGCGGACAAGAAAGAGATTGAAGAGCTGGAGGGCAGGCTGGCAAAGGATATTGCGGATAAAGAGGAATTAAACGGAAAGCATAAGGAATTCTTTACAAAACGGGAGTCGCTGAATGAAGAGATTACCGGACTGGATAAGTCGGCATTTAAGCTGAACGCACAGATAGAAAAAATCGGCGAACAGGCAGATAATTTAAGTAAATATATGTGGGAAGAGTACGAGCTTACCTATCAGTCGGCGGTAGAGTTAAAGGATGCCGCATTAAATGATTTGGACAGCTTAAAGCGGGAGGTTTCGGCGGTCAAAGCAAAGATTAAAGCCTTGGGAGACGTCAATGTCAATGCCATTGAGGATTATAAGCTGGTTTCCGAGCGGTATGAATTTTTAAAGGGACAGCATGATGACATCGTGAAGGCGGAAAGCAATTTACTACAGGTTATCGCAGAACTGGATACGGCAATGCGCACACAGTTTGAAGAAAAATTTAACGAAATCCAGGTCATGTTTGATAAGGTGTTCCGGGAACTGTTCGGCGGCGGAAAGGCAACATTGGAGCTGGTGGACAATGAAGATATTCTGGAGGCGGGAATCCGTATTATAGCACAGCCGCCGGGGAAGAAGCTGCAAAATATGATGCAGCTGTCCGGTGGGGAAAAAGCGTTATCCGCCATCGCCCTGTTGTTTGCGATTCAGAGCCTGAAGCCTTCTCCGTTCTGTCTGTTGGACGAGATTGAAGCGGCGCTTGATGATTCCAATGTAACCAGATACGCAAAATATTTAAACAAGCTGACAAAGGATACTCAGTTTATCGTAATTACGCACCGAAAAGGAACAATGGAGGCGGCAGATGTATTATACGGTATTACGATGCAGGAAAAGGGTGTGTCCACATTGGTTTCCGTTAATCTGATTGAAAATGAATTGGAGGACTAGAAACATGTTCGATTTTTTTAAGAAAAATAAGCAGCCGGAAGAGACGGAGCAGCAGGAAGCTTCGCCGGATGGGATTGCTGCCGTTGAGGAAGAACAAATACCACAAACGGAAGACGTTCCGGAAGAGGAACTATCTCCGGAGCCGGCGATAAGCACAGAGCCGGCAGAAAGTGCAGTGCCAGAAAACACGGAGCCGACAGAAAAAGGTTTTTTCAGCCGGCTGAAGGCAGGACTGGCCAAGACCAGAAACAGCATCAATGAAAGCTTTGACAACCTGTTTAAAGGATTTTCCTCCATTGACGAGGATTTCTACGATGAACTGGAAGAAACCCTGATTATGGCGGATTTAGGGCTGGATACGACGGAACAGATTATTGATAATCTGAAGGAGCTGGTCAAAAAGAACCATATTAAAGAAGTGGAAGCCTGCAGGGAACTGGTGATTAACATTATTAAAGAGCAGATGCTGGTAGATGACAGCGCTTATGATTTCGAAGACAGAAAAACGGTAATGCTGATTATCGGCGTTAACGGGGTAGGAAAGACAACGTCCATAGGAAAATTGGCGGCACAGTACAAGAGACAGGGAAAACGTGTCATGATGTGTGCCGCAGACACCTTCCGCGCCGCCGCCATTGACCAGTTAAAAACATGGGCAAACCGTGCGGGAGTAGAAATCATTTCCCAACAGGAGGGGTCTGACCCGGCTGCCGTTACCTTTGACGCCGTAAAAGCGGCTTCGGCAAGAGATGTGGATATTCTGCTTGTGGACACGGCGGGGCGGCTTCACAACAAGAAAAATCTGATGGATGAGCTGGCAAAAATGCGGCGGATTATTGAAAAGGAATACAGCGACGCCCATCTGGAGACATTAATTGTATTGGACGGCTCCACGGGGCAGAATGCACTGGAACAGGCGAGACAGTTTTCAACCGTTACCCGGATAGACGGAATTATTCTGACAAAGCTTGACGGGACGGCAAAGGGCGGAATTGCCATCGCCATTCAGTCGGAATTAAATGTTCCGGTAAAATATATCGGAGTCGGCGAACAGATTGATGATTTGCAGAGATTTAATCCCGAAGCTTATGTGAATGCGTTATTTGCGGATATGGATACCCGGACAGACATTGAAATTCTGATTTCCGATGACGGGAATTAAAGGAAATTTACTGAAACGGTAAGCAGGTAATGGATTTTTGAAGCAATACGGTGTATAAAGGAGGATAAGTAAATGTTGACAAGGGAAAAATTTGAAGAGGCTTATAATACCGTACAAAAAGTAGTAAACCAGACAAAATTGATTTACAGCGAATTTTTCAGCGAACAGAGCGGAAACAGAGTATATTTAAAACCGGAGAATCTTCAGGTAACCGGTGCATATAAGATTCGCGGCGCCTATTATAAGATTTCCACGCTGACGGATGAAGAGAGAAGCAAAGGTCTGATTACCGCGTCTGCGGGAAACCATGCCCAGGGAGTGGCATTTGCGGCTAAGGCGTATGACGTCCGGGCAACTATCGTTATGCCGACTACAACGCCGTTGATTAAGGTAAACCGGACAAAGTCGTATGGTGCGGAGGTTATCCTATACGGAGATGTGTATGATGAATCCTGCCAGTATGCTCTGGAGCTGGCTGAGGATAAGTCTCTTACCTTTATCCATCCCTTTGATGATTTGGATGTCGCCTGCGGGCAGGGTTCCATTGCGATGGAGATTGTCAAAGAATTACCCACGGTAGACTACATTCTGGTGCCCATTGGCGGCGGCGGACTGGCGACCGGGGTTTCCACCCTGGCGAAAATGCTGAATCCTAATATCAGGGTAATTGGCGTGGAGCCTGCCGGGGCAGCCTGTATGAAGGAATCCTTAAAGAATGGAAAGGTAACGACCCTGCCGGTTATTGACACTATTGCCGACGGTACTGCGGTAAAAACGCCCGGCAGTAATATTTTCCCTTATATCCAGGAAAATATTGACGAAATTATCACCGTGGACGACAGCGAGCTGATTGTGGCATTTCTGGATATGCTGGAAAACCACAAAATGCTGGTGGAAAACTCAGGGCTGTTAACAGCTGCCGCCGTGAAAAAATTACCGTTTAAGGATAAAAAAGTAGTCAGCATCCTAAGCGGTGGAAATATGGACGTCATTACCTTTGCCTCCGTCGTTCAGCACGGCTTGATTGCACGGAGCAGAATTTTCAATGTCTCCGTATTACTGCCGGATAAGCCGGGAGAATTGATGAATGTCAGTTCAATTATTGCGGAAATGCAGGGAAATATTATTAAGTTGGAGCACAACCAGTTTGTCAGCCTTAACCGGAATGCGGCAGTAGAGCTGATTATCACGATAGAAGCATTTGGACCGGAGCATAAGGAACAGATTATCCATGTTTTATCAGAGAAGGGATACCGACCACTTGAAAAGAAACCGAAAAGTATCTATTAATGACAATTTAATTGTGGAATGCAGGGAGAGTGAATCTATTTATCAGGCGTTAACAGATAGTGGGTTCACTTTCCTTGGTCATTGCGGCGGAAAGGGTATCTGCGGAAAATGCCGGGTGAAAATCCGGCAGACAGACGGCAGGGAGGAAATCGTATCCGCCTGCCAATATGGGATAACAGAGGATATTGCCGTATATACAGGGGATGCATGGCAGTATATCGTGAATACGGAAATTAAGGATTCCTCCGGGCAGGCAGAGAAAATGCCGGGAGCGGACTGTGCAGACCGTTTTACTTATGTAGCAAAAAACATCGGCGCAGCGGTGGATTTGGGCTCCACCACCATTGCAATAAGCTGTATGGATTTGGAAAACAGAAAGGAAATCTGCTGTTTTTCCTTTATGAATCCCCAATATGCCTACGGGGCGGATGTCATTTCCAGAATCCGGTTCTGCATGGAGAGTAAGGAAAATCCGTTATTGTTGAAGCGGCTTACTGAAAACATGCTGGAAGAAAAGCTGAAGGAAAATTTAGGCACGGCATATTCCGCCATAACCAGAATTGTGTTCGGCGGAAATACCACAATGCTTCATCTTTTACGGGGATTTTCCGTGGAGGGTCTCGCCCAGGCTCCCTTTACGCCAGTCAGCATGGACTATGACACGGTGGAAAAAAATGCGGTAAAGCAGATATTTCCTCCCGGATTTTCTGCCTTTGCAGGCGCCGATATTTTAATTGGGGCAGAAGCTTTGGGAATGGGTAACACCGGGGATTATGATTTACTGGTGGATTTGGGAACCAATGGAGAAATGCTTTTGTTAAATAAGGATTGCGGCTATGTTTCCGCAGCTGCCTGCGGCACGGTGTTTGACTCCGCGGTCGGAGGGGCGGTTTACGGCAGCGAGACCATTAAGGCGGTTGCCAACTGTGTGAAAAGACGGTTGATTGATTCATCGGGAAAAATTGCCGGGGCATATTTTGAAAAGGGGATTGAACTGGATAAGGACTTCGTTATCCGGCAGGAAAATATACGGGACTTCCAGCTTGCAAAGGGCGCTGTCTATGCCGGAATACAGTGCCTGCTAAAGGAAGCCGGCATTACTGCGGATGGGGTTGTCAACGTATATATCAGCGGGGGGCTCGGATTTTATCTGGATATCCGGGATGCGTTTACCGTAAAGCTTTTACCGGAGGAATTTCGGGGAAAAATAAACATCAGTGGAAATACTTCTTTGGAAGGGGCAAAGAAGCTGGCACTGGCGGACAGTGCAGAACGCAAGGTTATTGTTTCCGGGTATCAGGCGATAAAGGAGCGGACAAAAAGTCTGGAACTGGCAAATCTTGAGAATTTTCAGGATATTTATCTGGGTTCACTTGATTTTTAACGCTTCTTATAACTGTAGGAAAGGAGTTTTGGGAATGAATATACCGAGACAATTTTATGGAGTAAATTATTTATCGAAGCTTTTAAACAATTTTCAGGATTCTGATTTGTCGGAGTGCCCGAAATTAGAGTTTCATCAGATAGAAGAGGTAAGAGAGCTTCCGTTAGAAAAAAAGGATACGGCTGCCCTCGGCATAAATGCGGGGGAATTGTCCGGATTATTGAGACGGCTTGTTACAGACAGATTTTGCGCCCTTGACGGTTTTGCCGTGGCAAAGGGTGAAAATCTTCTTTTTGCCGGCTACCGTCCCCCATACAGCAAAGAAATTCCGCATATTACCAATTCCACCTGCAAAACGGTAACCGCCATAGCCGTTATGTTTGCTGTTTCAGAAGGCTTATTAAAGGAGGAGGACCTGGTTCTCTCGTTTTTTCCGGAGTATGAGACGATGATGACGCCAAAGTATGTCAGACAGATAACGGTAAAGCATCTGCTTACGATGACCTCCGGTACAAAATGTAATGAAACGGCTTCCGTGGTGGAAACAGACTGGGTGAAAGCATTTCTTCTTTCAGACTGCCAGTATGAGCCGGGAACAAGGTTTGTCTACAACAGCATGAATACCTATATGCTTGCGGCAATTCTGACTAAGATTACCGGAAAAAGCCTTATGGAATATTTAAAGAAGAGGTTCTTTGCACCTCTCGGCATCAATCACGTTAAATGGGAGTTATGCCCCATGGGAATAGAGCGGGGCGGCTGGGGGCTGCACATTTCCCTTGAGGGAATGTTGAAAATCGGCATGTTTCTTGCCAATAACGGAAAATTCCACGAAAAACAGCTGATTCCTCCGTCCTATATCCGCAAAATGAAGGAGGAGACGGTATCCCAGGATGCAGATGCCTTTGCCACCGGATACGGATACCAGCTCTGGCATTTGCCGAAGGGGCTTTATATGTTAAGCGGTATGTATGGACAGCATGTAATTATTGATGAGAAAAATGCGCTTATTGTGGCAACCAATGCGCACAGTGACAAAATGTTTCCGGATTCCCCATTGGTAAGAAATATCGTGGAATACATGACCATGCACAATCTGTATAAGCCGGACAATCCGGTAAGGGAGAGAATGGCTTACCATAAACTGATGCAGGAATTTCAGGCATTTTGCAACGGATGGCAGCTGCCGAAGCCTTCCGGGGAACTGCCGTTTCTTCTGTATTCCATGAAACAGGAAAAAATTAAGGCGGCAGATGGGGAAAGGGTAAGAAATGAATTATCTCTTTTTGACGGAAAGAGGCTCCATATCGACCAGGCTTCTGTGAAACTGTTTCCTTATATGCTGCAGGGAATGTATCAGTGCCCGCCTTTTACGGTTACGGATATCGCATTTAAAAAACAGGAAAACGGGTTAAAGCTTTGTTTTTATCGGGAGCGCAGTAAGAAAGAGGATGCGAAACGGGAACATTTGATTATGGATGCGGGATATGGGGAATATCTGCATCAGGTTATCGCAATCGGCGAGGACAAAAGAGAGCTTGCCGTAAAAGCGTATATGGCGGAGGATGAGGAAAATAACCCGGTTGTCATGCTGGATATTGTATTTCCTGCAGCAGGCTTCAGCCGTCTGATAAAATTCTTCCTGCTGGGGGAAAATATCGGAATTGAGTGCCAGGAATATCCCGATATGCGGGCTATCGTGGAACAGGTGATTTTCGGCGAAGCGGTTATTGCAGGAAATACCATTGATTTAACGAACAAGCTGCCGGAGAGCATCAGAGTATATATGGAGCATAAGGTAGAGCCAAGAGTACACGGATATTTTGCAAAAAGCGGAAAAAAATAGAAAAGGGCGGTATGGGAACTTCGGTGGAATAAGGAAAATATTATATCAGGTAAAGGAAAAACGGAATCCAGAAAGCAGCGAAAATATATCCCCGCATGAACAAAGCAGCATAGCCCTTTCGGCGCTTCCCATCATAGGTTTCAATTACCCAGTCAAAATCTGCAAAATCGTAGCGGTTTCCGCAATACCTGCATTCCGTATCCTCTAACACATTTAACGAATTTCCGCAGGCAGGACACGGATACATCCGCATGGCGGTGATTGGCTGGTTTACCACATCTTTTTTCCGGACATGCGTACTTTAATTTGTTCATACTCCGTATGAATACGTCCTGTGGAGTAGTAAAAAAGGCGCATCGTTGCCTCACAGGTCAAAGAATAGCCCTGTGCCGTTTCCCTGCCGTCTGAGAAATGCAGTTTTATTAAATCACAGTCTGCCACATGCTTATAGCCGGAGGTAAACCGGCTTAACTGGCACCTTGCGTAGGCGCTGACTTTGTGAATATCGTCAATGAAATGAATATTACAGAGCTTGGCTTCTAAATTCTGATAAAAATCGGGAACGGAAAAATCAGGGAACAATTTTTTCACCTGTTCCTGTCCGGTTACCGGATGATTGTACAGCTTCGGCTCTGTTTTTGACAGAACATAACCCAGAAAAAGCAGTGCGGGAACAAAGAAAAGAAATGCATGATATCCGGCATAAAAAGTATCTGCCAGAAAATCCATAAGAGAAAAATCCATGCCGGCAGGCTGAAAAACAGGTCGGCCAGCGATAACAGGGAATAAAGTAAAATGAAGCAGCTTCCTATGCAAAATACGGTAAAGAGAAAAATAACGCAGGATGAATCAAAAATATCCTTTAATTTTGTCTGCATATTTTCTTCTAAGGAAAAGCCGCAGATTTTGGGCTCAAAATCATGAACGGTAAATTTTGTTCCGCAGGCGGCGCAGCCCTCGATAAAGCCGGAGAAGAGTGTGTGAAGAAAAGTCTGTAAATACTAATCTTCTATGATAATGTTTGGG
>JAMPFJ010000020.1 GCA_023664535.1 Bacteroidales bacterium
ATCAGGTGAACAAATTTTTAGAACCATATTAGAACCACAGAGCATTTTTGAACTGCTCCAACACGTAAAAAGGCTTTCGAGGGAATCCCCGAAAGCCTTGATTTTACTGAATAAATTGTAATTACTCGATAATAGACGCAACCCTGCCAGAACCTACTGTACGTCCACCCTCACGGATAGCAAATGTAAGACCCTGCTCCATAGCTACCGGATGAATCAACTCGATGGTCATCTCTACGTTATCACCAGGCATGCACATCTCTGTACCTGCAGGTAACTCGCAGACACCGGTTACGTCAGTTGTTCTGAAATAGAACTGCGGACGATAGTTGTTAAAGAACGGAGTATGACGTCCACCCTCATCCTTGGTTAAAACGTAAACCTGAGCAGTAAACTTCTTATGACACTTAACTGTACCCGGCTTAGCTACAACCTGTCCACGAACGATATCTGTTCTCTGGATACCACGAAGCAATGCACCGATATTATCACCAGCCTGAGCCTCGTCTAACAGCTTACGGAACATCTCGATACCGGTTACAACAGTCTTCTGTGTCTCTTCCTTAACACCGATGATTTCTACTTCATCGTTAAGGTGTAACACACCACGCTCTACTCTACCGGTAGCAACAGTACCACGACCGGTAATGGTAAATACATCCTCTACAGGCATCAGGAACGGCTGGTCAGTTGCACGCTGCGGGTCAGGAATATACTCATCTACAGTGTTCATTAACTCTAAAATCTTGTCGCCCCACTCGCTTGAAGGATCCTCAAGAGCCTTAAGAGCAGAGCCCTTAACGATAGGACAATCAGAGAATTCATACTCCTCTAACTGCTCTGTTACTTCCATCTCTACCAACTCGATTAACTCTTCGTCATCTACCATATCGCACTTATTTAAGAATACTACGATATAAGGTACGCCTACCTGACGAGATAATAAGATGTGCTCCTTTGTCTGAGCCATAACACCGTCGGTAGCAGCTACAACAAGGATAGCACCATCCATCTGAGCAGCACCGGTAATCATGTTCTTAACGTAGTCAGCATGTCCCGGGCAGTCAACGTGTGCGTAATGTCTCTTCTCTGTCTCATACTCAACGTGAGCAGTAGAAATTGTGATTCCTCTTTCTCTCTCTTCCGGAGCCTTATCGATATTCTCGAATGCAACAGCCTCACCAGTACCTAATCTCTCATGAAGAGTCTTTGTGATAGCTGCTGTTAAAGTAGTCTTACCATGATCAACGTGTCCGATTGTACCAATGTTGCAATGTGGTTTAGTTCTCTCAAACTTAGCTTTTGACATTTTTAATATTCCTCCTTAATATTCGCCTCTTGGGCTTTTAATCGCTAATACTGATTATATTAGAAACATCCAATATTTTCAAGTATTTTCTTTATCAGAATCAATAATCCTTATATTTCTCCGGCTAATTGTTTTTTCCGCCGGACTTATTCGGCACAAAATGACTATTTTCTCATTTTTCAGCCGTTATTTGTGATATTCATCAGCCTTTTTTCGAACTGATTACCTTATCCTGTACAGACTTTGGAGCCTGCTCATACTTCTCAAAGAACATGGAATAGTTACCACGTCCCTGCGTAGAAGAACGCAGCTCTGTTGAGTAGCCGAACATCTCTGCCAGCGGTACTAATGCACGTACAATCTTACCGCCGCCAAGGTCATCCATACTCTGAATCTGTCCTCGTTTTGCATTTAAGCTTCCGATTACATCACCCATGTATTCCTCAGGCATTGTAACTTCCACCTTCATGATAGGCTCAAGCAATACCGGAGCCGCTTTCTGCATAGCTTCCTTAAATGCCATAGAACCGGCAATATGGAATGCCATTTCGTTCGAGTCGACTTCATGGTAAGAACCGTCAAATACGTTGGCATAAATGCCGACAACAGGGAATCCTGCCAAAATTCCCGCCTTTGTCGCTTCCTCAATACCTTCACCGACAGCCGGGATGTATTCTTTCGGAATTGCACCACCAACTACGCTGGACTCAAACTTAAATAATTCTTCTCCGTTCGCATCCATCGGCTCAAATCTGACTTTACAGTGACCATACTGACCACGGCCACCCGACTGCTTAGCATATTTGCTATCCACATCGACAGCCTTGGTAATTGTCTCCTTGTAAGCAACCTGAGGTGCACCAACATTTGCCTCCACCTTAAACTCACGAAGCAGACGGTCTACAATAACCTCCAGATGAAGCTCGCCCATACCGGCGATAATCGTCTGACCGGTTTCCGGATTGGTATGTGCCCGGAAAGTCGGGTCTTCCTCTGCCAGCTTGGACAGCGCTTCACCCATCTTACCCTGGTCATTCTTTGTCTTAGGCTCGATTGCAAGCTCGATAACCGGCTCCGGAAATTCCATAGACTCAAGGATTACCGGATGCTGCTCGTCACAGATTGTATCACCGGTTGCAGTAAACTTAAATCCGACAGCCGCAGCGATATCTCCGGAATAAACCTTAGAAATCTCTGTACGGTTATTTGCATGCATCTGTACAATACGTCCGACACGCTCTTTCTTGTTCTTTGTCGCATTTAAAACATAGGAACCGGAATTACAGGTACCGGAATATACACGGAAGAATGCCAGCTTACCAACAAACGGGTCAGCCATAATTTTAAATGCCAATGCGGAAAACGGCTCTTCATCAGATGACTTACGGGTCACCTCATTACCCTCCTCATCTACACCGGTAATATCCGGTATATCGGTAGGCGCCGGCATATACTCAATTACACCGTCCAGCATCTTCTGAACACCTTTATTCTTATATGCAGAACCGCAGAATACCGGTACTGCCTCATTTGCAATAGTACCTTTACGAAGCGCCTTCTTCATGTCATCAACAGACGGCTCCTCTCCCTCAAGATACTGCATCATAAGGTCGTCATCCAGCTCACAGCATTTTTCCACAAGATTCTCATGCCATTTGTCTGCCAGCTCCTTCAAATCTGCGGGAATCTCTGTGATTTCGATATCTTCACCCTTATCATCCTTATAATAATATGCTTCCATCTCGAACAAATCGATTAATCCGGCAAACTCATCCTCCGCACCAATCGGAATCTGTACGGGAACTGCGTTCTTACCGAGACGGTCAATAATGGTCTGTACAGACATAAAGAAATCTGCGCCCATTTTATCCATCTTGTTAATGAAAGCCATACGTGGAACATTATATGTGTCAGCCTGCCGCCATACATTTTCAGACTGGGGCTCAACACCTGCCTTCGCATCAAACACGCCGACAGCTCCGTCCAATACACGAAGAGAACGCTCTACCTCAACAGTAAAGTCTACGTGTCCCGGAGTATCAATAATATTGACACGATGCTCTAAAGCGCCTTCTTTTGGCTTATGATGATCCTCAAGCGTCCAGTGGCATGTTGTAGCAGCAGAGGTAATCGTGATACCACGTTCCTGTTCCTGCTCCATCCAGTCCATGGTAGCTGCACCTTCATGAGTCTCACCAATCTTATAATTAACACCGGTATAATATAAAATACGCTCAGTAAGCGTAGTCTTACCTGCATCAATATGCGCCATAATACCGATATTTCTGGTTCTCTCTAATGGATATTCTCTTCCAGCCAAGGTTATTTCCTCCTTATTTTAGTCTTAAACGTAAATGCCGCTATGCAGGTTGTCTCCCATACATAGCCTTGCAGAAGTACAAATCAGAATCTGTAATGTGCAAATGCCTTGTTTGCCTCTGCCATCTTATGCATATCTTCTTTCTTCTTTACTGATGCTCCGGTATTATTCGCCGCATCAAGTAACTCTTTTGCCAGTCTCTCTTCCATGGTCTTCTCGGACCTTGCACGAGAATAAGTTGTCAGCCAACGAAGAGCTAAAGCCTGTCTTCTGTCAGGTCTTACATCAATCGGCACCTGATAGGTAGCACCGCCGATACGTCTTGCCTTTACCTCAAGAACCGGCATAATGTTATTCAATGCCTCTTCAAATACTTCCAAAGCAGGCTTTCCGGTCTCATTGGCAACACGCTCGAATGCGCCATATACGATTTTTTGGGCTACACCTTTCTTACCGTCTAACATAATGTTATTGATAAGCTTGGTAACCACTTTACTATTATAAATTGGATCCGCTAATACGTCTCTCTTTTGAATATGTCCTTTACGTGGCACGTTACTTCCCTCCTGTTAAATTTTTACTAAGCTGATATTCAATCCGCTTAAAGGTACTCATTGCCCCATGTGGAATCCCTTCGGATTGCTTTAGGAGCCTTGTTCGTGCAGGTGTTGCTTATTTTTATTGTAATCAATGAAAAACATAGCCATTACCAGCACTATAAATTTGTTCGACTTACTGTCCCATAACCTTATTACTTCGCGTCTTTCGGTCTCTTTGCGCCATACTTAGAGCGGGCCTGGCGTCTCTTCGCAACGCCTGCCGTATCCAAAGTACCACGAATGATATGATATCTGGTACCCGGTAAGTCCTTTACTCTACCACCACGAATCAGAACAACACTATGCTCCTGAAGGTTGTGGCCTTCGCCCGGGATGTAGCTGGTAACCTCGATACCGTTAGACAAACGTACTCTGGCAATCTTTCTGAGCGCTGAGTTCGGTTTCTTAGGTGTAGCAGTCTTAACTGCGGTACAAACACCGCGCTTCTGTGGAGCGGCAGCGTCGGTAGGTTTCTTCTGCAAAGAGTTGTAACCCTTTTGAAGAGCCGGTGCAGTAGACTTTTTCTCTACAGTCTGTCTTCCTTTTCTAACTAACTGGTTAAATGTTGGCATGTTTTTCACCTCCTGTTTGTTTATTTTTGCGCGCACAAATACATCAAAATCCACGCACACCTTGTCATTATAGCCAAGACGCCCTGTACTGTCAAGGAATTTCACAAAAAAATATTCCCGTTTTATCGGCTCGTATCCTTTCCATATTATAGACACAATATGTTGTGGATATTCACCTGTCCGGCGGGCAGGATTTTTCTAATGTTACATTTTTGATGCATCCCCATTACAAATCTTATACATCACCCTTTTAATGTGGATACTGTCAAAGGAAAATGTCCGATTTTCCTATGTACCATTACATGCGACAAGCAGCGAAAGCGTGCCTGCGTTGATTTGTCTGCATTGTACAACGGATGCTGGCAAAAACAGAGTTTCACAAACGCCTAATACAACGGATTCATATCACGAAAGAGAGGAGATAATTCTATGCCAACACTCTTCATTGACCAAAATATCATTAAAAATAATATTGACATCACCAAAAAACTTGCAGGAGATTCCCAGGTTATCGGCGTTATCAAAGAAAACGGCTACGGTCTGGGGCTTTGCCCTTATGCCCATCTGCTGGTGGAAAACGGAATAGAGATGCTGGCAGTCACAGAGCTTTCCGAAGCCGTCGCTCTCCGCCGGGACGGCATTCACTGTGATATTCTTCTGCTTTCCCCTCTATATAAAGAGGAGGACATCAAAACTGCCCTGCGGCATTTCCTCATCCTCTGCATCACCTCTGGCGAGTGCGGAGAGGCGGCGGAGCAGGCTGCCACGGAGCTCTCCCTTTATGCCCGGGCGCATCTTTGCATAGACACCGGGCTTGGCAGATACGGATTTCCCGATACCCGCATTAAAGATATCCTGTATACCGTCAATTATATGAAGCATATCTGCATCACCGGTATTTACTCCCATTTCTATGCCTCCGCCTGCAAAAAAATCCACCACACGAAAGAGCAGTTTGAACGGTTTACTTCTCTTTGCAATGCGCTGGAACGTGAAAATGTATTTATCGGATTTCGGCATATTGCGGCAACCTGCGCCCTGTTAAGATTTCCGGAAACCCGCTTAGATGCCGTCCGTATCGGCTCCGCCTTTCTCGGCAGGCTTCCCATGAAGGATGAGTGGGGTTATCAGCCTGTGGGACAGCTGGAGGCTCCCGTTTCCGACATCCATACGCTCCCCGCCGGACATAATATCGGCTACGGAAACACCTATGTTACGGCAAGAACCACTACCGTCGCCGTCGTATCTGCCGGTTACTCCCACGGTCTGGGAATCCGCCGGAGCAGCAACTGCCCCGGCATTATCCATCTGCCCAGATTTATCTATCACGAAGTAAGACGCTCCCTGTTCCCTGACCGGCTTTTTGCTTATCGTATGGAGGAAACCTTTCCGGTGCTGGGAAAGGTCGGCATGAACTCCGTAATCATTGATATCACCGGGAAAACATTATCTCCCGGCGATATCGTAAGGCTGCCGGTCAATCCCATCTACGTAGACAGCAGCGTCCCCCGCAGCTATTGATTACCACAGCCCCGAAATTTATCAGTTCTGCCGCAGCGCCTCTATCGGGCTTAGCTTTGCCGCTTTTCTTGCCGGATAGATTCCGAAGAACAGACCTACAAAAGAAGAAAACATGGACGCCAGCATTATCGTACTAAGCTTAAGCTCCGGTGCAAACTTAAGCTCCGGTTCCATCATGCCAATCAAGCCGGCAATCAGCCATGCGCCTGCCACACCCAGGATAATCCCTATCAGCCCGCCAATCAGCGTAATAAATGCGGACTCCGCAAGGAACTGGAACGTTATAGAGCCTGTCTTTGCCCCCAGCGATTTCCGGATACCGATTTCCCTGGTTCTCTCCGTTACGGATACCAGCATAATATTCATTACTCCGATTCCGCCAACCAACAGGGATACTGACGCCACAAAGGCAACAAACATCGTAATCAGATTGATTACCGAGTTAATCTGGTCCATCATATCGTCAAAGCTGCTGAAGATATAGACGCCCTGTCCTTTACAGTGGTGCTTTGTTTCCAGATAGTCGATAATATCATCGCATAGCTTCTGGGAATCCGCTCCGTCTTCCTTTAACACATAAAAATCGGTAATATCATTTTTCAGGTCAACACCCAGTCGGGCGGAAAACACCTCCGGCGGCACACTTATCTGCACCGACGGGTCGCTATACAGGGACATAACCGTATTATCCTCCTCCGACCGGACCACTCCGATGATGGTCACGGTAATCTCATAGCCGTCCCAGACGGTAAACGTGATATCCATGCCGACTACATTGGTGGAGCCAAACAGCCTTATTGCATCATCCTCACTGATTACGCAGACTGCCTTACCCAGCTCTGCCTCCTGGTCGGTATACGCCCTTCCTCTGGCAAATTCCGCATCCAGCAATACAAAACCATCTGTATTCATCACCGCTATGCTTGCTTTAAAATCATCCCGCTTTGTACTTGTCGCCCCCTCTAAATAGACTTGGGTGGCTGCCGCTTTTACCCCCTCCATCTGCCGGATATGCTCCAGTTCTTCTCCCGTGATATAGTACTTTTCCTGATAATCATTTAAAAAGAAATTAATCTGTCCCTTTCCGATTTCACCCAGTTCGGAGGTAATCGCCTCGGTGGCGCCGTTTCCTACAGAGATAATCAAAATGACAGAGGAAATCCCGATAATAATTCCGAGCATGGTAAGAAAGGTCCGTACTTTATTCGCCCATATGTTTTTCAGTGCCATTTTCACATATTCACCAAGCTGTGCCATGTGCGCCTCCTATTCCAATGTCCCTTCCATTCCATCTATGTACTCGTCTCCCGGTTTCATATTCTTATCCACTTCCGTAATAACCTTATCGCCCTCATTTATGCCCTCGGTAATCTCATAGTATTCATCGGAACAGATTCCTATAGTAATGTCTTTCCGCTCAATAAGGTTTTCTTTATTGATGATATATACATAATCCCCATCCACATCAGAATTGACTGCTTCATAGGGAACCGCCAATGCGTTCTCCGACCTTCCTACAAAAATATATACCTTTGCCGATACGCCAATATAAATGTCATCCGGTTTATCAAGCGAAATTCTTCCTTTAATCGTGCCGCCCGAATCCGTGTTACCGGTTATCGTCATATCGCTGACTGCTACCCGGCTCACATAATCCACCGTTCCCTCGTACTCTTTGTCTCCCACAACCACTCTTGCCTTCTGTCCGGTTTTGATTGCGCCTAAATCGTCTTTCGCAATCGAAAATTCCACGCCAATCTTGTTGATGTCAATAATCGTCATCAGTGTCTGGGTCTCATTTGCATATGCGCCTTTTATCACGTCAATGGATTCCACAATACCGGAGCGTTCCGCTGTTATGCCCGCTTCCGCCGCATCCAGAGATTTCTGCGCATCACTGATATTCATATCCGATAACTGGTTAGAAGCGCTAATCTGTGCCTTTGTGCTCTCCGAAACTTTCACCCCTTCATTTGCCTCAATAATTGCCTCCTGCTCGGCAAGCTCCGCCTGTTTTTGCGCAAGAAGCTCGCTTTTTTCCTGCAATGCCGCTTTTGCCTGCGCATATGCCGCCTCTTCTTTCTTCGTCAGCGGCTTTGCCGATGTATCCTTTTTCTTTGCGGAAGCGTTTTCCTTATTGTCTGTATCTGAATTATCGCCGTTTTCTGCATTCTGCTCAGTGGGTGGCAGAGCCTCCGCTGCATTTATCCTCTCCTCATAGCCTGCAATTTCAGCAGAAAGCGCATTGATTTCTGCCGTTAACGCTTCTATCTCCGCCCTTAATGCATTCGCTTTCTCTCTCGCCTTCCCCGCTTTACCTGCGGCTTCATTTACCGCTTCATAGCTTTCATTTCCCGCTGCCCGCTCCGACTGTGCCTGAATTTTCACCTTCGTCAAATCATCCCCCAGCCTTGAAGCGTCATAGGTAAGCAGAATATCGCCTTTTTTAACGGTTTGCCCTACCTCAACCTTAATATCCTCTACCTTTGCGGTAACCGGTGAGGTATACGCATCCTTTTCCATTCCGATAACAATTCCCGATGTGATAATCTCCTGCTCCACATCCTGCCTTTCCACCTGAAAGACCTTTTCACTCTGCCCTGCCATCCCCTGCATTGCCTCTTCCATACCCTGTGAAATGGCGCCTAACATGCGGACGGCCAGAACAACCAATAAAAGCACTGCCGCCACAATAATGGTGATTACTATTCCCTTTTTCGATTTTTTCTTTTTTGCCGGAGCCGCCTTTATCTCCTCTGCTGCTCCGTTTTCTGTTTCCCGGCTTTTCATACGTTCTCCTCCTTCACCATATCCAGTTCAATCTTTCCGTCCATAATCCGGACAACCCGTTTTGCATTCTCCGCAATTCCGTCGTCATGGGTAATCAGTACAATCGTATTCCCCTGCTCATTTAATCCGTCCAAAATCTCCATAATATCCTTTGTGGATTTAGAGTCCAGATTACCGGTAGGTTCATCGGCTAGAATCAGCGGCGGTTCCGCCGCAATCGCTCTGGCAATCGCCACACGCTGCTGCTGTCCTCCGGACATTTCCGCAGGCTTATGCTTCATTCTTCCCTCCAGACCTACTTTCTTCAATGCCTCCTCTGCCAGCCTGCGCCGCCTGCTTCTCTCCACCTTACGGTAAATCAGGGGAAGCTCAACATTTTCCAACGCTGTCAGGCTGGGAATCAGATTGTATCCCTGAAAAATAAATCCGATATAATTGTTTCTGACTTCCGACAGCTCGTTATCTGAAAGGCTGGAAACATCCTTTCCGTTCAATATGTACGTCCCTCTTGTGGGAATATCCAGACAGCCCAGCATATTCATCAGCGTCGATTTTCCCGAACCGGAATGCCCGATAATCGCCACAAATTCCCCTTCCCTTACCGTGAGGCTTACTCCGTCTAAGGCACGCACCTCATTTTCGCCGGGGTTATAAATTTTATACATATCCTCGACTTTAATTAACGCATCCATAGATTATTCTCCCTTCCCGACAGGTAATTGCGAACCCGTTTCCTCCTGCACCGCAAAAACCCTTTCCATATTGTTTATCCTTAAGCATTGTTTGTACTGTTGTAATAATACAACAGTATTTCCCCTCTTGCAAGAGGGGAACGCCATTTTTTTCTTAAATTTTTCTTAACCTGTCCATATCTCCAAAAACCGACCGGTTTTTCACTGCCCTTTACCGGCGATAATTTTTTCCCGCATCTTTGCATCAAAAACACCGGCGCGAATCATCGCAATTTCACTCCGGTACGGCTCATAGGATTTTTTTGCATCCTCCGAATCCTTTATATAAGGGGACTCCAGAATTTTGGGAATCTCCGGAAAATCTTTATGCCCCATGATATACATAAGGGCTTCAAAGCCAATCTTTCCAAACCCAAAATTCTCATGCCTGTCCTTTCCGGCGCCGGGTTCATTCTTACTGTCGTTCATATGGAAAACCGCAATCTGCTCCTTTCCAATCCGCCGGTCAAGCTGCTCGATTACCCCGTCAAAATCATGGATAATATCATAGCCCGCATCGCTGACGTGACAGGTATCAAAGCATATCCTGAGCTTGTCATTATACACTACCCGGTCATATATCATGGCGAGCTCTTCAAAGCTTCTGCCGATTTCACTGCCCTTGCCCGCCATGGTTTCCAGGGCAATGTTTACCTCCGTTTCCCTGGTCAGCACGCTGTTGATTCCCTTTGCAATCTGCTCCACTCCTGCTTTTACCCCCTGTCCCACATGGGAGCCCGGATGGAGCACCAGCGTTTCCGAGCCCATCGCCGCTGTCCGTTCCAGCTCCAGCTCCAGAAATTCCACGGCAATTTCAAAGGTTTCCGGTTTCACCGTATTGGCAAGATTAATGATGTACGGCGCATGCACCACAAATTCCTCTATCCCGTTTTCCCTCATCAACGCCCAGGCTTCCTCTATGCGAAGCTCCGCTATCTCCTTCCGCTTCGTATTCTGCGGTGCGCCCGTATAAAGCATAAAGGTATTCGCCCCAAACCGGACGGCATCCTTTACCGAGCCCAGCATCATTTCTTTTCCACTCATTCCTACATGACAGCCTAACTTTAACATACGATATCCATCCTCTTCCTTTTTCGGACAATTACACAAATATGGGGATGCAGCCCTGTCCGTAACCGGCCGGCGGCACCCCCATGTTCTTATTGTGCAATCTGCTATTTTTTAATTTTTGCCTTCTTGTGCACTCCACGCTTGCGAAGCATCGTCTTGTATGCTTTCAGCTTGCTCTTCGGCACCTTAACAACCAGTTTCTTGTAATTACTGCTTCCGGCTTTCGTAAATGCCTTGCTTCCCACTGTTTTCGTTGTCAGCTTTGTCGTTTTGATGGTGATATTGGTAAGCTTCTTACATCCGTAAAATGCCTTACTGCCAATCTTCTTTACCTTCTTCGGAAGAATAATCTTTTTCAGCGAAGTACAGTTCATAAATGCACTCTTTCCGATAGTGGCAACATTTGCGCCCATGGTAACCGTACTCAGCTTACTGCACCCGGAAAATACTCCGTCACCAATCGTCTTAACGGTTTTCGGAATGACTACCTTTTTTATGTTCTTATTATTCTTAAATGCATTTTTTCCGATTGATACAACCTGGTAGCTGATGCCGCCCAGCTTAACCGTGGACGGAATGGTTATCGCCGACTGTTTCTTATTCGTCGTTCCCGTATACATTACCTGCGGCACACCGTTTTCCGTTCCTACCACCTTATACTGTGCTTTCGTCGCATCATCCTTAAGGACAGTGCCAACCTCCGGAACCGTACCTCCGCTTGCCGGAATCTCCGTAAGCTTTGTTTTTCCGCACACGGTACAGGTCAGCTTCTTTTCTCCCTTCGCTGTTGCCGTCGGCTTTCTCGTCACGGTTCCTGCATCCCATGTATGGGCTGCCTTTTCCGCCGTTTCGCCACAGGTACATTCTTTCCAGTGGTTCTCCGCATCAGCTTCCCATGTACCGCCATAGCTGTGCTCATGCTCTCCCAATGCCGGAATTTCTTCAACTCTGGTTTTTCCGCACACCGTACAGGTAAAGGTGTTCTCTCCTGCCTCTGTCGCTGTCGGTTCTGTGGTCACGGCTCCTGCATCCCACGTATGGGCTGCCCTTTCCGCTTCCTCTCCACACATACATTCCTTCCAGTGATTTTCCTCATCGGATTCCCATATATCTCCGTAATCGTGCTGATGGTCATCTCCCAGTGCCGGTATTTCCTCAACCCTGGTCCTGCCGCACGCTGTACAGGTAAAGGTTCTCTCTCCTGCCTCAGTTGCCGTCGGTTTTGTGGTCACCTTTCCTCTGTCCCATGTATGGGCAGCTTTTTCGGCTTCCCCACCGCATACGCATACCTTCCAGTGATTCTCCGTATCGGACTCCCAATCCCCACTGTAATCATGAGTATGGGCTACCTTCACCGTAACTCTGATATTTCCCGAAGCCAGATATTTTTCTTCGTCTGCCGGCCGGAAAATCACGCTTGTTTCTATGTCATCCAGCGTATCGGCTACGATTGTTCCGTCTCTCCACACAAATGCGCCGTCCGGTAATTCTTCTGCCGATACAGCCGGATTTTTAAGCTCCTGCTCATCAATATACCATTTGCCATCCCGGACATACGGCAGGGCAACATCGGATAGCGGCTTGCCATAAGCTGCGCTGATTTCCGTCGGCAGTCCGGACAGCTCTATCTTATTCAAGGAAACCTTTACGCTTATCTCAAAGATAATGCCCCGGTATGCTTTACTGTATCCTGCTATGGATGCCCAGTCATAATTTACGATATCATCCGGTTTGAAAAGCATCCGGTAGGTCTTACCGTCCTCCGGCACGGTCGAAGACAGGGTAACCCACTGGTATCTTCCGCCCTTTACCGCAGGCAGCTCAATATCCGCCAATGTATCGCCCGCCAGCGCATATACATATTCAAGGGGAGTAAAGGTTACCTCTGCCGGCTGTACGGTAACCACCGTCTTAATATGCCCAGCCTCTTTATACTTATCCGTATTTGCCGGTGTGTAGGTAAGATAAAACGTCTGCTCACCTGCATCTCCGACAACCGTTTCTGCATCCTCTTCCCAGCTAAAGGACCCCTGCTCATCAGACGGCAGTACAATTTCTCCCAACGTCTGCCCATATTTCGCAGTCAGACCCTCCGGCGCCTCATATACCGGCATCACTTTATTCACGGTTATGGATGCGGTTATCGTAACCACTCCGTCCTTATAGGTTCCATCGGTAATTTTCGTCCAGTCATAATCATCTGCATTCGCCGGAACAAATTCTACTTCCACATTCTCCGTGATTCCGCCGATTTCTCCTGCCGTTTTCGTCCCATCCTTCCATCTGTAATAACCCGCACTGTTTGCCGGTGAAGAATAGGTCGGAAGGGTAACGGTGGACAGCTGTGCTCCCGCATCAATCTGCAAACCGATTGGCTTAATTAAGCCCGGCGTTCCCTTTGCAATGGCATCAAAGGTCAAGGCAAAGGCTGCCGCAGTCTGGTTCTTGCCCTTGACAATGATGTTAACCGTCTGTGCGGCAAGGCTCGCTTTCTTTGGCGTACCGTAAATCTTGCCTTTAACCAGACTTAACCCCTCCGGAAGCGGCGTAGTACGGTCTACCGTATAACTTACATAACCGTTCTTTATCTCCGTATCATCCAGAATCTCAATCGTTGTCATATCATACAGCGGCTCATCCGCCGTACTCCGTACACCGACAGCAGCGCCGGTTACCGTGTCGCTGGTCTTTGCCAGACTAATCTGTTGTACTCCGTTAAAATTAAGGGTAATGATTGTAGGCTCGTTACCCATTGTCCCGCTCCACGTTGTCCCGTCTGCGGAGGGCAGTGCAGCGGTATCGCTGCTGCCATAGGTAATCGTGCTTAACGTCATGTCCTCCAGTACATTTCCCGTGGTCACGGTAAATGCCGAACCGCCCTTTAAATACTGGTTGGTATCCCCATCCACGCCGGAGGAAACCGGAGCTTTGCCGTCTCCGTCAGTCAGCTCCACCTTGTCAATGCAATACTCCGGATAATCCAGGGAAACCGGATAATAAACAGTTGGCTTTCCCTTCAAATTCGATAACTGCGTAGTGTAAACCGAACCGGTACCTTTAAAAGACCAAACGGTATTTCCGGGTAAATCTCCATAGTTCACAATCGTTCCGTTATTCGTAATATAATACGAATAATGAAAGCTTCCTGTCTCCCGGTTGATAACTGTCCCCCCGGCAGCAACCGTTAATATATCTGGCTGGCTACTAGCTGTGCGTTTACTAAAGTTAAGTATTCCTTCGTTTTCTATGGTTCCATTCAAGGTTGTCCCATAACGGAATATCCATGTTCCGTAATTCCGGAGTGTTCCGTCAATCGTTCCGATTGAATCACTCGTCACGGTAACTCCCTCTGCAACAGTAACCTCTGCCCCCTCCATAATTTCAAATCCCGAGACATCCAAGTCCTCGTTAATGGTGTATGTTCCGCCAATCTGCACAGCTCCGCGGTTATAGGCATACGCATATCCCTTAAGCGTTGTCTTATTATTCGGATTGTTCAGAATAATACTGGCACTTCTTTTGGCATTGTCCGGTACATTAAGGTACAAATTTCTTGTCGTACCTCCCAATACCATGCTTATCGTTCCTCCCAGACTGGCATTCTCATCTACATTGACCTTCACTTCATCTACGGTACTGTTCTTTACAAATGCATAATTATATTCTCTTCCCCCACAGTACACATCGCCGTCTTTCCAGTCTATATTGACATCCCCGGTCACTGTGGACCCAGTAACAAACAGATTCATATAGGTTGCATACCATTTACCGTCTATTGTATAATTGACATCCCCGGCAACCTTTGTTGCATTTACCCCGCACCAGGACGCATATACACCGGTCATTCCGTAAGCTTTTCCCGTACCGACCACAGCTTCTACATTTCCGGCAACCGTACCGCCATTTACCACATACAAAGACCCATGCACACTCGAGCTGGACTCGAATATTGCCTTATCCTGGAAACGGAACATCACCGTCTCCACATTCTGCGGCTCAAGGACTCCATATACATTGCCGCTAAATGTACCTCCCGTAATATCCAGATTAATTTTCTTCGCCGCAGCATAAGCGCCTGCCGCCGTCTCACTGCTGACCGTGCCTCCCGTTACGGCAACGTTAACCTCCTCTGCCGTTATTGGGGAAGATTTTGTTCCATAAACGCCATACAGCTTTCCAATTTTACCGCCCCGCATATGAACGGTAACTACCTCCGGTACCTCTGCCTGTGTTTTGCAGCCATATACCGTTGCGTCAGACAAATCCAGTGCCATATTTCCGTTTATCTTAAAGCCTGCTCCGTTGTCCGGAAGTCCGTCCCTATCCATATCCAGATAAATTGACGTCTTATCTCTATCTCCCTTTGCCGCACAAATCACAACAGGATATCCATGTAAATCCAACTCTTTCTTTGCACTCGACCAGGTTATCATCGTATTGATATCCGGCTGTCCGCCGCCTTCCTCAACAATCCGAATCAGAAGGTTAATGTCCGCCGTCGTACCGTTTCTGCCCGTTACGGTAATCTGAACCTCTTTTCCGTCTCCGTTTGCCTTCAACGGTGTTCCAATCAGCTTTCCATCAGAGAAAGTAATCCCATTGGGAAGCGCTGAATCATCGACTATGCGGTAACGGACCTCCCCTCCGTATGTTGCAGTGGTATCATGGGAAATGGCAAGCTGTGTCAAATCGTACAGCGGTTCCTCCGCCGTATAGGTGTGCCCTGCCACGCCTACCGGGTCCGCAAACTGCTTCTCCACCACAATGTCTTTGGCAACATAAATTGAGCTAAGCACTGCCGGTTCCCTGGGCATCTTAAACGTAAAGTCACGCTCATCCACCGGAATAAGCTCTCCGCCGTTCACTGCATAATAGCCCTCATATCCGGTAACCAGCGTAAACCTGGCAGTATAAACTGCTCCCCCTGCCGCATATTTTACATCATCCAGGGTATAAAACTTGCTGAGGGATACCTGTGTACCGGGCAAATCGGCTTCCGTGGTAATCGGATAATAGACATTCGCCCATTCATTGTCCTCCTGCGCCACCGTGCCGCCGCACAGAATAAATTTACCCGTATTGGCAAATTCCCCTGTACAGGAAAAGCTGCCATAGTTATAGAATTCTGCCGTAGTTATACCCATATTAAAATCATGCGTATTCAACGTTCCGTTATTGTCTATTTTTCCATTCGCTTGATTCGCTGTCAGCCCTGTTGTGTCCAGTGTTCCGTTTATATGCAGCTCTGCTTTTGTACCTACTGTAACGGTATCCGTTACCTTTAATACGGTACCCTCCGCTATGGTACAGACAGCATTTGCATCCACCGTAACCGTGCCAATCTCACGGGAATCCGTTATCGTATAAGTTCCACCGATATTTCCTGTACCCTGCACATTCTGATAATAGCCGGTACATGCAGCGTTGTTTTCACTCCGCTTTATTGACGGGCACTGCACGTCTTCTCCCACGGTCAACACTACCGTTCCCGTTATAGTGGAGCCGTCTATCGCAGTAATCTTCTCTGTTACCGTACCGCCGTTTATGCTGATTTCAACCGCTTCACCGTCAGAAACCTCCACCGCTGTATTTACACAGCCGTATATTGCCCCTACCGTTCCGCTGTTCATCGTTATGCTTACCGGTTTTTTGATATTGGCATCCTTGATTCCGTAAATCGTATAGGCAGATAAATCTCCCTGGTAAACCGGAGTATCTCTGTCCGCTTTCCCGTCCAGGTTATCATCCAGATAAATTCCCGTCTCATCGCCAGCCTGCTGGATAATCACAGCGCTGCGCAAAAGATTGATTTCTTTCTGCTCTTCATCTACCAGAATCCGTCCATCCTGCCCGGTCTGCTGGGAATCCCCTGCCGTAACAATAATATTCAGTGTCAAATCCGCAACGGTATCATTTTTTCCCGTCACATGGAAAACTGTCTTCTTTCCTTTCTCATATGCCGTTGTCGGGGTGCCGTAAATTTTTCCGTCTGTAAACTCCAGCCCCTCCGGAAGCCCGTTTGCTTCATCCAATACCCAGGATACCGTTCCTTCATCCCCATCATTGGAAATGGTCACATCCGCCATATCATACAGCGGCTCCTCCGCCGTCGTCGCCTCATTCAGCTTTGCTACCGGGTCGGAAACGGTTTTTCCCAGCACAATCTGTTTTCCGACAAAGGTAATCTCTACTTCCGCAGACTCCCTCCCCATATCAAACAGATATTTTCCCGGCGTGGTTTCATCTTCCGCCAAATCACTGGGAAGCTCCTCGGACGCATTTTTCCCCGTTGCCGAAGCTATCGTATAACCCTTCTTCGGCGTACAGGTAAAGGCTACCGTCTGCCCTGCAAGCCCATAATCACTTTTGCTGATAGGATGGCTTGAGGTTCCGCTGTCCACATTTCCTCCCTTGGGCAGATAATTCACCTTAAGGGGATAGAAGAGATACTGGATATCCTCCGTATCCGTATCCAGAGTTCCCCCATTGATATAAAACTGACCGTATTGGTAGTCTCCCTCCTGGCTGATGCTTCCCTGCAGGGTTCCCTCTACCAAAAGCTGCGTTCCACCCTTGGCACAAATCATTCCGTCATCCGCCGCAGCCATCGTAATCCCCTCCGGTATCTGCATAATTGTTCCGTTGGCAAAATAAATATTCCTTGCCGCCACATCCTCGGTTACCGGATAATTCCCGGCATAATACCGGTCGCCGGCAAACGCAATCAGCATACCGCCGGCAAGCGACGATGTACCGGAAAAATAATTCGTTACCGTATAGTCTCCCTTTACCGTACATGCTTCATCCATGACACAGGTCACCAGAACATTTCCGTTGACCGTATTATAGAGCTCCATGGTTGAGTCTTCCTTACCGAATGTTGTTCCGCTGAAATTCGCCGTAATGTCCCCGCATTTTTGATTAAGACCAAAACTGTCAAGCAGCTGAAGGTTATTCGTATAAGTCCCGCCGTTCACTCCAATATCCGTCTTTCCCAAAACTCCACAGCCATACAGCGCATAAAGCCCACTATAGGTGCAGTCATCAAGCCGCATTGCCACACTGCCCGGCAGCATTGAAGAGTTTCCGTATATTCCATGATATTCGTTCCCTGTATCTCCTGTAGAGGTAAGCTTCACATCCCCCAAAAGGGTTGTGCCGCTTTGTATCCCGTAAAACGTCCCAAACTGGTTGCCGGTTGTGGTAATCTCTGCTTTCATTCCATACCTTCCGCTGCTAATGGCACAGAATGGACTGCTGCTCTCACACCCGGTAAGGGTAACGGTTGTCTCCTTCTGCACACTACAGCTGTTTAATCCGTATGATGTTGACCAACCGGTCTTTACCCCATTCATTGTTACGGAAGCATTGCCCAACACCTCCATATTATATATTCCATAGCAGTAACTTGTAAATTCGCAATTATCCATGGCAACGGTGTAATCCCCTTTAACGGTGGTAGTGCTTCCGTTCGAATTATTACAATAATTATACTTACCCCCATGCAGCCTGCTTGTCGCATTTCCCTCTACCGTATTAGTGTAATTAAAGGTGTAAAAAGTTGTTGCCTGAGTAGTGTTTGCATTACAAACCTCCAGATTATAGTCCCCGCCAATCGTTGAAGAGTAACATCCGTAAAATATTCCTCCGGTCAGCTCCGTCGTTTCCGCAGTAGTAATCCTCACATCCCCGCCTACTGAAACCTTATCTAAACCGGTAAAGTTATAATTACCACCCTCCAAAGCGCTAAAAGTCATGTTTCCCTTGACATTTGCCCCATATGTCGCACAGTTCAGATTATAAAAATATCCTCCCAGCTGCTTTACCGTCAGATTGCCCCCCATGGCATAATCCCTGCCCGATGCCGTTCCACTCGCCACAATGAAATCACCGGCGCCATCGGCGCTGTCCTTGCCATAAATCTTCATGGTCACATCGCCTTCGACGGTGGAAGAACTTAATCCGTTCCAATAACCGCCGGATTCCTCCCCCATCGTAAAGGTGGCATCTCCGGCAACCGTCACGCCGGTATAGAGCAGATAAAACCTTCCGCTTATTTTCATCTTCCCGGCGTCCACAATAACCGAGCCGTCCACATGGACATTGTTCTGCACCAAATAACAGGAGTTTACATTGTAATTATCAGCAGTCTCGGCAGTCACCGCCAGCTTCACATCGCCGGTAATCTCCAGCGTGCTGCTTTGATTACTGCCCTCCGCCCCATAAAGAGCACCGTCAATTTTTCCCTGCCCCGATAAGGCAATGTCCACCGCTGTCTTCCCGACGCCGGCAGTGATAATATTCGCCTGGTTGCTGCCAGTGCATCCGGTGACCGTACCGCCCGCCACATGGACAGCTACCGCAGACGCAGTGCCCTCACCGGTCTGGACAATTCCGCCCTGGATACCGTAACAGTTATCAATACTGCCTTCCCGGACCGTTATTTCAATCGCCTTATCCACTGCACCCGTAGTAGTCACCGGCGCACCCACCGTTCCGTATAATCTCGTTGCACTGGTACAGGTTACGTCCATTGCCACCGCCGCCTGGGCAGTGCCGGAAGCGCTGATGCTTCCTCCCCGGGCTCCGTAACAATCCGTAATCTCCCCGCTGCGGATTTTAACTGCGACAGCCGTTTGTCCCGACGCAGAAACAGTACTCGTCTCTGCCCCTACACAGGTAGCCAGACTTGTACAGTCGACATCCATTTCAATGCCTCCCCCGCTGACAATGCCGCCACGCGCTCCCATACAGGTTCCTCCGCTTCCCTTGAAGGACATTTTCACCGAGGATACCGTTCCCGATGTAACCCCTACAGCCTCTCCGATGCCGGACACGTCCAAATCCATAAATACCGCCGGTTCTTCCCCCGCAGTCAGCAGCTCGCCTCCGCACACGCCAAGAATCTGTCCGTAGCCGGTACCGCTTGCCGTAATCCGAATCGGCGTCGTGGATTTTGCGTCCCACAGACCGTAAATCGGTATGTTAGCCGGAATATCCGTTATATATGTCCCATCGGGCCAAAGCATCTCTACCTTATCCTGTTCATCCGCATCCACAATACCGTTCCGGTTTTTATCAAGATAAATATTGTGGTACTGGGGAGTCTTCCCCGCTTCCGCCGGCGCATCTTTAATAATTACCGAATTGCCGTGCAGGTTGATACACTGGATACTGTTTCCCGTCGCATCCAGTTCAAATGTAATGCCGTCCGCCAGATTCACCGTTTCCATTCCGTGTACCTGCAGGACGCCTGTAAGCCCGGAAAATGCCATTCCCGCCGCCATACACAACGCAAGCTTTAATTTGCTGAAGCTTCTTTTCTTTCTCATTGTCTGCCTCCTCCCGATTTTTTGTCCGTCATCCGTAACACTATGTAACCTCTTAGCTAACATCACCAAACTTCACTATTTTCATTTTACACGTCTTAAACACCCTGCACAATTTCTTTTTTACTTTTTCGGTATTTTCAGCATTTTGCACAATTCATATCGTAGATTCTGCCATGCATTTTCCCGGATAATCCGGAATATACCAAAGCCCGGATAAAAAAACAGAACGGAAACCCTTAGTTGATTTCCGCTCTGCCTGCTGCCTGTTTTCTTTTTTCTATCCTTTAAGGTAAAGCGCCACCGGACAATGGTCCGAGCCCGTTACCTCTGTCAGAATTTCTGCGTCCGCCAGCCTGTCCTTTAACGCCTCGGATACCAGAAAGTAATCTATCCGCCATCCGGCATTTTTCTCTCTTGCCTTAAACCGGTATGACCACCAGGAGTACACCCCCTCTTTCTCCGGATAAAAATACCGGTAGGTATCAATAAATCCGTTATCCAGCAGTATACTGAATTTTTCCCGTTCCTCGTCAGTAAACCCGGCATTTTTCCGGTTGGTTTTCGGGTTCTTTAAATCAATCGCTTTGTGCGCCACATTCATATCCCCGCAGACCACCACCGGCTTCTTCTGCTCCAGCGTTTTCAGGTAGGCAAGAAATGCATCCTCCCACTCCATGCGGTAATCAAGACGGGCAAGCTCACTCTGTGAGTTCGGCGTATACACCGTCACCAGATAAAACTCCGTAAATTCCAGCGTAATTACACGCCCCTCCTTATCATGCTCCTCTATGCCGATGCCGTTCACCGCCGCCAGCGGTTTTTCCTTTGTAAACACCGCCGTCCCGGAATATCCTTTTTTCTCCGCATAATTCCAGTACTGATGGTATCCCGGCAGCTCCAGCTCTAATTGTCCCGCCTGCATTTTGGACTCCTGGATGCAGAATATATCTGCATCCGCCTGTTGAAAAAACTCTGTAAAGCCCTTTCCCACACAGGCACGGATTCCGTTTACGTTCCATGATATCAGTTTCATTTTATTCCTCCGCTGCCGCCATCAGATAAATCAATGGGGAATTCCAGTAAATCGTCACCTCGTTGCAGGAGAAGCTCTGGGCATTGTCCGCATAACATTTTGCCGCCGCCGTATTTAAAAATACCGCCTTGGCATAAGGGTCATCCAGATTACTGTCCGGTCCTCCTACCAGCATACCCGGCATACATTTTTCCAAAACCTGGGACGGTCTGTGATGAGGATTTTCCGGGCAAAGCGTTCCGCTTCCGGTAATGAAGCAGTAACCGGTGGCATTTACCCCCATCAGATAATGCATATGGTATTTCGCATACTCCAGATACTCCGCATTCGGCGCAATATCATTGGCAAGAAGCATCAGCATTCCGCTGTTGGCAACCGCCATATTGGAGCCCCATTCGTATTTCTTTCCCCGGTCTACAAGATACTCATTCTCTTTACTGTTCTCCAGCGCTTCATCCGCTGCCGCAACCAGCGCCTCCTGCACCTGTCCCCGGAGGTTACTGCTGTCCGTCAGCAGCAAATCCGTAGTCAGTGCGGCATAGGCTCCATAAATGCCAACGTTCATCCAGCCCAGTCCAATCAACGCATCCTTCTCCGTAACAAGCTCCGCCATTGCTTCTTTATAGGCATCTTCCTCCGTCGCCTTATATAACTCCGCCGCTGCCCAGAAGGTCTCGTCCGCAAAATTACCGTCGGGATACTCACCGGTGACAATCTCCTCCGGATTCTTAAAGCCTTTATCCTCCTGGTGGGCTTCCAGATATGTCCAGGCTTTCTTTGCCGCCTCCAGGCATTTACCGGCATAGGCAGAATCGCTATCCCGGTAAATACGGGACGCCATCGCCATTACCGCCGCAAAATCTCCGGTCGCCGTATTGGAAATCGGTGCGGCAATCAGTTCGTCCGTCTCGTCCTGCGGCATAACCGTCTCCGGGAATACCGCACAGGTCACTTTATGATATACGCCGCCGCTGCTGTCCTGCATTTTCAACATCCAGTCCAGTTCATACTTCACTTCATCCAGTGCATCGCTGACTCCGTTTCCGCTTTCCGGAATCCCCATATCATCGGAAAAGGCATCCGGATTCTTCTCATATGCCATCAGCACATCCGCCACCGTTTTTGCGCCGGAAACCACATATCTCCCATAGTCTCCCGCATCATGCCATCCTCCCGACACATCAATCTTTGTTCCGCTTCCATAGACTGTCGCCTCTGCGGTATGGCATTCCGGATGGGCATAATCCTTCGCATGCTCACTGTCAAGCTCTGTTCCGCAGCGCTGTAAATACAACATTTTTACCACGTTCTCAAATGTCTCGTCATAGACATCCTCCCCAATGGTAAAGGTAAAGGACTCCTCTCCCTTACCGCTGACCACCTTGTAGGTTCCTTCCTCCTTCACCTCGGAAAAATCACCGGTATTATTCCATTCATCCGCCACCACATTCAAATCCCGTTCCGTCAGTTCCCCCTCAAAAACCGTTTTATCGGTGTCGGCATTTACCACCTTAAATGTGGTATCGTCCTTATCCAAATCAGAGAAAACGGCAATTTTTTTATCGTTTTTCCGGTAGCCAAGCTGATTTACCTTTACCTTCGGAACATAAACCGGGTCCGGGTCCTTAATCATATTCGTGTCATCCACCACGGTAAGGGAAAGGTTATCCAGCATAATGGAATGTTCTCCGACACTGTCCGCATCAATTCCCGCATCTGACATAGAATGGACTAATCCCATATTAAAGCAAAGCCTCGGCGCCGGGTCGGTTTCCTCCTCCATCGTAAACTGGCCGGAGATATGCTGTACCTCCTCCGTCACCTTTACCGTATCCATAATATAGGCATGGTAATCACCGCCGTTTACCTGGATTCTCCAGTCGACATCCCGCTCCAGCGTTCCCCGGATATCAAAGGAAAATTCATACACGCCGCCCTGCCGGATGGCAAAGCCGTCATAATAAATCTGAACCCCATGCTCCACTCTGCCGATTTTGGCAATGTCCACCTGTAACTCTCCCTCATCATTTACCTCGGAAACCGCCTGTCCCCCGTTCGTATAGGTACTGAAGCTTCCGACGCCGTTGGAGAAATCGCCGTTACGAATCATGTTTCCCTGGCCATAGGGAACATTTTCCTCCGTATCCTCCTCCGTGTCTGCTTCTTCATCCGCTGCTTCCGCCTCCGTCGTCGTTTCCTCTGTTGCCGGCTCCTCCTGCTTCTCTTCCCCGCAGCCTGCAAGCCCTAAGGTCATTGCCGCCACCAGAAGCAGCGCCGCCGCTTTTTTCCATCTTCTCATCTCTTCTTCCTCCTTATTATGTGTTTTTCGCTTCGGAAATAATTTCCACCGTTGCCGATGTACCCAGACGGTCCGCACCGGCATCCAGCATCGCCCTTGCCGCCGCCAGGTTCCGGATTCCCCCGGACGCTTTCACCCGCACCCTTTTCCGGGTAATTCCAGTTTCCTTTTCCATTGCCGTGGTTTTTGCATCCACCGTTTTTCTCATCAGCGCCACATCCTCCGCCACGGCCCCGCCGGTACTGAATCCGGTGGACGTCTTAACAAAATCCGCCCCTGCCTCCACGGCAGCTTCACACACCTTTATCTTCTCCTCTTCCGACAGCAGGCAGGCTTCGATAATTACCTTAAGGATTACCTCCCTGCCCATGGTATTATTGGTGCAGACCTCTTTAACCTCTTCAATATCCTTTCTGACATACTCCCAGTCCGCATCCTTAACGGCTCCCAGGTTAACCACCATGTCAATCTCGGTGGCTCCATCCTCAATCGCCGTCAGTGCTTCCAGCTTCTTCGCCATCGTGCTCATCGCTCCCAGCGGAAAGCCTACCACCGTACAGACCCCGATATCCGTATCCGCCAGCAGCGCCGAAGCCTCCCTAATCCATGCACTGTTTACGCACACCGAAGCAAAACGGTACCGAATCGCTTCCCGGCAGATATTGTCCACTTCATCCCTCCCGGCATCCGCCCGCAGCAGGGTATGGTCAAAATATTTACAAAACTCCATCTTTCCTCCGTCTCCTTTTTCCGCCTACAGTCCCAGCGCCTCTTTCGCCAGGCGGTCCGCCATCTCGTTATATTTCACTCCGGTATGGGCGGCTACCTTTTTAAAGGTTATCTCAATCGCTTTTCTTTTTTCTGCAATAAACGCCTGATACCGTTTCGTTCCGGGCTTATTCGCTTTCCAGCTTCCGTTCGCCCATTTTTCAATTCCCTCGTAGTCATAATAAATGGTCACTGCCCGATAGCCGTGCTCCAGCGCCCAGTTCACCGCACATTCGCTGCCGAGAATCTCCCCCGCCACGTTGCGCATCGTCACGTAGTCCTCCTCCTGTCCGCTTCCCTTTAACAGAATCTCCTCCTCCGGGAAAACAAGAACGCAGCCGTAGGCATAACGCATTATGCCGTGCTCATAGCTTCCGTCCACATAAGCAACCAGATGGCTGTCCGTGCTGACCTGCCGGCTCTCCGCTTCCTCCTGCTTTGCCCTTTCTTCCTGCGGGAAGCCCGCTCCATCTTCTCCTGCCTTCCGGATAAAGTCTTCCGCCTCTGCTATCGTCCCGCATCCCTTGTATGCCGCCCCGGAAAACTGTTCTACCTGCGCCCTGCAATCCTCCCAGCTAAAATAAATTCCCGGTGTTCTCCCTCTGGCAACCGCATAATATTTCTTTCCCATCGCTCACTCCAAACCGTTTTTTCTTACATCTACCTTAGTTTTTTTAGTTTAACAATAAATGAGGGATTTGTAAATAAAAAGTATGCATCTAAAAAAGAACCGCTGCGCCTTTGCACAGCAGTCCCGCTTAAAACATTATATTCCTGCCTGAAATATTCTGCCATCTGTTTTTCAACTTTCCACATATGGGACGCCTGATGAATCAGAACTACAAAAGGGGGAGGGGGTAATTCCAATCACCAACGTCCCATGTCCCAAAAGGGTGAGGAAAAATTTTCCTCAAGAGTAAAATACTAGGATTTTCTTGTATTTTCTATCACTTTTAAGTATAATTATATAACAATATTGCATTTTTCAGCACCAAAAAGAATACAATTCGGAATTTAGACGAACTACAGGCGGATAAACGACAGCCGCCTCTTTAAGCAAATGCCGCATGGCAAATTTACTTACGCTAAACGGAGGTACCCTTATGGACGAAAAAGCAATGATGATTAACGATAACCTGTTGGAAACCATTGAGTACAACTCGCCTACCACACAGATTAAGGCATCCTATGTGCATCTGTCCGACATGTCGAACGGAATTACACCCTGCCACTGGCACAATGAGCTGGAATGCATTGTGATGCTGAAAGGTACACTGAACTACTATGTCAACAACAAGGCCTACTTTCTGAAAGAAGGCGACGGTATGATTGTCAATACAAACCGTCTTCATTTATGCGGTCCCACTTCCGCCTTCGACAATACGGAAAACCTTCAGGAGGCTGGACTCTGCGGGGAAGAGGATTTCTACTATGCAGTTTTGCTGCTGCATCCCGACACCTTAAGATTCAACCGTAAAATGGAGGAACGCTATATCAATCCCCTGCTTTTCGATACGCACAGCGACGTGATTTTCTTAAACCACAGCCAAAGCTGGCACGGCGACGCCATTCATGCCATTTGGGATATTTTTCATGCCGTGATAGACAAAATTCCCTGCTTTGAGCTTATTGCCCAGAGTAAATTTTTCTATCTCTGGAGCATCCTTTACCAGAACACGATTGTGAAAAACGGCTATGAGTTTGCCGACACCGACCCGATGAGCCCGCTGAAAACCATGATTTCCTATATTCAAAACAACTACCAGGATAAGATTACGCTGGGGGATGTAGCCGGGGCGGGAATGATGTGTCAGTCCAAATGCTGCCGGCTGTTCCGGGAAGCACTGAAACAGTCGCCCATTGAATATCTGCAAAATTACCGTATTCAGCGGGGAATCTACCTGTTGGACCACACGAAGATGAGCATTACCGAAATTGCGCTGGAATGCGGTTTCCACGGTGCCAGTTATTTTACCGAAACCTTCCGGAAAATCAACGGCATTACGCCAAAGGATTACCGGAAACAGGCGGAGGCCCCGCTATAAAACGGGTTCTCCGCCAATACCGGCGTTCCTTGCTGCCGTCAGTGCTTCGCCCGGACCGCCTCCCACTCCTCATATCTTGCTTCATACTGCTCGTTCAGCCAGTCAATCATCTGCTCCTTCCCCTCCGGATTAAAGGGAAAGGTCTTTGTCGTTTTCTGTTCCTCCGGCGTAGCCTCGTAGCAAAAGGGCTCCGGCCATATCGTCGCCTCAAACACCGCATCTCCCTTTTTTTCCTCCGGCATTAACGCAACGTCCTCCATCGGATTTCTCGCCAGACGGAAGCGCATTCCCCTGTGGCTTCCCAGATACGGCTGCCCGTGTTCATAGTAAGTAATCCCGTAAGAATCCCTGTTCTCGATTTTTTTTATCGTATTGTCTTCCATCACACACCACATTTCATCCAATCATCACCGCTAAATATTGATATGGTAAATTTCCAGTTCTTTCTTTACCTGTTCCCGCAGCTCCGGGTTTTCCTTAAGCATCTGCCGGATATCCTTAAGCCCCGCTAACCGCAGCTCTTCGTTATAGGCAATCTGTTCCCTTAGCTTCTGCCTTCTGACATTCAGCGAGTGCTTTACCTCCACCATTTCCCGGTTGTCAATCAGCGCCAGGGACTGCTTTGTCCAGATATCCGGGTCCTTCACTCCATAAGCAAACAGCAGCTTGGAAAGCGCATCGGAAAGCTCCCGTAAATCACCGGCGGTTCTCTGGAACTTCCGCACCTCGTCTACCATAATCAGATACTGCTCATAGAGATATTCCAGCTCCCGCAGGCTTTTGATATTGTACTTTTCATACAGATAATCCAGCATGGAGGTATTGTTGATATATTTGATTTTCACCTTGTTCATCAGGTTAATCGCCCGGTTTTCTTTCTTTTCCGAAAGCTTAAACTCATAGGACAGGTTCCGGTAGGTCACAACGGAGAGCGCCGCCATACCCGCAACCACCAGCATAATCAGCAAAATTGGCGTCAGCAGACGGTTATGGGTAAGGATTCCCACAATAATCAGGGTCAGAACCAGCAGCGACGACACCGTTCCGAAGACCAGCAGAAACATCCGCAGCCTCCTCTGCCGTTCCCCGATTGCCTCCTGCAGATATTCCTGCGTATTTTTCTCTGCCTCCAGATGCTTCATGTCCCGCTTAATCTTCATGTCCATATCTTCCAAGTCCTTAAGCTGTCCCATGATTTCCGTAAGATTTTTTTCCATCCCCTGTATCATCCGGAAATTCTCGTCACTGATACGGTCGTCCGAGTGCAGAAATTCAGAGGTCTCATTTTCCAGCATGGCAATCTTTTTGGCGACCTCCATAATTTCCGTTCTGACCTCTGTCGGCAGCTCTTCAATGGTCTGAATATCCGTAAAATATGAGGTCACCATCTCATATTCCACCCGCAAATCTTCCATTTGGTAAGTGGCGTCCACAATCTGGTCACATTTAAAGACAATGTCATCTTTATCTTCCCCGTTTTTCCGCTCCTGCTTTGCCAGAAAGCTGTCGATGCTCTCATAGGCAAACGCTTCTTCTGTGACCTCTGTTTTGGTAAAGATATCCTTTACTGTATTCAATAAACCCATTTGTCTGCTCCCTGTTTCCTTTTTTATCAAACCGTCTGTTCACGAAATTCCGCTTTCAAATCTTCAATTACCTTATCCATCCGCTGATGAAAATCCGTCAGGTTATTTTTCTCATAGTGGAATATTGCTTTTTCCATGCGATGATATATCGGCGAACCGGTTACGTCCTTTTCCGCATCCTTAATCGCATCATATATGGTACCTACCATACCCTGCGCACCATAAAATTTCGCCACAGCTTCCACCTCCGAGGGCTCCTTTACCGTCGCCATAAGCAAAAGATATTCATAAAGGGAGCCGGCATTTTTTGTCAGCTTATAGGACTTAAGATAGGATTCCATCGCTGCTTCCAGTTCAAAGTTATTCGCCATGGCAACCGCCCGGTTATGATAAATCGCCCCCAGCAGCTTTTCATTCTGCATTTTCGGATACTGCTCCAATATCTCATCATAAATTGCCGCCGCTTTCAGATATTTGCGGTAGCGCAGAAACCCGTCTCCCTGCAGCTTTCTGAACTGTGGTGCGGAAAGCCCTTTCATCCGCTCCATCTGTAAAATAAACTCCTTTACCTCCGGAATGGTATAGAACTCTTTATACGTCAGTATCGTGGTCAGCAAATCCGTTAAATCCGTCGTCTCCTTTTCCCTGATTACCTTAAGCTTTCCGGCAAGCTCCGGAAGCCCCAGCTCATGCTCAATCCAGTTAAACATCGGCGTCCCGATATATTCCTCCGAAATCAGCGCAATATTGTTATAGAGATAAAAACAGAGCTCCTCATAGGAAAATACCTCTATCTTCGTATTCGGAAAAATATAGGAAGCTTTCGCCGGTTTTGTCTCACATAATATTACTCTGCCCATCTGATTCCCTCTCCTTATCTTTGTTATCAATCACCCGTTTCACCGAAAATCCATTCTTTCCGGTAAATCTTATTCGTGGTGGGATAAATTTTCCCAAAGCCCATGTCGCGGATTACAATCGCCCCCCGCCTTTCGTCATACATCTCCACATAGAGGGACAGCTTTGTGGTTTTCGGCGGTCGCTTCGGCAAACCGTGAATTTCAATAATCTCCCGCTGTATTTCCCTGGTCAACTTATCCCGGTAAATGATATCCAGCCGGTTGGTTCCGTCCAGAAACAGGGTGATTCCTCCTTTCATGTTATACCACTCTTTTCCGCCGACAGCGATGGGGCAAAACTGGTTTCTTCCCTCCATATCGCCGATATTGATGCCGATATCAAAGGGAATACTGTCCCCGGTACAAAGAATACAATCCTTTCCCGCCTCAAAGGCTCCCCATCTGGCATGATAGCAGGCGCCCTTTGTATAAATATTCTGTCCCATGAACACCCTCCGTCCGTCGCAGAGTACCTTTGTCGCCTCTTCAATCCATTTATCATTAAAGCCCGGACCAGTGAGATATACCGTGGAAATATAAGTTTCCCTCATTTTTTCCTTTGCTATTCCGGCAAAGTACCTGTCTAACTCCTCCACATCCTCAAAGAGCATGGAATAAGCCATTTCCTGCCTTAAATCCTGATGTCCGATAGAAAAAATCACGGTATTCCCCTGATGCTTCTTGTCTATCCGATAGTATTCCATCCCCTCCGTTCCGTATTCAAACATGGATACACTGTTTGTCCGAAGCTTTTCATCCTGATTCATCACGTATTGGAAAAATGCATTTTCATGACCCATGATGTAGAAAGCATCCTGTGTAAGCCCCAGCTCCTCCCTTAATCTTCCCAGCGTCTGATACACCTTCGGATGGTACTGCTCCAACGTAACGGTCAGCCTGCACAGCTGATATTCCGCCGAGCGGGCAAGAAATTCCTCCACATGGCTCCTCAACAGAATCAGCAGCAAATCCTCATAGCGGTAATCCTTTCCGTCCACAACCACACATGCCGTGGAATCAATATTTCCCACAACATCCTCTACAATGGTTCCCTCTTTCTGGAAGCGGACTGTACTGACACTGTTTCCCACATACCATTTTTTCTCTTCCCCGGAATAAAACATGACGTTAGGAAGCTGATAGGTCTCCGCATTATTCAACTGATAAATGGATTCCGGTTCCTGTTTATCCTCCCGGAAATAACTAAGCTGTATATTTTTCCTGCATAAATCAAGACCTAAATATATCTCCTTCATCCTTTTCCCTTTCCTAATCCACCAGCTCCAGATTTTCTTCCACAATAGCCGCCAGCTTCAGATACCAATCAATCTTGTCCACCAATACCTGGTTTTCCCCGACCTCCTGGTTGAGCAGCATAGAATTTAACATTTCAAAGCGGTTTTCATACTCCTCCGTCTCACCCTTTGCTTTCATTCCCATACTCTCATACACCCGGGTGCTTCCGGCATTTTCCTCCGGCATTTCATAGAGTAAATTTTCTCCATGGAACAATACAAATTCCTTCATATAATATCCCGGCAGAATTTCCATCATCCTCGCCGTCCTGCTGCATTCCGGTTTTTCCACTCCCGACTGAATACCATACCGGAAAGAAATCTGCCTGCCCGCCTTATCCCTTGTCACCACATAGGTCAGCAAAAACAAATCCTTGGGCAGCTTCAGATATTTTTTAAAGCTTCTGAAGAACGGAAGCAGAATCCCCCGCTTGATAAAATATTCCACCTGGCCCTTTATCCAGCTTATCTCTTTCTCCTCTAATTTTGCCTTTTGGCTTAAAAACAGCAGCCCTGCCGCACGGCACATATCGTCCGGCAGCTCACCGGCTTCTATCTGCCGGTAAAGCATATCAAAAAACGCCTCGGGAACCTCTTCCTCCTCAATCAGACAGGCAAAGGACGCCCGTTTCATAAATGCCTTTATCACCATTCCCCAGCGTTTCTTCTTGCTGTAGGAGGCAAACACCTTAAACACATCGCCGTCCCACTGTTCCGTATAAAGCGTCAGGCAAAGAATGTTCTCCTCCAGCAAATCCAGCCTCGCCAGCTTTTCATTGGCGCGCTTCCACAGCCTCAGCATATCCTTAAGCCCGCTCTGGTAATAGTCCACCAGATAGCTTAAAATATCCACGGTCTCCTGCCCCATCCGGTAAAGGTATACCGCCATGGCAATCAGGGTTTCCTCTTTTGCATACTCCGAAAATTCTTTTATCTTTTCCACAAGCCTGACCAGGTTATCGGCAGAAATACCCTGATAACCAAAACGCTTAACCGCCTCGTAAGCTTTATCATAAAGTCCGCAGAGAATCAGATTATTCATGAACTCCGCCGCATTTTTCGGCGGGACATACTCCATCTCCACCCGTTTCAGATAGCTGCTCAGAATATCCATGTCAAAATGCTCGTTGTAATAGCGGACAATTCCGTATACCGCCTGCTGCTTCGTCTCCCTGCTGATTTCGTGGAATGCCAGAATACCCCTGGCAATGTTGACCTCTCCCGCATCCTTGGCATCATACGCCTCCGCCAGACCGTACCGGTACAGCGCATACCGGAAATCATCTCCGGCATACTGCCCCAAAATGTCCATATAAGCGGATTCATCCACCAGCTTCTGCAATTTGTATGGAATTGTGCTGATAAACCGGTTTCCCTCCTTATCCACAAGGGAAATCACCGCTGATTCCGTAATCATATCCACATAAGCCGCATGCTTCACTATCGGAACCACCGTCTCCTCCTCCAATTCCTTATGGGATACCACAACAGCAGTAATATTCTCATTAACCACGGTTAATTTTCTCTTAAAAATAACGTTGACCAGACTGCCGGCATAATAAGCATTTACCGCCTGCGGTCTTAACAGCTCGCTGTAAATCACCGAGAGGTCGTCGCTTATGTTTCCCTTGACAATCTGTCCTTCCATAAATGCCATGATATTGGGAAGATATTCTTCATACTGCCCAAGATACTGGCGCTTATTGATAATGACATTGGCATACAGATAAGCGTACTCGCTGTCCGTAAGAATACTCTTATAATTGAAATAGCGCAAAACGGAATCCGGAATCAATTCATACTGCTCCCTGTCCATACTCCGCAGATAATTTTCCTGGATTCCCACAATTTTATATCCGCACCGAATCCCCTCCAGATAATATTGGTGATAGCGGTGCTCCAACCGTCCGCCTTTTATCAGCAGACTGCACATAATCCGGATAACATCCGGTTTTTTCTCCACATCATAAATCACTGCCAGCAGGGAAAATACCTGTGGGGAAAAGCTTTTCTCCCTTGCCGCAAGCTGTAAAAACTCCTCCTGCGCTTCCTTGCTCAGATAATGGTTTCTCAGCCCGAACCGGACTGCCGCCAGCTCCAGCGGGCATAGCTTCTTTAACAGCAGCGGCTCCTGGTTCAGCAAATCACAAATCTCCAGGGCAAGAACCGGACTTTCATAACCGCCCAAAAACAATCCCTCAATCTGGGAAAAGAGCCATTGCTTATCCTTCTGGTAACGTTCATCCAGATAAATCAGCAGCCAGAAATAAAACAGCTTATCCTTTTCCCTTGCCAGTGCTTTCTCAATCTCCTCGCAGGCATGGACAATCTGTCTTGCCTCCTTCGACAGCAATGCCTTTAAATACAGATAATAGCAATGCTCCTTTGCTCCCTCCATGGTTTTATCCCTGTCCGCCTCCATGCGCAAGATTTCCTGCCTGACATTTTCCTCCTGTCCGGACAGAAGGCTCATATGCAGAAGCCCCAGCTTATAAACCCCTGCCTCCGGTTCAAACGTAATCAGATTATAAAGCCCCTGTCTCGTCTTTTCCACAAAGGCAGAAAGCGGAAGCAGACCAATCCGGTAATCCAGATAATTGTGCGTCAATGCCGCCATTTCCAGCTTTTTCAGCTTTCTGTCCGATTTGTGGTTCGTCAAAATCCTTGAACCCTCCTCCGGCTTCTTAATTAACACGCTCACCACAATTTTCTGGTATGTATTTTCCAGAATAATATGTCCGACGGCGGGTTCCTGTTCATCCAGCATTTCAGGGTCCAGCGTATAGTTCAGTATACAGTTGTCTCCCGAAAAATCCATGCTGCAAATTTCCGATTGGTGCATTGCAATAAACCGGACATCTGTACGCACCTTCATCCTGCAATAGCCCCATGTATTTTTACGGAGAATCAGCTGATGCTCCTCCCGCATTTTCGGGAAATTAAACTGAAAGCGGTCGTGCTCCACCTGTAGCGTCAGCGCACGCTTTTTATGGATAAATACCAGAAATTCTTCCAATGCCTGACGCCTGTCCAGGGAATCCTTTAAGCTTTTGTATGCCGCCAGATAATCATCATGCCCCTCCAACAGCGTCAGGGCAAATTCGTCGGAATAAAATATCTGCAGCGCCTTATTCCAGTCGCGCTCTGCCAGCGCCGAAAATTTCATCAAATCCTCTAATGCCACGCCGTTTACATCAATAAACGGCGCAATAATCTCAATGTTATAGGAAATCACCTTTTCCATGCCGTTACCGATGATATGGATAGCCCCGTCAAAGGTACTTCCCCGTTTTTTACCGGTTCCGTCAAAGGTAAAGGAAATCTCCCCCTTTCTGCCAACCAGGCTGTGGTCGTTTAAGCGCAACAAATAAGCATCGTCGTATACCATCATTTTCATCGGAATATCATTTACCGACGTCACAAGGATGCTTCCGGTATAAACGCTGCCTGCCTCTATCTTCAGTTGTAAGTAGCTTTTGGAAAGCTTAATCTCGGGGTATTCTACGTAAAAATCCCCTTTTGCATACTGTTCAACTTTACTCTTCATAAGTTTCTCGCATTTCTCTTGATGTTTGATATCTTAAAATGGTATAATGAAAAACATACATATAGTGATTATAGCAAATTTTACTATATAATGAAAGAAAAAATGGAAAGAAGGTTATTTTTATGGCTATTGTACAGGAATCTTTTCACGGAAGTGACTTAGAACAAATCGCAAAACAATATCATATGGATAAGGATTCCATTATTCCATATGCTTCAAATGTAAACCCTCTCGGCTTTTCCCCAATGGCGAGGCAGGCATTATTGGACAATATTGACGCCATTCAGGCATACCCGGACAGGGATTATGTTTCTTTACGAACCTCTATTTCCAATTACTGCGGTGCATCACCGGAGCAGTTAGTCCTCGGCAACGGTACTTCCAGCTTAATCCGGCTTACTCTGGAAACCCTGTCCCCGAAGAAAACCATGATTATCGGTCCTACCTATTCCGAATACGAGCGGGCTGCCAGGCTGGCAGGCAGCGAAGTAGACATCTACATGCTGAAAAACCTTGACGATTTTGAACTGGATGTGGATTTATTTCTCAAAGGGTTAAATGATTCCATTGACCTTTTAATTATCTGCAATCCCAATAACCCTACCAGTAAGGTGCTGACAAGGGAGCAGATAAACACGATTCTTGCCCGCTGCCTGCAGCTGAATATCTTTGTGATGATAGACGAAACCTATGTGGAATTTGTAAAGGACGTGCAGCTTATTTCCTCGGTTATCCTGACCAAAAAATATGACAATCTGATTGTCCTGCGCAGCGTTTCCAAATTTTTTGCCGCACCCGGCATCCGTCTCGGCTATGCCGTCACCAGCAACGAGGATTTTCTGGAAGCAACCGCAAACGGCAAGATTCCCTGGAATATTAACACCTACGCCTCTGTTGCCGGCGTTATGTTTGAGGATGAGCGCTATATCAATCTGACAAAAAGCCTTATCCAGACGGAACGGAATTTAATTTTTTCCGCACTGTCCAGCCGGAAGACCATTAAAGTGTTCAAGCCGGAAGCAAACTTTGTTTTGTTTAAACTGTTAAAGGAAGAACAGACCGCCACCGAGGTCTTTGAATATTGTATCCAAAAAGGCTTTATGATTCGCGACTGTACGGATTATGCCGGTCTGGGAGAAAAATATGTCCGTTTCTGCTTTTTAAAACCGGAGCAGAATGATAATATGGTAAACACCATTCTGGAAATCGTATAAGTCAAATGCACGCATACATGCGTGCGCTTGGCTCATTACGTATGTGAGAATGAGATAGTATGCCGCATTTGCCTATATCGAGTTTACTCAAATATAGGCAGGTAAGGCATATTACTAACGAAAGCTGCCTCACATAAGACCCTTATCCGGACCTCATGTGAGGCAGCCTTTTTAACTGGAAATTTTCCAACCGGCCATAAACCGTTACATCATCTTGTCAATCATTGCCAGAACCTCTTTGCCCAGTTCATCGGACAGATTTTTCGCATCTTCTAAAGAGGTTCCCTTTACTCCGTAATAAAACTTCACCTTTGGCTCCGTACCGGACGGTCTTACGCATAACCACGCCGAATCGCTCATCTCATAGTAGAGTACATTGGAGCTCGGCAGATTGGTAGCCGTCACCTCGCCGGTGGCAAGATTCTTTATGGTATCCTTCTGATAATCCCTTGCCGACAGCACGGTATACCTGCCAATCTTATCCGGCGTATTTTCCCTTAAGCTGTTCATAATCTCCTGAATCTTGGCAAGCCCCTCAATTCCTTTCAGTGAAACAGACTGTACGGCGTCGATACAATAGCCATACTTATCATACATATCCACCATGGCATCCCATAAGGTCTTCCCCTGGCTCTTAAAATATGCCGCCGCCTCACAAAGCGCCATTGTCGCCACAATAGCATCCTTATCTCTTGCATGGGTACCAATCAGACATCCATAGCTTTCCTCAAATCCGAATAAATAAGTTCCCTTACCCGTAGTTTCAAAATTAAGAATCTGCTGTCCGATATACTTAAAGCCCGTCAGCACCTCAATTAACCGGATACCATATGCCCTGGCAATCTCGTCTGCCAGATTTGACGTTACAATCGTCTTAATCAGTGCACCATCCTCCGGAAGGGAGCCGTTAATTGCCTTCATCTGACCGATTTCATAATCTGCCAGCAGGCAGCCCGACATATTTCCGGTCAACGTAATATATTCTCCGGATTTGGCATCCTTCACATAAACGCCGAGACGGTCTGCATCCGGGTCGGTGGCAAGCACCAAATCCGCATCCTTTTCCTTTGCCAGCTTAAGCGCCAGTTCAAATGCCTCTTCTGCCTCGGGATTCGGATAACTTACCGTCGGAAATTCTCCGTCCGGCAGCTCCTGCTCCGGTACAACGTAAACCTGTTCAAACCCGATTTCCTTTAACACTCTTCTTGCCGGAATATTACCGGTTCCGTGAAGCGGTGTATAGACAATTTTAATCTCTTTCCCGTATTTATCGATACAATCCTGATGAAGAACCAGTTTCTTGAGCTCTGCAATATAAGCATCGTCCACCTCTGCGCCGATGGTAACATAAAGCCCCGCTTTCTCTGCCTCTGCCTTATCCATTGTTTTACAGGTGGATAAATCCGTAATCGCTTTAACCTCGTCCATAATTCCGGAATCGTGCGGCGGTGTAATCTGTGCGCCGTCCTCCCAATATACCTTATATCCGTTATACTCCGGCGGGTTATGGCTTGCCGTCACATTGATTCCCGCAATGCAGCCCAGATGGCGGACCGCAAAGGATAATTCCGGCGTAGGGCGCAGGGACTCAAAACGATAAGCCTTAATTCCGTTTGCCGCAAGACAAAGTGCCGCTTCCTCGGAAAATTCCGGCGACATTCTCCGGGAATCATAGGCAATCGCCACACCCTTATTTTCTCCGCCCTGTTTCTTAATATAATTAGCAAGCCCCTGTGTTGCACGGCGTACCACATAAATGTTCATCCGGTTAATACCTGCGCCAATAATTCCTCTCAGTCCTGCTGTACCAAATTCCAAATCTGCATAAAAGCGTTCTTTCTTCTCATTATCATCATCTGCAATGGCTGCCAGTTCCTTTCTGGTGTCCTCATCAAAATACGGATTGCTCATCCATTCCTCGTAAATCTGCCTGTAATCCATGATAATCTCCTTTCGTTAATGAATTTATGGGAATTACCCTCAGAAATCAAACTGGATATTAATGTCAACTCGTCATACTTAAGGTTTTCATCCTTACCGTCATCCGTAAAAGTCACCGTATAACTCTTTGACAAATAACCCGTTTTACTCAGTGTAATTATATGACTTCCCGTCACTTTTGTAAAGGACATCGGTGCAATTCCCAGATATTCGCCGTCAAAATATATACTGGCTCCAATAGGCGCAGTAACGGTAACTTTATTGTCCGTCTTTGTCCCCGTAGCTGCCGATACGTCCTTTACTCCATCCTCCGCAGTGGATTTTTCCGTCGTTCCATCCTGTGTTGAGCCGTTTTCTGTGGTCTTTTCCGTCTTTTTGTCACCGGATTCGGTAGATTTCTCCGTTGTCGTCCGGTTTCCGGTTGTTGCCTGTGTTCCCGCTGTACTGCCGGCTTCACTTGAACCGTCCTCTGACTTCAGCGTATATTCTTTAATCTTATAGGCATAATCTACATTAAAGCTTGCGCTGTAGGCTTCATAGCCCTCGGCGGTGATATACAGCTTATGCTTGCCGTAGACAAGCTCTATCGCACCCTCGGTATTCACTCTTTTTCCATCCACGTAAACCGCCGCATCCGCCGGCGTCACCTTAAACAGCACCGAACCAATCTGTTTAGGCTGTATGGCGATATCCGCCAGGGACACATTGATTTCCTGGTTTTTAATCACCTCTACCGCCTTCGTCCCAACGTCATCACCCTTTTCAATCCGAAGGGTATATTTCCCCTCTCTGACCGTTAACAGCATGTCCTCCGTAACAGGGACAATCACATCATATCCAATCTCCACCATACCGCCAATATATGAGGCGAAATCTGACAGCTTCACATAGCCGTGTCCCAGTTCAACATAGACAGAACAGACAACGTCGTTATACATCCATACTGTCAGCTGGTCCTCTGAGCAGACCTCATTTATTCCAATCTCGGTATTATCGGAAAACGCACTGATATTGCTGTTCATCTTATAAACGGTTCCCGCAATCTTCACCGTTTCCTCAGCATAATCAATCACTGCGCCGGAAACCTCCTGAAGCTTCCGGATATTGTCGTCCCCGCTGATTTGAAGGGACAGGAGCTTTTCCCTGTTCGCATCATACACGGCATCCACAAGACAGCCAAGACTTACCTGTGACATGGACAAAATATCGCCGTATTTATCCTTAACATCCGTTCCTCCGTTAAAGCTTAATGTTACCTCCGTCGTATAATTGACCGTCCGCAGAGTAATTTTCTCGTTTACTTCGTCTACATTGCAGACAATGGCAAACAGGGAAACCTCCTCCGCCGGCTCCACCTCTTCGTCATAGGAAGGAAGGGTAATTTCCCGTCCGCAGCCGGTTATTCCAAAACAAAGCCCAAACAAAAGCAGTATAGCAAAGCACGATAATGTTATTCTGCCCGACGGGCGCATCCGTAGTATTTTCATCTTTCTTCGGCAAAAGCTGCTGATTATTCCATGCAGAATCCTGCCAACCTCCTTACCATAATAGTTTATCTTATTGCAGGGTCCGGTATTCCGGTTTCAATGTCTGTTGTTAATTTTTCATGAGTAATATTTTTGATTTTTACTTGACGGTTTATCCGGCAATGTCATTTTCAATTTTTTGTTCATTAACATTTTATCAAGAAAATGTCGTTTTAAATACAGCCTATTGGGAAAAGCAAATTCTTCCACAATTTCCTTCGCTGATTTAGGCTCTGAACAAAAGGCAATGATTGCTTTAATTACATCCTGTTCATCATCCTGTTCATTATCCTGTTCACTTTGAACAAGATGCGGTTCATCACTCAGCAGTTTCAAATACCTGTCACATGCCTTGCAAAGCACCATAATTCCAGATGCACTGATATTATATTCCGGTAAAGGACCGCCATATTTTGCACATGCTTCTTTGATTTTTTCAAATCCTCGCCCCCACGCTTCAATCATACCGCTCATGAAAAATACATTTGCCAGCTTAGGATTATAAGGTTTTGACGAATGCTTCATAAACAGCTTATCTGCCGAATCCAAACCTTCCGGCATTTCTCCGTCATTCCAAATGTAGATTTTATCTTCATACACGCTAATCTGTATTGGATTACAGCTGCTGTAATCCTTGTGGACAATGGCATTAAGCAAAATTTCCCGAAAAGCATCCTGATGAAACATAAACTGCTCTATTCTCTGGATTCCCTCATAGGTAATCAACGCCTTCATGTATTTTGTATAAACCAAATCAACCGTCTTGTCCACCTGTTCAATCAAAGAGCCATGCACTTCATCTTGATATTTTAAGTCTGCATCTGACTGTGCAAAATAACCTATTTTTACATATGCGCCTGTAACCCATTTCTCCGGCTCTTTATAAAATGCCAGCATTGCCGCCCTAATCAAATAACCATCCTCATCAAACAAGTGTAAATTGTCTAGCAGAATAGAATTTTCAACTCTCGCTTCCTCTGGTATCAGTCTGCCTCGTCTTACCGCTTTCTCCTTGAATAATTCTATTGCTTCCGGTCTTAAATCCTCAACCTTTAGCTTGGCAATCGGCATACCGTCCCATGTCCTGCCTTGCGATTTCAAAATCGCTTTATCCAGCTCTTTTCCGGTTATTGTTCTCATGGTACTCCCAGAACGATAAAAATATTTACCATGATAACTGATGAGTGAGGGGTACTTGTCCACAATAATTTCAATATATTGCAGGTCATTTTCGTATAATAAATTGACATCTGCTACAATGCCCATTGTATCCGTAATCTTATTGGGAATAGCTTCCAACAGTTTTTTCCTGTCTTTATCGCTGAGTCCGATAACCTCTCCGTTATCATTTTTGCCAATGTAGAGCGTTCCTCCGTAAGCGTTTGCATACCCGCAAATCCACTCTAAAAACTCATCATGCCATGATTCTTTCCATTCTATTGTTTGATGTTCCGGCATACTATACACCCGCTTTCTATTTTTCAGCCTGTGGGCACATCTTGATTCACATTAATCATCTCATTCATAGCCTCTTCAGCATCCAATAAAACAATCACTCTGACATCTATATCTAAACTGATATCATTCCTTTGTATAGGCTTCAAATTTACTTAATACCATTTCTGACAATTCCTTACCATAATAGTTTATCTTATTGCAGGGTTCGGTATTCCAACACATATTTTGTGCAAAATAAGTTTACCATAAACCGGGCAGAAAAAAAAGCCTGTAGTATCTTCCATATAGAATAATTGAAGCCCCCGCCGGTTAAAAAACGACGTGAGGCTTTTACCAATCCAGTATTTGTCTCTTCCTGTCTCATCTGTCCACTACATAATGCTCTCTATACTCTTCCAGCAGCTTACCCTTTTCCGTCTCCTGCAGAATTACCGTTTCCAGCTTCTCCACATATTTAGGCGAGAGGAATGCCTTGTTGGTATTATAGTAGCTGTTGGCAATTTTCCAGAATTTTTCCGGGTAAGAAAACAGAATATACATATAGTGATAATCTTCTCCGGTAAGGGAAATCCGCTCTGCGTATACCCGAAAAATATCCTCCAGCAGGGTGAAATCAAAATGATTCTTCTCCATCGCTTTTCTGGCAAACTGATACAAATCATTCAACTGGTTTCCTTTAGAAAACCGTTCGAAATGAACAATCGCTTCCGTATCCTTACCGAGAATCACATTGTGCTGGTTATAGCTTCCATGGCAGATTCCATAATGGTTCTGAAAAACGCTCTGCGCAGACACCCGTTCCTCCCCCTTTATCACCTGCGCAAGCATTTCCATACATTCCGTACCCTGGCGGTAATAGCTCGAAAACACCTGTAAAAACAGATTTTCAAAAGAATTTTTCTGTTTCACCCTCATGATAAACCTCTGGATTTTCTTTAGCTCTTTATTATGCCGGATAAACAGATTTTCAATGTCAAAGCATGCTGAATTATCAAAACCGTCTTCCTGGGGAAAAGCTTCATCCGGATTTATCTTTTCCTCCGCTTTTTCCGTCCCGCTTCCGTCGGATTCCGCTATACCCAGCACCTCCTCCAACGCATTCTGACTGATTTCATAAACGTAGGAAATCTTATCCAACTCCTCACCGTTTACAATAGCACGCTTAATTTCCTCAATCCGCTTTCTCTCTTTTCTTTGCAGATTTTCTTTCCACGCCCGTTGAAACCGAACCACAATCTCTTTCCCATATAGATGAAACTCCGCTAATGCCTTGATTGCCCGCACAATATCGGAAGGGTTGTGCATGTCACACTCGTTTCCCTCAAAATGCTTTTTCAGTACAAAGGGCTGCCTGTATTTATCACAGGTGAACAGGCTTCCCTCCCGGTTGGGAATCAGATAATCCAGATTCAGGCAGCCCGCTTCCTCAAATAATTGCTTTAACACGTATTCCTGTTCTAATCTGGTCAGATTGCCGCGAAAAGGCTCTAAAATGCGAAGCCCCTCCGTCGTTGTCAGAATTGTCGCACCTCTTCCCTTTTTTGCCGCAAGAATTTCCATGTCGTACTGTTCGTAAACCTCAGCAAGTTTTTCGGACATAAAAACATCCCCTCCTTTACCTTTTCATCTTATGAAGGGGATGTGAAAATTATCACTAATTTTTTTGCTTTTCCTGTAGCTCCTGAGCAAGAACAAGCAGGCGTTCCCTCGTATTGTCCTCGGGATTTTCCAGCACATCGTCAAGAAGAGCCTTTAATATTATGCCCAGCTCTTTTCCCGGACGCATTCCCTGCTCGATTAAATCACCTCCGGTAACCGCCAAATCCTTCAGGGAAAGACACTGCTGTTCTTCGATAATCTGACGGTAATATTCCTGCAGTGTTTCCAGATTACCTAATTTCTCTTTGCGCATATACTCGCTTTGGGCAAGAATATCCGCCCGTTTAAGCTTTGCATAATCCTCAAATAAATCTGCGCCCATCCTGCTCAATGCCCGGCGGAACGCACGAATGGACGGTGTTTCACCCATTCCGTAGTCATGCCAGAGAACCAGACGCTTTATCCGCTCCGTTCCGGCATTGTCAAATTTTAACCGCCGCAGAATTTTTCCTGCCATATCCACTCCTGCTTCATTATGCCCATAGAAGTGTTCGCCCCGTTCATCCGCAGTTTTTGTCGCCGGTTTTGCCACATCATGCAGCAATGCCGCCCAGCGCATGACTTCCGTCGCCGGAACCTCCTCTACCACCCGGAGCGTGTGCTCTCCCACCGTATATTGGTGATGCTTATTCCTCTGCCCGGTTTTCATCATTTCATCAAATTCCGGCAGCACCACTGCCGTCACCCCCAGCTCGTAGGCTGTGCGCAGACGTTCCGGATGCTCCGATACCAGCAGCTTGGTCAATTCCACATGAATCCGCTCCGCACTGATTTCTTTCAGAAGCGCCGCCTGCCGTCTTATCGCCTCTTTGGTTTTCCCGTCAATGACAAAATCAAGCTGTGCCGCAAACCGCACCGCCCTTAATATACGCAGGGCATCTTCATCGAATCTTTCGGCAGGGCTGCCCACGCACCGGATAACATGCCGCTGCAAGTCCCCCATTCCGTCAAAACAATCCACAAGCCCTTCCTCGTCATTATATGCCATGGCATTGATAGTAAAGTCCCGGCGCTTCATATCCTCGGTCAGACTTGCCGTAAAGGTGACGGAATCCGGACGGCGGTGGTCCTGGTATTTCCCGTCTACCCGGTACGTGGTGACCTCGTATCCCTCTTTACCGAATAAAACGGTAACCGTTCCGTGAGCAATCCCAGTGTCCACCGTTCGGGAAAACAATGCCTTTACCTCCTCCGGTCTGGCAGAAGTCGTAATATCCCAGTCATCCGGTTCTTTATGCAGTATGGCATCCCGGACGCACCCTCCGACAATATACGCTTCAAACCCTGCTTTTTGCAGTTTATGGATAATCCGTCCGGCATTCGCCGGCATATTAATCCTAATCATCTACCCAACTTCCAATCCGTTTCTTTTTCCTCTTTAACGGAACAGACCCTCTGTTTTCGTCCATTCACAGTAAAACTATCATACTGCAATTTTTTTTAATCTTCAATATATTTTAGCTACTTTCTCAACTCCATTCCTACGGCATACCTGGACAACGGCCTCCGGTAAAGCAGTCTCCGGCATATTCCGGCAAGCACCACCCCAAAAAGAACAATCAAAGCTCCGCACAGCGCGCCTTCCGCCACTCCCATCTGAAAAGCAGACGGTTCAGCATACATGAAAACCACGACATAAGCAACAACAAAAAAAGCTGTACTGATTAACATATATTTCATGCAAAGCACATAATAAACCATAATCACCGCCCCGACTATTCCCGCAAAAACAAACCCTGTTCCGTACTGAAAATTCTGCTCCGTACCAAATATGCCTTTCACCCATATCAGCATCAGTAAAACGGCAAAAACAAAAGCCCCGGTTATTAAGTCCATTACATCCGGCAGCCAGATTTCCAGCGCCCGCCTTTTCGGCGATGCAGCGGCAAATCCGGTATAGGTCAGGCTTCCCTCAATCTGTTTTATCATGATTCCTGCCGTAAACAAATAGGTTGCCCCAAGCATTATCGCATCTGAACCGCCCAGCATAATAACAGTTACCGCCAGCACAAAAAAGAATACTGCGCATCCTATATAAGATTTTACATTAATGCCGTATGCGATTATCTTTGACAGCTTCTTTAATTTCCGAATCATAATAGCTTTCCTCCGCTCTTTTTATTATTCTGCTTCTTCCCGCTATCGCCGCTGCAAGTCCCGCTGCTCCTCCGGCAGGCAGCATCCAGATTTGTATCTCGCTGCCAAACAGCCCTATCCCTACGGCAAAAGCAGCCCCGCCCAGCAAATACAGCACCACCATATTGAGCCATACATTGGTGGAAAGCCGGGTAAAGACAAAGGCAAACTCAACCATGGCAAATACCAGCATTGCACATAGCAGACTGCCCGGCAGAGAAAATGCGGCTTCCCCGGCATTGCCGGTTTTTGCGATAAAATATAATCCAGTCATCATCACAAGCATGCCAAGGAAGCGTCTGATTCCATCCATAACCAGAGCCTTTTTCAGCAGCGGCATTCCCTTTGCGGAAGTTTTCAGATACTCCAAACGATTGGTGTCCCTTGCGCCGATGCCTAAAAATACATAGGTATCCAAACACATTTCCACTGCCACAAGAATGCAGCAGGTCAGTCCGACGCATATCTGTGCAAAATACAGGAGATAACGGTTCATTGCATACATACCGCCTATAACGCATAGCGGATAAAGCAGATAAATACACCATTTCAGCCATCCGCCGGGCAAAAACATATGATACCCTTTTATTGCTTCTCTCATCAGTCCTTCACCTCCATTTTTCCTGTCCTTTAACCAACTGCCGCCGCTTTGCTTTCCTCATACAACCCGGTATATTTTTTCATTACCGCCACACTAATCTGGGATAAGGAAGGCGTTTCCGTTACGACATCCAGACCTGCCAGCTTATCCAAATCCTCCGCCAGGCAAAGCCCCTCATAGCCGTAAGAATTTTTCCGGAAGCCCCATAAAATATCCTTCACTTTGTCCGCTTCCTCCTTCTCCCCTTTCACCATAATATATTTTTCCTTCAGCTCCTCCACAAATCCCTGCTCCACAATTTTCCCCTGCTCCAAAATCACCGCATAGTCCGTGACATCCTCCATATCCGCAATATTATGGGTGGAAAAAAATACGCTCTTTTCTCCGTTTCCCTCCTCCAGATATTCCCGAATCATGGCGCACAGTTTATCCCGCATCAACGGGTCAAGGGGCGATGCCGGTTCGTCTAAAAGAAGCATCCGGGTATCCCTTGCAAATACAGCCGACAGCATGGTTTTCATTTTCATCCCGTCTGACAATTTGGAAATACTCTTTCCCGCTTTGTCCACTCCCAATTCCCGGCAAAGCGCTTCAAATCTGTCCCGGTGAAACCGGTCAAACAGCAGCTCGCTCGCCTCCCCTACCGCACGAACCGTCCAGAAGGGCATAAAATAATTTCCCGGTCCGGTATAACCGATATTTTCACGGATTTCCGCATCCTCCTTCTCCCCGTCAAAATACATGACCTTACCCTGATAATCCATACGTATTCCCGCCAGAATGTTGATTAGCGTTGACTTTCCGGCGCCGTTTTCTCCAATCAAGGCGGTGGCAAACCCCTCCGGAATATTCAGCTCTCCGATATCCAACTGAAACCCCTTAAATTTTTTTCTCAATCCTTCTATTCTGACTACTGCCTGTGTCTCCATACTGACCTCCTTAATATTCCTGTTTCCACTGTGCGTAACCATACGATTCCCCAAATTCAGCCGTGCAATACGAACAGCTTCTGCACATATGCCTCTTCACTGCTCCCCCGCCTCAAACAAAAGATTCAACATTCCTGCCAGCTCGTCTTGGGAAACCCCGGCAATCTTTGCCGCAGATATTGCGTTGGTTAAATGCTCTTCCAGCTTCCGCATATGCTGTTCCTTTAACATTTCACTGTCCTGTGCGTTCACGTAATAACCCTTACCCTGTACCGCCGTTACCAGTCCCTGCCGCTCCAGCTCCTCGTAAGCTTTCATCGTGGTAATCACACTGATGCGCAGCTCCCTTGCCAATCCCCGGATAGAGGGCAGATATTCTCCGGATTTCATTTTCCCCGACAAAATATCCTCTTTAAACTGTTCTGCAATCTGCTGATAAATAGGAACTCCGGAATTTTGTAATATTTTCATCTCTTCACCTGCCTTTATCTCTGTTTCTTCTGTTTACTCAGCCTTAACTGTTTATATGTTATATATACACCTATAACACCATGGTGTCAAGCTATTTTTAACATTTTATTACCCCTATCATCCCCTGTATAGAGATAAGCAAAACGTACTATCTCCAAAATGCAGTTGTTCAATATAGACAATATCGTAAGCCGGGCATTGGGGAGCCGTTGGTACTTAGGTGCCGTACTTTGGCACCTTATGTACCATTACGAGCGACACATAGCAAAAGCGTGCCCGGCGGTGATTTGTCTATATTGTACAACGTGTGGTTAAGAAAGCAAAGTTTTGCTCATAGCTACCCCTGTACTCAAATCAACCCACCCATCAATCCGTAAAACACTAAAAAAGGAACTCAAAACCGCCAAAACGGATTGAGTCCCTTTTCTGCTCCGATTATCATTTATTGCTCTGACAGCTGCATAATGACCGGTTCTGACTTTTCATCGGTATCTATGTTATCGCATTGAACCTTTAACTGCTCCGGCAAATCCATCAAACCATAGCAATATGTCACCTCGTACACTCCCTCGGAAACCTCCTGCACAACGGAATTTACCCCAACGCCATGGGGAAGCTCCTCTCCATTGGCGTCCATAATGCTAAAAGCTGCTCCGTATCCAGCTTCCTGCGTCACACGGTATTGCAGCTTGGCATACAGGCCAAGCTCTGTTCTGGTAAGCTCCACCCTCTTCACAACCGTATTGCTTCCGTCCGTTACTTCTTTTTCCACAGGATAATATACATTTGTTTCACCGGTGCTGATGTCATGCAGAACAAAGTCTATGCTTCTATGGGTGACATCCTCCACGGTTACCGATTCCTCAGAGGCTTCATAGTATGAACAGCTGCAACGCAAATCCAAAACCTTCTTTTTGTCCGCATTCTCCCCATAGATAACAAAAATTCCCGTTCCGTCTTCCTCCAGCTTAAAATATGTGGTGCAGACATCCGAATCTATCCTTGCACCCGCATAAAGAATTTCCTTATTTCGGGAAACCGCATATTCCCTGACCGTCTCCTCGCTGTTTCCCCCGGCATTCAGGTATTTCATGGATTCATCCAGCATGACATCCTCGGCGAGAACCATATAACGCTCCGCATCCGCCGGCTTTGCTTCTACCACCACATATATCTGATTACTGTCGCAAACTGCCTCCCGGATATTAAACCTTACCTCATCCCCTGCCATCTGATTTGTTGCGGTTACCACATCCCTTTCCACCAGATTTTCCGCTTCCGTGGAAAGATTGGTGCCCTGTTCGCCAAAGAAATCCCAAATTCCAAAATATTTTCCCGATGCATAGGCTGTTGTCCCGGCCACCAGAATTGCGGCAACTGCCGCTGCCGCCGCCCTTGCGCCGTTCCACCGTTTATTTTTTCTCACCGTTCTTTTTCCCAATCCTCCCTGAATTTGTGAAAAAGCCATATTGGCTTTGTCCCAGACAACATCAGGAATATCCGTATCCTCGCTTAACACACTGCTTATATTTCTTTCAAATTCATTCATATACGTTCCTCCCATTTGCAAAAATGCTAAATCCGTTATTTTAATTTACCTCCGCCTCCCCTGAAAAACAGTACTCTTCTTTCAGCAGTTTTCTGGCTCTTCTCAGTCTCGTCAGCACTGTGTTTTTGTTAAGCTGCAATATCGTCCCAATCTCCTTAACCGATAACCCGTCATAGTAATACATTAACAGCACCGTACTGTACTTTTCATCCAGGACGCTAAGCATCTGCTTCCACTCCAACGCATCAAACTGCTTATCGGGCATTCCAAATTCTCCTGCCGTTTCAATATCCTCATAATCCATGCGCGTCCGCAAAATATCCTTACATTTGTTAATCAAAATTCTGGTCATCCAGGTTTTAAAATATTTTGCCTGGCGGAGGGTATCCATTTTTTCATAACATACGAGTATGGTATCCTGAATTGCATCCGCCACGTCGCTGTCATTTTTCAAATATACCCATGCCGTTTTATACATGCTCTGCATATTCCGCTTCATCAGCTCTACGAAGGAATCCGCATTCCCATCCATCGCCTCTTTTATCAGCTTGTTCACCTTATCGCCTCCTTCTTCCCTGTAAATCCCGTTTTTTATCTGCTGCATACATTAGACGGAAAAATCTATCAAATTATTTCATCTTCTTCAAAAAAAACAGCATCCGTCATCCCGACAGATACTGTCCTCCTTAACCTATCCAGGTAATGGCGAAGCCTTTTATTTTCACAAACAGGCTTCGCAGCTGCTTTCTATAACGATACCTTAATATGCGCGCCCGAAGTATACCATTTTCTTTGCCGGCTTTCCACAGTGCACACATACCTCGCTCAGCTTCTCCTGCGTAAACGGCATACAGCGGGTGGAAGCGCCGGTTTCGTCCTTAATCGCTTCCTCACATTCCGTTTCACCGCACCACATCGCCTTAATAAATCCCTGCTTCTGCTCGATAATTTCGGTAAACTCCTCCCATGTTACGGCTGTATGCGTATTCTCCTCACGATGGGCAAGCGCCCTGTTATACATATCCTGCTGGATTGTCTCTAAGAGCCCGCCAACCTTACCGTCAATCTCATCCAGGGAAACTTCGATTTTCTCTCCGGTATCCCGGCGGACAATCAACGCTTTATTCGCCTCAATATCTCTTGGTCCAATCTCTACCCGGATTGGGATTCCCCGCATTTCCTGTTCTGCAAATTTCCAGCCCGGATTCTTATCGGAATCATCCACTTTAACGCGGTATGCCGATAATTTTTCCTTAAGCTCTGCCGCCTTTTCCAGCACGCCCTCCTTTTTCTGCATAACCGGAACAATCATCACCTGTACAGGCGCCACGCTTGGCGGCAATACCAGACCGGAATTATCGCCGTGCACCATGATAATTGCCCCAATCAATCTGGTGGTCATTCCCCAGGATGTCTGGTGCACATACTCCAGTTGATTATCCTTACTCGTATATTGAATACCGAATGCTTTGGCAAAACCGTCGCCGAAATTATGGCTTGTACCGGACTGCAGCGCTTTACCGTCATGCATAAGCGCCTCAATCGTATAGGTTGCCTCTGCTCCCGCAAATTTTTCCTTCTCCGTTTTTTGTCCACGGATAACCGGTATGGCAAGCACCTGTTCACAGAAATCGGCATAGACGTTCAACATCTGAATAGTGCGCTCCTCCGCTTCCTCCGCCGTTGCATGAGCCGTATGCCCCTCCTGCCATAAAAATTCCCTGGAACGAAGAAACGGTCTGGTCTCCTTTTCCCAGCGGACAACGGAGCACCACTGATTGTATACCTTCGGCAAATCCCGATAAGATTCCACTTCATTCCGATAGAAATCGCAAAACAGCGTCTCGGATGTCGGTCTGACGCAAAGCCGTTCCTGCAGCTCGTTTAGTCCGCCATGGGTCACCCAGGCAACCTCCGGCGCAAAGCCCTCCACATGGTCCTTTTCCTTTTGCAGCAGGCTTTCCGGTATGAACATCGGTAAATATACATTTTCCACGCCCGTTTCCTTAAACCGCTCGTCTAACTGTTTCTGAATCAATTCCCAGATTGCATAACCCGCCGGCTTAATTACCATGCAGCCCTTTACACTTGTATAATCAATCAAATCTGCTTTTAACACAACATCGGTATACCACTGCGCAAAATCCTCTTCCATAGAAGTAATCTGCTCTACTAATTTCTTGTCCTTTGCCATCTTATTTCTCCTTAACTTTTACTGTCCCGTTTTTCCGACAAAAAACTGAACAAAAGCATTATACCTTTATTCCGTGTGATTTGCAAGCACTCCCGCCAGCTCTGTCTCATCCCGCCTCATCGTTCAAATATGCTCCGTAAAGCTCCTTTCCCACCAGCATCCCCACCGGTCCCAGCAAAAAGCCGCAGATGCCGAACAGCTTGAAGCCCGCATACATGCTGATGATAGTATAGAGCGGTTTTATTCCTACCCTGCCTCCTATCACTCTCGGCTCGGTAAGCTGGCGAATCAGCAGGCAGCCCAGATAGGCGAACAGCAGTACCACCGCCCCGAAAAATTTCTTTTTCAGCAGAAAAATGACCATACAGGGAAGCAAAATCAATCCCGCCCCCAGCACCGGCAATGCATCGACAACCGCCGTCAGAAAACCCAGCGCCAGCGCATAGGGCTGTTTAATCAGCAAAAATGCCCCTATACAGAGCAGTCCGTCCAACAGCATAATCAAGCCCTGCGCCTTCACATAGGCTCTAAGGGTGTCCTTACCCTTTCCTATCAGCCTGCACACGCTTCTCCCCGGCTCTGATTCCAGCATTTTTGCCCTTATCCCATCATAATCCTGAACCATAAAAAATGTGGCAATCACCGTTATCACCAGACAAAACAATATCTGAAATGCTTTTCCCGCCATCTGCACGGAATAGGAGGTCACTCTGGGCAGCATATCGGTCATGGAGTCCGACCAGATATTTCCCATCAAGCCTTCTATATAAGAAAAGCTTACCCCATCCGCAACATGCAGCAGCTCGTCCACCTCGCAGCAGCAGCTTTTAACCAGATAAATCATCCTTGCCTGATAAAAAGGGAAATTTAACAAAATACTCTGTCCCTGCCCCAGCAGATATCCTCCAAACAGTATCACCAGCAGAAACAACAAAAGAAACAGCAAAACCACAGCGGAAACCAGAAAATATTTTTTTCTCTTTCCCTCCCACAAGCCGTACCGCTTTCCTATTTTCCGAAGAACAGGATAATATAAAACAGACAGAACTCCTGCTATCACAAAGGGCACAAAAAGAGGAAGCAGATAGCGAAATACCAGATAAACACCTGCTGCCACCGAAATCAGAACAAGCATACGCTTCACCCTGTTATCTATCCGTATTATCGGTTCTTCCATATCCGCTTCCTCCCTGTCTGCCGCCAATTTTATACGGGCATTTCCTGTCCCGGCGTTCTTTACTAGCTTACCCGTTTTTTCCCTGAATTATAAGGCAGCAGACGGAATATCACTTTTTTGTATTCTGTTTAAACGGATACCTGCATTAAGTACCTGGCAAGGTTCTTTCGAGCCTGGCAGAAAGTACACCTGCACACCCGGCTTCACCTGTCAGTATTCGTCCAACTCAATCACATCAAACACATCTCCCTCCGGCTCCCTCTTAAATACCATGTGTTCACCGGTAGACGGATGGTCAAATTCCAGTCTGGTGGCGTACAGCGCTATCTGCTGATACGTTTTTTTCGTTTTCGCAAACAAAGGATTGTACTTGGTATCGCCATAAATTCCGGCTCCCCGTCCCGCCATCTGCACCCGGATTTGATGATGCCTTCCGGTAAGCAGTTCAATCAGCACATAGGAAAGAACCCCTTCGTCCGTCTCAAACATGTCCAGCAGCTCATAGCCTAATCTCGCCCTCTTTGCCCCTTTTGTTCCCGCTTTAACAATTTTTGAAGTATTCGTCTTTCCGTCCTTTAACAGATAGTCCTCCAGCATGCCATACTCATTCGGAAGCTCTCCTGTCAAAATTGCCTGATAAAATTTGAGCATGATTCCGTCCTGTATCTGGTCGGACAGGTTTGCTGCCGCCTGCTGGTTCCTTGCAAATACCATAACGCCTCCCACAGGGCGGTCTAACCGGTGTACCATTGCCAGATAAGGCTCTTCGTCCATCTCCTCTTCCTCAAAAATATGATGCTTGAGAAAGCTGAGTAAATCCGTATCCCTTGTCTTATCTCCCTGAACCGGCATGCCATAAGGCTTCACACATACAATAATGTCTTTATCTTCATGCAGAATCTCTACCTTCATCCCTTTGTCCCATCCCTTTCCGATGCACCGTTAAACCTGTTCTTCTGATTTCCGTCTTTATTCAATCTGTACTTCAGTTTAGCATCAAACAAAAAATGCGTCAATAGAATACGCCTATGCCCTGAAACGATACCCTACACCCCATACCGTCTCCACCAGCTGCGGGCTTTCCGAATCCCTTTCAATCTTTTCCCGGATTCGCCGGATATACACCGCCACTGAATTATAATAGCCTTCCCCAATCTCATCCTGCCATACCTCCGCATATATTTTTTCCTTTGGCACAACCTCATTGGGACGCTGCGCCAGATAAAGCAGGATATCAAATTCTTTTACCGTCATCGCCACCTCTTCCCCTCTGACAAAAACTCTCCGTGCCGCCACTTCTATTTCCAAATCCTTCGTCTGAATATAGCCAAAGGGACGGGTCAGCCTGCGATAGCGGGCAATATGCGACTGGATTCTCGCCATCAGTTCTCCCTGGCTGCAGGAATCCGCCAGATAATCATCCGCACCGCACCGGAACATTTTAATTTTCATCCATTCATCGGTATTACCCGACAGCACAATCACCGGAATCTGCGTTATCTGCCGTATTTTTTCACATGCCTCCACATACTGCTCCACTTTGTCACAGCAAAACAGAACCAAATCCGCACGTTGCAGCAGTTCCCTGCAGTCTGCGGCGGCATCCAGCTTCTCCGTCACCACCCCGCATCCGCTCAACTGAAGATAATCGGATAACCTGCAGGTTTTCTCCGGCTCCTCATACAGTAATAAAATTTGGTACACAAAAATACGCTCCTTTCCTTATCCAATTATCATTAAAAGTGAAAAACGAACCGAATCGGTTCTCTAGATCAGGTTATCCGGACGGACATACCTGACAGGAATATATCTGTTGACTCTGTATCTGTCAATAGCCGCCTCCTTAAACATGAGCATTCAAGGGACGGCTTTTTCCTGCGAAAAAGAAAATGGTTTTGTACACTTTATCTCAAGCTCAGCCAACCTTTAATTTAAACTTCTGAATCTCTTTATCGGTCTCCACAACCTCAATCTGTCCGCCTAACGCACGGATTTTCTCGTCAAAGGCTTCGTATCCCCGCTGGATATATTTAATATCCTCCACAACGGTAAACCCATCCGCCACAAGACCTGCGATAACCAGCGCTGCTCCGGCTCTCAAATCCGGCGCTACAATATTAGCGCCCACAAAGCTCTCCACACCGTCAATAATCGCCGTATTTCCTTCTACCTTGATTGAACCGCCCATACGGAACAGTTCATCCACATATTTGAAACGGTTCTCAAAAATACTTTCCGTAATGATGGACGTCCCCTCCGACAATGCCAGAACAACTGCCATCTGCGGCTGCATATCCGTAGGAAATCCCGGATATGGCAAAGTCTTAATATTCGTCGAACGCAATCGGTGATTGCTCACCACTCTGACCGCATCGTCATACTCCATAACCACTGCGCCAATTTCCTTTAATTTGGAGGAAATTGCCTCTAAATGCTTGGGAATCACATTCTTAATCGTAATGTCACCCTTGGTTGCCGCTGCCGCAACCATAAAGGTTCCCGCTTCTATCTGGTCCGGAATAATCGAATATTCCGTCCCCTTTAACTTCTCTACCCCGCGAATCCGGATGACATCTGTCCCGGCGCCCTTAATGTTTGCCCCCATGCTGTTCAAAAAGTTTGCCACATCTACAATATGCGGCTCTTTTGCGGCATTTTCAATGGTGGTCTTTCCCTCTGCCAGCGCTGCCGCCATCATCACATTAATGGTTGCTCCCACGGAAACCACATCCATGTAAATATGGTTTCCCACCAGCTGCTCCGCTTCCACATGTATCATACTGTTATGGATATTCACATCGGCACCCAGAGCCCGAAATCCCTTGATGTGTAAATCAATCGGTCTGCTTCCGATATTACATCCTCCGGGCAGGGCTACACTGGACTTTTTATATTTTCCGAGCATTGCACCCAGCAGATAGTAAGACGCCCGGATTTTTCGGATAAACTCATCATCTACACAATTATCCGCATGCGGGTTAATGGTCCCGCCACAAATCTTTACGGTATGTTCATCTATATATTTGACCCTTGCACCAATTCCCTGAATTGCCTGTAAAAGCACTCTTGTATCTCTTACGTTGGGAACATTTTCAACTATAACTTCTTCGTCCGTCATAATTGCCGCAGCCAAAATTCCAAGGGCTGCATTTTTTGCTCCTGCAATGGAAACCTCTCCGACTAACGGATTGCCTCCCTTTAATACATATTGCTCCATAATGCACCTCTTATATGCTTCAATGAATACATCTCATAGACGTAATTATTTTCATTATAGCATGATTACCGGATTTGTAAACCGTTTTTTCTCTCCGCCGTTAAATTTTCACCCTTTACCAGCGGATTACCTCCCCCTGGTTTACCGCTTCACAGTATACGCAGCGGTAAATTCTCTTCTTCCTGTCCGTCAATTTAAAAATCTGCTCAATGCCCTGCTCCGTAGTGGTAATACAGCGGGGATTCTTACATTTCACAATATTCACAATTTTCTCCGGCAGTCCCACCTTTTTCTTCTCAATCGTTTTTCCGTCCTTGATAATGCTGACGGAAATACCCGGGTCAACGTAACCCAGGATATCCAGATTGATATCATAATCGGGATGGTCTATTTTCAGAATATCCTTTCTCTCCATTTTGTGGCTGACCGCATTTTTTATAATTGCCACAGAGCAATCCAATTTATCCAGTCCCAGATATTTATAAACCAGCATTCCCTTACCTGCCGTAATATGGTCCAGTACAATTCCGTTTTGTATACTATCTATATTCATGCTCTCCACCTTCCATTCCGTATATTTTCCCTATGCCAGCTCCAGCAGCTTCATAATCAGCGCCATTCTGACATATTTTCCGTTTAATGCCTGCCGAAAATAACAGGCGCGGGGGTCGTCGTCCACCTCCACCGCAATTTCATTTACCCTTGGCAGCGGGTGTAGAATCCGCAGGCTCTCCTTCGCCGTTTTCAGCTTCGGCATATCCAGAATATACGTATCCTTCAACCGAATATAATCCGCCTCATTAAAAAACCTTTCTCTCTGCACCCTCGTCATATAGAGAATGTCCAGCCTGTCGATTACCTCGTCAATCGTGCGGACCTGCTCATAGGAAATCCCCTTTTGCTCAAATACTTCCTGCCGGATGTATTCCGGAATCTCCAATTCCTCGGGAGATATCATCACAAACCGAATATTTTCATACCGCGAAAGCGCTTTAATCAGGGAATGTACGGTTCTTCCAAACTTCAAATCCCCGCAGCAGCCGATGGTAATATCCTCAAATCTTCCCATTTCCCTGCGGATAGTCAACAGGTCTGTCAGCGTCTGGGTGGGATGGTTATGCCCGCCGTCACCCGCATTGATAACCGGCGCATCCGATTTCATTGCCGCAAGGAACGGCGCCCCCTCCTTCGGATGGCGCATCGCAATAATATCCGCATAACAGGAAACCACCTTTACCGTATCCGCCACACTTTCACCCTTTGATGCGGAGGAAGAATCAGACGAAGAAAAACCAAGTACATTTCCTCCTAATTCCATCATCGCTGCCTCAAAGCTTAAACGGGTTCGGGTACTTGGTTCAAAAAATAAGGTCGCCAGCTTCTTTCCCTCGCAGACCTTTGCATATTTTTCTTTGTGTGCAATAATGTCGTCCGCCAAATCCAGCAGCTCGTCAATCTCCTGCACGCTTAAATCCATTGGGTCAATTAAATGTTTCATGTCCTTCCTCCTATTTATGATTCTCTGTCCGGAATGCCGTGCTCGATAAAATATGCGTCCACCCGGGAACGCTGCTCTTTATCACACCGCAAAACATATTGTTTTTTGTTCGCAAATACACGAACCTGTACCGTACTGATTTCGTCATTGACTATCTTATACGCCTTAATTTTATTCCATTCCAGATATGTGGTTCCGATAAATACACCGATTGGCGCAATGCCGCTCTGCATTCTGCTGTTAAAGAAAATCAGCAGGATAAAGGTACATACTGCCGGAAGAAAACGATAATTGTGGGCATATAACATCACCGCCACGAGAACCAGCGCCACATTAACATATAAAATCTCCAATGGTCCAGTATGCCTTCCGTAGCGGCTGCTTATCGTTATCTCCTTTTGCTTGTCTATTGTGGAAAAAGCAATCATTGCTGCTGTTCCAAAGCCCAGAAATAAAATTACCGATAATACATCCAACCAGATTTCGACTTCTATCTTCAATGTCTTCACTCCTGCTTAATATAACAAAACCGCCTGTATGTCGCCGTCCTTCAGCGTAAATTTTACGTGCTTTAAAATCTCCCGCACCTGAATCTGCATTCCGGCAATCTGCACCTGGCAGCCCGGATAGATATTGCTCTGTATAACCACCGCCGCATTTCTGCTGCTGTCAATTAACGCTTCATTCCGAAGCTTTTCCTCCTGATACCGTTTCAATTCCGCAGATTTAATAACCTTCGCCTGAATAATTTTCATCCGGCGGTTTGCCGTCTCTTTTGTTACCTTGGTCTGGGTCATTTTTGTCATAATCTTTGCGGAGCGGTCCAGCAGTTCAACCTCCTCTTCCGCCTTTTTAATCAGCTCAACCAATTCGCGGTTTCTCTCCACTGTCTGGGGAAGCACACCTGCAATCAGTACCGTGGGTATCTCCATTGCGTTACCTGCCTCCCCGATTTCCATTCCCTGTACCGCATGGACTACGCCGCCTAAAATAACCGCTTCTCTGCCCTCCACAACAATCTTTCCGGACGCTTTCAATTTGGAATTCATTACCGATTTAACCGTAATGTTGCCTCCCGCCTCCGCCTGTACATTTTCAAAAAACTTGCAAAAAATGTCCCCGCCTGCCTTCAGGCTGCCGGTAAACTTACCCTGCATGCCGTCTCTTATGGAAATATCTGCCCCCGCTTCAACAATGCTGGCGCCTACATGCCCCTTTATCTCTATATTACCGGATGCCTTCACGGTCATTCCCGACTTTACGTCTCCCCGTATGTACACGTCTCCGTCAAATTCAACATGTCCGCAGTTGACATCCACGTCCCCTTTAATTTCCAGCAGATTGCTAATGTGAAAGCCTGCCTCTGTACGCTCCACCTTGCCATGGATTGTGGCATAATATTTACCGTCCACCATGCGGAAGCCTTTTCCCTTCAGCATGGGCAGGTCTTTTCCCCGCGCAGGCAGCACCACCTGGTCGTCAACCGTGTAGCCGCTCTCACCCGCAGTAGCCGGGACATACTCCGCAAGCAGCTCGCCCTTTTCCACAATAACATACTCCTGCGTAAGCACATATTCCACTTCGCCATTTTCCAGAACCTTTGGTCCTTTCATCTTTTCCGGACTTTTTACATGGAAAATAAAAGACCCATCCACTCCACTTTTTGGCTCTTTTCCTCTGGCAATCTCTATCGGGACATCATATACCTCCCGCTCTACCATCTCCCGGACAACATGCTCCAAGACTCCCCTGCGAACATGATTACTCTGCAATACTTCAAGCAGGTCTTCCACGGTATATTGACGCCCTTTGTCATCCAAATGCAGTTTTAATTTGGCATTCATCCCATCCGTCCCCAGAATCACTTCCGGCAGACATGCCCTTGTATGCAGTTCCATATAATCGCTCCTTTCAAGGGTAGTGAAATCTAGGTAATTGCGAAACTCTGTTTTTGCTAACGTCCGTTGTACAATATAGACAAAGCAACGCAGGCACGCTTTC
>JAMPFJ010000021.1 GCA_023664535.1 Bacteroidales bacterium
CAAAGAATGGCTGGGAAGCATTTAAATTTTTTCCGAGGCGTTTATCAGATGAGAAACCGTCTCATCATGTGCTTGCTACTTCTGAGTTTATAAGACCGATTTTTGGTTCGGCTTTCCAAACGAAGAATGTTTCTACAGCAGGGTATCCGAGGATTGACGGTTTTGCTTTTGATTGCATAAAGAATCTCTATACACAGATTGAACAAAGCACGCTGAAGCGGATACGAAAGCTGCTGGATGAGGACGCCGAAAATAAAATGCTTTATTACATGCCTACCTTTCGGAACAGTGAAACGGAATTTTTTAACCGGATAGATTTGGAACGTTTTCAGCAATTTTTAAGGAAAAACCATCTTATTTTTTGTGTAAAGCTGCATCCCAAGTCGAAGCTGAGAGAACGGTTTTCCGATATGGAAAAAGGCAATATTATAAATATTGATGCAGATACGGACCCTTATGTGTTTCTTCCGTTATCCCATGCATTGGTGACGGATTATTCCTCCATTTATTTTGATTATTTATTTACCGGAAAACCGATTATCTTTTTTGCCTATGATTTGGACGCCTATCTCAACGATTCCCGGGACATGTATTTTGATTATGAGGAATATACGCCGGGGATTAAGGTAAATAATCAGAAGGACCTTGAACGGGCGCTGCTGGATGTCAAGAATGGGTTGGACGGATATAAAGAGAAAAGGGATGCGCTTTGGAAGAGGATGTACGACCGGACAGATGCGCCGGTCAGCGAGTTGCTGGTAAAGGAGATACTGGCTGCGAAATGACGGCAGCAGTAATGTTTTGGAGGAAATGAGGGATATTGATGAAAAAAGTGATAACCTATGGCACCTTTGATTTGCTGCATTATGGACATATAAATTTGCTTCAACGGGCAAAGGCATTAGGGGATTACCTCATTGTAGCCCTGTCTACAGATAAATTTAACAGTGAGATGAAAGGGAAAGTTACCTATTTTTCTTATGAAGAAAGAAAGCGTCTGCTGGAGGCGATACGGTATGTGGATTTGGTTATACCGGAGGAGACATGGGAGCAAAAGGTGTCGGATGTCAGGGAGTTTAAGGTGGATACCTTTGTTATGGGAGACGACTGGAAAGGAAAGTTTGACTTTTTGAGGGATTATTGTGATGTTGTCTATCTGGACAGGACGCCTGAGGTGTCTACGACAAAGATTAAGAGTGATTTGAAGATGCCGGATAAGGGAGAGTAAGGATGTACATTAAAATTGAGGGGGCAAGCCTGCAGGATTTTGAGGGAAAAGAAGTGGTGCTGTTCGGTGCTTCATCTACAGGGATAAAGGCACTTGAAGAGTTTGAAAGGATTCAGGCAAAGGTACTTGGATTTTGTGATAACAATCCGTCTAAAAGAGGAACTGTCCTTGAAGGATATCCTGTCTGTTCGCCGGAGGATTTACAGGCAATGGCAGAGGAGAATCCCGGGATTGGGGTGATGATTACCAGCACCTATGAAAAGGAGATTTCCAAACAGCTACAGGAGATGAAATTACGCAATGTATATGTAGTAAGGATGGGTGTGCTTCATGAAAAAATACCAATGGAGGATTTTGAAAATCCGGTATTGGATAAAGATGCGGCAAATGAGCTGTTATACCAGAAAGTGATGTCGGAGGATGCATTTTTTATCGGCAGGGTTGGTTCTACGGAGTTGGAAACATTGTGTAATTATTGCTATTTTACCAATCGTATTCACGGAGGAAAAACACCATATACCCGAAATATTACCAATATGCTTGCGGACTGGTGCGGTTTTTTTCCTGCTGAGCATGAGAAAATGGATGCCTTTTGTGAATTGTATATAGATAAAATTAAAGAAGCAGATTTGCTCTGGAGCATGTGGCGTTCACATTTTGAAAACCGTTTTTATCAGGATTACTGCGGCCGGACACCGCTAACCTTATATGAGGAGACGGGATTCCCGATTGATATAGAGAGACCGTGGACATATGCCCTGAGAGGGAAAAGGGTACTTGTTATCCATCCTTTTGAAAAGTCCATCCAAAAAAATTATAAGAGCAGGAAAAAATTTTTTGATAATTCGGATTTTTTGCCGGATTTTGAATTGATAACGCTGAAGGCGGTACAAACGCTGGCAGATAATAAGGGAACTGGGTTTTCCACATGGTTTGATGCATTAGACAGTATGGAGCGGCAGATGCGGGAGATTGATTTTGACATTGCGCTGATTGGTGCAGGCGCATACGGTTTTCCGTTAGCGGCATACGCAAAGGAAATGGGGAAAAAGGCATTGCATATTGGAGGGATGCTGCAGCTTTATTTTGGTATACGCGGAGCTTATTATGACCAGTTTGGCTATCATAACGAATATTGGACAAGACCGCTGGAAGAAGAGAAGCCGAAAGGATATAAGAAGGTGGAGGCAGGGAGGTATTGGTAGATGAACGATATATTGGTTTCTGTTATTATGCCTGTCTATAATGGTGAAAGATATTTAAATGAAGCGGTAGAAAGTATTTTGGGACAGACATATAAAGATATTGAGTTCATTATTGTTGATGACGGTTCGACAGATAATACATTGAATATTTTATTGAACTATAAAAAAGCAGATGATAGAATTATCATAATAACCAGAGAGAATCGTGGCTTGGTGAAAAGCCTGAATGAAGCGATTCTTGTTTCAAAAGGAAAATATATAGCCAGAATGGATGCAGATGATATATCTCATGTTGAACGTATAGAAAAACAGGTTTTATATATGGAGAGAAATTCTGATGTATATTTATTGGGAACGAATTATTCTTTGATATATGAAGAGGGCGTCAGGGAGGAGATTAAAAAAGCTGCACAGGGAACTCATCGAAGAAGCCAGGCACCAATCGAAAAAAAGGATTGGTTTTTTTCCACTAATGAGACGATGAAATTTATTCATCCCACGATTATGGTAAGAAGGGAATTATTTGACAAAATAGGGCTTTACCGCCAGTATCAGTTGGAGGATTTGGAATTGTATTTCCGGGCAGGGGTGTATGGATTAAGAATTGATAAGCTGGAAGAAGTGTTGTTGGATTACAGAGTGAGAGCGGCTTCCAAGTCGAGAACTGATATGCGGGCTGAGCAGACGAGAGAGCTGATGGAAGTTAAGATGAAATATCTTGTAGAAAATATAATGGATTCTCAAAAGAAATGGAAATATTTAATCTGGGGAGCAGATATTTCGGGAATAGAGGGAATAGAGGTCATACAGAACCAATTACCTGATTCGGTATGTCTTGGGTATATAGATACGTTTAAAGAGGGAAAAGTAAATGGTTATCCGATAATTAAACCGGATAAAATTGAAGAATATAACCCGGATTATGTGTTTATTTGTACGAATGGAGGAGCTGTTCCGGCGAGAAAAGCATTAAAGGAATTGGGATTCAATGAAGTAGAAAGGTTCTTTAAGATTTCATAAATAGTATTTGGCGATTGTAGGTGATAGAAAATGGTATATGAAGAGAATGATTTTGATAAATTGAAGGAATGTCTGAGGGGTAAAAGATTATATTTATTTGGTGCATCAGGAAGTGCAAGGGGGTTTATCAAGCGTCAGGGAGGTGCATTTTGTATCGAAGGAATATTTGACAATGATATAAAGAAAGTCAATATTACTTTTGAGGGCTATCCGGTTTTCCCTGTTCATAAAATTCCGTTGCTGGACAAGGAAAAAACCGTTTTTTTAATTACAAGCTGTTATGAGAAAGAGATTGAAAAACAATTACTTGAATTGGGAATGAAATATATATATTCGTCGCATATGTGCGAGAGGAGAGGTAATGGACTTGCGCCTGTTTGTGAAAAGGATTTAACATATGTAGATAGTGTAAGGGAAATATTAGCGGATGAACATTCAAAAAAGAGATTGGAACAAATTGTACAATGTAGGGCGGGCGGTATAGCATATTGGAATGACATGTTTGATGGAAAGCCATATTTTCAAGACGTATATCCACTTACCGATTCTGAAGTATTTGTAGATGCTGGAGCATATATTGGAGATACGATTGAAGAATTTATACAGCATACCAGAGGTCAATTTCGCAAAATATATGCTTTTGAGCCGGATGAGATTAATTATCAGACATTGGTGACCCGGTACGGGGGCAATAACAGGATTAGATGCATACAAGCCGGATTATATAGTGATAATACTACTCTTAATTTTGAAGAAAGTGGAACTGACGGAAGTAAGTTTATTCAAAGGGGAGGAAAAGTTGTAGAATGTATGAGTATAGATAAATTTATCGACGATGAAGTTTCATTTATTAAAATGGATATTGAAGGTTCTGAATTAGAAGCGTTAAAAGGTGCAGAGCATACAATTTGTAAGTATCATCCCAAATTAGCAATTTGTATTTATCATAATGATGATGATTTATGGACAATACCATTATATATTCATAAAATTGTTCCGAGGTATAAATTATATATTCGGCATCATTCACTTGGGTTTTCAGATACCGTTTTATATGCAGTGTATAGTGGGAGAGGTGAAAAAATTGAATAGACCATTTGACGAAAATGATAAAGTGTCAATCATAATACCGGTTTATAATGTAGAAAAATATTTGAGAAAGTGTCTGGATTCTGCAATTCATCAAACGTGGCAGAATATAGAGGTAATTGTTGTTGATGATGCATCTCCTGATAATTGCAGAGAGATTATCAAGCAATATGAAGAAAAATTTCCAGAGCTGATAAAAGCAGTTTATTTAGAGGATAATCTATGCCAAGGAGGAGCGAGAAATAAGGGATTGGAGATTGCGACAGGAGACTATGTCACATATTTAGACAGTGATGATTGGATAGATGAAACAACGTGTGAGAAATTGATGTTAAAGGCAAGTGAAACAAATGCAGATATTGTTTATTGTGATATTTATCGGGACTTTGAAAGAGAAGATAGACAGGTATGGGTAAGTTATCAGTTTTCGGAAGAAATGGGAATAATGACAGAAAAGAAGTATTATCTTCATTTGTTAAATTACGGATATGTGTATGCAAAATTAATTAGGACAGAGGTGTTAAGAAAAAACCATATTGTTTTTCCTGAACATAAGAAGTATGAGGATTTTGCATTTATATCGCTTGTTGTTTTATATGCCGGTAAAACTGCTTATGTAAAGGAGCCGTTGTATTATTATACGATTAGGGAACAGTCTGTTGTGACAACTCGAAATAGTGAGCATCATAAAGATATGGTAGATGTAGGAGATTTTGTTTATAAAGAAATGAAAAACCGAGGGTTTATTAAATATGCGAATATATTACGAGCAATAGCATATTATAAAGCTGTTAAGTTAATTATTGATAAGAATGACGAACCGGATGTGGACTATATATGCAAGGTGACAAAGCAATTAAAGGAATTTTATCATCCGAGTGACAGGGAATTATATCTTGAACATGATTCGATGGAAGTGCAGATTGTAAAGACTGCACAAGAATCAGAGTATGTATTCGCACAGAAGATAAAAGAAAATTATTTTATAGAAGAGAATACAGAATATGAAACATTTTATTATGTCTTTGGTAATGATATTAATGTACTTTTTGAGCGGTATATGAACAAACGGATTGCTATTTGGGGCTATGGGAAAAAGGGGAAAAGTTTGCTGGATGCCTTACATTCTTATGGTGTAAAGATAGAATATATCATTGATAAAAATAAGAAAATACAGGGAACAGTATTAGAAACTGGCGAGATAATAGAGGGATTTGAAAATATTAATGATAAAATAGATGTAATTATAGTGGTGAATCGCAATTATTTTTCGGCAATAGAAACAGAAATAAAAGAAGTGACTTCCCAAATAGATATATGTAATTTAGAAGCAGAGCTCATGTATAATACTGGAGGAATTTAAGGGTTATGATAGAAATATAGTTGGATGTGCAGGAAATTGGTATGTTGATGTTTCGAGAAGTACAGAGATTTCGAGGTATATAGTTTTTGCAGAAAGGCGGATTATAAAATGAATTTAGTAGCGTATTATTTGCCACAATTTCATGAAATAGAAGAAAATAACAGAACGTGGGGAAAGGGATTTACAGAATGGGATAATGTAAGAAAGGCAAAAGCATTATTTGAAGGACATTATCAGCCCAGAGAGCCATTAAACGATAATTATTATAATTTATTGAATCCAGATACCTTGCGGTGGCAGATTTCCTTGGCTCAAAAATATGGTATATCCGCATTTTGCTTTTATCATTATTGGTTTAAAGGAGGAAAAAAAGTTCTGGAAAAACCTGCTGAATTATTTTTGAACAGCAAAGACATGATATTTCAATTTTGTTTTTCGTGGGCTAATGAACCATGGACAAAAACTTGGCAGGGTGCTTCTGGAGCAAAAGAAATATTGATACAACAGCGTTATGGAGAAAAGGAAGATTGGAAATATCATTTTGATTATCTGCTTCCTTTTTTCAAGGATAATAGATATATTAAAATTGCGGGGAAACCAATGTTTCTTATATATCAGATAAATAAAATTGGATGTTTTGACCGAATGATGGATTATTGGAATGAATTATCCAGAGAACATGGATTCAAGGGATTGTTTATTGTAGATATGTTAACTTTTGATGGGATGGTGAGTAAGAATAAAAGAGTTAGTGCTACGGTTGATTTTGAGCCAGGTAAAGCAAAGAGGGTTATCATTCCAGACGATGTCACACAGTTAGAATGCCATGTAAAACCATATGATGAAACTTGTTGTGAAATGTTGTTAGAAGAACATAAGAAAAATGAATTTCGTTGTATGTTTGTAGATTATGATGATACACCAAGACGTGGAAACAGGGGATATGTGTATCAGGGGTCTTCACCTGAAAAGTTTGGTATGTATTTACAAAAAACAATAGATTTATCAATGCAAGAGCATAATGATTTTGTTTTTATTAATGCATGGAATGAGTGGGGAGAGGGTAACTATTTGGAGCCGGATAAAAAGTATCAATTTCGTTATTTGGAACAGGTAAAGAAAGCATTACATAATGAGTGTCCTTCAATTGATTTAAAACAAGTAAAATCTCAATTAGGTTCGTTAGAAGTTAATGAAAACAAGGATGGTAAATTTAAACAATATTATGACCTGTGCAATAGGTGGATAAAAGTGTATAATAACCATTATGCTATTCAAGACTATTTTATTGAAAGAGAATATAAGCAGATTGCTGTTTATGGTCTGGGTGAGTTAGGAAATAGACTGATTGAGGCATTGGAAGGCACTGATATTTATGTGAGGTACGGAATTGATAAAGATGCTTGGGCAGCATTTGCAGAAATAGATGTCAAAAGCATGGAGGAAGAAGCTTTTGACGGTGTTGATTGTATAGTGGTAACACCAATACACATGTATGAGGAAATAGAAATTGAATTGAGAAAAAAATGTAAATGTCCTATAATATCATTGACAGATGTTATTGAAAATTTGTAATGTGAATGAAAATTTAAGAATATGCAGTGGTATTTTATAAGAGTTGCTAATATTGAAGACAAAGGACTGATATCAGAGTAGAGATTTAATAATTGCTTATAAAAATTGAATCAATAATTTGAGATTGACATTATTAGGAGGGAGTAAAGGTTATGAAAAAAGGAATGACAGCAGGCGTATCATTTGTATTAGGGATTATTGCGTCTGGAGTTGTAATGATAAATTTTATGCGCAGGATGATAGATAAAAGAGACAAAAAAGTTTGTAAATTTAAAGGATATTATAGTTTGCTGAATCAATGGCTTTTGCTGAAACAGGAAGGGCAGAGTATGGCGCAGTATTTTGCAGATAATCAATATAAAGCCATTGCGATATATGGAATGGGAGAATTGGGAAATCTTCTTTATCGTGAATTAAAAAATAATGGCAGGGTGGATGTTAAATATGCTATTGATAAAAATGCAGATAATGTTTATTCAGAATTAAAAGTATTTGATACGGCTGATGATTTGCCGCCTGTAGATGTAGTGATTGTGACAGCAACCTTTGCCTTTGATGAAATTGAAGCAGAACTAAGAAAAAAAGTTGCTTGTCAGATTATATCGCTGGAGGATGTAATATGCGAAATGATGTAAATATCCATCAAAAATGGCTGGGAGAAGAGAATATGCCTAAGATTTTAATATGGGGAACAGGCTCTGGAGCAGTAAAATATATGACAGCTGCTTCGGAGTTGTTTGAGTATGTTAAAATACTTGGATTTATTGATGGAAAAAAGCAGGATGATACAGAAGAATTTTTTATCCCGCCCAATGGTGAAAAAAAGAAAAAGATAACACCGGAACAGATTTCCCAATATGACTATGATTATATTGTAGTGTTGAGTTCTTATTATAAAGAAATAAAGGAGTGTGCAGTAAAGCATGGTGTGATGCAGTCTAGTATATTTAAAGATGTTGAATTTTATAGATTATGGGTTGATAAAGGGTATTTGGAGTTTAAACATAAATATGGTTCATGGATAAAAGAAAAAAAAGCATTTGTTCTATGTAAGGAATACAGTTCATATGTATGGGTGTCATGGCTGCAGGGATATGAGGAGGCACCGGAACTAGTCCGGGCATGTATTGATAGTATTAGACAGCATTCTGAAGGATTGAATTTTGTGTTTATCACATTAGAAAATTACCAAAGATATGTGGAAATACCAGATTATATTATTAGTAAATTTGAACAGGGAATTATATCGCGGACTTTTTTTTCTGACATATTAAGGCTGTCCTTGTTGGAGAAATATGGTGGGCTTTGGGTAGATGCAAGCGTGTTCTGTCTGGGTGAATTCAGATGGATTTATGAAAAAAGTGATTTTTTTGCCTTTCGTGTCAATGACGGTGGAGCGAAAATAGCTGCCAGTTGGTTTCTCTATTCTGTTAAAGGGCATATTCTGATTGTAGAAACCTTGCGGCTATTAAAAATGTATTGTAAAGAGATGAATAGAATGGAGCATTATTATATTCTGCATTTCTTTTTTAGAATGGTGGCAGAGTGCTATGATGAGGAGTGGAAACGGGTTCCTCGATATAATGTGGAGAATTGTTATTTATTGGATATTATGAGAAGTAAAGGAAAATGTTTAACTAATCAGGTAGAAGAAATTTGTCTTAAAATGCCTATTCAGAAATTGAATAGAAGAAGGCTATATCCGAAAGATGAAGACGAGGAAAGATAAATAGAAAGGCGGATTATTATAATGCGAAAGCAGATTGGACAAGTGATTTTAGATAGTACATACTATACTGGAGAGGATAAGTATAGTGATGGGGAAATAGAGGATGTTCTTTTAGATGTTGTGAAAAGAGGAGAACAGCAGAAGATATTGTATTCTGATAATCGATGGCCCATTTTGTACCATTTGTCGGATATTAGAGAAAATCTTTTGGAATGGTATCCATTTCGAGAAGATGCCAATATTTTAGAGATTGGTTCTGGTTGTGGAGCGCTTACAGGATTGTTTAGCAGGAAAGTCAGACATGTTACATGTATTGAATTATCAAAAAAACGCTCACTTATTAATGCATACCGAAATCAGGATTGTGCAAATGTGGAAATATTTCTTGGGAATTTTCAAGATATTGAGGTGAAAGAAAAGTACGATTATATCACTTTGATTGGTGTGTGGGAATACTCGGGATTATATGTAAGCAGCAAAGAACCATATAAAGAAATGTTGAAGAAAGTGCAAGGTCTATTGAAGGATGAGGGGAAGATTATTATTGCAATCGAAAATAAAATGGGATTGAAATATTGGAATGGCGCAGTAGAAGACCATACAGGGAATCTATATGACGGGTTGAATGATTATGCAAATACAGACCAGATGGTAAGAACATTTTCTAAACCGGAAATAGAGGATATTTTTCAAGATGTGGGGATTGATAGGTATAGTTTTTATTATCCAATGCCGGATTATAAGATTCCTGAAAAAATATATTCTGATTGTTTTCTGCCGGTGCCCGGGATGGAACGGAATTATGGAAAAGACTATGGCGGGAATAGAATATATCAGTTTAATGATGCAATTATATCTGACCAGGTATCAAAGGACGGAATGTTTTCTTATTTTGCAAATTCTTTTTTAATCATTACAGGTGAAGATAAAGTGGAAAAGCATTTTGCAAAATATGGTAGGTGTAGAAAAGAAGAATTTAGGGTAAAAACAGAATTATTTGAAAAGGATAATTGTCGGTATATTAAAAAACAGGCGTTAAATGAACAGGCAAAACAACACATTTTATGTTTGAAAGAAAATGAAAGAAAGTGGAAAAGCTGTTTGCCCAATTTGCATTACTTAGAAGGATATATAGACGGAGAAGATTATGTCACTCCTTTTATTGATGGAGAAGATTTGGAGGTCTACTTTTATCGGTATAGGAATGATATAGAATTATTTATTGAAAAATTTTGTTATTATAAGGAGAAATATTTATTGCCGGATAATCAAAAATTTGATGTGTTTCATGTGACAGAGGATTTTATTTCTATATTTGGTGATTTATATCCTCAAAATCAAAGAACACTTAACTGTACAAATATAGATTTGATTTTTTCAAATTTAAAATTGGCAACGAATGGAGAGCTATATTGTTTTGATTATGAATGGGTTTTCGATTTTCCCATCCCATATGATTATGTGATTTGGAGAAGTGCAATGCAATTATATTCACAATATAGGGCTTACCTTATGAAACATATGACAATAGATGAATTTCTTGTGAGAGCAGGTATTGAAAAAAAAGATTTATCTATATATATGAAGATGGAACAACACTTTAGTGAATATGTATTTGGTATTCAACAACGAGAATGTTATCTGAAAAACTATAAACAAAAGACGGTTAGACAAACAATTCGTTTTGCATAAAATACAAAGTAAACGGAGAAGGGTATACCGGGCAAATTGAGAGGGATAGGATATGAAAATATTATTAATAGGCGAGTTTAGTAAAGTACATAACAATTTACAGCATGGGTTGCAAAAACTTGGTGTAGATGTTACTACCGCTAATTTTGGTGATGCTTTCAAAAGGTTTCATAGTGATATAAAGCTTTTACAGATTCCTGCAGATGAGTATTATGATTGTTTGAGAAAAGAATATAGCAAGTATATTTATCATAAGTTTAGCAGTTATGATGTAATTCAATTTATGTCTGAGAAACAGCTATGCAGTGCTTATGGGTTTGAAAAGAATTTACCGATTGCGCTTGTTAAAAATGCAAAATTATCTGTACTTTTATCAGCAGGGTGCAATTATTATTATTCAATAGCAGACAAGATTCTGCCTGTAACAGCGTGCGAGGAATGCTTAAAATATGATAAAAAAAATAAATATGGGTGTGAGCATAGATATAACCCGGAAATTAGGAAATTGGCATATGCAATGCAAAAAAATGTGGACGTTATTGTGCCAATGGCATATGAATACTATATGTGCAATCAATATAGTGAATTTAAGGAAAAAGTAGTAGAACCCATAGATTTTCCCATTATCATAGGGGAAGAAAAAAATTATAAATTTAATGAAAGATTGATTGTATATCATCCATTAAATCGAGAGGGTTTTAAAGGAACAATTATGATAAGAAAAGCTTTCCGGATTTTACAACAGAAGTATGAAAAGCAGGTCGAATTTATTATAAAAGGGAAAATGCCTTTTGATGAATACAATAAATTCATGAAAACAGTAGATGTGGTAGTAGACCAAAAAAATGGACAGACATTTGGGATGACATCACTATTGGCGATGGAGGCAGGGAAAATACTTGTAACAAATAATTTTAGAACTGCCATTGAAGAGACAGAATATCAACATGTAAAAGCAGCACCTGCTTTTGAATTGGGAACAACTGTAGAACAAATAGTTGATAGTCTATCAGCAGTGGTTGAAAAAAGAGGAGAATTTGTTCGATTGGCAAAAAGAGGACATGAATATGTTGCAAAATATCATGATGATGAAATGATTGCTGGAAAGTTTTTAGATTTATATGAGAGAAAATTGTACGAAAAGCAAGGAAAGACAATTCATTAATGTGAATGGAAAGGAAATTTTATGTTTGAATTTTTTAAGATTGATAAAGACTTAACAATATATAGAAAAAATGATGTGATTATATTTGGCGCGTCAGGAGCAGGGCTAAAAGTAAAACATCTTTTAGAGCAGTACGGAATAGAGGTTGCTGCATTTACTGACAATAATGTCAATAAAGTAGGGGAAAATATTGAGGGAGTTAAAGTTATTTCTGTCGAAGAATGTGTAGAGCATGTTCAAAATAAACCGACAATCATTCAAATCGGGAGCACCTATGAAAAAGAAATTGTGAAACAGCTGAAAAATCAGGGTATCAATGAGTTCGTTTGGTATAGCGAGTTTTTGATTAGAATCCAAGAGTTAAGCAAATTCATATTTTTTTTACGGGAACCTGAAATAAATAAGCTCTTTGATGAGATACAATGGGGACGTAGATGTTTTAGTCTGGCTGGCGAGTCTGCTACAATGTTTATTCAAGAGTATCAATATACAAATACGGTTCGATTAATGTTATCAGCAGCCAAAACTGGAAATTGTACAATTCAAAACTCAGTAAGAAATAAGGAAAAGAGTATTTTACCGATTGTGCATTTTTGTAGTGAAATAAGCACTTTTATTCAAAAGTTTTCTGGGGGATATTCGGTAAAATTAATTATAGGTGTAAGGGATCCAATAAAGCAAAATATCAGTATGATGTATCAAGCTTTGGCAATGGGTGATCCAGGATGGTGTGCATACTATGATTTAGATGCTTATTGGGAAGGTGGAGGCGATGTTAAGAAGATTTTTAATGAGTATGTAATAAAGAGCGATAAGGATTGTTATTTTACAAAATATAAAGACATTAAAAAAGGTGACGGTCTTGTACAGCATTTTTTTGAGCAGGAAATAGAACCATTTTTAGGAATAGATATCTATCAGTATCCGTTTGATAAAGAGAATGGATATTCGATATATCATATTAGTGATAAGCTGGATATTATGATATATCAACTTGAGAAATTAAATAGTTTGGAAGCGGAAGTAGGTGATTTCTTAGAAATAGAGGATTTTGAGCTGGTAAAGGATAATGATAGTGCTGATAAGTGGTATAAAGAGAGCTATCAAAATGTGATAAAAAATATGCCCATTGATAAGCAATATTATGAGGAATGTTATTCCGGTAAATACATTAACCATTTTTATAGCGCAGAAGATATTGATAAATTTAAAGCTCAATGGAAAGTTGAGGAGAATTGAGAGTTTTTAGATATCCGTATATGAAAAATATCCGGAGCTTTTTATATGGAAAGGAAATTTTATGTTTGAATTTTTTAAGATTGATAAAGACTTAACAATATATAGAAAAAATGATGTGATTATATTTGGCGCGTCAGGAGCAGGGCTAAAAGTAAAACATCTTTTAGAGCAGTACGGAATAGAGGTTGCTGCATTTACTGACAATAATGTCAATAAAGTAGGGGAAAATATTGAGGGAGTTAAAGTTATTTCTGTCGAAGAATGTGTAGAGCATGTTCAAAATAAACCGACAATCATTCAAATTGGGAGCACTTATGAAAAAGAAATTGTGAAACAGCTGAAAAATCAGGGTATCAATGAGTATATTTGGTATAGCGAGTTTTTGAATAGAGTTTATGCATTAAATAAGTACATATTTTCTCAACAGCAGCCAGAAGTGAATAAGCTTTTTGATAAATTGGAAGAAAAATACGTAAGTGCAATCAGAGATGAAAAATCGGCAGCAATGATTATTCAAGAATATCAATATACAAACATAGCTCGCTTGATGCTGTCAGCGCCGAAAACTGGAAACAACACAATTCAACAATCAGTAAAAGAATGTAAGGGAAATATTTTGCCGATTGTTCATTGGCATACATTAATTAATATAGATATTCAGAGATTTCTTAATCAACTGTCGCTGAAGCTGATTATCGGTGTACGAGAACCGATAAAACAAAATATAAGCTTAATGTATCAATCGTTAACGGCAGGCGAAACAGGGAAATGCGCATACTATGATTTGGATGCTTATTGGCGGGGAGGAGGAGACGTTAAGAAGATTTTTAATGAGTATGTAATAAAGAGCGATAAGGATTGTTGTTATACGGAATTAAAGAAAAAGAGGCGGGGTGACGGTCTTGTACAGCATTTTTTTGAGCAGGAAATAGAACCATTTTTAGGAATAGATATCTATCAGTATCCGTTTGATAAAGAGAATGGATATTCGATATATCATATTAGTGATAAGCTGGATATTATGATATATCAACTTGAGAAATTAAATAGTTTGGAAGCGGAAGTAGGTGATTTCTTAGAAATAGAGGATTTTGAGCTGGTAAAGGATAATGATAGTGCTGATAAGTGGTATAAAGAGAGCTACCAAAATGTGATAAAAAATATGTGTATCGACAAACGATATTATGAGGAGTGTTATTCCGGTAAATACATTAACCATTTTTATAGTGCAGAGGATATTGATAAATTTAAAGCCCAATGGCAGGTTGATTGATGGAAATTACGAGACTCGAAATTACTGTAAAACTATAATAGCCTAACTTGAATAATTTTCAAGTTAGGCTATTATTTTGAAATCCATAAAGCCTAGTGCATTACCCTATAATAAATGAATAAGAAGTGTCATTGATAACAAATGTATACGTTCCTAAACCATTATCGTCTTTCTGCGAAGTTAGCCATGCTGCTGTAAAAGTAATTGTATTATCAGTTACAACAATCTTACCTCCGGTATATGCGCCAGCACCAGGCTTAAGAACATTTCCCTTAGGTGAAGTAATTTCAATACTGCCATTAGCCGGTTTAGCGCCTGTATAGGATATTACAATATCAGTAGTTCCGTTTGAAGAAGGAACAGATACCATTTCATCAACTATTTTGAAAGAATAGGTTTTGCCATTTAACTGGAATGAGTAAATACCCAAACCACTATCATTCTTCTGTAAAGTTAGCCATGCTGCTGCAAAAGTAATTGTACTGTCAGTTACAGTAATCTTGCCTCCAGTATACGCACCAGCACCAGGCTTAAGAACATTTCCCTTAGGCGTAGTAATTTCAATACTGCCATTAGCCGGTTTAGCGCCTGTGTAAGGGATTGCAATATCAACCGTTCCGTCTGTAACAGGAGCCTCAAAGTGTTTTGTCAATGTCCATGTTACCTGTACACCAGGAGTTGCATCCTTTGCGGCAGCCCAATCTGCTGCAGTATTACATGCACCGGATAAATTGAAGTCTAATGAATCAAATCCTGCATAGTCAGCAGCCTTAGCAGCATCTGTCAATCCATACTCATACTTACTGTTGGTAGAATCATAAGTTACTGCATAGGCATCGCTTGGAGCAGCGTCTAAACTGTCTGTAATCGTAGCGCCGTCACTGGATAATGCAGCTGTCTGGCTTCCGCTCTTTAAAGCAAGATATACACTGGTGGTCTTGTCATCAGCGAAAGTGTCATCAGCAGCAAGTCCAATAGTATAGGAGCTATCTGCGGCAGTTAAATCCTGAGCAGCAGCAGTTAAAGTAACATCAACAGCAACAGTACCTTTGTTGATTGCAGTAAGTGCAGGACTGGAAGCCATATATTTCGTACTTCCATCAGTCTGCGGATTTGCAAAATAAAGACCTTTTGCTGCTACATCAAAGGTTGCGTTGGTATATTTCTCACCATTCGTATCTTTAATCAATCCCTGTGGGTCTAAAATAAAGTTAAAAGTAGTATCCCCTGTTGCAACAGTAGGAAGTACAACTTTAAATACATCCTTATTTACAATGCCTTCTACATTACCTGCACCGGTAATATCGCCCTTTGCTGCGGTCTCATCATCCACCTCTGTTGCAGATACAGAAAGCGGTGCGATGAGCATAGCGCCTGTCAGAGCAAGGGCCATGAATTTGGTTAAACTTGTTCTCTTCATAAAACATTCCTCCTTGAAGTATAAAATTTGCAAACAATTCCATTTGCTATAGTTACATGGTGAGTACAGCGTACTTACCTGCCATCTAATTTGCTATTACAATAGATAGATTAATATTCAGCTTACTAATCGGTTTATCATTATCATCTAACAGATGATAAGTCAACACGCAACTGTAAGTCCCCTTGTCCAGAGGGGTATCCAAAGTAATATTTTCTAAATGGCTGCCTAATGGTATAATAGGCGATTCGTAAATCGTCTCCTGCGTATCAGAGCGGACAATGTCAAAATACACATCATTGGTATTGGAAGTGGAGTTTTCAACATATGCATTACTGGATGCCGCATCACCTTTGTCAAAATTCCACGTTGTATTCATCGTGACCTCATATGTACCTAATTGAACCTGCTGATTCTGCATATCGGAAAGAACCTCTTCCACGTTATCAGGGGTTACAACTACGTTTCGTTTTTCAGCGTCAGCAGACTGCCTGGTTAAAACTAACACAAGAGCAGCAACTATTATAACGGCAACGATAAAACATACAACAATAGCAACAACATTATTTTTTGACTTATTCTCTGTATTTTGAGACAATTTCTGAGAGATTCGTTCCTGGCTTGATTCGTTTGACATGAACTCCTCCTCCTCGTCACTACTTAGACATACCATGCCTTAAGTTTTATATCGGACTAATATCAGTAAAAATTTAGCCCTGAAACAAAAAAATGTTTCAATGCAATACTACCATGGTTTACAAAATGGTGTCAACTCTATATTTACCGCAAAAGTCAAAATGCATTGTTTTTACATGGTGGCTGTGGTACAATTTTTAAGAGAGAGTTTATGAACATGAAGATAAGCTGTTATAAAGCTGCTTTTTAATTTTAGAAAAGGGAAAGTATATAGGATAGGAGGTTTTGCATGCCAGAGGAAGAGTTACAGATACGGGATAAGCGGATTATTGGATGGATATCGGCAGACGATAGCGCAGGAAATTTAATGCAAAGCCTTGCTGGTCTTTGTGTGCAGGCAGAAAATGACGATATATACAATAGGGTGGTAAAATCATATCCGAATATCAGAAAGATGGCGTTACAGTATGTTCCGGACGATATTATTTGTTATTCTGATTTGACGGTAGAACAGTTTTTGCATGGGATTGCTATGGCACAGGCAGAACCGGATAAAGCAGAAACTGAGTCTCTTCGATTGACGCAGCTTTTTGACATCAACCGGGAAGAGGAACTTCTGAATATGACTTTTGAACAAAATCGTCTGGTGGCGATGATTCAGTCACTGATTGCAGAACCGGAAATGCTGCTATTGAACCAACCCCATGATATGATTGGGGAGAAGCGTTATCACCAGTTACTTACAGAATTTGCTCGATTTTATAAGCAAGGCGGACATATTATGATTGCCGCACATGCATATGAGGAGATATACTTTCCCTGTGAAGAATATATTTATCTCCGTAGCGGAGAAGTTGTTGCGGATTTTTTAAGAAACCAGTTAATCAAACCGGCGAAAGTGATTACGATGACCGGCGGGAATCTTACCTGGATGGTTCAGGATAAGATGACAATTTTACAGGAGAAAGGAAACCAGGTACAGTTTATTTACAGGGAAACCAATATGCAGGAACTGGCCGTCAGACTTTGTAAGACAGGCTGTAAGGATTTTGTTGTCGAAGATATAACAAGAGAGGAATTGATTTTTGAAAATTTCGAAAGGTGGTCATAATGAAAACAATTTTATATTTTGATACCCTTCGTAATCGGAAGAAGCTTATTACCACTATTGCGGTACCGGTAACTGTTTTGGCAATAGTGTTTTTCGTGTTTACCATAGTTGACAAATGTCTGCCGGAATGGAATGCCGCCTACATGAAGTGGCCGGATGTAATCAGGGATTTAATCGGTTTGTCTAATTGGAACAGCCATCTGGCGGTGAATATATGGCAGATTCTGTCACTAATATATCCGTTTTATCTGGTGTATGTGCTAATGTCGGGGCTTTGCAGCTCGGTTATACAGGAGGAACGCTTAGAAACCATTGTCTATCTTCGTAATATTGATGTAACATATACGACATTTCTTGTTGCCAAAGTTGTTTTTTGGGTGGCGGCGGCATTTTTATCTACGGCGAGTTTATTTGTGGTTAACAGTATTTTTCTTATCCTGATTGGTGCGGCAAGAAATATTACTTTTGTGGCAGGTTACTATCTGGAATTGTTTGTGATAAGTATATTTTATTTGTCTATTGCCTTATTTTTAGCCTCCTACAAACAGCATGAAAATGTGTGTAAAGATGCTGTTTCCATGTTGCTGCTCCTGCCGTTGCTGATTTCCCGGGTGCCGGCAATATTTAGGTTATTTTCTTTCGTTATGAAAATGACTGGAAGAGAAGGAAAAACCGCAGATATTTTGCAAATGCTGGGAGAACGATTGCATCCCGTGGAGATGGCGGCACCGGTGACATGGTGTTGGCTTTCTATAGATGTCACATGGATTTATGCAGCGTGTGCTGTTTTGATTTGTTTGATAATGGGAACATCAGCGTTTTTGATTTATCTGAAAAAACATGAAAAGGGAGATAATATCCTATAGATGGATATTTTGTACCGGAAAGGGGCGTATGTAATGAGGAAAAGAAAACTTTATATACTTGCTTTTTTTAAGGCATTGCGTACATATATATGGAAGAGATGCACATGGGAAAGACAGAGGCAGACTGCAAAGGGAATGAGCATAGGTTTGGTTATCGTAATGATGCTGGTATCAATGGGAGGACAGGGTGTCCGCATTGATATGGAAGAGACTCCGCATACGGCAAAGTCAATCGGTCATAATCAGGTAAATGTGGGAAACCATTCTGCAAGAATTGAGATGCTGAACTCACGGGTTTCCAAGGAATATGAAAATGGAGAAAAAAGGAACCAGGTTATATCAGATACGGCATTTTCCTCTGATACTGAAAAGACTGCTAATGCGGTAATAAAGAATCCGATACCACTTTCTTTGGTTGAGAAAACATATGCGGATTATGGGCAAAATGTTGAGCGTGAGGAGGTTTTATACCGTTATCAGTTTCCAGTGGAGATAGGACATGAGAAAGATTCTAATTATGATGGGAAGCAGTCTGCGGGAGATTATATATTCAGCAAACTTTATCATACAAATGATATAGAAAAAAATATTGAAAGTGAGCTGGAAAAGGAAAGAAAATTAGAGGAGAATAAAGAAAAGGATTTGCAACATATAGAAACCTCTGAAGAAGAGGTAATGGATGAGGAGCTTGACTTTTTAAAAGACGTGTGGAGCCGCATCATGCCAACAGAGCCCTCAGAGGTTCGTGTTACGCAGAAACCGAAACAGGAAGATTCTGCGGAACAACTGTTGGAACAAGCCGGAAAAACAAATACAGAGCAGGCGACGGACTTTTATGCGGGAACAGAGGTAAAAACTGGGGTACTCGAGACGATAGCAGATACACAGAGCGCAGTGGAAAATGAAGAAGCGGAAAAAACAGAAACAGCAGAAACTACAGTAGAGGCTGAAACGACAGAAAGAACTGCGGAAGAAAACGTAGAAATGACGGAAGATACCGAAGCACCGGAAACGGCAGAAATCATAGGTTTAGGAGAGACAACAGAAATTTCTGATTATGCGGACGGCAGTTATTTTATCGTGAGTGGCAGTGTACGTGCTGAAAGCGGGGTTTTTGTGAGTGATATTGTTATCAAACCGACAAATGTCAAGGGGTTCGACCAGATTCGGATAGGGGAAACTGGAGAATTCAGCAGTTCTGCTATTATAGCAGAGGATGCCGTTGACAAAACTGTAGATTTATATTTTTCAGATGGCAGCACAGTGACAAATGCCGTACAGTATACTTATTCCAGAGATACTGTTACACCGACACTTGCTTTTCCGGAACAGGATATCCATAAGCTGCAGACGGCGGATTATACGATTTACTGCACTAATGATGCGGATATCCGAATGGAGACAAAAGACGATGCGAACGGTTATGCAGGCACAGGTGTTATAAAATATAATTATCTTTACGGAAATATATTCAAATGTTTATTTGATGACGCTGATGATGCCGGACTTGAATTACCGGAATCTTTTTATGGCAGGGTTTTAGTAAATTGTGCAGACTTGGCTGGGAATATATCAAAAATTGTATCAAGTCATTATCTGATAGAAAACCAAAAACCACAGGTTCAGTTTTTAAATGGGGATATGTGTACGGCGCCATATACATTATGGATAGATGTTGCAGACAAGGGAGAAATTGTTTCTGGTATAGAGAATGTTGTCTGTCGGGTAAATGGTGAAAACTATGATTTGCAGGATGTCCGGACTTTGGAAAATACTGTGTTGGGAACAGATTTGGAGGTGCCAACGCAAATGACATTTCCTGTCTCTTTGCAGGAAGAGGGAACGTATACAATAGAGGTTGAGGTAAAAGATTATGCCGGTAATGAAACAGTGCAGACCCGAACGCTTGAAGTAAAAAAACCAGAAATGGTTGCAGTGTTGATGCCGACGGAATTTACTATCCATATTGACCCTCAGCAGCTTGCGGGAAGGGAGCAGATTTTTTCCGATGATATAGAACTTCATAATATCAGTGATTTTGATGTGGAAGTAACCATGCAGGAGATTACGGTGAATGTGCAAAACAGCATTTCTGAATCAGGTATTAGGAAGGATTGCGATTTGTATCTGATTGCACCGGACACAGGGGAACGGCTTGCCTTGAAAAAGGGAAAAAATAAGAATGTGTATTCTTTTCGTCTGCAAAAGGGACAGGATAGTGCAGTGCTTCATTTTGTCGGTGATACGACGAAAGGGGCGGATGAAATGTGGAGGGATTCGGATATTTCTATTGATGTGCAGTTGAGTTTTGCAAAGAGCGATGAAGATAAAGGGGATTGATGATGGAAGTACAGTGTAATCGTTTAGACAGAGGATTTTGGCTGCACCAAAATGAATATGAGGAAAAAGCGATAGAGGTACTGCGTTCCGGATGGTATGTGCTGGGAAAAGAATTAGAATCCTTTGAACAGGAATTTGCACAGTATCTTGGCGTAAAGCATTGTGTCGGTGTGGCAAGCGGGTTGGATGCTTTAAAGATTGCGGTGCATCTGCTTGGAATTGGAAGCGGTGATGAAGTAATCGTGCAGGGGAATACCTATATTGCCACGGTAATGGGAATTACGGAGAATGGGGCGACTCCTGTTTTTGTAGAGCCGGATGAGTATTATAATATAGATGCAGGTAAAATTGAACAGAAGATTACAGGGAAAACAAAAGCAATTATGGTTGTGCATTTATATGGGCAGGCGGCAGATATGACTGCTATTATGAAACTGGCGGAGAGGTATCAGTTAAAGGTAATAGAAGATTGTGCACAGGCACATGGAGCCATGCATTGCGGTAGAAAAGTTGGAACTTTCGGTGATGTTGGCTGTTTCTCGTTTTATCCTACTAAGAATCTTGGAGCATTCGGTGATGGCGGTGCATTAGTTACGAATCAGGAAAAGATTTGTAAAGATGCAAGGGTATATCGTAATTATGGAAGTGAGAAAAAGTATCATAATCAGATGGTCGGATTGAATTCCCGGTTAGATGAAATGCAGGCGGGGTTGTTGCGAGTAAAATTAAAGTATTTGGACGAATTGAATGCAGAGAGAAATCAAATTGCTAAAAAGTATATTGAACATATCAGGAATGACAATATTTATATGCCAAAGTTAAGAAAGAGCAGTACCTCTGTCTGGCATCAATTTGTTGTTCGTACAAAAAATAGAGAAAAGCTGATAGAATATTTAAATAGAAAAGGTATTCATACGATGATACATTATCCGATTCCACCACATTTGTCGGAAGCATATGGGTATTTGGGCAAGCAAAGGGGAGATTATCCAATCACCGAAAGATATGCAGATGAGGTCTTGAGTCTTCCAATATATAATGGAATGCAGCTAGAAGAGATAAATGTGGTGATAGAAGCGGTTACTATGTTTGCGGGCTAAAATAATGGATGGTGATTGGCGAAGGGAGAGAGGTAAATGCATAATATGAACAAAGTGAAGATGCTGGATTTTGTTGAAAAGGGAGATGAAAGAGGGCATTTGGTGATTGTTGAGGGAGGAGGAATAGATGCCGTCCCTTTTGATATAAAAAGAGTTTTCTATATTTATGGTTCGGATGATAGAGTAATACGAGGGAGACATGCAAATAAAAGGACAGAGTTTGTGCTTATTAATGTGGCAGGAAAAAGCAAAGTTAAAGTCAAAGATGGCGAGGGAAATGAAGCGATATTTTGTTTAAACAGACCACATACAGGAATATATCTTCCGACATTGGTATGGAAAGAGATGTATGAGTTTAGCAAAGATTCGGTTTTGCTGGTTTTAGCAAGTGAGCACTATGATCCGAAGGAGTACATTAGAGATTATAATGAGTTTGTAAAATTTATTGAAAAAGATATCTAGTATGGTTCTGATTATAGTAATGGTATAGGATGGAGACAGGCAATGAATGTGAAAATTATATCGGCAGAGGAATATGAAAAAATCTGTGATTCATATCAATATTTTTATAACAGTATGGCATTTCATGAATTGAATCGTGGGAAGGTGGAGCGATTGGAATATCTCTTGTTTTCAGAAAAGAAAAACAAACTGGCGCTGGCGGTTGGCCTGCAGGGTGATGTGATGAAGGTACCTTATTCAGCACCCTTTGGAGTTTTTGAAAAACTCCAAAAGCATATAAAACTGGAAGATATAGATAGTGCTTTGCAAATACTAAGTTCATATGCGAGAAAAAAGGGTATTGCCAGAATTATATTTCGCATGCCGCCAATATTTTATGACGAGTCGTTTCTGTCAAAGTTACAGAATTGCCTGTTAAGGAATGCATGGAAGATAGATGTTTGTGATTTGAATTACCAGTTTTTTATTCGGAATATGGATGCTTATATGGATTCTTTGCAGCGTAATGCCAGAAAAAATCTGAAAAATGCAGCTAGGCAGGAATTTGTTTTCCGGCATTGTGATACCGATGCAGATAAAGAGGCGGCTTATCAGGTAATCGCAATTAATCGTTTCCGGAAGGGATATCCTCTTCGGATGGCATACGAGCAGGTTTATCATACAATCCAGTTGACAGAGCATGATTTTTTTCTTCTTACAGAGAAAGAAATAAATGTTGCAGCTGCAGTAGTTTTTAGGGTGAATCGAGACATATATCAGGTTATTTATTGGGGAGATATTGATGGTTATGAAAGTAAACGTCCGATGAATTATCTTGCTTATAAACTTTATGAATTTTATGTGCAAAAAGACATCCGGGTTTTGGATATTGGACCGTCAACAGAGGACGGGATACCTAATTATGGCTTGTGTGGGTTTAAGGAAAGTATTGGTTGTGAGGTGAGCAGCAAGATAACCTATGTAAAAAATATAAAGTAGCTGTTCTCTTTTTCTTGCCACACACTTGACTGTAAATGCTTACTAATCACTTACAGCCAGAGAGTTTGGTTTCATATTTACAAATATTTCGCTGCCATAATACGGGAGATATTTTTCCAGTTCATATAGTCCGTCTAATGTGGTCTGATTGATTATATTACATTCTATCATTTTGTACATTTGACTATGTGTAAAAGGCTTTATAAAATAGGAACCTTCTTCCAATACATCGAATCCTGCCATTTTTACGGCTGTCCGCAGAGTTTCAATATCATATACGGTATGTTGCTGGTATAATTTGTTACGCTCTGACATATCGTGGATATCTTTGATTAACCCTGCTTCTTTTGCAATTAAACGATGCAGGGAGTTGGCATTAGGTACATTTATATGTACAAGTGTATCTTGTGTGCATATAGACAGAATATTCTTTAGTAATTCATTCGGATGTTCTACTTCGTGTAATAAACTGGAGCAAATAATAAAATCAAATGTTATATTTTTCAGCTTTTCAGAAGCGGGAAAATAGTCATTTATGCATTCTATTTTTTCCTTTTCTGCTGAAATCCGACATGCATTTTGATAAAATTGCTCACTGGGCTCAATTACGATATATTTGTTATATGTTGAATAGTCAAGGTATTTAAATAAAGGTTCCATGCCACAGCCTATTTCCAATAGGGATTGGGGGGAATTTTTTGCTATTATTTCAAGGACTTTTTTTCTGCGGTACATTACCTGATAATCTTCAAAATTAGATTGACTATAATCTTTTGTATATTTTTTAATATCTCGCATCATATTTCTGCTTGATGTTTTCAAAAATAAAAACACCAGGATTCCTTTCTTAAATCAAATATTTTTAAATTGTATAAAATATCAATGTTTTAAATACAACATTATCAGATAAAAGCATATATTCATCATAACATATATTTATTCTGAATTATAGCATTTAATTTGAAAAATAATAAAAAATGCCTGTTATAGTGTATTAAATAAAAAAGGGTATTAGTTTTAGAAAATATGTGACAGTTGAGTATATTTGTGATACTATTTCTAATAAGCTCATGTGTGTAAATATAAAAACTAGGATACAATGTAGTGAATATAGAGGAGTTGGGTATGTGGCAATGGCTGCCGGATATACAATAGTGAAATCAGGCAGATATTTAAAGGAGGAGAGGATGACTAAACAAGAAATATACATATATAATATAAGAATTCAAAATCAAACAAATTTAGTGGTTACAGCATGCCGCGTTCAAAATTATGAACAAGCGGTTGAAAGATTTGGCTTTCTAGTAGAACAGTTCCTTATGCCGGTTTTGGAAGCAGTTTTTGCGGATATTGGATTTTATAACCAGGAAATGGAGATAGTGAATCCGGAGGGGATTTCCGTTGCCCTTCAAAGCATGATGAAGGCCCAGGAAACCGGAGATTATGTTCTTTTGGGTGATTTGCTGGAGCTTCAGTTGATTCCGTTTATTCAGTCGTTGCAGGAAGCCATCCGTGCTTATGAGGGAGTAGAGGTGAACACTCTGGCATGGGATAATAATCTCGCCGTATTGAAACAGAAAAATCCGGAATTGGTGAAAGAATTGGAAAAATATCATCAGCGATACGAACAGGAAACGGCTAAGGGATTGTGGAAAGGGGCACATCATCTGGAAATGACGAACTCAGGGTTGTGGACAATGGCAGGGAAGGATAAACAGGGAGTATATTATTATCATAGTAATGTGAATCCAACTAAGGAGGCAAGAGCATTTGCAGAATATTACTATAATATCCATCAGAGCTCTTATCTGCTATGGGGGCTTGGACTGGGGTATCATATAATCAATTTGATGGCGCTGGATGAGGGGATTATGATGAATGTAATAGAGAGCGATTTAGATGTGATATATCATTTTCTGCGTTCAAGAGATATGCCTGATTTTTTGGAAAATCCCGGATTTTCACTCATTTATGACCCGGATTTCACAAAGCTTTTTTCCCTGTTGAAGGATTCAGAGAACCTCATCATTCATCACCCTTCTTTACGCCATATCCAGAATAAAGAAGTACGGGAGAAGCTGGAACAGTTTTTTATTCAGGACAGCGGAATGCGCAATGCAAGGATTTTATTGGAAAGTAACAGCCGGGATAATTTCCGGCATTTTGACGGATATGTAGATGAACTGCGGGAAGAATTTAACGGAAAGGATGCGGTAATTGTGGCGGCAGGTCCTTCTCTTGACAGGAATGTAGAGCTATTAAAGAATAAAAAACCGGGGATGATTATTCTGGCGGTGGAGACAGTATTTCGAAAACTCCTGTCCATGGGTATTGATGTGGATTATGTGATAGTTACGGATGCAAACAGCAGGGTATATCGGCACATAGAGGGGTTGGAGAACCAGACGGTGCCTATCCTGTATCTGTCAACGGCATATAAAGGATTTGCAAAAAACTATAAAGGAAAAAAATATTTAATCTGTCAAAAGGGATATGAAAAGGCAGAGAAAAGGGCGGAGGAGAACGGATGGAACCTGTATGAAACGGGAGGCTCTGTCAGCACGACGGCACTGGATGTCTGCATCCGTTTGGGCTGCAGGGCGATTGCTTTCGTCGGTTTGGATTTAGCATATACGGGCAGTTTGGGACATGCAGAAGAAACCAATCGTGAAAAGAATGGAGTAGACGTAGAGGATATGCAGCAGGTTCCGGCGGTTGGCGGCGGTATGGTGCCGACAAGCCGGGTATTTATGATTTATAACCAGTGGATAGCAAAGCGAGTGAAAAAGGAAGACGTTACGATGCCGGTTTATGATGCAACAGAAGGCGGAGCGATAGTGCCGGGATTGGAAATCACTACCTTGAGAGAATTTTTGGACAGATAAACGGTGTAAGTAAAGAAGAAAAGTGAGTGTTGTCGGGAAGAAAGCGGAGCAGGTATATGATAATCAGTGAACGTATTTTTCAGAGATTAAAGGAATTAGGAATGTCACAGAAGGAATTTGCAGACCGTACAGGAATCACGCCGAGTACCATTAGTGACTGGAAGCATAAAAAAACAAATCCGGCATCGGATAAGCTGATGGTGATTTGTAAGGCATTGCAGATGACGCCCAATGAATTATTATCCGATACATCGGATATCCAGGATAAATGGGATGTAGACTATATGCTGGTTGACGAACAATCAGAGGATTACATTTTGTTACAGCAGGTTCATTCCCTGGATGCGGTAAGAAGGGCAAGACTGACGGGGTATCTGCAGGCATTGTGCCAGATGAAGGAGTAGGCTGGAGGGAAAAACATGTTTATACCATATGGAAGACAATCAATGGAAGAAGAGGATATACAGGCGGTTGTGGAGGTACTGCGCTCGGATTACCTGACGACCGGTCCTAAGGTTGCGGAATTTGAACGGGCGGTGGCAGATTACGTCGGGGCAAAATATGCGGTAGCGGTGTCCAACGGAACGGCTGCGCTTCATATTGCCTGTCTGGCAGCGGGAATCAAGCCCGGGGATGAAGTGATTACCTCGCCAATTACCTTTGCCGCATCGGCGAATTGTGTTCTGTATTGTGGGGGAACCCCGGTATTTGCGGATATTAAAAAGGATACCTACAACATCGACCCCGAGGAGATTGAGCGTAAAATTACCCCGAGAACCAAAGCGGTTATTCCGGTTCACTATACCGGACAGCCCTGTGAAATGGATGCCATTACCGAGATTGCAGGGAAACACGGACTGACGGTTATTGAAGACGGTGCTCAGGTCATCAGCGGCGAGTATAAAGGAAGAAAGGTGGGTGCCCTGTCGGATATGACCACCTTTAGTTTTCATCCGGTAAAGCCGATAACTACAGGGGAGGGCGGTGCGGTGACCACCAATGACAGGGAACTGTACGAGAGACTGAAGCTCTATCATACCCACGGAATCACAAGGGAAGAGGAATTTCTGAAAAAAAATGACGGTCCGTGGTATTATGAGCAGTTAGCGCTTGGTTATAATTACCGGATTACCGATATTCAGTGTGCATTGGGTATTTCCCAGTTGAAAAGGCTGGATAGGTTTGCGGAGCATAGAAGAAAGCTGGCGGAAAGATACGATAAAGGATTTGCCGGTAATCCCTATATTGTTACGCCTTATCAGCATCCGGACTGTTTAAGCAGTTATCATTTATACATGATTCAGGTTCCGGCAGATATCCGGAGGAATGTATTTGAGGAATTACGGAAAGCGCAGATAGGGGTAAATGTACATTATATTCCGGTTTACCGCCATCCATATTATCAAAGCCACGGGTATGCGGACTGCCATTGTCCCAATGCAGAAGAATTTTACCAAAGAGCCATTACGCTTCCGCTGTTTGCGGATATGACGGAGAAGCAGGTGGACGATGTAGTGGAGCAGACTGTCGGGATTGTGGAGAGGTTGTCCGGACACAAATAAAAAGTAAACGGGTAAAAATACTATGATGAAACGTATATATATTCGTGTAGACGGTAATGAGATAATTGCAACCGGGCATGTGATGCGGTGCCTGTCGATTGCAGAACAGATAAGAAAGCTGGGTGCAGAGGTGATGTTTGTTACTGCCGATGAAAAGCCCTGTCCGCTGATTACAGACAGAGGATTTCCGGTGGATGTGTTGGATACCGTATGGAATGACCTTGATGGGGAGACGGAACGGATATGCCATTATGTCCGGGAGCATCAGGTAAAGCTTTTGCTGGTGGACAGCTATTATGTGACAAAGGAGTATTTGCAAAATTTGTCACAATATACTAAAATAGCGTATATAGATGATTTGCGAAAATTCCTCTATCCAGTACAGGCATTGATTCACTATTGGGCGTTTGCGGATGCTGACGGATATCGGAAACCCTATGAGCAGGAGGGAAGGCGCATAGATTTTTTGATTGGCGGGAGTTTTATTCCCCTTCGGGAGGAGTTTGCCCTAAAACCCTTTTCGGTAAGACCAAAGGTGAAAAAGGTGCTGGTTACTACAGGAGGAACGGACCGGTTGGATGTGGCGGGAAATTTGCTTCGTGCAGTGATGAAAAATGATGAGCTGATGAAGCGGGAATACCACATAATTGCGGGCTGCTTTAACCGGAATAAGGAGAAGCTGTACAGAATGGCGGAGAATAACCCCAATTTTTATATCCATGAGAATGTTGCCGATATGTCTTATTGGATGCGTTCCTGTGACGTGGCAGTATCGGCGGCAGGGACTACGACATACGAGCTTTGTGCCTGTGGCATTCCGTCCGTCTGCCTTGAAATTGCAGATAACCAGGAGGGTGCGGTTTTCTGGGAAGAGAAAGGGTATATGCTTTATGCGGGAAATGCGTGCAGGGATATGGACAGCTGTGTGAAAAGGTGTGTGGAAGCGCTGTTGGCATATTGCAAAAGCGAGGAAATGAGAAGAGATAAATCAGTGCGTATGCAGTCGCTGGTAGACGGCTATGGTGCGCAGCGCATTGCAAAATATTTGTTAGATGGAGGGCTGGAAAATGCTGAATGATAAGGTAATCCTGATTACTGGAGGAACGGGTTCTTTTGGTAAGAAGTTTCTGGAAATGATTTTTGCAAGATATACACCGAAAAAGGTGATTATTTATTCCAGAGACGAATTTAAACAAAGTGTAATGCAGGCGGAATACAGAGATAAGGTGGATATGAGCCGGGTGCGCTTTTTCATCGGCGACGTGCGGGACAGAGACCGTTTATACCGTGCGCTGGACGGAGTGGATTATGTGATTCACGCAGCGGCGATGAAGCAGGTGCCGACCTGTGAATATAATCCGATGGAGGCAATCAAAACCAATATTCACGGGGCGCAGAATGTTATTGATGCGGCGCTGGATAGAGGGGTAAAGAAGGTAGTTGCCCTGTCTACAGATAAGGCGGTAAACCCGATTAACCTCTATGGGGGAACAAAACTGGTTTCCGATAAGTTGTTTATTGCGGCAAATGCGTATAGCGGAGATAAGGGAACCATCTTTTCGGTTGTCCGGTACGGTAATGTGGCAGGAAGCCGCGGTTCCGTAATTCCGATTTGGAAGCGGATTATTGAAGAAGGCGGCACGACTCTTGGAGTTACGGATATGCGGATGACCCGGTTCTGGATTACGCTGGAGCAGGGAGTAGAGCTGGTATTTAAGGCATTGGAGGAATCCCGTGGCGGAGAAACCTATATTTCCAAGATACCGTCTTTCCATATCGGGGATTTGGCAAAGGCGATGCTGCCGGAATGTACCATTGATGAGTTCGGAATCCGGGAGGGAGAGAAGCTGCACGAGGTTATGGTGACCAAGGACGATTCCCGGAGTACTTATGAGTATGATAAGCATTATATCATCTATCCGAATTACTCATGGGCAAAAGATAGAAATATTTTACCGGGAGGTAAACTGGTAGAAGAGGGATTTGAATATAATTCCGGTAATAATGTGGAGTGGCTGGGGGTAGACGAGTTAAAGGAAGCATTGAAAAATATATAGGATGTTTACAATTTCAGTCGTTTTCGTCGGAGGAGGAAGATGGCTGAAATTGTTTTGTTTTTGGCAGATAAGTACGATGAGGGAGGAAGCAGATGGATAAGAAAGAGAATGTGGAACAGGTGATTTTACGGCTGAGGGAGTATTGCAGCGGTCTGACAGATGATTTATTGGTATTAGACCAGGCATTTAACCGTTATATGGAAACAGACGAAGCTTATCGGACCGGATATGCGGAGTATCTGGGGATTAAGGCGCTAAATATTATGAGTATGAGCAAGCTGGACAGTAATCAATATTATTATATTCTGTCCTTTTTATTACAGGCGACAAAACAAAAGCAGATTTATAAGGCATTACTGTTAATGTGTATTCATGATGAGGATATCCCAAAAGAAACAAAATATTTTTTATACAATCAGTTTATGCGTTACTGTTTTTTAAATGCGGATGCTGCAGATGAGGAAATCGTTGAACTGCTGGACGATTTGTATACCCATATTTACCAAGCTTATTCGGAGGAGCTTAAAGATGAATATGCGTTTATTTCCAAAGAAGAAAGAAATTCGGATTTTGTCATGGTATTTACTTCCCAGGTGCTGGGGATGGAGCATGGTCCCACAAAGACGCTGCTTGACCGCTGTTATGTATTAACGCAATACTTACATAAGAACGTATATATTGTAAATACCGCAGAACTGCTTTCCGTTTACAAGGGTATTCCTTACTTTAATGCCAAACGGGCAAATTATATTGAAGAACTGAGCCAGACGGACAGTCTGGCTTATCAGGAAAAAAGCTTCCCGTTTTTACAGTGTCCGCGGGAGATGCCGCAGACGTCGGTTATCCGGGAGATATTGGACGTGGTAAAAAGTGAAAACCCCTGTTTTATTGTTACAATTGGAGGCAGCAGTATCGTAAGCGACATATGCAGCAATATAGTACCGACAATTACAGTGGGAACGGTGCCGTCTGACAGAATGGAAACCAGAGGGCAGTTCCAGACGATTGGCAGGAAAATAAATGATGATGACAGAAGGTGGATGAACAAGCATCATTTGCCGGAGGAACATATGCTGGAAAGCCGGTTTACCTTTGCACTCAAGGAGCAGACACATTCCTTTACCCGAAAAGACCTTGGACTGCCTGAAGAACGGTTTATTGTATTGATGGTAGGGGCAAGGCTGGATGCAGAGATTGATGAAGGCTGCATAAAGCTTTTGCGCCGTCTGACGGATGCGGGAATATTTATTGCCTTTATGGGGGTATTGAAAAAGTATCAGCGGCTGACGGAGAAATATCCGGAGTTTAAAGAAAATACGATGTTTCTGGGATTTCAGGATGATGTGCTGGCAGTAAACGAGTGCTGCGATTTGTATCTCAATCCCAGGCGTGTTGGCGGGGGAACCTCGGCAGTGGAAGCGTTGTTTAAAGGGCTTCCGGTGGTCACCTATGATTTTGGCGATGTGGGGGTCAATGTGGGAGAAGACTTTGCCGTGGCGGATGAAGAAGAGATGTATAACCGGGTAATCCGATATTCGCAGGATAAAGAATATTATCGGGAAATGAGTGAAAAGGCTAGGGAAAGAGCAGAATATCTGATGGACAGCCAATCGGAATTTGTGCGGATTATCAAAAAGATGGAAAGCAGCAGGCAGTTTTAAACCGGACAGGAAGTGATTTGGAGGAAGCATATATGTATGAAAAACTAATTGAACTGGTGAATCAGGAAAATTGGACATTGGCAAAAGAGGAATTTAATCGACAGAAGAATAATCAATGGGATGACACACTTGCTATTTTAGCTGCATCTATTCAATGGCAGGAAGGGGAAATGGAAGAATTTTTTGCCAGTGTTACACGGGGGCTGCAGTATAATGAGCGGAATTACGAGCTGTATTTACTGCTGGGCAATTATTATGCTGCAAAAAATGTAAATCAGGCATGGCTCTGCTATGAAAATGCGGAATTTTATTGTGAAAATGCAGGGGATTTGGATGTGATATTACAATTTAAACGGAATATGGAGCAGTCAGAAGAATGGGATGTCCGGAAGACGGCAATCGTTATTCTCTCTTACAATCTGCTTGAGCAGACAAGGGAATGCGTGGAAAGTATACGGAGGAATAACATAAAGTCATCCTATGAAATCATTATAGTAGACAACCATTCCACGGATGGTTCCGTTTCGTGGCTGGAAAAGCAGGAAGATATCAAGGTAATTTATAATTCTGAGAATAAGGGATTTCCGACGGGCTGTAACCAGGGAATTAAAATTGCGGAGCCGGAAGAGGATATATTTTTGCTGAATAATGATACGTTGTTAACGCCTAATGCACTGTTTTGGCTTAGGATGGGTCTTTATGAAAATCAGAGAGTCGGAGCAACAGGAAGCGTCTCCAATTTTGTCGGTAATGGTCAGCGGATTTCGGAGGAATTTACCTCTGTTCAGGAATATATGGCATTTGGCAAAAAGAATAATATACCAATGCGGTATCCATATGAAAAAAAGATTTATTTGGTGGGGTTTGCCTTATTGTTAAAGAGGGAGGCACTTGATGAGGTCGGGTTGTTGGATTTGCGCTTTTCGCCGGGGACCTTTGAGGATGACGATATGGGAATCAGGCTTCTTTCTGCCGGGTGGCAGGTATTGCTGTGCAAAAACAGTTTTATTTTTCATTATGGAAGCGGCAACGGAAAAAATCTTAAAAAATGGGGAGATTTGGAAAATATTAACCGGAAAAAATTTAAGGATAAGTGGAAATTTGATATTACCTATTATTCCCGCATACGAAATGAGTTAATTGGTCTGATAGAAAAGAGACAGGAAGAAAAATTCCGGGTATTGGAATTGGGCTGTGGATTTGGTGCGACACTGGCAAAGATTGAAGCACTCTGGCCAAATGCCAGGGTACAGGGAATTGAATTACAGGAAAAAATTGTTGAGATTGCTTCAAATTATCTGGATATCCTGCAGGGTGATATTGAAAGTATGCCGTTTACCTTTGAACATCACTGCTTTGATTATATTATACTGGGGGATGTAATAGAGCATCTGCGGGAGCCGCAGATGTTATTACAGCGGATGATACCTTATCTAAAGGAAGACGGTCACTTTTTATGCAGTATACCGAATGTTATGCATATATCGGTTGTTGCGCCGCTATTGCAGGGGAAATGGGACTACCAGGAGAGTGGAATACTGGATTGGACGCATTTGCGCTTTTTTACTTTGGACAGCATGGGGAAATTGTTTGAGGAATGCGGTCTGGGGGTTGAAAAATTACTGAAAGTGAGCCTGGTGGATGCTGTGGATGAGGAGCAGCAGAGGATTATTGAAGAGGTGAGCCGGATAACCGGCGTTGCTTCAAAGGAAAGGTTTTTAACCTATCAGTATATATTTCAGTTAAGACCGGCTATGCAAACCTCGCAATAATCTGCTTTTCGTATAGGGGGTCGTTAAGCTCCTCCACATTGTCTCCGCTGGGAAATTCATTATTATATTTGTGTGCTACTGCGGTTTTCTTTCCTGTTCCTGCCAGCATCCATTCGTATTCCAAATCAATGTGCCCGATGTCGAGAGCCTGGAAACCGGCACAAGCCAGGTCGTAGGCGAGAACAGTGGCAGTAGCGCCAAGGGCAATCAATACCAGACGGTCTTTATCCTGTTTTAATGCTTCCTCAAGAATGTCGTCATAGCGGTTGAATGCCTGTTCGGCGGGACCAAGAATCCGGATGATATCCGAAGCATTTGCAAATAAATCGTTTCCTATGCCCATCCGGGTTTTTTCGCCTTCGATAATCAGTAATTTCCGGCTTTCCCATATTTTTTTCAGCTGATTAAATCTTACTCTTGGGGCATCGGTATGGTTATCCGCATAAAGAGCGTATGGACGCGACATATGGGCATCATAATAAACCCGGTTTTCCTCTAACAGTGCGTAATGCTGTTTTCTGACGGCTTCGGTCAGATAAATCCGGATATTGTATTTTCCGTCTTCGCTATAGTGAGAAAGGTCGCCGTAAATATTGGCAATCGCAATCAAAATATTTTCCCTGTCGGAGTGCAGGATTTCCCTTAAACGTGCGGCGAGAACAGGATTGGTGTCCTGGAATTTCTGACGGTTTATTCCGCTCATTATGGCAAATTCCCCGTCGCCGAAGCGGCAGATGGATTTTCCCTCATCGATAATCAGTTGAACGGTTTTCTCCGGAGATTCAATTACCGGATAGAACGGCTTGCTGTCTGTAGAAAGAAATTCCCATTTTAAATTGTCAATAGAGCGGTCGAGGGCAAGCTGATTGACGGACAACTGGGAAATTGTTGCCTGGATTTGCTCCTGTGTATCGCTGAGCGTGCGTATAGTTTGGATAAGCGTGCGCAGATTGGAATTATCCGGCTTGCTTTCCGGTATGGGAGCCGTGTTTTGTTTCACGGAAATCATGTGCCGGATATTCTGGTTTCGCTCGAAAACCGGGATGTCGACAGAGGAAATCACCGGAATCCCGAATAAATCTGCCAAATCCATATGATAGACATTATCCTTGCTCCGGTTGGTAATATAAGCGTCAACCTGGCAGAACAGGCGGCGCAGGTCATCAATATTTCCGATATGCAGATTGATATAGCAGTTTACCTCTTCATACCTGGCAAAAACAGCGTTTAATGCGGATAATTTATCGTCTAATGAATCGTCCTCGCAGATATAGAGCAGTAATTCGCAGTTCGTGTCCGAATAGGAGCGGGCAAAGGCTTCAATTACTTTCGGATAGGTCGGATAATCCTGTTCAAAATCCGGAATATAGAAAAGCGTTTTGCTTTCTCCCTGGTTTGTCTTTTCTATAGGATTGATTGGGACAGGGGAAATAGCGGCTAAATCCTCTTTTGCGGAATGAATATGCTTTTGGATAAACCAATCAATATCTCCATATAAATCAGCAGAATTTTTTTGTATTTTTTCTGTAGGCCAGTTCCACCAGCGAATTAGGTTAAGGGCCTCAATCTGTGCAGGTTCAAAGCGGTATCCGATAATTTGTGCAGGATTGCCGGCAGCAATGGCATAAGGAGGAATATCCTTGGTGACAACCGCCCCTGCTGCAACAATGGCGCCGTTACCGATAGTTACACCACTTAAAATGGCTGCATTTTTGCCAATCCAGCAGTCGTTCATAATGATAATCTGCCCTTTGCGTTTAATCTGCTCCGGACGGCAATAGGCACTGTTGCTTATCCGCCCCTGACAGGCTCTTTTGTAATCATGATTCATATCAATGATAAAGTTAATGCCGCCGGAAAGGGAAGAATATCTGCCGATTTGCAGATTGTATACCAAATCTCTGTCAGGGATATAATCGGTACAGGCATCGCCGATATAGCTGTCGCATCCAATAGAAAGAACAGGAAAAAGCTTTCCTTCCTGTAAAATGTCGTTCGTATATTGATAATCATGTTGAATCGTGCATTCCGGTATGTTAAAGTTTATGTTCAAGGGACAATTCTCCTTTATATTTTTATGTGATTAAGTGGTTGCAAAATTTGAAAAAGTGAATTTGCTTGTTGGGAATCGATACAACTTTTCGACAGCATTAGGAACGTTAGCCGAGAAAAGTTGTATCGATTCCCAACAAGTACTCCACGAAAAAAGCATTTCGCAATCGCCTGTTTTGATGTGAGAGTATGGCAAGTCATCGTTAGTATGCTAAAGCTGTTTTCAGCATCTTTTCTAACCGTGAGCTATAACTGTGTAGCTTTTCTATTTTCTTTTGCCCGTTTTTGGCTATCTCCATACGGATATCCTCATGGCTCAAGTAATAATCAATCTGATGCAGTAAATCCTCCTGGCTTTCATAGGCGGCGAGGTCTTTTCCGATTTCAAAATGCTCCGGAAGCTCTGTCTGATAATTGGTCAGTAAAAAGCCGCCGGCGCCCATAATATCAAAAACTCGGAGAGGAAGTCCGGTTTTGATAGGGCGGTTAGTCATATTCAAATTGATTTTACTGCATTTAAAAATTTTCGGCATCATGGTGACGGAATCGGCGCCGCCCCGATGATGCGCCTGGGGCAGTTTGGAAACATCGCTTAAGGTATACAAATCCAGATGAAAATGCGCAGAGATGTTTTGCAGGGTTAACAGCCGTTCCTGCTCTGTACATTTGTAACCGATATAAGTGTCGGCAATAATGGCTTTCGTATCTTCCGTGTAGTCTTCTCCGAGAGGATACCAGCCTGCATATTCTTTGAACTGCCGACAGAAATCATCAGTCAGGGAGTCCTCGATAAAATTATAGCCATAGACATTTAACTGAGCCTGGATTAAGCCGTCCACATATCCCCGGATATAATCGGGAATACCCTCAAGCTGGTTATATTTACACTTTTCCTCATAGGTAGAGCCGATGAAAGAAATATCGCAGGAGTAGTCCTCCCAATCTTTATCCGTCAGCACCAGGGAATTCCATGCTTCATAGTCGCATGCCAGCGGCATATGGAAAATGCAGTCCGGGTTTTGCGGATGAAACTTCTCATACTGGCTGTAATCAAACATAAATATGCGGTTCCAGGGATTGCGAAGTGTCTCGGAATAAAGCTGAAAACACGGATTATCAACCGTCCAGCAAATATAGGGCAGCTTTAACACGTTACATACTCTGGAAACAATAGGAATAAAGTTAACCGTGAATACACAGTCATAATGCTTCTGCCGGAGGCGTTTAACCAATTCATCAAGATAGCCTTTATCATAATCCACGCTTTCAAATAACCGTGTCATATAGTCGACATGATGCCCCAGCTTTTGCAGACCATGGTCAATGCCGGTTTCGCAGATGCTTGTCCATTTACAAAATAAAATAGTCAGCGGCTTCTTCTTGGTGGATGAAGCAGGAAGCCAGTTTTTCAGCATCTCATCCCGCAAATCCAAAAAAGTTTCTTCGTCCAGCGGATAATCCAAAAGCTTCAACATGACGTGGTCAAACGCATTTTCTTCCCAGGCGCGGTACGGGTTTGTCTTATAGTCGGGAACCAGCTCCTGAACGGTTTTCTGCATTTGCAGGTAACAGGAGTAGGAGCGCTCCGGAAATTCCTGAAAGATTTCCCAGAGCATATAAACATAATATTTTTCTAAAAACATCCATTCCACGGCTTCTTTATCCTGCTTTGCCAGTCCGCGTTCCCGGCATGTCTGCAAAAAGCCCAGTGCGATATCCATTTTGTCAAATTGATATTCCTGGCTGCGGCGCTGTACGGTGCCTGTGGGATTGACAAAATAATGATATAACGCCTCGTCAATCCGATAGTAGGATTTTGCATATAAAAATGCCAGATAACAGAAGAAAATATCTTCATAGCGAATCTGCTCCGGACAGAATATGTCGTTTTCCACGAGGAAAGATTTCTTAAAGACTTTATTCCACAGTGCGGTGAGCCCGATTTGAACGCCGATAAATTTCTGCTTGACTTCGGGTTTGGTTAAATCCAGGAATCCCGGTCTGCCCAGCTTCTTTACCGGGGTTTTGTGCTTCTCGTCCCTTGCCAAATCCCAGCGGCATTCCACGAAATCACAGTCATATTTTTCAATGGCGGAAACCATTTTTTCAAACATGGAAAGCTCTACCCAGTCATCGGAATCCACGTAACCGATATATGGTGCGGAGGCATATTCCAGCGCCACATTTCTTGCTGCACCCTGACGGCGGTTTTCGGTAAAATTAATCACGATAATATTATCCGGATACTGCGTTTCCAAGGCGGTAAGCTTATCCAATGTACCATCCGTGGAGGCATCATTGATAAAGATGAGCTCCATCCGTTCAAAGCCAAGGGTTTGCTTTTTCAGACTGTCAAAGCATCTGTCCAGATATTGTTCTACATTGTAGCAGGGAATAATAATACTGATTAATTTTTCCATAGGAACCTCCGGGTTTAAATTGAAAACCAAATCTCATTGAGATAGGCTAAGTATAACATAATTCAGCCGGATGAGGAATATAGAGTTATAAAATTTTTGCCGGATTTTTGTTAAAAGAAAAAACGATTGACAAAAAAGCGTAAATGCCCTAAAATACGTATAAACGGAATAAATATAACAAGACGTAACCTGTTTTGATTGATTTACTATAATGAATTGAGTATAATAAAAGGAGGAAAAGTTATGTTAAGAAAAAGCTTTGATGAACTAACGATAACGGATAACTTTATGTTTAGCAAGGTAATGCGGAACAAGACGCTTTGTAAGCATTTTCTGGAGATGATTATGGGGGTGAAGATTAAGGAAATTACATTTCCGGAATACGAAAAAACGATTGATATTCGTTATGATGCAAAGAGTATTCGTTTGGATGTTTGGCTTGAGGACGAAGAACACACGGTATATAATCTGGAAATGCAGGCAACCAGCCGGGATTATTTGATTAAAAGAACACGGTATTACCAGGATTTAATTGATTTGGACTTACTGGAAAAGGGGCGGCTGTATGGAGAACTGAACAGAAGCATTATTATTTTTGTCTGTACCTTCGACCCGTTTGGAAAAGGAAGGCATATTTATCCATTTGAAAACCGCTGTACGGCAGATACTTCTTTGGCGCTGGGTGACGGGACTGAGAAGATATTTGTCAATACGGTGGGGACGATGGATGATATTGACGAAGAGTTTCAGCAGCTGATGGATTTTTTTAATGGATTGGAACCAAAGGGTTCCTTTGCGAACGCATTGCAGGAAGAGGTTTGCAAAGTGAAGGCAAGTCCGGAATGGAGGCGGGAATATATGACGTTGGAGATTTTTATGGAAGATGCCAGAAGAGAAGAGAGGAAAGCCGGCAGAGAAGAAGGAAGGGAAGAGGGCAGGGAAGAAGGTGCCAACCGGTATTTAATCCGGCAGGTTTGTAAAAAGCTTGTGCGTAAATTGAGTATAGAGGAGATAGCAGATGCGTTAGAGGAGGACGTAGATAAAATTCGCACTATTGTGGAGGTGGCGGAGTTGTTTTCGCCGCAGTATGACGTAGAGCAGATATATGGACGCTTACATGGCAAAATCTGATTTTGGGATAGCATAATCCATATTTTGCTATATTTTTATTCAATAAACTATTGACAAATGTGTAAATATGGAATAGACTACCAATCGGTATTAAACCGTCTGGATGTGGCTCAGCTTGGTAGAGCGCTACATTAGGGATGTAGAGGTCGCAAGTTCAAATCTTGTCATCCAGATTTTAATAAACTTTTGCGCTGCGTGCGTTTCTCTTTAGTGGATGAGAAGGGTATGGCAGCGTATTTTTTATATGAATTAAGTTTGCTGTAATAAAATACTGGAAATAATATAGCTACTTTGCTACAATCAGAAGAGTACTGCAATGTGCGAAAAACGGATAAGGAAGGAAATGGCGAATGGAGCAAAACGAGGTATTGGATGTATTAAAGGATTTAGCCCTGCGTGCAGGAAACGTGATTATGGATATTTATGAAACGGATTTTGCTGTGGACTATAAGGAAGACGATTCACCGCTGACTATGGCGGATAGAAAGGCAAATGCACTGATTGTAGAAGGACTGGCAGAGCGCTTTCCGGAATGTGCAATTTTGTCGGAGGAGGTAAAGGATGACAGGAGCAGGAGAGAAAAGGAGTATTGTTTTATTGTAGACCCTTTAGACGGAACAAAGGAGTTTGTCAAGCGCAACGGCCAGTTTACCGTAAATATTGCACTGGTATACCGGCAAAGACCGATTGTCGGAGTAATTTATGTTCCGGTAACGAAAGATTTATACTATGCTTCTGCTGTGTCGGGTGCATGGAAGCAGGACGGTATCACCGGAAACATCACCAGACTGCAGGTGACGGATAAACAGGATAAGCTGATATGGGTGGGAAGTAAATCGCATTCCACCGAGAAGGAAGCGAATCTGATTGCGGAGCATAAGGAGCAGATTGCAGAGACGATTTCTGCCGGGAGCTCATTAAAGGGATGTCTGGTAGCAGAAGGACAGGCGGATGTTTATTATCGTTTTGGGCTGACCTGTGAATGGGATACGGCGGCGATGCATTGTATTGCGCAGGAAGCGGGAGCCATAATCCGTCAGATGGACAATACCGAGCTGCTATATAATCGGGAAAATACATTGAACGAAAAGGGGTTTTATATCGTAAACCAAGAGGAAAACATATGGGTAGACTAGAAAATCGCTTTGTAAATTTTTGCCGGGTGTGAAAGGCAATCAGGCAAAAGACAACCTCCGTCTATAATCAGTAAACTGCTTGAAACTGAAAAGTAAATGGTGTATAGTGTTGATAAATCAACAACTTGTATGAGGAGGGAAGTATTGTGAATTGGAACGAGGCAATAGAGGATTTGGAAAGCCGCCGCAATAAAGCGCAGCTGGGCGGCGGACAGGCAGCTATTGATAAGCAGCATGAGAAGGGAAAGCTAACAGCAAGAGAACGACTTGATATATTATTTGATGAAGGAACCTTTGTGGAAATCAATGATTTGGCGGAGTCGAGAATTGACGACTTTGGACTGGATAAAAAAAGGGTTCCCGGTGACGGCGTGGTTACCGGCTATGGAAAGGTTAACGGAAGAACGGTATTTGCATCCTCGGAGGATTTTACCGTGATTGGCGGAAGCCTCGGGGAATATCATTCCCGTAAAATTGTGCATATGCAGGATATGGCACTGAAGATGAAATGTCCCATTGTGACAATCAATGACAGCGGCGGTGCCAGAATTGAAGAGGGAATTGATTCATTAAGCGGTTATTCCGGCATCTTTGAGCGCAATACGATTGCATCCGGTGTTGTACCGCAGATTGCGGTGATTTTAGGTCCCTGTTCCGGAGGAGCCTGTTACTCGCCGGCGATATGCGATTTCATTTTTGTGGTGGATGAAATCAGTAAAATGTTTATTACCGGTCCGCAGGTGGTAAAAACAGTAATCGGTGAGGAATTGACTGCTGAGGAGCTGGGAGGCGCAATGATTCATGCCGCAACCTCCGGAGTAGCGCATTTTCTTTATAAAAGCGAGAAAAACTGTCTGGGAGGAGTGCGGGAGCTGTTGTCCTATCTGCCGGACAATAATCAGTCGCCGCTTCCGGTGAAAAACGGAAAGAGTGTGGACCAGTGTAAGAACCTGATTAACCTTGTACCCGACAACAAAAAGAAATCCTATGATGTTCATGATGTAATCAATGCGATGATAGACAGGGAAAGCTTTTTTGAGGTGCAGAAGAATTGGGCAAAAAATGCGGTAGTGGGCTTTGGACGTATGGAAGGGAGCACGGTTGGGTTTGTCTGTAATCAGGCGAATTTTAAAGGCGGTTCGCTGGATATTGATGCATCGGATAAGATGGCAAGGTTTATCCGGTTTTGCGACTGTTTTAATATTCCGCTGGTTTCTCTGATTGATGTGCCGGCATTTTTACCGGGTTCTGAGCAGGAGCATAACGGAATTATACGCCACGGAGCAAAGATTTTATATGCTTATTCCGAGGCAACCGTACCGAAAATTTCCCTGATTATGCGGAAAGCATACGGTGGGGCTTATATTGCGATGAATTCCAAGCATATGGGAGCGGATATTGTGTATGCATGGCCTATTGCCGAAATTGCTGTAATGGGCGCCGAGGGCGCAATCAATATTATTGGGCGAAAGCAGATTCAGGAAGCGGAAGATAAAGAGGCAAAACGCAGGGAAATGATTGAGGAATATGAAGATAAATTTTTGAATCCGTATATTGCGGCGAAACGTGGTTTTGTGGATGAGGTAATCCGGCCGGACGAAACGAAGAAGAAAATTATGGCGGCTTTGGATGTATTAAAAACCAAGCAGATTCACAGACCATATAAGAAGCATGGAAATTGTCCGTTATAACGAAGAGAGGAATCGGTAGAAAAGAATGAATAAGAAACAGACGACCTGGCTGATTGTAGCCGCCGTTATTTTTATTGTGACAGGAGTAATCAGTGTAATTACCAACGCCCTGTCTTCAAAAATGTCCGAGCAGAAGACAGAAGGCTTTAGCAGCGTTATGAACAGTTTATATGGGAATAATTACCGTGTCCTTGCGGATATGCCGGTTGCCCAGGATTTTATTGCGGTGGTGCCGATTGAAGGAACAATCCAGGCTTCGCCGGATACTTCGGGGCTTTATGGGACAACGGCAGGGTATGACCACAATCTGTTGATGAATTATGTAGATAAGCTTATGGACAGCTCCGGAAATAAGGGGATTATTCTGCGGCTGGATACACCGGGGGGAACGGTGTATGAGGCGGATGAACTCTATTTAAAGTTAGAGGAGTACAAGGAAAAGACCGGGCGTCCAATCTGGGCATACATGGAGGGAACCTGCTGTTCCGGAGGAGTGTACATTGCTTCTGCGGCGAATGAGCAGTATGCAAACCGGATAACGACTACGGGCTCAATCGGTGTCATTATTTCCACCTATGATATGTCGGGGCTTTATGAGAAACTGGGAATAAAAGAGGTCAATATTGTATCGGCTCAAAATAAAGATATGGGGAGCTCCGGTAAACCGATGACCGGGGAGCAGAAAGCCATTTACCAGTCGGTAGTGGACGAGTACTATGAGCAGTTTGTGGATATCGTGGCAAAGGGAAGAGATATGTCTGTGGAAGAGGTAAAGAAGCTTGCCGACGGACGGATTTATACGGCGAAGCAGGCGTTGGAGCACGGACTGATTGATGGAATTAAAGGGGCGGAGGAGTTTGACGCTTATGTGAAGGAACAAAGCGGTGTGACGCAATTTTATGAGCCGAAGAGTTCAGGGGGATATTTTTCCGAGATTTTTGGCTCAATAGCATCTGCCAGGGAAAAATCAGAGGCTGAGGTACTTGTGGATTTGATGAATCGGTTGGGAAGCGGGGTGCCAATGTATTATGCAGAACCATATGGAAGATAGAATTTATGGCGGCTTTTTTGTCCGGTTTATTGCGTTTGTGGTGGACAGTCTGTTTGCCGCCTGCATAGTCGGGATAGTAAAATTTCCGTTTTCCATTGCCGCATCAGGCGGGGCTTCGTTTCTGACTGCAAATTTTATTTTCCGGTATTCGTTTATTGATGTTTTGGGATATGTGGGGGCTGCCGCTTATTTCATCCTGCTGACCTACTTTACCCATTCCACGCCGGGAAAAATGCTGTTGCGGTTAGAGGTGGTTACCGGAACCGGAGAGTGGACGTTTATCAATATTTTATACCGGGAAACGGTGGGAAGATTTTTATCTTCATTGCTGTACATTGGTTATTTGGTAGTGGCAATACAGGAGAATAAGCAGGGGTTTCACGATATGCTTTGCGACACCTATGTTGTATATAAAAACCTGCGGCGGGAGCCGGCGGTAAAAGCCGTACCCGCAGGCGGTGCAGGGATTTTGGCGTCGGAGGAAACGACGTTTCGGATGCCGGCAGACGGCAGTACCGGTATACCGGAAAATCCGCGGGCGGAGGACATGGAAATGGCAATCCGCGCGGTAGATGCAGGTTTTCCGTCGGCGTTTCGGATGGAAGAATCCCATCCGGTTCCGGCAGAGACCGGTCAGAAACAGACAGGGGACGATGAATTAAACTGAATAAAATCGAAAATGCCGTCAATCCTATAGAAAAAAGGATTGGGGGCATTTTTTGGTGAGCAGAAAAGTGAAAATCAGTTTTTTGATTGTGGTATGGAGTATAGTTGCTATTCAAATGTATGTGAACTACCAGGAGAGAGTGGGAAATATGTCCCGGACCGTGCCGGCATTTGCTGTGGCTGACGATACCAATCTTGAGGAAACAATAAAGGGTTACGGCTATTTTGGGACAATGACGATTTCGGATAAAATACGAAAGACTATGCTGGAAAATCTGGCATATAAGCTGGGGATAACTGACGGATATGTATTTTCTGCGGGAAACGGAGATGGTTTTGATAAGGTCGTACTGACCAAGGAGGGGAAGTATGCGACGACGGTATTACAGGTAATCAGCATGGAGCAGAAGCAGGGAGAGCCGGAGCAGTATATTGTTGTGGAAATTTCGACAAGGGAAAAGGCGGCACAGGCGTTGTCGCTTTACCAGAAGGTGAAACGGATTTATGAGGAAATAGGGGTAGATGGGCAGGTGAGTATAGAAATTTCCATGGAGCAGAAGGGAAATGTGACTGCCGGGGATAAGGGAGACATGGTGGAAGAGATTTTCAAGCTGGCTAAGGCGAGGAAGGTAGATACGATTAAGGAAAACGGGATTTATACGGTATATGGTTACACCCGTCTGGAGGATACTTACCTGAATCTGCAGGACAAAAAGGTAAATATCCAGATGGTGATGAGTTATGATGAGCAGGAGGATAAAACCTATGTAAAAATGGGAATTCCGATGGTAAATTCATCGTACTAGCGTCTGTTTTTGCGGAATTTGTAAAATAAATTAAAAAAAATTGGGAAAAAAGTTTCGGATTGTGACATGGTTTGTCAACCCGCAGTGCTATCCTTGATTTAGCAAAAAGAAAACCGGTCAGCAGGCTGACGGGAACTTGAGAGCGGCGAAGGATAGGAAAGGACAGGGTGATTTGATGAAACGAATGAAACAGATTATTGGAGATGCATGTATTTGTTTAATCAGTTTAATCGCAACAGCTGTATTTTTAGGCGAGATTGTTTACTGGATGATGTACGTATAAGAAAGCGGTTAACCAAAAGGGGCTGCCCGCACGAAAGGCGAATGTCTTATTTTGCCATATAGCAGCAACAAAGAACGCTACAACGCGTTGCTTAACTTTCGCGTATCTTTGTTGCTGCTATATGGCAAAGAGAAACGTTTTCTTCGTGCGGGCAGTCCTTTTTTGGCGGAACCGTTTATCTTACAGCTTGGAATAACCGTAGCTGTTTACAATAGCCTCTATTTTTTTCCCGGACTGACAGTACGGGCAGTGGTTATGCGCATAGGTACTGTATTCCGGAATGTCGGAGGATTTAAACAGGGTATGAATCTGTTGTCCGGCAATAACCTCATTTGCGGAAAAGATAGCGGAAATACCTGCCATAATGCCGCCGTAATAGGAGATACACTCAAGGCTCCGCTCAATGGTACGACCGGTGGTTGCGGACGCCAGTAAGAGGAGAACGTGCTTGCCTTTAATCATCGGTTGGAGATTATCCCGGAAAATCATCTGTCCAACAGAATTAAATTCCGGAGTAACAATATATAACGTTTTATGCTGGTTCATGGACATAATGCCGGAATGTGTCAGCTCCTCAGCAAGATAAGAGCCGATAACCTCTGTTCCGTCCATACAGATAATTGTATCGACAACGGTGTTGCTCATATATTCACCGGCTATGGATTTAGCGGCGGCTTTTGCCATGCTCTGTCTGGTCTTCAAAATCGACATATCAATATAATGTGTGATATGGGAATGGTTAGTTGCAAAATGTCCCGGATAGACCCAAATGGTAATGTTATTGTTGTAGTGGGAATGAATCCGCATTGCCTGATGTTCAAAATTCATAAAATGCCTCCTTCAAAATGGGTTTAACAAATGCATGATGGAATAATATGCCAAACATGAATCGGTACTGTTCTTATTTTATCTTTTTTTCAGCGGTATTTCAAGTATAACATAATGTCGAAAAAGATTTGTTCTTTTCCCTTGTTTTTGCCAAAGTAGTTTACAGGGGAAAATGTTTAGGTATTCAGCTTAAGGTACGGATGTGGAGCAGGCAGGAAAAAGTGATTGGGAATATGTAACAAATTTGTAATATTTTCGACAAAATAGGCAGCAGTACCCTGTAAAAATCCGGCGAATGATTGGAAAAAACTGGAAAACAGTTAACATAACGATAAAAAAACAGTTGACATAACAGAAATGTTGTGCGATAATTGTTACAAAATTGTTACGAATAAATTTCGGATAAGATTTTATTTGTAAAGTTTTTTGTAACAAAATGAAGTAAAGGAGAAAAAGATTCTATATTGAATCAAAACAGGCTATGAAGTTAAGAAATTTAGTATCTGTAATTGTAGCTGGACTGGCATTGTGCATAATCTTAAGTGTGACTTGTGAGGCAGCTGCTACAACCAAGGCTACTACGACGGATAAAGAAATCGCATTGTCAGCGAAGAAAAATACGGAGAGTACAGTAAAGAAGACAACATCCAAGAAGAAAACAGCCGTGACAAAGAAAAAGGAAACCACTAAGAGCAAAACCACGGCGAAAAAAGCGGCGGCGAAGAAGAGTAAAAAAACTACGGTAAAGAAGAATACGAAAAAGAAAACAACCGGAACAACAAAGAAGAAAGCAACAGCAAAGAAAACAACAAAAAAGAAGACCACCAAAAAAAATACGACGCCGGCACCGCAGTTCAATTTTACGGATGTGGATGTCCGCTATCTGACAAGCATTATTTATTGTGAAGCAAGAGGAGAGGGCTATGCAGGACAGAAGGCTGTGGGTATTGTGGTGATGAACCGTGTCCGGGATTATCAGTTTCCTAATAGTGTAACTGAGGTGATTTATCAGAGGGGGCAGTTTTCACCGGTGCGGAACGGAAGCCTGAACAAAGCGCTTGCCATTTTTGACAGCCAGTGGGCTACCGGGTATATGCAGGGGGACATGGCAAGTTGTATGCTGGCGGCGAGAGAAGCGCTGATGGGGTCTACCACCGTGGCGGTATCGGGAGGAAATGTTGAGATGGGCAGTTACCTGTTCTTTTCGCGGTACATTCCCAATGCAAGATTTCAGCTGGGGGCGCACCAGTTCAAGTAAAAGGTTCTGGCATAGGATAAGATTGGCAAAGCACTATGCCATAATTTTATAAATGTGTGTGAAAAAATGCAGTTTACCGGCAAAGGGGACTGCATTTTTTTCGTCGAAAGGAAATATATATGGTATAGCTAAAAGTTTTTTGTCAGGGAGGTACTTCCGATATGAAACGAACCAGGCGTATTTTTGTCTGTATCATGACCGGTGTTTTTTTGCTGGCAATTCTTGCGGGTTGTAAAATGGAGGAAACCAATGAAGAGAAAATTAAGGATTTGGACTATACTGTATGCGATGAAAGCAGGCTTCCGGATAAGCTGGTGGATTTGATTGACGAGAAAAAGAAGGAGCCCTTTAAGCTGACGTACCGGACAAAGGACTATCTCTATATTGTAGTGGGATACGGTGCGCAGGACCGCACGGACTTAAATGTGGTATTAAAGGAGCTTTACCTTACAAAGAATGCAATTTTTGTGGATACGGAAATGACCGCCACGGATGCCACGACGCTGGAGGATAATCTGGTAACTTATCCGTGGATTGCCGTAAAATGCGAGCTTTATGATGTGGAGGTCAGATTCTTGTAATAAAGGAGGGAAGCGGCGCATATAATGGTGGATAGGAAGCAAAACCATCATATATAGAGGAGGAAGTATGGAATTTATTAAACGGGAGATACGCAATTTTACATGGAAGGTAAAAAATGCAATGCAGTTTACAATAGATGACACGATAAATATTCCGGAAAATCTGCTGGATATGGAGCGGCTGATTCTGGTAAAGGGAAATGTGGTAATTGAGGAAACCCAGGCGCAGACCTCCAGATTTCAGGTTAAGGGTACGCTGAATTACCAGATTCTTTATTGTGCGGATAAGGAGGGAAATGTTTTTGACAGCCTGAACGGAAAAGTCCCATTTGTGGAATATATCAATGCGGACGGTACAAGTGAGACGGATTACATAGAGGTGCATGCAAGTCTGAATGATTTGACGGTTACGATGCTGCATTCCCGAAAAATCAGTTTGAAGGCGTTGATTGGCATTGATTATCAGGTAAAAGAAAATGAAACCTTTCAGGCAGTAACCGATATTGAAGCGGGCGATAATACAAAGGTGCTGGATGAGCGGCTCTCCATGATGAGTCTTAAGCTGCAAAACCAGCAGAATATGCAGGTGCAGGAGCAGGTGGAAATTCCCGCAAATAAACCGAACATTTATCAGGTTATCTGGAAGAGTATGTCGGTAACCCGGATTCAGATTAAACCCGCAGACGGCTATTTGCTGGTAAGCGGAAATTTAAATGTCTTTCTGGTTTATACTGCTGAGGAGGAAGGGATGCCGATTCAGTATTTTACCATGGAAGTACCCTTTGAGCAGAAGCTGGAAGAGAGTATATGCAGTGAAGATATGATTTCCGGCAGCTTTCTCAGTCTTGACCAGTATCATATTACGGTAGTGCCGGACGAAAAGGGCGAGGACCGTTTAATTGACCTGGCGGCGGAGTTTACGGTAGAAATTAAGCTCTATGGAAATGAAGAACTGCAGATGGTAAAAGATGCGTATTCCACGGATATGGAAATCAATCCGGAATGGAAGGATTTTACCGTACAGCATTTGCTGCTGCGCAACTGTGCAAAAACCAGGGTTTCCGACACGGTAGCCATGCCGAAGCAGCAGTCTGTTTTGCAGATTTGCAACGTGGAGGGCTCGGTATCCATTGACGAAACGGAGCGTTCGGCAAGGGGAATCGTAGTGGAAGGCGTGGTGGGTACGCAGGTTACTTACCTGAACAAAGAAGAAAACGGGGCGTTGTCTTCGTCCACCTTCGACCTTCCTTTTTCCTACGAGATTGAAATTCCGGGAATGCGGGAGGATGTGACCTATTCCATTGTTCCGTTTTTAGACCAGATTACCGCCATGCTGCTTAGTGACAGCCAGATAGAAATTAAGGCGGAGGTATCGCTGGAGGTGCTTGCCTTCACCAATGAACATGCCAGAGCCGTACTGAATATGGAGGCGGCGCCGATTAATCAGGAGCGCAAAAAATCCCTTCCCGGTATCGTGGGCTACATCGTGAAAAGGGATGATACGCTGTGGAGCATTGCCAAGGCATTTTATACTACGGTGGACCGAATTAAACAAATCAATGAGCTGGAAACGGATGCCATTGCCCCGGGAGATAAACTGGTAATTTTAAAGGAGTAATTTAAGCCCGGAGTATTGACGAAGAAGAGTAGAGGTAAAGGAGCTGGTGATGGAATAAACACGCAAATCTAAAAAAACATAAATCTGCTCTTGACCAATCAGTGTATTAGGAGTATGATAAAGCCAAAATAACTGTTTAGCCAGACAGTTATAAAAATTGCAAAAGAAATTTCTCTTATTCAGAGTGGTGGAGTCATAAGGGACTAAGAAGCCACGGCAACCCCGAAAACCGGAAGGTGCCGGCCTGAAGCGAGCGTAAGACGTGTCGAGCAATAAGAGGATTTGAATACAGGAGATGCAAGCCTTCAAATCCTCGGATTTGGAGGCTTTCTTTTTGCAATGCAAAATATATTCCAAGGAGGAAATGGGCTAATGGAGAAATTGTTATTTACGTCAGAGTCCGTAACTGAGGGACATCCTGACAAGATTTGTGACCAGATTTCAGATGCGGTACTGGATGCGTTGATGGCGCAGGACCCCAACAGCCGGGTGGCATGCGAGACGGCGATTACCACCGGTTTAGTGCTGGTAATGGGAGAGATTTCCACGACGGCATACGTGGATATGCAGAAAATTGTCCGGGAGACCATTCGTGAGATTGGATATGATAATGCGGTATACGGTTTTGACTGTAACACCTGCGGGGTAATTACCGCCATTGACGAGCAATCCGGCGATATTGCAATGGGCGTGGATAAGGCGCTGGAGGCAAAGGAAAACCAGATGAGTGATGCGGATATCGAGGCAATCGGCGCAGGCGACCAGGGAATGATGTTTGGCTATGCCACCAATGAGACGGAGGAATATATGCCGTATCCTGTCAGTCTGGCACATAAGCTGGCAAGGCGGCTTACCGAGGTGCGCAAGAATAAAACGCTGCCCTATTTAAGACCCGACGGAAAAACACAGGTGTCTGTGGAATATGATGAACAGGGAAAGCCAATCCGTCTTGAAGCGGTTGTTCTGTCTACCCAGCATGATGACGAGGTCAGCCAGGAGCAGATTCATGAGGATATCAAAAAATATGTATTTGATGCGGTTCTTCCGGCGGATATGGTAGATGCCGAGACCAAATTCTTTATCAATCCTACCGGGCGGTTTGTCATTGGCGGACCTAACGGAGATTCCGGGCTCACCGGGCGGAAGATTATCGTAGATACCTATGGCGGTTATGCCCGTCACGGCGGCGGGGCATTTTCCGGTAAGGACTGTACGAAGGTTGACCGTTCTGCTGCTTATGCGGCAAGATATGTGGCAAAGAATATTGTTGCCGCCGGTCTTGCGGATAAATGTGAGATTCAGCTTTCCTATGCCATCGGAGTGGCAAAGCCTACCTCTGTCCGCGTAGACACTTTTGGAACCGGAAAGCTTGATGAGCTTAAGCTGGTGGAAATTGTCCGGGAGAATTTTGATTTGCGTCCGGCAGGGATTATTAAGATGCTAGACCTTCGTCGTCCGATTTACAAACAGACGGCGGCATACGGTCATTTCGGACGAACGGATTTGGATTTGCCCTGGGAGAAGTTAGATATGGTGGAGAAATTAAAGACGTATCTGTAGAGGGAAAAGAAGGGGGCGCATTAAGCGCCTCTTTCGTTTATATTCTTCCTTTTTCCAGAAACGGGCGAAAATATCCGCTGGATTACCGGACGCGGATTTGGAGGAATGCGGAAAATGCAGGCATTTATATTTGATTTTAACGGAACGATGGTAATGGATTCCTATATGCATGAGACGGCATGGCGTCATTATGTGGAGGAGCTTTGTCACAGGAGAGTATCGGAGGAGGAGTTTAAACGGCATGTACACGGAAAAACCTCTTCAATGATTCTGGAGCACTTTCTGGGAAAGGGAAAGCTGACGAAAGAAGAGGTCATCACATATTCCGAGGAGAAAGAGGAGTATTACCGGAAGCTTTGTCTGGAAAATGCGGATAGATTCCATCTGACAGAGGGGCTGCCGGATTTTTTGGATTGGGCAAAGGAGCAGGGGATTCCGATGACAATCGCCACGGCGGCAAATCTTGCCAATGTGAATTTTTATTTTGATTATTTTTCTCTGGAGAGATGGTTTGATTCAAACCAGGTGGTTTATGACGATGCAACGTTAAAAGGAAAACCCAATCCGGATATTTATCTTCGGGCGATGGAACGGCTTTCGGCAAAGCCGGAGGACTGCGTGGTATTTGAGGATGCGGTTTCCGGTGTGACTGCCGCATTCGGGGCGGGGGCAGGAAAAATTATCGGAGTGTATGGAGACAGCAGCCGGAAGCTGTTGGAGGAGAGTGGGATGGTAGATTTCTGTATTCGGGATTTTCGGGAGGGGGACAAATTATTTTGCTTGCAGAAAAGAGAAACTATGCTATAATAAAACAGGAATTATTCCTGTTTTTTGAAAAAGATAGGGAGCAGGCGCTTTGTTAAACAAGGTGTGTAAATAAAAAGGAGGAAAAATATGGCAGAGTTAAAGGGAACAAAGACAGAAGCAAATTTAATGGCGGCATTTGCCGGGGAGTCACAGGCGCGTAACAAGTATACCTATTACGCAAGTAAGGCAAAAAAGGACGGGTATAACCAGATAGCCGATATTTTTTTAGAGACGGCGAACAATGAGAAGGAACATGCAAAAATGTGGTTCAAGCTTCTCCATGACGGTGCAGTACCGGATACCGTTACCAATTTAAAGGATGCGGCAGCGGGCGAGAATGATGAATGGACGGATATGTATAAGCGGTTTGCGGCAACGGCAAGAGAAGAAGGGTTTGAGGATATCGCAAAGTCCTTTGAGATGGTTGGAGAAATTGAAAAGGCGCATGAGGAGAGATACAGGAAGCTGCTGGAAAATGTGGAAGGAGGTCTTGTATTTTCAAGAGATGGCGACATGATTTGGGAATGCGCAAACTGTGGACACATTCATATCGGTAAGGAAGCGCCGGAGGTTTGTCCGGTATGTGCCCATCCGCAGAGTTATTTCAAATTACGGGCCGAAAATTACTAGGACTTTGGAAAAAAAGCAGGTTTTTGAAAAAAAAGCTTGCTTTTTTTCTGTATACTTATACAATAATAGTTGGCTGGTCTGCCGGAAAGCGTGGCGTAACATCCGTGCCTCATTCGGCAGGAAGCGTTTCTTTTTTGAGAAAAGGGAACAGTTAACATGATGTACACACATCGGTAACAGTGAGGAGATTATCATGAATAAGTTAGAACTTCAGAAGTGCGCAAACCAATTAAGAAAGCACATTATTGCTTCCTTACATGCTGCGAAGAGCGGTCACCCGGGCGGTTCTTTATCTGCGGCAGACATTGTTGCGTATCTGTATTTTGAGGAAATGAATGTTGATGCGAAAAACCCCGAAAAGGCTGACAGGGACCGTTTTGTCCTGTCGAAGGGACATGTGGCGCCGGCGCTTTATGGCGCATTAGCCATGAAGGGATATTTTCCGGAAGAGGAGCTGTTAAAGCTTCGGAAAACAGGGGAAATGCTTCAGGGACACCCGGATATGAAAGGAACGCCGGGGGTGGATATGTCGGCAGGCTCTCTGGGACAGGGTATTTCCGTTGCAGCAGGGATGGCGCTTTCCGCAAAGCTTTCCGGGGCGGCTTACCGCATATATACCCTTTTAGGGGACGGAGAGATTCAGGAGGGGCAGGTCTGGGAGGCGGCGATGTTTGCCGGACACCGCAAATTAGATAACTTAGTCGTGATTGTGGATAATAACGATTTGCAGATTGACGGGAGCGTGGCAGAGGTATGTTCGCCTTATCCCATTGCCGAGAAGTTTGAGGCGTTTCATTTTCATGTGATTACCATTGACGGACATGATTTTGAGGCGATAGATGCGGCATTTAAGGAAGCAAGAGAAACAAAAGGAATGCCCACGGCAATTATTGCAAAGACCGTCAAGGGCAAGGACGTTTCCTTTATGGAAAATCAGGCATCGTGGCATGGTGCGGCACCGAATGACGAGCAGTATGCGGCTGCAATGGCAGATTTGGAGAAGGTAGGTGAAGCATTATGTCAGAAATAAAGAAGATTGCCACAAGAGAAAGCTACGGTAATGCATTGGTAGAGCTTGGCAAAGAGCATGAGGATTTAATCGTATTGGATGCGGACCTTGCGGCGGCAACCAAAACGGCAATTTTTAAAAAAGAATTTCCGGAAAGACATATTGACTGCGGAATTGCAGAGAGCAACATGATGGGGGTTGCGGCGGGACTGTCATTGACCGGAAAAATCCCATTCGCATCAAGCTTTGCGATGTTTGCGGCGGGACGCGCTTTTGAACAGGTGCGCAATAGCATAGGTTACCCGAAATTAAATGTAAAGATTGGAGCTACCCATGCGGGTATTTCCGTCGGTGAAGACGGGGCGACGCATCAGTGCAATGAGGATATTGCGTTAATGCGTACCATTCCGAATATGGTGATTATCAATCCCTCCGATGATGTGGAGGCGCGTGCGGCGGTGAGGGCGGCATATGAATATGAGGGTCCGGTCTATCTGCGGTTCGGACGTCTTGCGGCGCCGGTGATTAATGATAAGCCGGAATACCGCTTTGAGCTTGGTAAGGGCGTGACTGTGCGGGAAGGAAAGGATGTTACGATTGTGGCAACCGGACTGGAGACGGGCTTTGCGCTGGAGGCTGCGGATAAGCTGGCGGAGGACGGCGTTGATGCAAGGGTAATCAATATCCATACGATTAAGCCGATAGACAGGGATATTTTGATTAAGGCGGCAAAGGAGACGAAGAAAATCTTTACCGCAGAGGAGCATTCCGTTATCGGCGGACTTGGCTCGGCGGTTTGTGAAGTGCTCTGTGAACACGCGCCTGCACCGGTTTACCGGATTGGAATACAGGATGAATTTGGTGAGTCCGGTCCGGCAATGGAGCTGCTGCATAAGTACGGACTGGATGCAGAGGGGATTTATAAGCAGGTAAAGGAGAATTTGTAGAAAATGAAAAGACAGGCGGATACCGGGTGACAGCCATGAAAGACTGAATCCCTGTACCCGCTTTTTTGCTTCCGGTGAAAAGTATCTGCCTACAGATATTGCACCAGTTCTTCCACACTCTTTCTTTTCGGTGCCTCACATTCCTGGTCGGGATAACCCATGGCAATCAGGGCTGCAACCTTTTGTCCCTCCGGCAGGCGGACTGCCTCGGCAATTTTCTCTTCGTCAAAAATACCGAGAATAACCGTTCCTACTCCTAAATCATGGGCGGCAAGGCAAAATGTCTGGGATGCGATTCCTGCGTCAAACATTTCCCAGCGGTCCCCTTTGGAGGTGGAGAAGCTGCCGTCACGTTCATATCCGCTGCGTTTTTCCATCATGCTGACGATGACAAGCTGTGGGGCGCGCCGAATGGTTTTCTGATTATACTCAAAATCCATTACGCCGCTATCGGCGATATGGTTAAGAAGTTCCCGGTTTTCCACAATATGGTAACGGCTAATCTGGGTGTTTTTCCAGGATGGCGCCATAGCGGCAGCGGCAATAATCGCATTTACCGTTTCGTGCGCTACCGGTGTATCCTTAAATTTTCTGATGCTTCTTCTGGTGTTGATACATTCCAGTGTTTCCATAAAATACGTATAATCCAATTATCCTCCTTCGAGGATATGGATTATTCTCCTTTCTCCCA